>JAZNSH010000018.1:0-10338 GCA_045591115.1 Clostridia bacterium
GATAAACTTAATGAATATATTTACTATTACAACAACGAACGAATTTCTCTGAATTTAAAAGGAATGAGTCCGGTGCAATACCGAACTCATTCGCAAATTATTTAATTGTTATTTTGTCTAAACTTTTGGGTCCATATCATTAAGGTGGCTTTTAAACTATTTATTAATTTTATTAAGCGCATCATAAAGCATTGCTGCCGAACATTCAGACAAGCCTGGCTGTGCAAGAGTTTTTATAATTAAATTTGAATCTAATTTTTCAGACTTTAAATCATCATACATTTTTTCATAAAGAGAAAGAAGTTTTTGATTTGTAGCTTCTCTTGCTTTTACAATTTCGCCAAGTGCGTGAGCTTTTGCTTGAGCGCCTACATCACCCGGACCGCCTGATTGCACAAATTCAAGTGCTGTAATAGCCTCTGAAATATAAGGTTGATCTTTTGATATTTCTTCAATTTTTTGAAGTAAATATTCCATTGTGAATTTTTGAGATGTTTCACTATTTTCTTCTTTTGTTCTGTTTGCCTTTGAATTTAAAACGTTTGCTACTGCATCCTGAACAGAAGCATTCTTTGATTCAAAATTATTATCTGTCATATTTTTATCCTCCAAAACATTTGTTGGCGGACACGCAAGACAAATGGTGTTTTCGTCAATGAAGCGTGCCCGACCGTTTTTTACAAGACCTTTTGCACGATTCAAATAGGTCGCTTCATATTTTTTTCCGAATTCATCAACAACATTTATGTTTTTTGCTATGGGTATCATCCCCTTGTTGTTTTTTTGTAAAGCAGTTTTTTGTTATGGGTGCCATCCCCGTTTACAAGAAAATTATAGCATATATATAATAAAAAATCAATAGCAGAGATTTATCTGAAATTAAATTTCTTTTATCTAAAAAAAATCCACATTGCAAAACAATGTGGATTATAATGTTTATTCACAAGATTTTAAGAAATTCAAACCGTATTTTAATGCTTCAATACAATCTTCTGATCCTTCAAATTCGATTGTAACGAAACCGTTATAACCTTGTGATTTTAATTCATCAAGGCATTTTTTTACGGGAACAACACCTTTTCCAACGGCAGAGCCTTGAATATATTTTCCGCCTGCTGTTTTTATAGCATTTTCAGGTTTATCTAAAAGATAAAAGTCCTTTGCGTGAACGTGGAAAGCATATTTAGCGGCGATTTTAACACTTTCATAGCAATCACCGTCAGTACACATAAAGTTACCCATATCAACAAGCCAACCAAAGTTTTTGTGATTAACTGTTTTTATGATTCTTTCAACGCGGTCAGCATCCTGACAGATAAAACCGTGATTTTCTGTGCAGGTTTTTACTCCTTTTGTTTCGGCATATTCAGTAACTTTTCTGAAAGCATCGGCAATCTGGGGAAGATAATAGTCAAAATCAGCATTTTCAGGTTTATTGGCAGGGAAAGAAAAGTAAGCATCGTGTCTTAATGTGGGTGCGCCTAAAAGTGCAGCAATATCAACCTTATGCTTTAATCTTTCGATTTCTACATCAATGTCATCGGCAAGAAGATTTGCGCCAACTGTATGAGATACCATCTTTAAGCCGTGCTTTGCAACTTCTTCTTTAAGTAAAATAGCATATTCTTCTTCAGAAAAGCCTTCTTCGGGAACAAGATCCGTAAATTCAATGCCTTCAAAACCGATTTCCTTTGCAAGAGCAACCATTTGTCTTTGAGTTACTTTTCCTGCACGTAATAACTGCGAAAAACTATAGGAGGTTACTGAATAATTCATTTAATTTCAACCTCGTGACCTGTTCTTGCGGATTCATATACTGCATCAAGAATCTTCATAACCCAGATACCGTCTTCTGCAGTTGCGATACATTTGGTTCCGTTAAGGCAACAGTCAACAAAGTGTGCAAGTTCTTTTTTGAATGGATCGTCAGCAGGGATGCCTGAATTTGAAGGTGTAATATCAACAAGTCGGTTATGCATTTCAGAATAAATTTTCGTGCCTTCGTTTGACATAACAACGCCGCCCTTTGTACCGTAAAGAGCCTTTGATGTATTTGCTTCACCGTTAAGTGAATAGCTTGTTTCCAAAAGAGTTACTGCGCCGTTATCATAGCGAATTAAAGCAGTACCGAAGTCTTCAACGTCTTGAACACCGTTATCAAATTTGCTTGGGGAGGGACTCCAACCAACACCGTTTACAAGATGAGGTCTGAATCCGATTTTGCTTGATGAGGCGGCAAAAACGGAAATAGGCTTAGGTCTGCCCATAAGCATACGGGTTTGGTCGATAACGTGAACGCCTAAGTCAATGATAGGTCCGCCGCCTGAACGAGCTTTATCACAGAACCAACCACCGGGAGCACCGTGTCTGCGTAAGTATGTTGCTTTTGAATAATAAATTTCACCAAGATCTTCTTTGAAATCTTCAACAAGAGCAGTTTCGCTTGAAAAATGAAGAACAAAACCAATCATAAGAAGCTTGTCTGATTTATCGGCGGCTTCTTTCATTTTGATTGCTTCCTCGGTATTATAAGCCATAGGCTTTTCACAAAGAACGTTTAAGCCATGCTCAAGGGCATAGATTGAGCATTTAGCGTGATTACAGTTCCAAACGCAAACATCAACAGCATCGAGTTCTTCGTTGGCGATCATATCTTCAATGGAATTATAGCGCTTTTTGATGCCAAATTTCTCTCCAAATGGATCAAGACGGCTTTCATCAATATCACAAATCGCAACTATTTCTGCCTGAGGAACTTTAGCATATGCCTGAGCGTGTGATACTGCAATGTTTCCTGCGCCAACCATACCGATTCTTAATTTTTTGCCGGTATATTCTGTTTTTGCTTCAAATTTTTCAAGAGTAGGTTCATGACTTGCCATTTTATTTTTCCTCCAAATTTTTTAAGAAATTATAAGCTGTCTGGATATCCTTTACGGGATTTTCGCCAACTTCACGTTCAATAGTAAGGAATCCCTTATATCCAATATCATCAAGAGCCTTTAAATATGCCTCAAAGGGTACACTGCCTTCGCCTAAAGGTACTTCTTTAAAGAAAACTTTTCCTTGGAACTCTTCAGGAATGGGGTGAACAACGTGATAAATAATTTCAGTATCAACGTCAATATACTTAACACCGTCTTTTGCGTGAGTGTGAACGATATAATCCTTTAAAGTATATACTGCCTGAACGGGATCATCACCGGTAACCATTTTAAAGTTTGCGGGGTCAAGGTTTACGCGGACTGCACCTGATAAAGTATCTAAAAATTCTTTAAGTACAACGGCGGTTTCCGGACCTGTTTCAACTGCAAAATAAGCATCCATACTCTTTGCATAGTCTGAAAGCTCACCGCAAGCATCCTGCATAATTTTGTAACGAGGGTTGTTTTTGTTGCTTGGAACTACACCAATATGTGTTGTAACGATATTGGTGCCAAGATCCTTTGCAAGATCAATAACTCTTTTTGATTTTTCAATATAGATTTTGTTTTGTTCAGGATCGCCAAAGCCTTTGCCGAAATCACCGCAGATAGCTGAGAAAACCATATTTCTGTCAGTTAATTTCTTTAAAAGTTCTTTTCTTGCATTTGAATTGAGGTTTTCGGGTGTGTTTTCACCGTTTGTTGCATAAAGCTGAATACCGTTTGCACCCATTTTGTGAGCAGCATCAAGTGCATCATCAAAGGGCATTCTGAAGGATTCAAGCATAACGCCGATAGGGAATTTATACATTGTTATTTCTCCTTTTTCTTTTTTCTTTATTGTAAAACAAATTGATAAATAATGCAATATACAAAATTGCTTGAATATATAACAAAATTGCTCAATATGTTTCTTTTGATGAAAAAATGATAAGTTAATGTGAAAAAAATTGCCAATTACCTATAATCAGATGGATGAACCTTATTATACTTATAAAAAACCTTAGAAAAATATGAAGCATCTTCAAAGCCACATAATTTTGCAATTTGTTTTATTGAATGATTTTTTTCTTTTAGTAAAATTTTCGCCATTTCGCAACGTTGAATGTTTATATACTGAATAGGCGTATAGCCAACGGATTTTTTAAATTTTCGTATAAAATAATATTTGCTTATTCCGATTTTTTCAGTTATTTCATCAATTGAAATTTCTCTTTTAATATTTTCAAGAATATAGGCTATGGCATCCTTTATTATGTTGTCGCTTTTCTTTTCTTGTAAAATTTCCGTAGAATAATTATGATACAGATAACATAATGCTGGCAAAACTACCGCGGCAATATCGATATATTCACATTCCTTAGATGTAACGCTATATATTTTTTCAAAATAATCAATTAATTGTTTATCGCTGGAAATATATTCATTAAATTGAAGCTTGCTTGTATCTACACCGTTTTTTAATGCAAAATCACGGTCAATAATTATGCAGTGATATTCCATCGTACTCTCTGTGGAAAATGAATGTAAAACGTTGCTGTTAACTATTATAACATCATCTTTTTTTACTTTAAAATCACGTTCATCGCAGGAAACGTAACCTTCTCCATCGGTAAAATGAAGAATTTCGATATTTTCGTGCCAATTAATATCTTTTATTTTTCTTTCAGATGTTCGGACAGTTTTATGATAAATAATCGGCATATTTTTCATATAATTCTGATGGTTTTCAAAAAGAATACTTGTAATCAACAAAAATCACCTCTATCTGAATTGATTATACAATATTACAAAAAACATTTCAATATTTTCTTTCTTGAATTTTTGTAGAATAATGAAATTGACTATTGAAAAATACAGTGCAGTGTGATATATTATTAAAAAAATGGAGGTGCTTGGTTATGGCGAAAGGCTATCAGACAGCGGTATATTATTTTCCAAACTGGCATGTTGATGAAGCAAATGAAAGAAAACACGGTAAGGGTTGGACAGAATGGGAGCTTTTAAAGCATGCAACCCCAAGATTTGAGAATCATCAGCAACCTAAAGTTCCCTTGTGGGGATATGAAGATGAAGCAGATCCGTCTGTTATGGAAAAAAAGATTGATGCTGCGGCAGATCATGCAGTTGATTGTTTCTTGTTTGACTGGTATTGGTTTGAAAACAGATCTTTTTTATCACGTTGTCTTGAAGAAGGCTATATGGGTGCAAAGAATAATGATAAGGTTAAATTTGCCCTTATGTATGCTAATCATAAAAATTGGGGCAATAACCATCCCGCACGGGCAAATGAGCCAATGCATCCTGATATGACGTGTATCGTTGATGAAAAAACATTTATTGAAGCAACTGATTACTGTATAGAAAAATATTTTTCACATCCATCGTATTGGAAGGTTGACGGAAAACTTTATTTTTCTTTTTATGAATTAAGCACTCTTATAAAAAGTCTTGGCGGAATGGAAATCTGCAAGCGTGTTATTGCAGAGTTCCGTGAACGAGTAAGAGCAAAGGGGTTAGGCGAATTACACCTTAATGCTGTTATGTTTAACGTTAAGGTTCTGCCTGAAGACGGTATCCTTGCTTCACCTAAAGAGCAACTTGATTATTTGGGATTCGACAGCGCAACAAGCTATGTGTGGACTCATCATCAGCCCTTTGATTTTCCAAGACACTCTTACGAAAAAATCAAAGCAAAAGTTTTTGAAGATATAAAAAAATATGATGAGGAATTTGCAATTCCGTATTATCCAAATGCAACAATGAGTTGGGACTCGAGTCCCAGGTGTTGTCAAAGTGATGTTTATGGTGACTACGGTTATCCCTTTACGGGGATCCTTGAAATATCACCTGAGCAGTTTGAAGATCAACTGATCGAGATTAAGAAGTATTTAAGCACAAAACCTGAAAAAGACAGAATTTTAACAATAAATGCCTGGAATGAATGGACGGAAGGCAGTTATCTTGAACCTGATACGGTAAACGGATATAAATATCTTGAAGCAATTAAAAAAGTTTTCGGATAAAAGTGCCAATATGGCACTTTTTTTCATATTATATAAAAACCTATTGTAAGTTTTTTATGTTTTTGGTATAATATTATCATTAAATTGAAAGAGGATAATCAATATGATAAAGCTTGATGATTACAAAAATAAAAACATACACTTTATTGCAATCGGCGGTCACAGTATGTGCGGATTGGCTGAGATTTTACATAATTGGGGTTTTACTGACGTAAGCGGATCGGACAGATCTGACAGCGATGCACTTCAGCGCCTTAAAAGCTTAGGAATCAATGCAACTGTAGGGCACAGTGTTGATAACGTAAAAAATGCATCACTTGTTGTATATTCTGCTGCTATACCCAAAGATAATGTTGAGCGTGCTTATGCGGAAAGTAACGGTATTCCTTGCATTGACAGAGCCGCAATGCTTGGTCTTATTTCTGCAAAATGTAAAAAGTGTATTGGTGTTGCAGGTACACACGGTAAAACAACAACAACCTCAATGGTTTCTGAAATTTTTTACCGTGCAGAAGTTGAGCCCACCATTCATATCGGCGGTGTACTTCCGACTATCGGAAGTAACGTATATACGGGAAAAGATGAATTTTTCATTACAGAAGCATGTGAGTACGTTGATTCTTATCTTACTTTAAAACCTCATATTGCGATAGTTCTTAATATTGATTCTGACCATCTTGATTATTTTAAAACAGTTGATAATATCGTAAAATCATTTACAACTTATTGTCAGCTTGTTGATGAAGATGGTTACGTTGTTGGTTGCTTCGATGACGAAAGAACGTTAAATATGATGAAAAACTGCGGCAGAAGATTCGTTTCTTACGGTTTTTCAAAGGATGCCGATTATCATGCAGAAAATATAACATATTCTGATGACGGTTTCCCCAGATATGATATGTTCAAGGAAAATGAGTTTTTAGCGCACGTTGAATTGTCTGTTATTGGTGAAGTAAACGTGCTTAACTCAATGGCGGCGATTATTTCTGCGCTTCTTTGTGGATTAACTCTTGAGCAGGCACTTTTCGGTATTAAAATGTATACGGGTGCAGGCAGACGCTTTGAATATCGCGGAAGCTATAACGGTGCAAAAATTTATAATGATTATGGTCATCATCCCGAAGAGGTTGCCGCAACTATTGAAGCAACGAAGCACGTTAAGAAAAACAGATTATGGCTTATTTATCAGCCTGCGCTGTTTACCCGAACAAAAGCACAGTTTGATAGGCTTGTTGATTGCTTCCATAATGCTGATAAAACTGTTCTTATTGACGTCTACGGCGACCGTGAGCCTTTTGATCCAACGATCAACTCCAAAATGATAGTTGATAAAATTATTGAAAAATATAATGATGATTGCATTTATATTCCCACAATGGAAGAGTGCGGTGCATATCTTAAAACACAGCTTGAGCCTGATGATCTTGTTCTTATTATGGGTAGCGGTACTGTAGATATTTTAGATAAGTTTATTCTTAATTAAAGGTGATTTTTAATGAATATTTGTATATATGGTGCAGCAAGTGATACCATAGATAAAAAATATATAGAAGCAGGGGAAGAGCTTGGGAGAAAAATTGCAGAGCGTGGTTACGCCTTAGTTTATGGTGCAGGTGCTACGGGTATGATGGGTGCAGTTTCTCGCGGTGTTGAAGAAAAGGGCGGCTCTGTTACCGGTGTTGTTCCCGAATTTTTCACCAATGAAGAAGTTCTTAATATTGATTGCACTAAACTAATTCGCACAAAAACAATGCGCGAACGCAAGCAAATTATGGAAGACAGTTCTGATGCTTTCATTGTAACTCCCGGCGGAATCGGTACCTTTGAAGAGTTTTTAGAGGTGCTTACACTTAAACAACTGAGCCGTCATAATAAACCCATTGTTTTATTTAACGTAAACGGCTTTTATAACAGTATGATTTCGATGCTTGATGAAGCAATAAAAGGCAATTTTATAAATATAGAGTGCAAAGAAATGTATCCTGCCTTTGAAACTGCCGATGAAGTTCTTGATTATATTGAAAACTACGAAAAAATGGATCTATCAAAAATGAAAGTGAGATAATTATGTTATCATTTGAAAGTGATTATATCCAAGGTGCACATCCTGAAATCTTAAAAAAACTTATTGAAACTAATATGGAACCTTTATCAGGTTATAGCACCGATAAATATTGTGCAAGTGCAAGAGAGAAAATAAAAAAGGCTTGCGGTAAAGAAGATGCTGACGTTTATTTTTTAGTTGGCGGAACTCAGACCAATCAGGTGGTTATTTCTGCAAGTCTTAAGCTTTATGAAGGTGTTGTTTCTGCCGTAACGGGCCACATAAATGCCCACGAAGCAGGCGCAGTTGAGTTTATTGGGCATAAGGTTTTGCCTCTTCCAAATCATAACGGCAAAATTGATGCAAAAGAGCTTGATGATTACGTTAAAACTTTTTATGCAGATGACAATCACGAGCATATGGTTTTTCCCGGTATGGTATATATTTCCCATCCCACAGAATATGGAACGTTATATTCAAAATCCGAACTTACTGAAATAAGCAGAATTTGCAAAGAATATTCAATGCAACTGTTTATTGACGGCGCAAGATTAGGCTACGGCCTTATGAGCAATGATACTGACGTTACTTTAAAGGATATTGCTGAAATTTCTGATGTTTTCTACATAGGCGGAACAAAAGTAGGTGCACTTTGCGGTGAGGCAGTTGTTTTTACTCATAATAATGCGCCTAAGCATTTTATGAATACAGTAAAGCAACACGGTGCAATGATCGCAAAGGGTAGACTTTTAGGAATTCAGTTTGATACGTTGTTTACCGATGATTTGTATTTTAAAATCAGCAAACACGCTATTGAAATGGCTGAAAAATTAAAGGATATTTTTACAGAAAAAGGTTATAAATTTTTCCTTGATTCACCGACAAATCAGCAGTTTATTATTTTAGAAAACAAACAGATGGAAGAATTAAAGAAATATGTTCGCTTTGGATTTTGGGAAAAATATGACGATGATCATACGGTTGTTCGTTTTGCAACAAGCTGGGCAACAACCGAAGAAGATATTTTAAAACTTAAGGAATTGATATAAAAAAGGGCTGATTTTTCAGCCCTTTTTTACTTCATTTCATAAACTGCATATTGATCTTTTTCGGCAAATTTCAATGCGTTGTAAATATTTTTTAATTCCGTTTTTGCCGATTTTTCATCCTTATACCAACCAAACACGTTGTTTGAATAAATCCCGCTTCTTACTGTTATAACAAAAGGAAACTCGTTGGATTTAGGATTTTTACTGTTTGCATTATGAACTTCAGCAGATAAAAGAGGACATAATAACTTTTTATCCTGCGAAAGAATGTACAATCTGTCCTTTGATTCATTTGCATCTTTCATTCCTTCTAAGGCGCTGATTACTCCATCCTCAATCTGATCATCAAAAGATAATTCCATTTCTATTTTATTTACTATCTGCTTTGGAAGCTCCTCCAAAAGTTCGTTTTTTAATTTTTCTAATAATTCATTAATGTTTTCCATGATTATACTCCTTTATAAGAACAAAATAGTGTTTCCATCAGGATCAGTAACAGTCAGTTCCGTGCCGCCCCAAAAGGTTTTTATTGGCTCAGGGCAATCAATTCCTGCTGCCTTGATATTTTCATATATCTCATCTACTTTTCCATCAGTAGTAAAGTATAGATTATTACAACAAGGCTGTTCTTTTCCTTCAGGGATAGACCATATCCACATAACGGGTTCTTTCTCATCTGTAAGTGCAAGAGCTGCACCATAATAATCGTCAGACTCTTTTTCTTGTACCACCCTAAACCCTAATGCTTTATAGAAATCAAAAATAATTTGAGGTTGTTTTGAGTAAAAATTTAATCCGTGAAAATGTATGTTCATTATGTATTGCTCGCTTTCCATTTTTTGCATTGTTCAATTCTTGCTCCTTGAGGGGTATCACCGTGTTCAGGATCACAAGAATATTGAGTAAGCAGTTCGCAAGGAATATCAGGACACTCTCCGCAATGAACGAACCCTTTATTTTGACAACAAACTGCTACCGGACATTCGCCGTGAAACGGGTGTCCGTTTGTTTCTATACAACCACCGCATCCGCAGGTTTCTTTGTAGTCACAACTAATACAATGAAGTCCGCAACGAGTATCAATTATCTCGTTTCTCCATTTTTTTAGATTAGATAGCCGATCAGGATTATGACCATTTTCTATAAATTCGGTTAAATCTTTACAAGGGAGTTCCTTGCATTCTCCACAATGCCGAAAACCTTTTGCAGTTGCACATTTATAAATGTCACACTCTCCCCAAAAGATCTTACCTTCTTGTTTGTTACAACCATCACAGTTGAATTTTTCTTTGAAC
>JAZNSH010000019.1:0-7721 GCA_045591115.1 Clostridia bacterium
CTTAACCCAACAATAAGATCCTCAATACTCTTTGCACCATTAACAGTGCCATCATCAGGTTCGGGCGTAATTATAGGTGTTTCAACGTTATTTGTTTCAGAATTATCCGTATTATCTTTTTCCGTGGTTGTGCAAGCGCAAACAGTTACTATTACTACCATAACAAGCAAAACCGAAATAATCTTTTTAAGCATTTTTTATTTTCCTCCGTTTTCATTTATGGCTCTATTGTAGCATAGCAAGCTCAAAATTTCAAGAATTATTTATGTGTACAATAAAAGAAACCTATGATATAATAATTTTGAGGTGCAATTTATGAAAAACACAACTTTAATTCACATTGAAAAAGATAACAAATATCTTATGCTTCACAGAATAAAGAAGAAAAACGATATAAACAAGGATAAATGGATCGGCATTGGCGGAAAGTTTTTGGAAAACGAGAGTCCTGAGGAATGTGCTGTCCGTGAGGCAAAGGAGGAAACGGGGTTAACCTTAAATTCCTTGGAATACCGCGGAATAGTAACCTTTGTGCCAAAAAATATGGAGGGCGAATATATGCACCTTTTCGTGTGCAAGGATTTTTCAGGCACCTTAAAGGATTGTGATGAGGGCGATCTCCAATGGATCGAAAAGGAAAAGATATATTCCCTGCCCATTTGGGAGGGCGATAAGATCTTCCTGAAACTCCTTGATACTAATGAACCCTTTTTCTCCCTAAAGCTTGTTTATGACGGCGATACGCTTACGGAAGCAATACTTAATAACAAAAAACTTTATTATCATATGTTTTGTTAAAATACACTCCATCTATAGAAAAAATCCTGCAACTATTGCAGGATTTTTTGCTTTATGTGAAGAATTTTTTGTGCTTTGGAAAAGTGCAAAAAAGCTTGAAAATCAGGGGCGGGAAGGTTAATCGTAAAGGAGCAAATAACTAAAAGGGGTCCCCGAAAAGCAGTATTGCTTTTTGGGGAAAAGGAAGCACAGCGAAGCCAAATAGGTTTTACACAATTTATTGTGTGAAACCGCAAAGCGGAGCTTGTGCTGACGTTAACCCGCAGTTTCAAGAATTTTTTGTGCTTTTCCCTATTTCATACCGAGAGAGCTATTAAGCAACAAAGTACTATACATAAATAACACATCGGCATTCTTAAAGGAAACTCCGGGGATATTGCCTAAAAGTGAGGAATCAATATAACGGAGGTCGATAAACACGGTGCGGGAATAGCCTTCAGCGAGCAAGGGGCCCATTGATGAACCGAAGGAATCGCGGAACACAACGAGGGTTTTGCCGGAAGTGTTTGTGGGGTTATCAACAACAACTACTGCCTGAGTGCCGGAAAGGAAGAATTCATAACCGTCCTTGCCTGAAGCCTTTTCAAAATTATAGGTAGTGCTTCTTACCCACTTGCCGTAATCATTTAAAAGGTACACGTTATATTTATCGATGGCATCGTTTGTAAGATAAGTGATCTTATCAGGCTCAGCACTTAATGCGCTCTGCCCAAGCCAAACGCCCTTAAAGGGAATATCAAGAGTGTTTTCCTTATAAGTTGTTTCAAGCTCAACGCCCATTTTTTGGAGAATTTCCTTGGCGATATCAGTTATCTTATTCTGGCGCCAATGGCTGTCGGTATAATAATAATCGTTTTCGTCAAGAAGCTCTTTTATTGAAATATTTTCAAAGGGAAGCTCATTTTTAAAGTATGCCTCGATCTCAGCGTAATCAAGTTTAATATCGGCAAGATACATATTTTTATCGGGAACCATTGCAAAGTAGACCTTATTGCTTTCCTTAAGGTACTGCTCATTGATCTTTAAAAACAGATCTCTTGCGTACTCAAGCATAGGCTCACTTTTAACGTAATCCAGTTTAGAAATGTGTCCATCCTTAAAATATATCTTGTTATTTTCGATCTGACCGAAAAGATCGTATCTTACCTTTGCCTTTACGCTTCTGAAGAAATCTCTAAAGGGGAAACGGTCAGTAGTATAGCTTTCAAACTCCTTTGAAAACTCACCGCTTACAATGCTTTCAAGAGTAATTTCAGGCATCTTGGCAAGCTCACGTCTTTCGCTTTCAGAATATGCGGGAGTTTCATAGAAGAAGCATATAAGCGAGAAAACAAGAATAAAAAGACCTGATAAAGCTACATTTATAATATCTTTAACTTTCATATTTTCTCCTCCTTAGAATCTGAAATACAGGAACGGGTTAAATGAACCGTCAACAAGATATGCAGTAACGATAAACAAAAGCACAAGCAGGAACAGGGGCTCAACATACTTTGTAAATTTAACCTTGTTTGCAAGCATTTTGGGAATAGGTGTTGCACCGATAAGGGCAATAAGAATAACGATACCGAAATTCTTAAGATAGAAAAGTGCCTCCTGAGAAACAAGGGGATGTCCGCCAATACCGAAAAGACCGCCTATGCGCTCAAAGGCAAGACCCATTGTTGCCGAATCAAATATTACAAAGCTGAATATAATTGCAAGAACAACGTAAAATCTGCCTATAACCTTTGATTTTTTGAGGAAGTTCATAAAGAACATCTTTTCAACGATCAAGAACAATGCGAAATAAAGGCCCCAAATGATAAAGTTCCAGGCCGCGCCGTGCCAGAAGCCGGTGAGCATCCACACAACGAAGATGTTAAAGAACATTCTCCCTTTCTTAACACGGGAACCGCCCATAGGAATGTAAACGTAATCCCTGAACCAGGAGCCAAGGGACATATGCCATCTTCTCCAGAACTCGGTGATGCTCTTTGAAATAAAGGGATAGTTGAAGTTTTCCAAAAAGTCAAAGCCGAACATCTTGCCTAAGCCGATAGCCATATCGCTGTAGCCTGAGAAATCAAAGTAAATGTGAAGTGAATAGGCAACGGCATAGATCCAGAAGAACAGAACGCTTTGATCGCCCGTGTTTCTGAAGCCTTCGCACACTTCGCCTAAAACGTTTGCAATAAGCACCTTTTTGCTTAAGCCGATAACGAATCTTCTTACGCCCTCCGATGCCTTTTCAATGGAGTGCTTGCGGTGCTTGAGCTGATATGCAACATCAGAATATCTTACGATAGGGCCTGCGATCAACTGTGGGAAAAGTGCAATATAGCAGGCAAGATCAATAAAATTCTTCTGCGCAGGCACATTTCCGCGATAAACGTCAATATTATAGCTCAAAAGCTGGAAGGTATAGAAGCTTATACCGATGGGCAATGCAACGTTCAATAAGGGAATGGAAAGTCCCGTAACTAAATTGAAGTTATCAATAAAGAAGTCAACGTACTTAAAATAGCAAAGGAAGCCAAGGCTGAGAATTGATGCAAGAGTGATAAAAATCTTCTTGTGGCTTCGGTATTTTTCCGTAAGTAGACCTAATATATAACCTATAAACACGGTTATCATCATAAGGATGACAAGTCGTGGCTCGCCCCAGGCATAGAATACAAGGCTTGAAATAAGAAGTGTTAAGTTTTTAAATTTTCTGGGTGTTGCAAAGTAAAGAAGCAACACGCAGGGCAGAAAATAAAACAAAAAGGGAATTCCTGAAAATAACATTATAAAAACTCCTTAAAAAAATCCGGCATAGCATTAAGCCGTGCCGGACAGCAATTTTTATCTATTATGCAACTTCAACAACGGTGCCTTCAGCAGCGGGAGCTTCACCGTCAAATGCGGGAACTTCACCGTCAAATGCAGGAAGCTCATCCATTGCGGGAAGATCTTCGCCCATATCGCCGGGCATTTCAGGTGTTTCAAAGCTATTGGGGCTCATAAGGAAGAATACTACGTTGCCTTCGTTTTCAACGATAAGCTCATCAGCGGTAACGCAGATCTGCCAACGGAGGTTTGCATTTTCCTTTAAGCTTGTTTTGAAAGCTTCAACGTCAGCACCCTCTTCAAGAACGAAGATGTAACCAACAAATGCGATTGAACCCATCATAGGACCGAACATTGCGCCTTCCTTGAAGCCTTTAACTTCGAAGTTATCAAAGCCTGAAAGTAAGCCTTCTTCAACGGGCATTGCGCCACCCATAAACTGGATAATGGGGTTTGAGATGATTCTTGTTGCGATCTCTTCAGCAGTGCCTTCGTGGTTAGCCTTGAATTCATTATAGAGAGTCTGACCTACTGTAGTTTCAACGGATGTACCTTCGTCGGTTGTGCCTTCGTCGGTTGTGCCTTCATCAGTTGTGCCTTCATCGGTTGTTGTACCTTCTGTAGGTGTGGGAGCAGGTGTCTGCTCTTGTGTTTCGCCCTGGCCGCAAGCAACGAATGCAAGAACCATAGCAAGGGTAAGAACTAATGCGATAAGTTTTTTCATTTTTCATTTCTCCTTAAAATATATTTTGAATTTTCATATATAAGAGTAAAACTCTTTACTCCGTTTTCATCAGAAATACTTATCTCAGCAGGTAAGCTTTCCTTTTCGATCTGCCAGGAAAAGGTGCCGTCACCATCAACGGTTAGGGTTTTATTTTCCGAGCCTGAAAAAAGAAGAGCTCCTTCAGAAACAGTGATTTCTGTTGTTTCCCCGTTTTCGATTTTAAAGGGAACCTTTATTTCAGCCGAGCGCATTAAGGTTTCTTCAACTACAACTGAATTTTCAAGGGTCTGCCCCCCTGCAATTATTTTAGTTTCGGCAGGTCGCAAAAATATTGTAAGCATAACAGCGCACACAAGGCAGGCGGCAAGCACGCCGAGAGAATAGCCTTTTCTGTTAAGCCGTTTATAAATTCTGTCAGGTGCTTTTATATTATGATACGCTTTTATTTGCTTTTCGTCAAACACTATTGTTCATCCTTTCTGAGAATTTCCTTTGCGCGGGAAATGCGCATTTTTACGGCCGAAAGGGAAATTTCAAGGATTTCGGCAGTTTCCTCAAGAGTATAGCCCTCAAGATAGTGAAGAATCACCGTTTCCCGATAGTCATCGGAGAGCTTTTTAAGAAGCTCCGCCACCTCAAGAAAGCTTTTATCATCAGAGGTTTTTAACCCCAACGCTTCATCAAGAGGCACATATTTGCGAACCTTTTGCTTTCTTAAAATATCGTTGCATCTGTTTATGGTTGATCTCACAAACCAAGCCTTCTCGTGAATTTCTCCGTTAAGCTGAGGCTTTTTTGATATGTATGCACTGAAAACATCGTGAACGGCATCCTCTGCATCGTAAGCATTGAGAAGCCTTGCAAGAGCCAAGCGATATAATGAATCGCTGTACTTTTCGTAAACTCTGTCTATGTCATTTTTATGGCTGAAAAGATGTATCATCTTCATTCTCCTATCATATAAACGTGTGAAAAGCAAAAAAGGTCACAAAAAAATTTATTTTTTTAAAAATTTTTTATGAGCTCAGTAAAATAATCGTTTATTTCCTCAGGTGTTTCCTTTAAATCATTGCTTTTCCACCACAAAACCGTTGAAATAAATGCCGAAGCAACGTATTCATTGATAAGTGCATCAGGCAGCTTTTCATTATTTATTTTAACCTGCTTTTCAAGGAATTTTATAAGCTCCCGGCGGAAATATTTCAGAAAAACGTCATCTCCCTTAAGAGAAATAAGCTCAAGAATTCTGTTATCGTTTCTCTTAAAATGCTGAAAAAGATGGAGAAACACCGATGGAGACCCATCGCAGGAGAAAATATGCTTGTGCTCATCGTTATGCACAGCACAATCAAAAACGTGGCAGAATAGCTCCTTGCACATTTCCTTTAAAAGATATTCCTTGGTTTCAAAGTGAGAATAAAAGGTTGCCCGACCTACGTCAGCCTTCTCGATTATCTCCCCCACCGTTATCTTATCTATCTGTTTTTTCCCCATCAGCTCAAAAAATGCGTTGAATATGGCTTCGCGGGTCTTTCTTTGCCGTCTGTCCATCCTTTTTCTCCGTACAAAATTATAATTTTGTTCAGTATTGAATTTTCCTACATATTTATATATTGCGTTTTTTCGGTTTTTTATTAAAATAATTATCGAACAATATGTTCAGTAACATACGTATTGTACATTAAATATCGTATATTGTCAAGGAGTCAGAAATGAAAAACATCGTAATTGCCTTTATCCTTAACCTTTCCTTTTCCGTTCTGGAGTTTTTCGGCGGTCTGTTTTCGGGAAGCATTGCAATAATCTCCGATGCGCTTCACGATTTCGGTGATGCTTTAACCATCGGCATCTCCGTTTTTTTAGAGAAAAAAAGCAAAAAGCCTGCCGATAAAAACTATAATCTGGGCTACGGCAGATTTTCCCTTTTAGGCGGATTTTTAACAAGCCTCATTCTGATCATCGGCTCAATTTTCACCTTTTTTAATGCCGTGAACCGTCTTTTTGAGCCAAGGGAAATAAACACCGATCTTATGCTCATATTTGCGGTTATAGGTTTTATTATAAATCTGCTTGCAACGCTTTTCACACGCCACGGTCACAGCCATAACCACAAGGCAATAAATCTTCATATGCTTGAGGATCTTTTCGGCTGGGTTGCCGTCTTGTTAGGCGCGGTTATTATGAAGCTTTTCGGCTTGCCCTTTATTGATCCCCTCATTTCAATTATCCTCTCCATCGTTATTTTCCTTGCCTCTGTTAAGGAGCTTAAAGAGATTTTTCAGTTCTTCCTTTTAAAATGCCCTATCCCCTATGAAAAGATAGAGGATGCCCTTAAGAATTACGAATATTCAAACCTTAAAATCTTTGCAATAGATGAATTTAACATATGTGCATATTTGCAGATTTTCGACGATAGCCAAGCAGATATCGAAGCCATATTAAAAACCTTAGGAATCAACAAAATTATCATTGATAAAAGAAAAAGCGGTGAATTTTAACTTTCACCGCATTTTTTTATTTTTCGCTGTAGGTTTTATGAACGCTGTTGCAGATCATATCCATTGCAAAAATTGACATGGGATTGCCAATCATATATCTTGCCGTAAATTTCAGAACCGCGCCTTGCCAAGACTTTGTGAGCTTTTCTTCGCCGTAAGAAATATCCCACCAATAGTTCTCGATTTCGGGGATTGAAAGCTTTAAGATATTTCCTTTTTCATCGTACTCATAGTTAAAAAGTTCTCTATCCTCAGCGCCCGTAAGATCGCCATACTCATTAAAAACCATAAATTTGTTGGGATCATCAAAGGGAGGCATCTGCACCTTGCGGTTTGTCTGATCAATGATGATGCTCATAGGCGAATCAAGCTCATCCTCGCCCCAAGCCTTTGCAACTAACTTTTCCTTTGAATAATCAAGCTCCAAGACCTTTTTTCCATCAAAATTCATTTCGATTATGCGGTCATTTTCATCAAAGACGCACAGATTTTCCAAAACATCCTTATTTTCGCCCGCCTGAACATTAAGGCTTCTTGTTGCTTCATCATAGGAGAAGATAAAGGTTATACCTTCCACTTCATAGGTACATTTATTTTCCGACCAAGTAAGCTGAAGCTCAAATTCACCGTCCGAGCCCTTTATTGTTTTGGGAAGAAGCAAGCCTGTTTCCTTTTCTGCTGCCGTTCCTTCATCATTTACTGTTTTTTCCTCATCGCAAGCGGTAAACACTGCCGTGCCTAAGCAGATTATAATGATTATCAAATGTCGAGAAATTGATTAAATTTCTCGACAAAGCCGATAGAAATCGGCTTTACGTTGCAAAAAACATCTTAAAACGTTTTTTGCAACTTCGATATCTTTGCAATGAATATGTTCAATTACCTTT
>JAZNSH010000020.1:0-60879 GCA_045591115.1 Clostridia bacterium
GCGAACCCAAAGGAACTGATTTTGTGATAGAAAACGGCTCGCGAAGTGAAGGAATACCGGGCGTATTTCAAGCGACAAGAGTCGTTTTATGCGCAAAAGCAGTCCTATTGGGCGTTATGGGTTCGATTCCCTTCGGCTATAGGTAATGTATGGAAGTTTCCTTATATGGTAGGTCAAAACGGTGGCGGAATTTTCGTTTTAATTTACCTTTTCTTCCTATTTATTATGGGTGTGCCCGTTCTTACAATGGAGTTTTCGTTGGGTCGCGCTGCACAGAAGAGCCCTGCAAAAATGTATCAACAGCTTGAAAAGCCCGGACACAAATGGCATATTCACGGCTGGCTTGCCGTTGTGGGCAATTATATCTTAATGATGTTTTATACCTCCATCAGCGGTTTGATGATTGCGTACTTCGTTTCCACATTGACAGGCAAGCTTTCTAACGTTTCCGAAGCAGAAATAGCCGCTCATTACGCTAACGTTACAGGCGACCTTCCCCTTATGTTATTCTTTACACTGCTTTCGGTAATCATCGGCTTTCTCGTATGCTCATTCTCCTTGCAAAAGGGTCTTGAGCCCATAACAAAGGTTATGATGATCGCTCTTTTGGTTATAATGGTCGTTCTTGCCGTAAACAGTATTTTCCTTGAAAACGGCAGCGAAGGTCTTAAATTCTACCTTGTGCCAAACCTCGAAAATGTTAGAGAGGTAGGCGGCGGCGATCTTCTAACGGGATTCTTTAACGTTACCGTTGCCGCTATGAATCAGGCATTCTTCACCCTTTCATTAGGTATCGGCTCAATGGCAATTTTCGGAAGCTACTTAGATAAAAAACGCTCCCTTTTAGGCGAAGCCATTAACGTTTCAATTTTAGATACATTTGTTGCAGTTACCGCGGGGCTTATAATCTTTCCCGCCTGCCTTGCAAACAATATTGAGCCTGATAGCGGTCCTCCCCTTATCTTTGAAACTCTCCCCCACGTTTTTAACAATATGCCTTTAGGCAGATTATGGGGAAGTCTATTTTTCTTGTTTATGTCCTTTGCGGCATTTTCAACGGTCTTTGCCGTTTTTGAAAATATTATTGCCTGCACAATGGATATGTTCAAAATTTCAAGAAGAAAAGCGTGCCTCATAAATTGCGGACTTATGCTTGTCCTTTGCATCCCCTGCGTTTTAGGGTTTAACGTGTTTATTCAGGGCGAAGATAACCCCATAATGAATTTTGAAGATTTCCTTGTAAGCAATATTTTGTTGCCCTTAGGCTCTCTTACGATAGTTATCTTCTGCACGCTCCGTTACGGTTGGGGCTGGCATAAATTTAAGGCCGAAGCCAACCAGGGCAAGGGCGCAAAGATCAAGGACTGGATGCGCATTTATATGACCTTTATCCTGCCCATCATAATTCTACTGATCTTTGTTGTAGGAATGATAAATTATTTTAAATAAAAAACAACCGAGCCTCACACAAAAGGCTCGGTTCAGTCTGCTGACAAAGTCAGCAGACTGCCAGAGTTCGAGAAACCCTTGCAAGCCAAGGCGCTGAACTTGCAAAAAGGGAGTTTACACAGACGTAAATGACCGCATTTTGCAAGTGAAATGCAACGATGGAAACAAATCTCTGCAAAAATTTTGCAGGGATTTGTGTTTGCAGGGGTTTGTCAGTGCTCTGAACCGAGTCTCACACAAAAGACTCGGTTATTTCAATATTTCTTAAAGACGGTTTGCTTTTTGTGTAAAAATATGGTATAATGAGTATATATAAAGAGGTGAGTTTTGTGAACGATATTTTTGAAGAATACTTAAGAGAAAAAGAACCGCAAAAGAAAGAAAAAGGTTATGCTTGGCATACAGCAATAGGTCTTCAAGCCGTCGATGGACTTAACACAAGTGAATATTTGATCGAAACCGCCATAAAGAATATTGACGGTGATATTACTTTTGAAGAAGCCAACAATTTAATTCATAGTTATTATAAAGAAAATATCGCACATACAAGCTCTGACAGAACCGAAGAAGCAGATAAAGTTTCTGTTCGCATTGCACAGTTATTATCTGAAAAATCTTTTGTGTTTTCACCTGCACATTATATCTCAATCCATTCACAGTTATTTAATGGCATTTATAAATACGCCGGCAAGCTAAGAAATTATAATATCACAAAAAACGAATGGGTGCTTGATGGCGATACAGTTTTGTACGGAAGTGCTTTAGATTTAAGAGCAACTTTAGATTATGATTTTTCAGTTGAAAAAGAGTTTTCCTATAAAAATCTTTCAATGGATGAAATAATAAAGCATTTGGCTGTGTTTGTTTCTCGTCTTTGGCAAATTCACGTTTTCTCTGAAGGCAACACAAGAACCACGGCAGTTTTCTTTATTAAATATCTTCGTACGTTAGGTTTTGATGTTACCAATGATATTTTTGCTGAAAATGCCTGGTATTTCAGAAATGCACTTGTTCGTGCAAACTACACCAACATTAAAAAGGGCGTTTATGAAACAACCGAATATTTAGAATTGTTTTTAAGGAATCTGTTGCTTAACGAAAACAATCCCCTTAAGAATCGTGATATGCACATAAGTGGCTCGTTATCTTCTCCAAAGTGCCAAACTGAAAATAAAAATGTCACTTTAGATGTCACTTTGGATGAAATGCAGGTCTTAAATTTGCTAAAAAAAGACAGTAAATTGACGCAAAAGAAAATTGCGGAGCTTATTGGAAAATCTGATAGAACCGTTAAACGCATTATGGCTTCACTTGAAGAAAAGAAATATATTGAAAGAGTAAACGGTAAACGTTTCGGATATTGGAACGTCAATATACAATAAAACAACCGAGCCTCACACAAAAGGCTCGGTTATTTATTTATCTTCGGATTATCCGTAATATTAAGAATGTAATCAACTGAAACGTCATATACGTCCGATAATTTTATTAAAATATCGGTGGGAATATCTCTTTGCCCCAATTCGTAATTACTGTAAACCTGCTGTGAACAGTTTAATTTTTTTGCCATCTCTTTTTGAGTAAGGTCGTGGTCTTCGCGTAGATCCCTTATACGCCTATACAAATCTATCACCTCAAAAAAATTATAGCATACAACAAAATGCAGTATTGACTTTTACTGCAAATTGCAGTATAATATCATTTAAAGAAGTATTTTCAAAGCTTCTTCAAACTATTTATGAAAGGAAAAACGAAAATGAAAAAATTTATTGCGCTTATACTTGCAACCCTCTTTATTGCTTCTGTTTTTGCAGGCTGTGGCTGTGAACATCAGTTCACCGAGGAAGTTACTAAAGAAGCAACGTGCATTGAAGAAGGCACACTGACGAAAACCTGTACTCTTTGCGAAAAAGTAATAACGGAAACAATACCTGTTGTTACAACACACAAATACGTTGATAAGGTTACCAAAGCAAGAACCTGCGGCGAAGACGGTGAACAAGTTTCAACCTGCTCAATTTGCGGAGACACAAAAACGATGGTTATTGAAAAAACAAATCAGCATAAATATGCTGAAAAGATAACCAAGCAAGCATCTTGCAAGGAAGCAGGCGAAAAAATTACCACCTGCTCTGTTTGTGGTGATAAAAAAATCGAAACCATACCTAAAACAGCCAATCATAAGTATTCTGAAAAAATAACTAAGCAAGCCTCTTGCAAGGAAACAGGCGAAAAAATTACTACATGCTCGGTTTGCGGTGATACAAAAACTGAAATTATGCCTAAAACCACCGACCACAAATACGCCGATACAATTACAAAGCAGGCTACCTGCACCTCTGCAGGCGAAAAGGTTTCAACTTGTTCGATTTGCGGTTATAAAAAGACTTCTACAATTAAAAAATTAGGTCATAGCTATACTGAAAAAATTACCCAAAACGCAACCTGCACTTCAAATGGCTCTAAAGCCTTTACTTGCAAAATTTGTGGCGATAGTTACACCAAAACAATAACTGCAACCGGTCATAATTGGAAAAGCGCAACCTGCACAACACCCAAAACCTGCACCAATTGTAAGCAAACAAGCGGTAGCGCATTGGGGCATGACTATTCATCAGGTAAATGTACACGATGCAACAAAAAACTTGAACCAACAATAAAACTTATTACAAGCATTCCTAGAACAGTTTCTTGGTATTCCGACAGCGAATTGGTAACTCAAGCAAAAATCACACAATTCTCCTTTTACACAGAAACAAGATCTAACGGTAATGCTGCCTTATACATAAATTGGTCCGGTGAGAAAACATACGATTACAAAGGTCCAAACAACACCTCCTTGATGACCGGCTTTTACATTATAATCAAGGACTCCGAAGGTTATATTGTAAAAAAAGATTCTGTGCACTCTTTTGACAAGTGTGTCGGTGATAAAATTCGCGTAACAGATGATTTTTTTACAAGCGGTTTAAACTCAAACGAAAGTTATACAATAGAAATAACTGACTATTATTCCTAAATCACAACAAGAGAGGACAAAAAATGACAACAAGAGAGTTTGCTAATAAAAAAGGTCTTTCGCATTCTAAAGTAAAAAAAATGGTACCCTATTTAGTTGGTGCTATAAAGTGCCCTAAATGTAAATGCTGGATTATTCCTGATAATGCTAAACCTATTTATATTCCTGATAAGCGTAAATATTCAAAACTTACAAAAAACTATTGTTATTTGGTTGACGCTATAGCGCTGGAAATGGATTTGCATCCCGAAATTTCTTGCATTTCTCCTGAAACGTGCGAAACAATAGTGAGAGAATTACGAAAAAAAGAATTAATTGTATTAAAAGTTGGCAAAAACAGCGAAAGCTTATATCATTTAGATTATATGATTTCGTTAGAATTGCTAAATTGGAATGACAGAGAAAGCAAAGAAAAAAGCAAATTGATTTGCAAAACTGTGTTAGCCGGTTTTAACGCAATAGCTGAAACGGCAAGTATGACAAAAACTTTAGCGTGCGGTGTGTAATCACCTTTTTAACTTTATTTTATCCCCCCATTGCATTATTGCAATGGGGGTTCTGTTTTTTGGCAAACTTTTTACAAAAACGGTTCCCTCTGACGAGTGAGGTAAAGCATGCGTAAAATTTCTTTACTGAGATACTCCCTCTTTTTTCATCAAACATGGAAAAATTACATAAATTCCTAACTATTTTCTATTTTCATCAGCGTTTTTTTGTTGTAATATAATAATAGAATAAAATAAAAGGAGTACGCTATGAACTTTAAGGAACAAGCATTTAATGAATATAACAGCGAAGAATTTGCTATTCGCCCAGGCGGAATTAAGGGCAGAGGATTTTGGAACGTAAATTCCACCCAGTTTATTTTTGCGCCCTGCTTTGGATTCCCCATTATTCCCAAAGCGAACGGATATCTTTTTACCGCCACCGATATTAACGGAAAAGTTCACACCTTTAAGGCGGAAAGACCTACTGCAAGCCTTGCACCCATTTGGAAGGACATTCCCACCGGTATGGTTGAACTTAAGGTTGAAGCTCTTGATAAGGACGAAAAGCCTCAGTATCTTGCAGGCGCACGTACATTCTTTAAGGCTGACGGCTTCCCCGGCAGAGAGAATCTTCCCAAAAGAGCAAGCTCCTATAAGGATTGCGCTATGAAGGCTTTCAGATATGTTTTCAATGAAGATTTCAATCAGCATTGGCTTCTTCAGGGAAAACCCGATCCCTTCTATCCCCACAATGTTTATCCCTCAAAAACCATCGCAAGCGTTGTTAGGGCGATGATAAATTATGCAAAATTAGATCCCGAAAACAGCGAAAAAGTAATGAAGATTGCAACAAACGCGGCTGACTATCTTCTTTCCATAACTTACGGTGATGATTCCCCCGTTCCGGGCCTTCCCCCCACATATTCTTTTAAAAACCTTGATTTTGATACGGTTGATAAAACTGCGCCTATGGCAAAAAACCGTACTGACAAAATAATGATGATCTACCCTGCATCGGCAGGTCTTGCATATCTTCAATTAAGCGAAGCAACGGGTGACACAAAGTATTTTGATGCCGCAATGCGCATTGCAGAATATTATAAAAACAACGTGCTTGAATGCGGAAGCTGGTACTTGATGCTTTCAACTGAAGACGGTGAGCCTGAATCAAAGGACAACTTCTGCGCATCTTACGGAATCCTTGATTTCCTTCACGAGGTTTATAAAAAAACCGGTGACGATATATGGCACACCTTAGAAGAAAATTACTTTAAAAATCTTCAGGCAAAGCGCTTTGAGTGCTATAACTGGGAAGGTCAGTTTGAGGACATTCTTCTTTCGGGAAGCTATACCAACCTTACCCACATTGATACCGACGATGCTATTCACTACATTACAAATAATTTTAGTTTTGATGCAGAAAAAATTGAAGACGCCAAGGAGCTTATGCGCTTTGTTGAAGATCAGTTTGTTGTTTGGGGCAAATTCTCACCCTGGAACACTCACTTTGATCCCGAAAAGGATTATTGGTACTCCCCTGCAGGCGTTGAGCAATATTATTGGTACGTACCCATTGATGGCTCAACCGCAAAAATAATGAACGCTTTTATTGACGTTTATTCCTTGACAAAAGAACCTCTGCTTCTTGAAAAGGCTTGCGCTTTAGGCGATATGCTTACGAGAATGCAAGACCCCGAGTCAGGACTCATCCCCACCCATTGGATGAAGAAGGACTGCATTGAAAATGTGGAAAATTTCTGGGTGAATTGCCTTATCGGCTCTGCAACCCACCTTATGCGCCTTGCCGAGACCGTTGGTGAAATATAAAATAAGCGGAGTGTTTTTACTCCGCTTTTCTTATTTTTTCATATATGCCTTCATATAAGGCCTTGGTATTATTATAATATGCCCAGAATTTATCACCGAAATCGAAGTGCCACCACTCTGATGGCAGATTGGTAAAGCCGGCAGAGATCATAGCATTATAAAGGATTCGGCGGTTATTGCGCACCAAAATATCTTCCCCGATTTTTTCAAAATAATCGGTCTTGGTTTTTTCTGAAAAGGCGTCAAAGGCAGTTCCCATAGGCACTTCCCTGCCATCCTTTAAAAGAGTAACGTCAACTGCACCGCCCGTTGTATGAACAGGTGGCTCTTTTTCGCTTTTTTCGGGAATGGAAACGTACTTTGCTATAACGCTTTTCTGTTCTTCTATAGTAGCGTTTTTCGGGCAAAACCGCTTGATAATATCAAAAGAATACCTTTCAAATAATTCTTCCTGCAAGGAAAAGGGCCGCCAAGCGTCCCATATTCTTAATTTATAGCCTTCAGGCAAATAGCCTTGTGCAAGCTTTAATTTTTCAAAAACCTCTTCCCTAACATAACAATTTTTAACTGCACTTTCAAATTCCAACAAGGGATACTGCATTGAAACGTCAAACAGCTCACAACCGTCAATACAGACAAGTCGTGAAGAAATAAAAGCCGTTTTATTATATGCTTTGGGATCATCTTTTGAAGGAATTGCTTTAAACAATTTTTTTCACCTTATTTCATTGCCTCATAAGCAAGATTTCTTATTGTGGGATGAATATGGTTATAAGCGTATCCGCAATTTAAAACGTGTTGTGTGTAAGTTAAAGAAAGCTTTGTTTCAGGGTCGATGACAACAAATGCCGCTGCGGCACCATCCCAACCATATTCGCCAAGAGGTGAGATGCTATGGCTTTTTTCAGGATCGATATGTGTTCTTACACCTAATCCGTAAGAATATCCTACCTTTGTAGGATTGCTCTCAAAGGTGCTCTGAGCCTTTTCGCACAAGTGAGGCTTACGCATAAGATCAATAGTTTCTCTTTTTAAAATTCTGTATCCGTTTTTCGACGTGCCGTTTGCAAGGCAAGCAGCAAATTCAGCATAGTCCTCTATAGTGGAAACAAGACCTGCTCCGCCGCTTTCATAATCGCCTGCCAAAGCATAACCGCACCAAGGCTCCTGGGGTTGAGCAATCATATGTTCGGGGTTAACCTTGAACTGCTGATACATTTGCTTCAAAACATCATCAGAGGGGTTAAAGAAGGTATCTTTCATATTTAACGGCTCAAAAATGATCTCGTTAAGATATTCTGAGAACTTTTTACCGCTTACAACTTCAATTATCCCGCCTAAAATATCGTGGCAAAGGGAATAGTTATAATCTGTGCCCGGCTCAAATAAAAGGGGAAATTTAGCAATAGCCTTTACGATATCAAGGGTTGAGGTCTGTTCACCCTTTTCCTCAATAACCTTTAAAATTTCAGGATGGCCTAAATTGTAGCAGTATCCGCCTGACATTGTTAAAAGATGCTTTATTGTAAGCACGTTTTTAGCCTTGGGCATAGTTTCTTTATCAATTACCTTATAACACTCCTGAAAGCTTCCGCCGATATAAAGCTCCTTAAATTCAGGAATATATTTATAAACCGGATCATCAATATCCAATTTGCCCTCTTCATAAAGGCGCATAACTGCCGTGCAGGTTATTACCTTTGAAGCAGAAAAAAGATAATAGTATTTTTTATCCTTTTCACTTTCAATAATATCCTCACGGGCATTAAAATATTCAAACACCGTTTCATTGCCCTTTTTCACAATGCACTTATATGACGGCACCAATTTTTTATCAATATTATCAAGATAATTCTTAAGCTTCGAGAAATCCATTTTTCCCCGTCCTTTCATTTTTACAAAAGCATTTAGCTTGAGCCAACCTTTGGCTAATCTATTATACCAAAACGCCTGTTTTTTGTAAATATATTATTGACAATATCTTTTAAAAGATATATTATGAAATCAGCTTTTTATTAAAGGAGAATTTTAATGGATAAGTATCAGCTTTTTGAGAAAAAAATTAAAAATCGCGAAAAAATCGTAGGCCCCGTAATTTCCACCTTTTTAAGTCCTATTATGGTTGAAAATATGGTTGATAGCCTTGATTTTATTCTCTTTGACGGCGAGCACGGCATCTTCAATAACGAAAATCTCGTTAACTGCCTGCAGGTTGCACGCCTTAAAGGTACACCTTCATTTATTCGCGTTGCCGATACTGAATATCACCTTATTTCAAGAGCCTTATATATGGGCGCTGACGGCATTATGATCCCTCGCGCCGAAACTCTTCAGCAGGTCGAAAAGGCCGTAAGATCAATGAACTTCCCTCCCAATGGCAAAATGGGTTGCGGCGGTCACGGTCAATACAGAAAGGATGAAACCATCTTTAACTATAAAAGATATCTTTTCCTGCAGATCGAATCACCTGAGGGCGTAAAAAATCTGCCCGAAATGTTAGAGAAATACGGTGAATTTATTTCCGCTATCATCATCGGTCCCTTTGATTTCTCCGTTATGCTTAATAAGCCACTTCAGTTTGACGATCCTGAGCTTCTTTCGTATATTCAAAAGGTATTTGACATTTGCAAGGAGCATAACACCTCATCGGGAATCTTCTGTGATACAGTTGAAAAAGCGGAAAAATTCTATAATATGGGTGCAAACGTTCTCTGGACCGCCACCGATATGGGAATTTTTAACGATGGCTTCAAGCGAATCTACGGAGCTTTGGAAAAGTTATAAAATCGCAATCAAAAAACGACCTAAAAAGGTCGTTTTTTAGTCTGTTGATATTATCAACAGACTGTCAGTGCTCTGAACTTCCTGAAAAGGGAGTTTTTTATCCCAATTTCTTCCTTAATTTTTCTATTACTCTACTCTCTATTCTTGATATCTGAACCTGAGAAATGCCCATAATATCGGCAATTTTGGTTTGAGTCATATCCTTAAAATATCTTAAGAGAATTATCTTTTTCTCCCTTTCCTCAAGCTGATCCAAGCATTGATATAAGGCAAGCTTATCGTTAAGGGAGGCTCTGTTTTTGTTATCCTCAATTATTTCCTTTAAGGTGGAGCCCGATTCATCAAAAACGGGCTCATCAAGGCTCTTTAACTGTTGCATACTTTCTAATGCACAAAGCACGTCCTCAACGTTTGCGCCTATGGCCTGAGAAAGCTCGTTAACGCCCGGCTCACGGCCTAAGGAAATAGATAGCTTTTGCCTTTGATAGCGTATTTTTTGTTGTAATTCCTTTAAAGAGCGTGACATTTTAACTGAATTATCATCACGAATAAACCGCTTTACCTCGCCGCAAATCATTGGCACTGCATAGGTTGAAAAGCGCACGTCAAAATTCAGATCAAAATGTGATATTGCCTTTAAAAGTCCCATAAGCCCCACCTGATAAAGATCCTCAAAATCACTTCCTCGGTTTAAATATCTTTTTACGATGGATTTTACCAAGGGGGCGTTTTCTTTTATGAGCTGTTCTCTTGCATTTTTATCGCCCTTTTGGGAGAGCTCAATAAGATCTCTGGTGTTATCCCACTTCACTTTTTACCACCGATTCTTTTTTTCATAACTACCCTTGTTCCCTCATCGGGAGCAGATGCCACCAAAACCTCATCCATAAAGCTTTCCATTACGGTAAAGCCCATTCCTGAGCGAGTGCCGTCAGAGCAAGTGGTAAAAAAGGGTTGCCGAGCCTTTTCCACATCGGAAATTCCTGCACCGTCATCCATTATCTCTATATGTAAAAGGTCGTTTTCATATAAAAGACGCATTTCTATTTCACCGATCTTATGTGAATAGCCGTGTACTATAGCATTTGTTACGCCCTCGCTTACCGCAGTTTTTATATCGTTAAGCTCCTCAAGGGTAGGATTCATCGGTGCAATAAAGGCGGAAACGCACATTCTGGCAAAGCTTTCGTTTTCTGAAAGTGATTTGAATTTTATATTGGCACTGTTTTTCATTTTTCATTCTCTCCTCTATACTTGGGCATAAGCGAATAAATGCCCGATATTTTAAGCAATTTATCAATGGTTTCATTGGCACCTGTAATATACAGTTTTTTTGTGGCAAAAAGCTTATATCTACCTAAAAGCACACCGATTCCGCTGGAATCCATAAAGGTGAGCCCCGAAAGATCAAATATTATCGTTTCCGCACCGCCTGAAAGAATCTCCTTATCGAGCTTTTTCCGCATTTTTTCTGCGTTATGGTGATCAAGCTCACCCATTAACTTTAATTTTAATTCCATAATTATTCATCTCCTTAAAATACTAATTCCCCTTTTCCTTGTTCTTTCCTTTAGCTTAATTTATCGAAAAATTTCTATTTTTGTTTGTTGCACAAAATCTATTTTTATTATATAATATATTATTATGATATTATTGTGGGGGCTTGTTTGTGTCAAAAAGAAATATAACCTCTTTTGAAAACTTACCTGAAAAAGAATACATAGAAAAAGTTAAAGAGTTTTTCGGTGATAAAAAGCGCACCTATTTTGTTGAGACCTACGGTTGTCAGATGAACGTTCGCGACTCGCAGACCTTAAAGGGCTTTTTTGAGGAAATGGGTTACACTCCCGCAACGGATAAGCTTTGTGCCGATGCGGTGATCTTCAACACCTGCTGTGTCCGTGAGGGCGCTGAGGACAGGCTTTTAGGCAACTTAGGCAAATTAAAGCAGGAAAAGAAAAGACGCCCCGAAATGCTCATAATGATATGCGGTTGTATGATGCAGGAGGAAGGCAGTAAAGAAAAGATCAAAAAGCGCTTTCCCTTTGTTGACGTTGTTTTCGGCACTCACAACACCCACGAGCTTCCCAAGCTTATGTACTCTGCTTTGACCAAGAACGAATCACAGTATTCCATATGGGAAAAGGAAGACGCCATCGTTGAAAATATGCCCGTTTTAAGAGAAAAGGATGTTTTTTCTTGGATAAACATTATGTACGGCTGCAACAATTTCTGTTCATACTGCATCGTGCCTTACGTTCGCGGCAGAGAGCGTTCAAGAAAAAGCGAGGATATTATTTCTGAAGCAACCGCCCTTGCAAAAAGCGGCGTAAAGGAAATTACTCTTTTGGGGCAGAACGTTAACTCCTACGGCAAAAATGCTGATGAAATTTCGTTCCCTGACCTTCTTCGTAAATTAAATAAAATTGAGGGTTTAGAGCGCATCCGTTTTATGACCAGCCACCCCAAGGATCTTTCCGATGATTTAATTGATGCAATGGCCGAATGTGAAAAGGTGTGCAAATACATTCACCTGCCTGTGCAGTCAGGCTCAAACAGAATTTTAAATTTAATGAACCGCAGATACACTCGTGAGGATTACTTTTTTCTTGTTGAAAAGCTTCGCAAAAAAATGCCTGATATTGCAATTTCAACGGATATTATCGTAGGCTTTCCTACGGAAACCGACGAGGATTTTGAAGATACCTGTGATTTATATGAAAAGGTTTGCTTTAACTCAGCCTTCACCTTTATCTATTCACCCCGTATCGGCACTCCCGCATCTATTATGGAGGGTCAGGTTACGGATGAGAAAAATAAAGAGCGTATGGCAAGGCTTATTAAAATAGCTGAGGATTGCTCAATGAAGGCAAATGCCTTATATCTTAACAAAACTTATCCCGTTCTTGTCGAAGGAATTTCAAAGCGCGATGATAATATGATCTCAGGCAGAACCGAGCACGGCAGAATGGTTACCTTTAAAGGCTCGCCTGAGCTTACAAATAAAACAGTCAATGTTAAAATAACAAAAGTAAAACTTAACACCTTAATGGGAGAGATGGAGGAATAATATGCCCCTTTCACCGATGATGCAAAGATACGTTGAATTAAAGGAAAAATACAATGATTGTCTTGTATTCTACCGCTTAGGCGACTTTTATGAGATGTTCTTTGATGATGCAAAGCTTGCATCAAAGGAATTACAGCTTGCTTTAACCGGCAGGGATTGCGGTCTTTCAGAGCGCGCACCTATGTGCGGTGTGCCTCACCACAGCGTAAACACCTACATAAACAAGCTTCTTGAAAAAAACTATAAGGTTGCCATTGTTGAACAGCTTACCGATCCAAGAGAATCAAAGGGTCTTGTGGAAAGGGACGTTGTTCGCGTTGTTACGCCCGGCACTATCATTGAGGATGATTTGCTTGAAAACAAGCACAACAACTTCCTTTTATCAATTTATCTTGATAAAAATAAGTGCTCTCTTGCCTGGGCTGACGTTTCAACAGGCGAATTTAACATAACCTTAGAAAATTATGAGCCGGGGCTTTCAAAGGTTGCCGACAGAATTCTTGAGATCAATCCCAATGAGATCATTGTAAACAAGCAGTTTTTAGAGGCTTCCCAATCTATTCCCAAATATATTTCCAAGCAATTCCGTCCATTTTATTGCCCCGATGAGCTTTTCAGCGATCCTGTGCTTCTCAAAAAGCTCTATGAACGCTTCTCTTCAGCAGAAAAGCTTAATAAAAAGGTTTCTGCAAAAAGCGCGGCGGCTTTATGGGAATATCTTAACGTTACCCAGAAAAACTCCCTTGTTCATATGAACACGCTGACCTTTATCGAAAAGAATGATTTCCTCATTCTTGATTCAGCAGCAGTTAAAAATCTTGAAGTTTTCCGTTCCTTAGGTGATCACGGACAAAGAGGCTCACTTATTTGGCTTCTTGATAAAACAAAAACGCCTATGGGTGCAAGAAAGCTTAACACTTGGCTTGAACGCCCCTTAAGAATCAAGGAGGATATCGAAAAGCGCCTTGATTCCGTTGAGGAGCTTACAAATAATTTTGCCCTGCGCGAGGATCTGAGCCTTGCACTTGAGGATATTTCCGATATTGAAAGAATCTGCACCCGTGTGGCTTACGGCACCATCTCCCCTCGCGAAACGGTGTTTATGCGCAGATCCCTTAAAAATCTGCCTACGGTAAAAACTCTTCTTGAAAGCACAAACAGCGAGCTTTTAAAGCTTTCATATAACGATATAGACACTCTTGAGGATGTATACTCTCTCCTTAACGATGCTATTGCTGATGCTCCCGCTGATTCCATTAAGGATGGCGGTGTTATCCGAACGGGCTATAACGAGGAGCTTGATAAATACCGCGATGCCGTTAAAAACGGGCAGGGCTGGATTGCTCAGTTAGAGGCCAAGGAAAGAGAAGAAACGGGCATCAAGACCTTGAGAATAAAATACAACAAGGTTTTCGGATATTTTATTGAGGTTACCAACAGCTTTAAGGATAAGGTTCCCTTTACCTACGTAAGAAGGCAGACTCTTGCCAATGCCGAGCGTTACACCACCGATGAATTAAAGAATATGGAATCTCTTATCACCGGCAGTGAAGAAAAGGCTCTCCGCCTTGAAGCAAGCTTGTTTGATTTTGTTCGCCAAAGACTTATGGAGGCTATTTTCAGAATAAGAAAAACAGCCAATGCCCTTTCTGTGGTTGACGTGCTTTTATCCTTTTCGCTCCTTGCATCTGAAAACGATTATGCAAGGCCGAGCATCAACACCGATGGTATTTTAACCATAGAAGCAGGCAGACATCCCGTTGTTGAAGCAATGCAGAATCAATCGCCCTTTGTTCCCAACGATGCATATCTTGATCTTGAAGAAAACCGTTTTATGATAATAACCGGTCCCAATATGGCAGGTAAATCTACCTATATGCGTCAAACGGCTATCATCACTCTTATGGCTCATTTAGGCTCATTTGTGCCCTGCCGCAGTGCAAACATTTCTATTTGTGACAGACTTTTCACCCGTGTAGGAGCTTCCGATGACCTTTCTGCAGGTCAGAGTACCTTTATGATGGAAATGACGGAGGTTGCAAGCATCCTTAAAAATGCCACAAAGGACAGCCTTATTATCTTAGATGAAATCGGTCGCGGAACTTCTACCTTTGATGGGCTTTCCATTGCCTGGGCAGTTACCGAATATATTGCCAACAAGAAAAACGTTGGCGCAAAAACGCTTTTTGCAACCCACTATCACGAGTTAAGCGAGCTTGAAGGCACATTGGACGGCGTAAAGAACTATTCAATTACCGCCCGTGAATACGGTGATGACGTTATCTTCTTAAGGAAGATCGTTCGCGGCAGTGCCGATAAGAGCTTCGGTATAGCCGTTGCCAACTTGGCAGGCGTGCCCAAACCTGTGCTTACACGTGCAAAGGCAATATTATCCGATCTTGAGATGGCAGATATAACACGCTCAAAGGATACTGTTAATGCACAGCAAACCACACTCTTTGCTTCATCCAATATGGAAAAAATAGTTGAAGAATTAAAAGAGGTGGATATAAACACACTTACTCCCATTGAAGCTATAAATATTTTATGTGAATTAAGAGAAAAGGCGAAACGCGAAATATGAAAATAAAACTTCTTGATGCTTCAGTTGCCAATAAAATTGCCGCAGGCGAGGTTGTTGAGCGCCCCTCATCAATAGTAAAAGAGCTTGTTGAAAACAGTATAGATGCAGGCGCAACAAACGTTATCATCGAGATCAAAAACGGTGGTATTGAGCTTATCCGCATTACCGATAACGGTTGCGGTATGGCTGAGGAGGACGTTAAAAACGCTTTTCTGCGCCACGCAACAAGCAAGATCACCGTTGCAGAGGATCTGAACGATATTTTAACCTTAGGCTTCCGTGGTGAAGCGCTGGCATCTGTTGCGGCAGTTTCAAAAATTTCATTACAGACAAGAACAAAAAATGCCAATGAGGGCACTGAGATAGATCTTACCGGCGGTGTTATTGACCGCTTCTTCCCCTGTGGCTGTGCAGAGGGCACTTCAATTTCCGTTGCTGATCTGTTCTTCAATACTCCCGCAAGAAGAAAGTTCCTTAAAAAGCCCTCTCAGGAAGCATCATATATTCAGGAGGCAGTTAACCGCCTTGCACTTTCACATCCCGAAATTACCTTAAGATTTATTTCTGACGGCAAAACAGTTTTGAGAACGCCCGGTGACGGCAATCTGTTATCCGCCATCCGCGCAGTTTTCGGCAATGAGATCTCTTCAAATATGATCGAGGTTAACGCATCAAAAAACGGTATTACCTTAAAGGGATATATCGGAAAGCGTGAAATTCAGCGCAACAATAAAAGTCGCCAGATTCTTTTCATAAACGGCAGAAGCATTAAGAACGATCTTGTTTCCGCCGCCGTTCAGGACGGTTATCAGGGCAGACTCAATATCGGCAAATTTCCCTTTTTCGTTCTTGAAATGCAGCTTGACGGCACTTTGGTTGACGTTAACGTGCATCCCACTAAGCAGGAGGTACGCTTTCAGGACGGATTGCCCGTGTACTCCACTATTTTTGAAATAATTTCTTCCGTTTTAACTGAAAATCAGGAGATTCCCACACTGTTTAAGCAAGAGGAAAAGAAAGAGGAAATAAAGGTTTTTGAGGTTGAAGCAGTTAACCCCAAGAAGGTCTTTGAGCCTGCTCCCGTTAAGGAAGAACCCACCTTTATTAAAGAATTACTTGAAATAAAAAAGAGCGAGCCTTTGGCCGTTCACGATGATCCCGTCTCCTTTATTCCCAAGCCACAAATAGCTTTTACCGAGGAAAAGAAAGAGGAAAATGCTCCCCTTATTTCAGAGCAAACGGAAATATCTATTGAAGAGGAGATTCCTTATAAAATTTCAGGCGTATTATTTGATACCTACATAATCGTTGAGTCAGGCGATGATGCTTATATTATCGATCAGCACGCCGCCCACGAAAGACTTCTCTTTGAGCGTCTTTACGCTTCAACGGAAACGGGAGGCGAAAGTCAGCTTTTGCTTTTCCCCGAAATAGTTAAGCTTTCACCTACGGAAAGTGCGGTAATTGATGAAATTATGCCCAAGCTTACGGAGATAGGCTTTGAAATTGACGATATGGGCTTCGGTTCGCTGGCAATAAAGGCCGTGCCCACCGTTTTAAGCGGGCTTAATGCCGAAAAGTTCCTTTCTTCACTGAGCAATGAAAACTTCAAAATATTAAAAACCAACGAGCTTAAGCGTTCAAAGCTGATGCAGATAGCCTGCAAAAGTGCCGTTAAAGGCGGAGATAAGCTTACCGACAGTGAGATAAAAGCTCTGCTCACCCTAATTAAAAGCGAGGGTATTCCTCTTTCCTGCCCCCACGGCAGACCGATTTTAATCAGGCTTACAAAGCACGAGCTTGAAGTTCGTTTCAAGAGGATTCAATGAAAGTAATAGTTATAGCAGGACCTACCGCCTCAGGAAAAACCTTTTTAGGTGTTGAGCTTGCAAAAAGGCTTAACGGTGAAATAATCTCCTGCGATTCAATGCAGATTTATAAGGATATTCCCATCTGCTCGGCTCAGCCAACGGAAGCAGAAAAGGAGAACATTCCCCACCACTTAATGGGCTTTCTTGATTTTTCATCGCGCTTTACCGCCCTTGATTACCGTGAAATGGCTCTAAACAAAATTCGTGATATAATCTCACGAAATAAACAACCGATAATCGTTGGCGGAACGGGGATGTACTTTCACTGGCTCATATATAAACCTGATTTTATGCCCGAAGACAATCTTTCCCTGCGCAAGGAGCTTGAAGAAAAAGCAACTGAAGCACTTTTCAGCGAGCTTCTTTCAATAAACCCTGAAACCAACATAAAGGCCAATGACAGAAAGCGCATTATCCGCGCCCTTGAGGTTTTCTCTTTAACAGGTCAGCTTCCCAAGGACACTCAAAAGGATCGGGAAAAGGACACGGAATTTGATTTTAAGCTTTTCTGCATTTCCCCCGAAAGAGAAATTCTTTATGAAAAAATCAATAAGCGCGTTGATATAATGATGGAAAACGGTATGCTTGAAGAAGTCCGCGCCATATATGAAAAAGGCATAAATGATGAGCATCAGGCATATAAAGCCATCGGTTGCAGACAGTTAATTGATTATTTTAACGGTCTTTATACCTTAGATGAAGCTATTGAAAAAATCAAGCAGGAAAGCCGAAGATACGCAAAGCGTCAATTAACGTGGATGCGAAGCGAGGAAGCCGTTTGGCTTTCAGGCACGCTTAACGAAAACATAAATACCATTTTAAAGGAACTTGAAAAATGAATATTTTAACCTCAAATTACGGTATTCCCGAGCATCTTGTTAAAAAAGCCGAGGAAGCCGAGAAGCTGTTGGAAACACAGTTCAAAAAAATTGAAAAAATTCAGGAGCAAAACCAGTTATGGGTGCTTGATTGCTTCCGTGAGGAGCGTATTCAGCCATCTCACTTTGCCCCCACCTTCGGTTACGGCTATGATGACGTTGGCAGAGATAAGCTTGCTTCTCTCTTTGCCAGAATTTTTAAAGCTGAAAGCGCTCTTGTAAGACCTCAGATTGCGTCGGGCACGCACGCACTTGCACTTGCTTTACAAGGCTTGGTTAAAAAAGGCACCCGTATTCTTTCTGCATCGGGCGCACCTTATGATACCTTAGAGGGCATAATCGGCCACAAGGAAAATATTGAAGGCTCCTTAATTGATATGGGCGCAACCTACACAGAGCTTCCCTTAAAAAACAAGAGGCTTGATCTTGAGGGTTTAAAAAATATCGCAAAGGATTTCGATCTTATAATGCTTCAGCGCTCCCGCGGATATCAGGACAGACCCAGCCTGCTTATAAGAGAAATTCAGGAAGCCTCAAAAATTATTAAGGAAGAAAACAAAAATGCCGTAATTTTCGTTGATAACTGTTACGGTGAGTTTGTTGAAACTATGGAGCCCATTGAGGCAGGTGCTGATATAATGGTTGGCTCATTAATTAAAAACGCAGGCGGCGGCATTGCTCCTACGGGCGCATATATTGCAGGCAGAGAAGATTTGATCGAAAGAATCTCTTACCGAATGACCGCTCCCGGCATCGGTGCTGAAGTGGGATCATACGCGGCAAGCTATCTTCCCTTCTTCCAAGGAATCTTCCTTGCTCCGCAGACTGTTGCCCAAGCACTTAAGGGTGCAATATTCTCAGCAAAAATCTTAGAGGATTTCGGCTATATGCCCTCTCCCCGATGGAATGAGGACAGAGGCTGTATAATTCAATCCGTATGCCTTAACACAGAGGAAAATCTCGTTGAATTCTGCAGGCAGATCCAAGCAGTTTCTCCCGTTGAAGCTTTCGTTGTTCCCGAAGCGTGGGATATGCCGGGATATACCGATAAGGTTATTATGGCGGCAGGAACTTTCGTACAGGGTGCATCAATAGAATTAAGCGGTGATGCTCCTATCCGTGAGCCATATATGTTCTATATGCAGGGCGGTATCGTTTATCATCAGGTTAAAGCGGCCATTCTTTGTGCCGTTAAAAATATGAACGGAGGCAAATAAAATGGTAACTTTAAAAAAAGCGGATATTCTTATTCCCAAGAAAAATATTGATCTTTTTAAATACGCTTGCGTAGCCTGTGATCAGTTTACGGGCGATAAGGAGTATTGGGATCAGGTTGACTCTTTAGCAAAAGATGCATATTCAACCTATAACCTCACATTCCCCGAAATTTATTTAAGCAAGGATAATGATGAAAGAATCAAAAAAATCAACAAAAATATGGAAGACTACCTTAAAAATGATATTTTTGATGAAATAAAGGATTCCATTATCTATATTGAGCGCACTCTTAATGATGGCAAGATAAGAAAAGGTCTTGTTTTAGCCTGCGATCTTGAAGCCTACGAATACAAAAAAGGCACAAAATCACTTATCCGTCCCACCGAGGGCACTATTGAGGACCGTCTTCCTCCCCGTGTTAAGATAAGAGAAAACGCTCCCCTTGAGCTTCCCCACATTATGCTTTTAATTGACGATGCTAAAAAGCTTTTAATTGAAGGCATTAAGGAAGAAGATATCACTTTATTATATGAAACCGATCTTATGCAGTCAGGCGGAAGCATTAAAGGCTATAAGCTTTCGGAAGAAAAGGCTGATGAGATCATTAAAAATCTTCCTCTTGTTGATTGCAAAAAGGATGATGATATTATCCGCGTTGCCGTTGGTGACGGAAACCATTCCCTTGCAACAGCCAAAAAGTGCTGGGAAAATATAAAGAAAACTCTTTCGAAAGAGGAAAAGCTTACTCACCCTGCACGCTTTGCTTTGTGTGAGGTTGTAAATCTTCACTCTGATGCTCTTGAGTTTGAGCCTATCCATCGCATCCTTTATAACGTTGATACAGATAAGTTTTTATCTGTTCTTGATGCCAATAAGGACGAAAACGGACAGAAAATTACCGTAATTATCAAAAATTCCGTAAAAGATTTTTATATTTCGCCCTCACATTGCTTGACTGTAGGCTCAATACAGAATATAATAGATACGTACTTAACAGAAAACGGCGGTGAAGTGGATTATATCCACGAGCCTGAGCAGGTTGAAAAGAATGCACAAAAGGATAATGCCATCGGTATTCTTATTCCCGGTCTTGATAAGGGTGATTTATTCCCTGCCGTTTTGGAAAACGGTGCTTTACCCAGAAAAACCTTTTCTATGGGTATGGGCATTGATAAAAGATACTATTTTGAAGCAAGAAAAATTAAATAGGAGATAAAAACAATGGTAAAAATCGTAAAATTCGGCGGTAGCTCACTTGCCGATGCAACACAATTTAAAAAAGTAAAGAATATTATTTTTGCTGACGAATCACGTAAATTCGTCGTTCCCTCAGCACCGGGCAAAAGAGATAAAAACGATGAAAAGGTTACTGACCTTTTATATAAGTGCTATGCTCTTGCCTCTGCTGAGCAGGATACAAGTGAGGTTTTTGAAAAAATCGCTCAGCGCTATGAAAGCATCAAAAACGATCTTGGCTTAACCACCGATATCCGCGCTTATATTAACGACATCAAGGAAAAGGTTGATAACGGCGCATCCATTGATTATACCGCATCCCGCGGTGAATTTTTAAACGGTATTCTTTTAGCCGAATATCTTGGTTTTAAGTTTATTGATGCCGCAGAAGTTGTTTTCTTTGACGGCAAGGGCGTTCTTGATACAGAAAAGACCAACACCATTATGGCAAAGCGTCTTAATAAATACGGAAAGGCAGTTATTCCCGGTTTCTACGGCTCACGCCCTGACGGAAACATCAAAACCTTCTCCCGCGGCGGCAGCGACATTACGGGTTCACTTGTTGCCCGCGCAATAAATGCCGATATTTATGAAAACTGGACTGATGTTTCAGGCTTTATGGTTGCCGATCCCAGAATCGTGCCTGAGGTTACCGCCATTAAATACATTACTTATAAGGAGCTTCGCGAGCTTTCATATATGGGCGCATCTGTTCTTCATCAGGATGCAGTTTTCCCCGTTCAGCAGAGCGGTATTCCCATAAACATCCGTAACACCAATGCTCCCGAAGATGCAGGCACTATGATCGTTTCAAAAATCGATCCCGAAACACAGAAAGAAGATATTAAGATCACCGGTATTGCAGGTCACAAGGGCTATTGCGCAATTACCATTGAAAAGAGTATGATGAACTCTGAGCTTGGTATCGGCAGAAGATTCTTGGAGATCTTTGAGCGCAACAACATCCTTTTTGAGCATCTTCCCTCAGGTGTTGATACTATGACTGCCGTTCTCAATTCAAAGGCTATTCAGGGTAAGGTTGATAACGTTATCCAGGCTATCCACGATGAGCTTAACCCTGATTCAGTTGAATATATCCCCGATCTTGCTCTTTTGGCAGTTGTTGGTCACCGTATGGCAAAGAGCGCCGGTCTTGCAGGCAAGATCTTTACTGCATTAGGTAAGGAGCATATCAACATCCGTACCATTGATCAGGGTTCAAGCGAGATCAACATTATTATCGGTGTTGACGAATGTAACCTTGAAAAAGCTATCCGCGTTATTTATGACGCCTTTAAAAACTAATGAGAAAGAAATTAGCCATCCTTTCCTTAATAATGGCGATTCTGTTCTCCCTTTACGGAACTGTAAGCGTTGTTACCTTTCATAACAACGCTTCATTTTCACCTGATTATGAAATGGTGAATTTGGATGATATCCTTGATAAAAGCGAGTTTTCCGAGGAAGACTATAAAACGCTTTTTTATCAAACGGGTCTTGGCAAATATGCCATTGACAAGATAAAGGGCACCGAAGAATTTAAGGAAACGGTTAAAATTTATCAGCGCAACTTCTTTTCTAAGCCTGATTATTCCTGCACACGTGAAGCCATAACCACAAATATGGAGCATTTTACAGATTCCCGCGGTGTGCGCATCGAAGGCTTTAAAATGTTCCCTGCAAAAGAGGGCTACGTTGTTATAATGGAATCAAGCCACTCCTTCGGTTGGCGCCACGGTCACGCAGGCTTGGTGGTTAAAAACAAAAGGGTTCTCGAAGCGCCCATCATTGGCGAGCCTTCCCAAAAATTTTCTCTTGACGTTTGGCAGATGTATCCTTCCTTTGTGATGCTCCGCCTGAAAGACACCTCAGATGAGAAGCTGAAAGCCATTGCCGATGATGCTGAAAAGTATCTTGATGGCATAATTTATAATCCCATCGCAGGCGTTTTTGATAAAGAACAAGGCTTAAAGCCTGATTACGTTCAGTGTGCCTACCTTGTGTGGTACGCGTTTTACAATCACGGCATTGACATTGATTCTGACGGTGGCAACATTGTAACCGTCAACGATATAAAAGAATCTGATTTGTTTGAGGTTGTTCAGATTTACGGCTATGACCCCGATATTTTCTGGAAATAAGAAAGAGGTGTTTTTTATGGTTTTAGAAAAATGGACTGCAGGCGAAATTGATTTTTTCTCTTGTGATGCTTATATTGATCCCTTTATGGAAGTGGATCTTTCCGTAACCTTTACCCACGAAAACGGTGAAGCTTTAGTTCGCCCCGGCTTCTGGGCAGGCGAAAACAAGTGGTGTGTCCGTTTTGCACCTACCGAGCTCGGTAAATGGACCTATACTACTTCCTGCTCAAACAAAGGAGACAAGGGTTTACACAATATTAGCGGTGAAATTACCTGCGTTCCTTATGATGGTGAGCTTGAGATATACAAGCGCGGTTTTATTAAAGTTTCAGAAAACGGTCGTTACTTTACTTATAACGATGGCACTCCTTTTTATTATTTAGGCGACACCCATTGGCTGATGCAAAGAGAGCCTTTTAACGAATCAAATGTTGAGGGCATTGATTCTACTTTCAAATTTATAGTTGACTTGCGCGTTACCCAAGGCTTTACCGTTTATCAATCAGAGCCTATCGGATTAAATTTCCGCAACGGTGTAGGCGAAAAAGAGATCAATTTACTTAAGGATATTGACGATAAGTTCAAGTACGTTGCCGATAAAGGTTTATTGCATTGTAACGCTCAGATCGTCTTTGCCCGTGAGCTTCAGGAAAAAGAATATTCCCCTGAGCTCATAATCAAGTTAACTAAAATGTGGGCGGCACGTTACGGTGCATATCCCGTTATGTGGACCATCGCCCAAGAGGTTGACCCTGACCATTATAATTTCTTTGACGTTTCAAGATGGCCCATCGTTGGCGAAACATTATATTTAAACGATTGCTATAAGCATCCTTTAACGTGCCATATGTGCAATCAGACTCGTTGCAAACCCGATACAACCATCTGGGGCGATAAATATTATCACTCCTGGTTCGGTATGCAACCCCAAGGCTTCGCAATTAAAGCCTATGAAGAATTTTATAATTATAAAATCACCAAGCCCATTGTAAACTACGAAACGGGCTACGAGCATTTATGGAGTGATAAAAAAACCTCCTACCGTTACGGATATTTCTCTTTTTTAAACGGTGCCTGTGGTTACGGCTACGGTGCACACGGCATCTGGAACGGCAATATTTCAACAAAAGTATGGATGAACTACGGCGGATATATGCGCTGGTTTGAGGGTGTAAGGCAGGAAGGCGCACAGAAGTTCGTTATTATGAACAACTTCTTTAAAGCCTTCGATTGGTGGAACATCGTTCCCCACTATCAGGATAAAGAATGGTGGATCGCGCCTAACCCCTATTCAATTTATGCAACACTTCACGAGCACACCCACTTCGTCCTTGATTACCACAGAGTAAAGGGTGATTGCAAGCTTCTTCAGGTTGAAAACGGCATCTATACGCTTTTGCATTTCAACATTGAAACCGGTGAATTTACTGATTTAGGCGAAATAGAGGTTACCGATAACACCGCAATTATTCCTGAGTTTCCTATAGCAAAAGATGATTCCGCACTTCATATTTTAACTAAAAAACGCGAAATCTTCGATAATCTGCCCCTTGATATTAAAACTGAAAACCGCGAAAGCTTCTTTAAATTTAAGGGCGATACATTAACTCTTGTTGCCAATAAGCCCTGCACCTTTACAGTTGATGATGAAAGCGTTGCAACAGTAGATGGTAACGTTCTTACTGCTATGGGCAAAAACGGTATGGTTACCGTTACTGCAACAAGCGGTGACGAGGTTTTCACGCGCAAGTTTGTTGCAGTGCGTCAGGATAAAACAGAGTTTATCGGTGTACCTGAAGATATTACCCCCGTTTGTACAGTTGGTAATGTAATTAACGAAACGCACAAGAATATCATCGTTGTGCCTCAGTTTACTCCCGACAACTTCTGGGAGCAGGATGCTACGATGGAAATCGTTGACGAAAACGGCGAAAAGGCATTTAACGTATTGGTAGGCGCAAATGATGAAATCAATCCTCTTTTTGACGGTGATTTCTATATACGCTTTAAAGACTATAAGGGTAATGCCTATAGCAGTCATAAGTTTACCGTAACCGGCTACGGAGAACAAAGCCTTACTATTGACGGAAGCGCAACCTCAAGTGACTGGCACGAATTATATGATCTGCGCGTACTTCCCCAAAAAGCTATCGACGGTAAAACTGCGCGCTTCTCAGGCTGGTCAAGCTCACAAACCTGTTCCTTCGAAGAACCCGTTTCTCTTATCGTTACTCTTAAAAAGGCATCGGATGTAAATAATATCAAGATTTATCTTGTTGATCAGAATTTCACCTTGCGCGACTTCGATATTGCCATTGAAGCAGAGGGTAAAATGACCACCGTTGCGGAAGTACGTGACAACAGTGATTTCGTCCGTGAATTTGATTTTGATAAGGCTTTTGCTGAAAAAATTCACGTTATTTGCTATAAGGGTGACGGTCAGGGCTATGCAAGAGTCGATCAGCTTAACGCATATTTAAAATAGAGGTTTTTATGAAAATATATTCTTCCGCCCTTGAGCTTGTGGGCAATACCCCATTAGTTGAGCTTAAAAATATAAAAAAAGAGCTTAATTTAAAATGTGATATCTACGCTAAGGTGGAATCCCTTAACCCTGCAGGCAGTGCTAAGGACAGAATTTCAAAAAGCATAATAGAGTTTTACGAAAAACAGGGAATGATTACAAAAGATACCCTTATCATCGAGCCTACAAGCGGAAACACCGGCATCGGCATCGCCTTTGTTTCGGCAATAAAAGGCTATAAAGCAGTAATCGTTATGCCCGATACTATGAGCCGTGAGCGTATTCAGGCGATTTCTGCTTACGGTGCGGAGGTAGTTTTATCCGATGGCAAAGAGGGTATGCAGGGTGCAATCAAAAAAGCCGAGGAAATCAAGAAAAACAGTGCTTCTGCCATAATATTGGGGCAGTTTGAAAATCCGCAGAATCCCCTTTCCCACTACAATTCAACGGGAGTCGAGATCTGGAACGATACTGACGGTAATATTGATTATTTCGTTGCAGGCATCGGCACCGGAGGCACCATTTCAGGCACGGGAAAATTTTTTAAAGAGCAAAGTAAAACCGTTAAAATTATCGGTGCTGAGCCTGAAAGCTCCCCTCTTTTAACAAAAGGTCAGGCAGGCGCACACAAAATTCAGGGCATCGGTGCAAACTTTATTCCCCAAACCTTGGATAGAAGCATTGTTGACCGTGTTTTAACCGTTACAGATGAAAGCGCCTATAAATTCACAAAGCTTCTTGCGCAAAAGGAAGGTCTTTTGTGCGGTATAAGCTCAGGCTGTGCTCTTTCTGCCGCAATCGAGATTGCAGAAGAAAACGAAAACAAAAAAATAGTAGTTCTTTTGCCCGATTCGGGAGATCGCTACTACTCAACGGGAGTATTTGATTAAAACTAAGCAGATTGAACTCTGCTATAATAATGGTTGTTGAGGGTGGAAACAGCATTTTAATGCAGTTTCCACGCCAAATCTACGATTTGGTTTCAAATTTTTAAATAAAAATTTGCTAACCTCCATTGCAATGATGTTGAATATCAATCAAATATAATCATATTTGATTGATTAAAAACCGTTGGAACGGTTTTTCGTTGAAATAATTGTTATTTCAACGTTCAACAATCATTATAAGTCAAAAAAACAAGCAATTCAAGACTTTTTTATATTTTTTTAGGACAAATATTGCTATTTTATCTTTTTGAAGTTGCCCATAGTTTCGTTTACCGTTTCCGAAAAAGCGAAGGTGTTGTCGTATTTTTTTAAAATGTTGTTAAAATCGTAGATCTGATGCTTGTTAACAACGCACAGAAGCACGGTTTTTTCCTCCCGTGAAAATGAGCCTAATGCTGAAATCTCCGTTGAGCCGTGCCTTAAGCTTTCGCGAATCTCCTTTATTATCTCCTCAGCGTGAGTGGTGATAACGGTAAACTTGCAGGCGGTTTTCGTACCTTTAATAATATAACTGCCCAAAAAGCTTGAGATAAAGCAATAAAGAATACAAAGGCAAACGGGCTTATAGTTATATGTAAGCGCTCCTGAAGAATCGGGCTCGGCATAAACAAAGAAGGAGGCAACCGCAACGATTGCATTAAGAGTAAAGGTGACCCAGAAGAAGTTCATATGAGGCTTTTTCTTGGAAATGTATTTTGAAACTATATCTGTGCCGCCGGTCGAAGCGTTATTTCGCATACACAAGCCGTAAACAAAGCCTGAAATAACACCGCTTAAAATAACGGGGAACACCGTATCGTGGCCTTGTGCGTTATACTGAAAGGCTTCCAGCTTTATCTCTTGAAGATAGAGAAAGCTGAAGGAATAAACAAGGCAAAAGCATAATGAACGCTTTGCAAATTGCTTATCAACGAGAAAATACGCCAGCACACAGAGGGGAATATTGATTATAAGTGACATATAACCGATGCTGAAGCCGGTTTTATGCTGGATCATAGTGGCAATACCGTTAAGCCCCGCAGGAGCAAAGCCGTTTTTTACGATAAAAAGCTGGTAGTTAAATGCCAACAAAATGGCGATTCCGCAGATGAAAAGATAGGAAACAAGTGATTTTGCTTTCATAAAAACCTCTCAAAAATATATAGGGAACGGTGTTTTTCCGTTCCGCTAAATAATCAGTTCTGTGTGATTGAAACTGTCACCTTAGATGGGGAAATAAGCTGTGCCTTTATGCTGTCATTAAGCTCAGGCTTTAAGCCAACGACGGGAGTCAGCTCATAGGTGCCTGCACCCATATCCTTTAATGAAAGGTGAACGATAACATCCTCCTCGTTAATTGTTTCAAGGAGAAACTTAGGTCCTGATAAGTTAATTGATGCCTTTATTTCGGTGATGCCGTCAGCCGGAATATCAGAAGATTGGCTTCCGCTTGTAACGGTGGCGCTGAGCCTTGATTTAAGGTCAGAAATAATAAGCTTGCGAGTAACCGTTGCCGACATATTTCGGTTTATGGTAACTGTAACCTTAAGAGGAGAGGTAAGCTCAGCCTTAACGTCAGAGGCGATTGAGGGGCTTAAGCTTACAATAGGTGTAAGCTCGTATTTACCGATGCCCTTATCCAGTAAGGAAAGGCGCACGATAATGTCCTCATCCTTAATATTATCAAGAACTGCCTTTGTACCTATAAGCGTTACCTTTGCTTCGATTTGAGCTGAACCGTCAGAAGAAATGAAAGCGGTGTTGGCGCCATCGGTAATGCTTGCGTTAAGCTCTGCACCTAACCCCGAAACGTTAATATGGCGCACAACCTCAATGGAGTGGGACTGAGGCTTTATTTTTATGGTTGCCTGAGGTGCTTCCGTGCCCGGCATAAGAGAGATACCCTCAGGGAAATTAAATACAATAGGAGCAGAGGTAAAGGTATCATCCTTGCCTGAAAGATCGATTTCCTGAATGGTTATTTCACCCATATTAACCAAATTTTCCTTATGGGCGCAAATGAAAACCTTTTCGGCGGTGGCACTTACAAATTCATAATTTTCCAAAACCTTATCCTTATTGATAATGGAATCGGAGATGTTAAATGAAAACTCCTTTGTGGATTGGATATCCATATCAATATCTATTGCCTGACCGGGGAAGTTGATTATATTTTCATCATTATCGGTATATTTGCAGATAATTGAACGCTTATCATCACCATCGGAAAGAGTTGAAAGATCAACTTCAACTATTGCCTTTTCGATGCGCTCAAGATAGAAGCCTGAACCCTTTACCGTAACGGTGGATGCATACTGAGGCTGAACCTTTATAAAGCCATTCTTTAATGTGCCCGTTTCCTTTAAAACGACCTTAACTTCCTTTTCAATTATCTTATCAACTGTTAAGGTTATGGATTCCTGAGGCTCAATGGAAAGAAGCGTTGCATCAACAAAGTTGCTGAAGGTAGGCTTAATTGCAACGTGATGAGTGCCGTCTCTTGCGATTTCGGAAACGTCAATATAAGCGTGAACCACATCAGCATTAACACTGCTGTAATCGGCGTGCTTCACCTTCACTTCAATATCAACAGGCTCAAGCTTGGAAAGATCATCACGGATGGAAAATCCTTTTTCGGCAAGAACCTCCGCGCCTTGGATTTCGATTTTAACATCGGTAATGGTCTTTGTTCTGTCAGGATTGGTTGAATTGGTAACAAAGCTCCATAAAAGAAGGGCAAACAAAAGGGATATGAGCTTAAGACCTAAATTATTTGTAATAAGGGAGCGCACAGAGCGTTTTTTATTAGCCATTGTTTTGCTCCTTTCCGAAGAACTTAGTGAAAAGATTTGTCCAATTATGTCCCTTTTCAGATTCTTCCTGCTTATAAATATCCTTCAAGATCTGCTTTAATGATTCAAGATCAAGAAAGCGCATAAAGCTTCCGCCGCGGGCAACGGAAATAACGCCCGTTTCCTCGCTGACGATTATAACCAGAGCATCTGTTCTTTCGCTGATGCCAAGTGCGGCACGGTGCCTTGTGCCTAAATTCTTATCGATGCTGGTGTTTTCCGAAAGGGGCAGAAAACAGCCTGCGGCAAGAATGGTATCCCCTGAAAGAAGCGTCGCACCATCGTGGAGAGGGGTGTTAGGCTCAAAGATATTTTCCAAAAGCCCTGCGGATATCTTTGCATTGAGGACGGTGCCCGTGTCAATGATATCGTTTAACTTGTTTTTTTGCTGGAATACGAGCAGTGCGCCCACGCGCCGTCTTGAAAGATTATTGCAGGTGGAAATGATCTCAGAAATGACCTTTTCGCCATTATCCTCAGTTGAGTTCTGATCGTGGAAGTTAACTCTGCCGAAGTTTTCAAGGACAAGGCGGAGCTCAGGCTGAAAGAGCACGAACACGATTACGATACCTGAGGTAATAATGGAGCTTAAAAGCCATTCCGTTGTGGGAAGACCAAGCCAGGATGCTATTACCATAGCAACAATAAGCAATGCAACGCCTTTTAAAACGTTCATCGCACGTGTGTTTCTGAAATACTTGAGAAGCTGATAAATTACGGTGGTTATTATGATAATATCGATAATATCAAAGATACCTATGGAAAAACCGTTCTTTATCCAACCCCATAAATCTGAAAAAAACTCGCTCATATCTACACTCCTTGAAATGGTTATATATATAATAACATATATTTCAAAAAAATAAAAGAGTAATTTTAAGCTTGACAACATTTTTTTTGCCTATTATAATAAAACTGAAATTGAAAATCATTTTCAAATTGTCGAAAGAGGTAGTTTTATGGCGAAAAATTACAATACCAAGCAGAAAAAACAGCTTGAAGAGATAATTGAAATGTTTGAAAGCGAGCATTTTACTGCCGAAGATATTTTTGAAAAAATAAAGGAGCAGGGCAAGAACGTGGGGCTTACCACCATCTACCGCCATCTTGATAAAATGGTCAACGAGGGAGCTTTGCGAAAATATATTTCAGGCTCAGGTGAAAGTGCTTGCTATCAGAAGGCGGAAAAATGCGTGGAACATTTCCATTTGAAGTGCACCTCCTGCGGAAAGCTTGTTCATCTTTCCTGCAAGAGCCTCGATATAATCAGCCATCACGTTGAAAGCGAGCACGGCTTTTTGATAGATTCCTGCCGCACCGTGTTTTATGGCTTGTGCAAGGAGTGCAGTTTTAAATGAAAAGAATCTTTGTGCTTTTGCTTGCAGTAACCTTTCTCTTTTCGGGATGTAATTATGAAGAAAAAGAGGAAAAGCTTACCATTGTAACCACGCTTTTTCCTCAGTACGATTTTTCAAGAGCCATAGTGGGCGATAAGGCGGAGGTCATTTTGCTTTTGCCACCGGGGATGGAAAGCCACAACTATGAGCCGGGCGTTGAGGATATTAAAAAAATTGCTGAAAGCGATCTTTTTATCTATACCGGAGCAATTATGGAGCCTTGGGCAGAATCAATAATCGCAAGCGTTGAAATAAAGGGCAAAATAGTAGATACTTCCGAAAATATTAAATTATGTACACACGAACATATGAGCGAAGAACACCATCATCACGATAACCTTGACCCTCACATATGGTCTTCGCCCGAAAATGCAATGGTGATGGTTGAAAATATTGTCAACGCGCTGTGTGTTGCTGATCCTCAGAACGGCGATTTTTATAGAGAAAATGCAAAAAAATATACAGAAGAGCTTGAAAAGCTTCATAATGAGCTTACGCTTTTAGGCGAGGAATGTGAGGATATTGTTCTTTGCCACGGCGGAAAGTTTGCAATGACTTATCTTGAAAATTACGGCTTTGATTTCTTGGCGGCATATGATTCCTGCGCAACAAGTCAGGAGCCAAGCGTAATGCGGGTGAAAGAGATAATTGATAAAATAAACGAGCAGAAGCTTAAGGGCGTTTTTTGTGAGGAATTGAGCTCAGGGCGCGTTGCACAAACCATAGGCGAGGAAACAGGCGTTCCCGTTTATTTGTTGCATAGCTGCCATAATCTTTCAAAGGACGAGCTTTTAAGGGGAGAAACATATCTTACACTGATGAAAAGCAATATAGAAAACATTAAAAAGGTGATAGAAGATGTTAACGGTTAAAGATCTCACCGTATCCTTAAACGGAACGGACATTCTTGAAAATATAAGCTTTGACGTGAAAAAAGGCGAATATATAAGTATAGTAGGGGAGAACGGCTCAGGAAAAAGCACCCTCATTAAAGCAATTTTAGGGCAGATCTCCAAAAAATCGGGGAGCATTGAGTTTTCGGAAAAGGCGGGCAGAATAGGATATCTTCCTCAGCAGACCAATATTAAAAACTTTCCTGCTTCATCACTTGAAGTAGTTTTATCGGGATGCATCGGCTCAATGAAAAGTCCGTTCTTTTCTAAAAAGGAAAAGCAGACCGCCCTTAAAAATATGGAACGGTTAAATATTTCTCATCTTGCAAAAAAGAACTTCACTTATCTTTCAGGCGGAGAAAAACAGCGTGTGCTTCTTGCGCGCGCTATGTGTGCAGGGGAAAATATGCTTATTCTCGATGAGCCCGTTACAGGTCTTGATCCTCTTGTTACCGAGGAAATGTACAAGCTTATTAAAAAGCTTAACGAGGAAGAAAAGGTCACCGTGCTTATGGTTTCCCACGATATTCCTCAGGCGGCAAAGTATTCAAGCAAGATTCTTCATATAGGAAGATCGGTGCGCTTTTTCGGCACAAGCGAGGAATACGTTTCAAGCGAGATCGGTATTCACTTTACGGGGAGGTGCTGTCATGTCTGAGTTTTTTCAGTTGTTCACATATGGCTTTGTGGTTCGCGCATTTGTGGTGGGAATTCTCGTTTCCCTTTGCGCATCTCTCTTAGGTGTTACTCTTGTTTTAAAAAGGTATTCGATGATAGGTGACGGTCTTTCTCACGTTGGCTTCGGTGCAATGACAATAGCCGTTGCCCTTAATATGACACCTTTATATATAGCGGTGCCCGTAATGTTCGTGGCGGCATTTCTCCTTTTAAGATTAAAGGAAAGCGTTAACACCGATAGTGCCATTGCGATAATTTCCAGCTCTGCTATAGCAATAGGCGTTCTTGCAACCTCTCTTTCGGGAGGAATGAGCATCGATGTTTACAGCTATATGTTCGGCAGTATTCTTGCTTTAAGCAGTGCCGACGTTTATCTTTCCATAGCTCTTTCAGCGGTAATACTTCTGTTCTATATATTATTTTATAACAGAATTTTTGCCGTTACCTTTGATGAGAGCTTTGCTTCCGCATCAGGCATTAAAACAAGGTTTTTTAACGTTGCCTTTGCTCTTTTAACTGCCGCAACTATTATTATAGGTATGCGCATAATGGGCACGATGCTTATTTCAGGCCTCATAATCTTCCCTGCAATAACCTCAATGCGCATTTTTGATTCCTATAAAAAGGTGACGGTGGCAAGCACAGTCATTTCAGCTCTTGCATTTTTTGCGGGAATGATCGCAAGCTGCTTATTCACTTATATTCCCGCAGGAGCAGGTGTTATCGTTGCTAACCTTATATTATTGATAATTGCTTATTTAATTTCCAAGCTCAAAAGAAATTGACGGATTTTTAGAAAAAATATATAATGAAATAAAGACAGTTCGTAACCATCCTGTCTATAAACAAAACTAAGGAGATTTTAAAAAATGAAAATGACGGTTATCCAGCTTGTGCGCGGCGCTCTTATAGCGGCGCTGTACACCGTTCTCACTGTTGCATTGGCACCTATATCCTTCGGAGGTATTCAGTTCAGAGTTTCCGAAGCGTTAACGGTGCTTCCTTTTATTCTGCCTGAGGCAGTTTGGGGGCTTACCTTAGGTTGCTTTCTGGCAAACTGGTTTGCAGGCACTATTCTTGATATCATATTCGGAACTCTTGCAACCTTTGTTGCCGCCATCATAACCTTAAAAATAAGGAAAATGTGGCTTGCACCGTTGCCTGCGGTCATTTCAAATGCTTTAATAGTCCCCGTGATAGTTATTCTTATGACTATGGATCATAATTTGACCTTTGGCTTGTATGTGACAACTGCTTTGAGCGTAGGCTTAAGCGAGTTTGTCATATGCTATTGCGGCGGTATTCCCTTGCTTATTTTCGTTAACGGACTGCTTTCAAAGGGCAAAATAGGAAAAAAAGGCTGAAAATGTGTACAAATTCTAAATAAACTGCGACTAATATTTACAGTTTATTAACAAAAAGAGACCAAAAAAATGTTGAATAGTTTTTGGGAAAGTGTTATAATCTTAGTGTAGTGTATTGTATGCACAAAAATATTAAGGAGGAAATTTTCTATGAAAAAGGCTATCAAATTATTATTTGTGGCTATGCTCGTGGTGCTTATGCTTGTTTCAGCAGTTGCTTGCGGCGATGAAACAACAGCTGATCCCAGCAATCCCACCGGTGATAGTAATGTTGTAACCGATCCCAGCGATCCCAATGCAACACCTGCTCCTGGTGGAGATGGTGGTGGATTAGTACCCGGCAAAAAGTTCACACAAAGAGGCGAAACCTATAGCTTCTATTCATGGCAGTATAAGTCTGAATCACCTTATTCAGAAGATACTGAGCGTGACCAGAAGATGCGTGAAAGAATTGAAGCTTTAGAGAAGGACCACGGTATTACAATCGAATTTGTAACATCCGGCGGCAACAGCTTATTGGCTTCAGCTTTCCAGGGCGTTCCCGAGATTACAGGTATGAAGGAAGGCGGTCTTCACACAATGATGACCACTTACTTATATAACGGTAACCCCGGTCAGTGCCTTATTCCCCTCTCAGACCATTCTGATGTTTACAATTTCAGAGACAATGCTAAGTTCAATGTTGAGTCACAGTACGACCTTTGTGAGTACAATGACAAGCTTTGGTTCTTCATTCCTCACGAAATCGGCATCCACTTCGAATGTGGCGGTAACGCACTTGTATTTAATAAGACCCTTATTAAAGCTGCAGGTTATACCGATGAGCAGATCTACGGTTGGGTAAATGACGGTACTTGGACTTGGGATAAGTTCGAAGCTCTTCTTCAGGCAACAACAATTCCCGATAAGGGCCAGTATGGTATCGAAAGAGGTAACGAGGCTCTCGTAATGTGGTCTCTTGCAAACTCCAACGGTACTGAGTTCGTTAAGAAAGAAACCAACCCCACCACCGGTGCTATCCAGGATATGTTCGTTTACACCGGCGTTGAAGGTGACAGACTTATGGAAGCTTATGATGAATTCATCAAGTTCGCAAAGCAGGGCTGGATGGAAACTACATACTATGGCTCCACAAGTAAGGTTCCTCTTGAGCACTTCCTTGCAGGTCAGGTAGCATTCTTCTATAATGGCTACTCTTCAAACCCCTTAAAGGATATTGCTAAGGCTGAGTTCGATTACGGTATCGTTCCCTGGCCTAAGGGACCCTCAAACGTTGCTGATGCTAACTTAAATGCATATCAGTCATTCTATCCTCACCTTAACCCCTACTGCGTATTCCGTACTGACGGTAACGAAAAGGGTGCAGTTCAGGTTCTTTGTGAGCTTTATACTCCCATCTACGATAAGGATAGCGCAGAAGCAACAGCTCTTTATGAGTCCGAAAAGCTTCTCTATTCACGTGATGACGAATCTGCAAAGAATATTGACGTTGTAGAAAATGCTAAGAAGCACTTCCGCGTATTTATGTATTCACAGGCTCCCGTATCAATCGGCGAAGCTAAGCAGGTTTCACAGGCTCTCTTTGGTAAGGGTGAAGAAGATATTCTTAACCAGACCCAGAACGCAAGAACTTACTTCTCAAGTATCGCTCCCGCTATCAATGCTGCTATTGTTAGTCGTTCGCCTTACTCCTGGAAGTAATCCTCAGAATTCAAGAAATTCTTGCAATCATAAACCCCCGAATTTTCGGGGGTTTATTTTCGTCGTTGCGATAACCTTGAACACTCGGTCATTTACCTCAATGTAAACTCCCTCGCGTTCAGAACATCGCGCCTAGACTTGCAAGTTTTCTTGAATCCTGAAGGTCAGTGGTGATTTTCTCGCACTCAGAAAAGGTTTGTGGTAATATGCTTTGTTGCGGGCGTCGGTTACTTACGCTTATGTAAGCGCATTCGCACTTAACCGCACCGCGCCTTGCCTTGTGCGTTTTCTCGCACTCTGAGGTATGTGGTAAAAAAATTGTCTTGTGAATTTCATCGCACTGTGAAGTATGCGGTGAAATCGGTAAACTTCCTCGCTTTTACCCCTTTGTGCCTTGAATTTCGGATTTTCTCGCACTCAGAAAAGGTCAGGGGTAATATGCTTTGTTGCGGGCGGTATAAGTGCTCAATTACTTACCCCTATGTAAGCGCATTCGCACTTAACCGCACCGCGCCTTGCCTTGTGCGTTTTCTCGCACTCTGAGGTATGTGATGAAAAACTTGTCTTGTGAATTTTATCGCAGAGTGAAGATCAGAGGTAATTTCTTACAACCAACTCCTCGTATTTTCAGGGGTTTACCAATATAAAATTTCAAAATATGATAAGTGAAATTCAAAGTTCCGTATGGAATTTTTCCATCGATATCTATTGATATATTTTTCTGCAAGATAATATCCGTCGTCAGAATTGAGAGATAATAATTTCTTTTTATATTTGCACTCTAACAGTGTGAAACCATCATCATAATCTACAAAATAAAAGTATTCCATCAAGCGATCAAATTCGGGAGCCACAAATTTGTTTATTTCTCCTTCAATTATCATTTTAAATTGATAATACACAGGCTTTAAAATAGGAGAGTAAGGAAAAATTTTTAATTCTTTCACTTGTTTAGGGAATTTTTGTTGAAAATCAAAAAAGGCATCAAGGATACTATCAAAAATCGTGTCATACTTAAATCCGAAACCGAAATCTTCTTCCATTTTTACCTCGAAAAACGTTAATTTTATAATATTATAACCTATTTCAGGTTAAAAATCAATACTCTGAAACAGATTAACATATAATAGCGTTAGAAAAGTTTCGGAGGAAAAGATGGTTTATCAGCGTATCAGGGATTTGCGTGAAGATTCGGATATGAATCAGACAAAGGTTGCTGAATATCTTGGAATGTCGCAGACGGGATATTCAAAATATGAAACGGGTGAAAATGATATTCCCACGCAGATTTTGATTAAACTTGCAAAATTATATAATACCAGCGTTGATTATCTTCTTGGAGAGACAAACGAGAGAAAAAGATACCCTGAAAAATAATAACGGATGCAAACTGCATCCGCTTTTTTGCGCACTTTGTGCAAATTGTGTTCACTTAACACTTATTATCACGTATTGCTTTTTTAATTGCATCAAGAAAAGTTGAGTTCATTCCTTTTTCGCTAAAAGTAGGGCAACACCAAGCGCCCTCATCGTGCTCGTTCCACGCATATATAAGGGCAGTGTTGGGAATATTCTTTTCCTCGTCTGCCATTTTTTTGATGACTTGTGAGCAATGGTCGTATAATTCTTCAAAGGTAGGCTGGATAACGTATCTGCCGGAATAATCGCCTGCCCAGGAAACGGGATTTTTGATTCTGGGACGGGAGTCTCTGCCACAGCTTATCAGGGGTACGATATTGATATCCTTATAGTAAAGATACTTTTCGTTGTTTTCGTCCATAATGCTTTGGGAATGAACGGTAAATGGCTCAACGGTCTTCTGGATGCAGGCGTAGGCACCGATGGCGTCAATACCCTTTTGGTTAAGAGCGTTTATGAGAAAGGGGGAGACCTGCGTTATCATACCGATATAATAGGGCGGAGCAGTAATTCCAACCTCTTTCATATTTTTTTCAAGCCTTTGGATCAGGGACATATCGAATTTAAAGGCATCGTATAAGTAAATGACAGGGCGTCCGTCAAACTTGAGATAGACGTCCTTTGACATATCAAGACAAAGGTTATTTAATGTTTCGTCGTCAAGCATACCTACGCCGATGATGGCGCACATCTTTATTCTATCCTTATATGGCGAAAGAAGATGTTGCTTGCGCGCATAAGCCATTTGCGAATCATCAGCATACCAGCAATAGGCAAAATAATCAAGGCCTGCATCTGCGGCGAGCTTTGCCTCAGTATCGAACTGCTCCTGATCAGGCACGGGAAACTGTATTTTATTATCATTATAATTAGCAAAGAAGGGCGCATTTTCGGGATATTCTGAGAGTGCGCGTGCTACCTGATCGGAAACGAAGCTGTTATTTGTTCCCGTAACGTTATAGGCATCCCATCGGATAGCACCGATAGTGGTATGCTCCTGCCTTTTTATAGGGGGTCTCTTATTTTCTGAAAAGACCGTTTGCATAGCTTCTGCTTTTTCAACGGTAAAGTCCTTTACAAGAATATCGGGAAGCTCTGTAGAAGTACCGCGTTGAACGAAATAGGCTATAATGGAAACTAATTTTGCTCCCGGCGGTATTTCAAGCTTATTTTCGATCTTTTGCCATTCATCGTTATTTATATTTTTTGCCACTCCGAAATCGTAGGTAGTGTACAGAAGATCAAGATATTCAATAGTAAGCTTAAAGGTGGCAACAATAGGAACGGCATTTGACGCATTTCTTGTTTTCAGCGTTGCCGACATATAGTATGCCTGATTTTCGCCTAAAAGCTCATTGACCTTAACGGCGAGAGAATCATAGGAGGCTTTTCTTTGTGTAACTGCAATAACACCGTCCTCAAAGGAAAGCGTACAACCGTTTTCACCGTAGGCATATAAACTGTTAAAATTTTTTATAATATCCATCTTGTTCTTTATTAAAACTCCGGCTCATAGCTTTGCTCGAAAGGCTCAAAAACGGCACGTCTGATAACCATATCCTTAACTGCAAGCTTAGTGCAGTAGGGTGAGAAGCCGATATAACCGCCCTCAATGTAATCAGGATCAACAAGCTCTTCAACGAGAACACCGTCAGCGTATAAAAAGCTGTGTCCCTTAATAATGCCCGTTACGATCTTAACCTCTTCACCGGGAGTATATTTATATGCACCCGTTAAGGCACGAACGAGATTTTCGGGATTTCTCTCGATTCCGCTCTTATCCTCCCACCAGCCGTTAAGACCAACAACGTAAGCATTGCCGAGACTGTCTGTTTCGTCAATCCAGTTTGCGCAGAAAAGGGCGTTAACATCACGGGTTGCGGGAAGAACTGTCTTGGCGGTAAAGGAGAAGATAACGTCACCCTCATAGTAATCCTTTGAGAATAAAATTCCGCCACAGTTGCCACGCTCTGCGCCGATAAGCCAACCGTCCTCATATTTCCATTCACCGCGCTTAACGGTCCAATATTCCTGCCAATTTTCGTCAGGCTTATAGTCAAGAAGAACGGGACAGTTTTCAACAATAACTTTTTTGTGTAATAAATGTAATTCCATAGTAAAAATTTCCTTTCATTTTGTATTTTTAGAATACCATAAAATAGGCGCAAAGTCAATAAAATCCTTGATTATAAAGGAAGATAATGGTATAATTTCTTCAGGTGATAAAATGTTAGAGCTTATGAATTTAAAAATTCCCGTGACTTATTCGGATAAGGAGATACATCTTCTGATTTTAAAGAAATTGCGGGTAGAAAAAATTAAAAATTACAGATTCCTGAAAAAATCCGTTGATGCCAGAAAAAAGGATAACGTTTTCTATAATGCCACCGTTGGTGTTACCGTTGAAAACGAGGAAAAAGTCCTCAAAAGAGCAAACAATAAGGATTTAAGAATCTATAAAGTGCCTGAAAGAATTACTGTTCCAAAGGCTACAAGTAACAGTCGCCCCGTTGTTTGCGGTGCAGGCCCTGCGGGACTTTTCTGTGCATTGTTCTTGGCAAAAGCAGGCTTAAAGCCTATTGTTATTGAGCGCGGTGCAGATGCCGACACCCGAAAAAAAGAAATAGAAAAATTCTTTGAAACGGGCAAATTAAACGTTCAGACCAACGTGCAGTTTGGTGAGGGCGGTGCAGGAACTTTCTCTGACGGCAAGCTTACCACCAATATTCACGATCCCCGTTGCCGTGAGGTTCTTGAAACTTTTTATGAGTGCGGTGCGCCTGAAGAAATCCTTTATATCAATAAACCTCACTTGGGAACGGATAACTTAATCAAGATCGTTAAAAATCTCCGCAACAAGATAATAGAGCTTGGCGGTGAGGTGCGTTTCTTAACAACCCTCACCGATATTGAGTATGAAAACAACAAAATTTGTGCCGTTCAAACCGATCAAGGCAAGATAGAAACGGAAAATCTTGTTATCGCAACGGGGCACAGTGCCCGCGATATCTTTGAAATGCTCAAAAAACACAACGTGAAAATGGAGCAAAAGCCTTTTTCCATCGGTGTCAGAATCGAGCATAAGCAGGAGCTTATAAATAAAAGTCAGTACGGCGAGTTTTCCAAATACTTGCCTGCTGCCGACTATAAATTATCAGTCCATCTTCCCTCAGGAAGAAGCGTTTACACCTTCTGTATGTGTCCCGGCGGTCAAGTTGTTAGTGCATCAAGCGAAGAGGGACACCTTGTTGTAAACGGAATGAGCCTTTTTGCCCGTGACGGTGAAAATGCCAACTCGGCACTTTTAGTGAATGTTGAACCCTCGGATTTTGATTCTGATGACGTGCTTTCGGGCATTGATTTTCAGCAAAAGTACGAAAAGCTTGCCTTTTCTCTTGGCGGAAGCAACTATAAAGCGCCTGCCCAAACCGTTGGTGACTTCTTAAAGGGAGTGCCATCAAAAGCGCAAAAAGAAGTAAAACCATCATATCCCTTGGGCGTTACTTGGTGCGATCTTAAAAATTGCTTGCCCAATTTTGCAACCGAGTCCTTAAAAGAAGCCTTGCCCTTATTTAACAATAAAATCAAAGGCTTTTCTGATGAATCTGCCGTTATGACGGGCGTTGAAACCCGTTCATCCTCGCCCGTTCGAGTTCTGCGCAACGAGTTTTTTGAAAGCTCCATTTCCGGCATCTATCCTTGCGGTGAGGGTGCGGGATATGCTGGGGGGATTATGTCCGCGGCTGTTGATGGGGTACGTATAGCGCAAAAAATAATTGAGCGATAGAGCACGAGAAATCTTCGCAACTGCGGGTTGTGCAAGGGATAAAAACTCAATCACTTACCGCCTTGTAAGCTCATTCGCTTTTACCCTCACACGCCCCTGATTTGCGAATTTTCTCGCACTCTTGATATAGTGCGTAATTGTTAGCTTTGCGGTTTTTCCCCTTGTGTTGTTTAAATTTTTTTGATTGGAGTGGTAATATGAAGCGTGTTTTGCTTTTTTTAATAACAATTACAACAAGCTTGTTATTTGTTAGTTGTTCCTCAAGAACAAATTTGAACGAGATGTTTAATGCTTTTGAAGCAGAAACGACAGAAAAAATACCGTATGTATGTTACGATGCACTTAAATTTAACGATGAAACATTAGATTTTAACGAATTGCTCCACGCAAAAGGTTATGATGCGATTTTTAATGAAGTGTATGTTGTTCAAGATGATGTTGTGTGGTTTGGTTATTCAGATAGCAAGCGAAACGAAAACGGCGCAAAAATATGGAATATAGCATCAGTGCGTATGAACGGAGCTGATATGAATATTGCGTATAGCGGTGAATTTTGCTTGACAAGCGATGCTGACCAAGTCTATGCGCAAAAAAACAACATTCATACGGATAAACGCTATTTAGAAGCAAATGGATTCTATTATGATGGAAAAATTGTTTTAACGGATCACGTTAAAGTGGTTGAGTTTGATTTAACAACAAAAAAATCAATGGAATTTTCGTCAAAAAATTATGAATTTCCAATATTGCCGATTGAAACAAGAATTATCGATCATCAAGCCATTACCTTTTGCAAAAATTCTGAGCAAAAAAGTTTTAATATAGAAAACGGGATAAAAACGAGTGAAGCTTTTGAAAAGTTATATAAACTGGAAAAAGAAGAAAATTGGCAAGGAAAATCATATCTTTCAGAATTATTTAATAAAGTTCAGATAGTCAATGATCAAATATATATAATTTGCAGGGTTTTAAATTGGGATGGGGAAACACACGCTCTTGTATTCCAATATGACTTCGAGAACAATAGTTGTAAATATGTTTTTCACTGTTTTATGGGCGATGTTATAAGCAATAACTTGTATATTGTTCCAACAATTTGACACAACACAAGGGGACGGTTCCTTTGTGTTTAAAAAATGATAGGTGATCTTTTATGAAAAAGTTTATTGTTTTATTGCTTGCACTTTGTCTTTTGTGCGGCTGCGAAAAAGAAAATCAGGAGGTCTTTGTGCCTGAAAGCACATTGCCTCCCGAAACAAATAATTTTACACCCGAACCAACACCCGAACCAACACCTGAGCCTACGCCCTTTGACGTGAACAACTTCACTTTGATGTACGTTTCAGCTTCAACCTTAAACGTAAGGAGTGAGCCTGCAACCTCGGGGGAGGTGCTGACAGCTCTTAAATTAAATGATACCGTAAAGGCTTATTATGAGGAAAACGGCTGGTATTATATAAGCTATGAGGAAAATAAATTCGGCTTCGTTTCAGGTGATTATCTTTCTGAAACCGAGGTTCACAGTCTCTTATATATTGAGGGTGTTAAGGTTGAGGACGTTATAAAATATTTTAACGAGGTCAGCCTTGATGCTGAATTCCAAAACGGCGGCGATGCAACCCGCGTGCAGAAGTGGGTTGAGCCTATCTATTATAAAGTAAACGGTAAGCCTACTGAAAAAGATACTGAGGTTTTAGAGAATTTCTGCAAATATCTTAATACTATTGAGGGTTTTCCGGGAATTTATGAGGCAACAGAAGATAAAAACGCAAATCTGCAGATCCATTTTTGCACCGAAAATGAGCTTATTTCCATAATGGGTGATAACTTTTGGGGTCTTGACGGTGCAGTGACCTATTGGTATGAGGATAATGCCATCTATGATGAAACTATCTGTATTCGCACCGATCTTGAGCAGGAGGTTCGCAACTCCGTTATTCTTGAGGAAATTTATAACGGCCTTGGCCCCGTTCAGGACACCAATCTTCGCCAGGACAGTCTTATTTATCAAGGCTATTCAACGCCTCAAAGCCTGACGGAAATTGACGAATTATTGCTTGACCTTTTATATAACCCCAAGATAAAATGCGGTTACGATGCAGAACAATGTGAGAAAGTGATAAGAGAGCTTTATTATTAAGCAAGAAAAGACGCACTATTTTAGTGCGTCTTATCTTTTTGTTATTAAATGATACCTTCATCAACACATTTTTCCACCAATTCGGCAAATAATGAGTTGGGCCAAGTGAACCACTCTCTTGTGTATTTATTGGGGTCATCGGCATTAAAGCCTTCGTGCAAATAGCCTGTGCCGGCATCGGTGTTTACTATCATATCAATCAGTTCTTTGATCTCTTCGCTGTTTTCAGATGTTAAAGCCTGCATTATAAGTGCCATATGCCAAATATAGCCTTTGGGGGTGTGCCGTGAGCCGATTCCCTTAGCAAATTTTCCTTCAAAATAGAAAGGATTATCTTGGCTTAACAAGAATTTTCTTGTGTTTTTATATATTTTGCTGTTCTTATCATCATAGCCGATATATGGAATGGATAATAAACTTGGAATGTTAGCATCGTCTATCATACAGTAATTGCCGTTGCCGTCAGTTTCGCAAGCGTAGATTTCACCGTATTTTTCGTGATTTACGATGCAGTATTTATTTATTCCGCAATTTATTTCATCACGCAGGGCTTCACACTGGTTGGCAAGCTCAGAATTTTTGCAAACTGTTTTAAGCATTTCGCTCATATATCCAAGCACTACAACGGCGAACATTTCTGATGCGGTTAAGTATCCGTATTCACAACCGTCGTCGCTGGGGCGGAAGCCTGACCAAGTCATCCCGGTATATGAAACGGGGTTGCCTTTGCCACCGTTATGAATAGTTTCCCACGGATGATAATAGTCCGTTCGAATGAAAAGATAAGGCGATTTTTCAAAATGATGTTGCTCTGTTCTCCAAAGATTGATAATGATTTTTGCGATATTTTCCAGCTTTTCCTTAATTAAACTATCTTTATTGCTTGCTTTCCAATAAAGATATAAAAGCCTGATAGGATAACAAAGGGAATCTATCTCATATTTTCTTTCGAAAACCCAAGGCCCTTGCTTTGGGCGGTCGGTTATATGACCTTGTGAATTGGGCTCTTTATTAAAGGCATTGGCGTAAGGATCAATTTCAACGTACATCAGTTGTCGCCTTATAACGCCCTCAATTATTTTTGCCATTTCCTGATCATTGGCAAGGGGTAAATAGTGTGTTATCTGCGCAGCGGAATCACGCAACCACATTGCGGGAATATCTCCCGTAAGCACAAAAAAGGTGCCGTCATCACACTCTTCAAGAGCCGTTTCGATGGTGCTTAAACAACAATTCCGATATAATTTGCAAAGCTTTTTGTTTCCTTGCAATTTGCTTTCATAATATTTTATTCTATCCTCTAAGGCTTTTGGTATATTGATCATTGTTTTCACTAACTCCCAAAAAAGTTTAGATAATTATATTATTGTCCTTTGTTTGATGTTAAAATATTCTCTTAACTTCGCCTTGCTTAAATACATATGCGCCTTCTTTTTCGCATAAATCTTTTGTTAAGCCCATATAGAAATCGTCAGTATAACAGAGAACGCAATCGGTTTGGGGTTTTTCAATTAAAAGAATTGCACGGACGCCGTGTGGGGGGATTTTAAGGGAGATATTTTCAGAAAACTCACCTAAAAACTCTTTAGACCAACAATCAAAGGCGAGAACAGTTTTATCGTTTTTGATGAAATCCTCTTTTTCGGTTTCGTTCCAATTATAAACTGCTTTGATCTGTTTATTGTCAGCATTTAAGGTAACTTTAGTAACGTAAGGAAATTCAAAGAAATCGTCAGGCGTTGCGGCAATGCCGATGGGGGAGATAACTTGTTTGATAAGCTCAATGCGCTCTTCTTCAAGAGCTTCAATTTCCTCGTTAATTAAAACTGCACCGCCGGAAAGTGCAACGGTGGTTGCCCAAGTCCGAGCTTCTTCTAAGGTGGGGGTGAAATTATCGTCCTTTCTGCCTAACTTACTGCGAACAACAAGTGCATCGGCATCGGCAAGGAAAACTTTGCCGTGATAATAGCTTCTTAGAAATACGTTTTGAATGTTATTGCGAACAATTTCCCAATAGGTGTAGGGGCGTGGCGGTGTTGACCAAACCCAAGTGATATCGGGGGAAGTGCGGATAGCATCGAAAACACCGACAGATTCGGTGATTGGCGCACCGCAAGCCATCATAAAGCTATCGCCAACGGTTTTTCTTATAAGGCGCATTGCATTTTTATATGCTTTAACGCTTGGAACAGAATTATAAGTAACGTTTGTAAGATTCTGCCCGTTTACTGCGCGGATAAGTGAGCGAACAAGAAAGTCTATCTTAAAATAGTGGCAATCATAGTTTTCAACGGCATTTTTGAAGGAATCTTCAATATGCTTTAATGCCTTTTCGTTTTCAAGATCAAGGGGGAAAACTGAGCCGTCATTATCGGCACAAAGTGCCTGATTTCCGCCAAAGGCACGAACAGTTTCGCCATTTTCATAGAAAATATTATATTCGGGATGCTCTTTATAGAGAGTTCCCGTGTTTGCAAAAACGGCGGGGGCAAACCATAAGCCTAAGCGCTGATCATTTTCCTTAAATTTTTTGGATAACTTGTCAACACCCGTAGCGAAGGTTTCCTTATTGCTTGTCCAATCACCGCAGAAGGTTCCGCCGTTCTGCCAGCCGTCATCGATCTGAATCATATCGGCTTTTTCGGAAATTTTCTTTGTGTTTTCGGCTTGCTTTAAAACGTCATCCTCGGTAACCGTGCCGTACATACAAGACCAGCTTGACCAGCCTGCATCGGGCATTTGGGGAAGCTTGATATTAAACTTTTCTTTTAAAAAATCGCAGTAAAGTGAGAAAAATTCACCGCCTGACAATTCATCTGAAACAACAAACTCTTCTAAGGGATAAGTGCCTCTTTTATAGGTAAGCCCATCAAAATAATGGCGAAGAATCACCTTGTCCTTGGTTGAAATGAAGCGAGTGAGATAGTTTTCGGCACTTGTCATAGCGATAGAGAAGAATTTGGAATCTTCTTTTATCATTAAAATATCCCTTGAAACAAGCTCTTTATCAAGCTTAATGACGTTAACAAAATCGTTTGTGCAGAAGCCGTTGTTAAATACGAGGGCATTTTCCGTAAAGTCAAGGAGGAAAACGATATCGAGAGTATCAATTTTCGTATCTTCGTTGAGCATCAGCACAAACTGCATCTTTTCTCCGCAGGAAATTTTTCTTTCCGTTAAAAACAGATTGTGCGCTTCCTTGCCGTCTAAATAAATTTCAAAATTTATCATAAAAAATCTCCTTTAATAGGCTTCAACGCGGTAAATTGGCATACCTAATTTTGTGAAACGGTCCTCATATTCAGTAACAATATTGCCCTCAAAATCGGAGTTGTGAAGATCAAGACAAACGTTTTTGATCTTATACCCCGCAAGGGAATACTGTTCAAGAGAAAACTCAAAAAAGTGCATATTATCGGTTTTCTGATGAATTTCTCCGCCTTCCTTTAAGAACAGACGGTAGCTTTCCAAAAAACGCTTATATGTGAGCCTGCGGTTGGCATAGGTGTGCTTGGGGAAAGGGCAGGAAAAGTTAAGATAGATTCTTGAAACTGAATTTTCTTTTAAAAAGCAGGGCAGAATCTCTGCGGCTGTGTTTATGAAATGAACGTTTTTAATATTCATTTCCCGTGCAAGCTTGCAGGCTTCAACGATAACGTTTTTATTTACTTCAACTGCGATATAGGCCTTATCGGGATTGCGCTTTGCAAGCTCACAGATAAATGCGCCTTTTCCGCAACCGATCTCAAGCTCAACCTCGCTTTTACCTAAAATCTTTTCAAGATCAAGATAACGCTTTTCCTTTAAGCTTTCCGTAATGCTTGGGTGGCTTTTTTCAAGTATTGAAAGAATATCGGGATACATTAAAAGCATAGAATCCAGATTTCTTTTTTTCTTCATTCTCATAAAAATATTTCCTTAAAAATTATTTAGTAACGGCAAAAAACATCATACTGTGTCCGTGAATAAGGGGAACGCTCGTTTTTAAAAGCGCATATTCACCTGATTCAAAGCCGTAATCAGTTATTTTTATTTCATCGGCCTCGGTAAAGCCGTCAATTTTTATTAAAGCATCTTCACTTCTGCGGTTTATAACGGAGAAGAATAAGTAATCACCGTGATCTGTGCAAAGAACGTCAAGGATGTTATTATCCCTTTCACATTCAATAACATTTCCGCCCTTGTGATTGGCAAAAAGCCTGAACATTTCGCCTGTTGCTTCCATTTTGCATTTTGTGCCGTTTACAGATATCATCCCCTCATTTACGGGCATAAAAAATGCGGCTCTGTCAATATGATATTTCATATTGCTCTTTGCAAGGAAGTGAAGCTGAATGGCATTGGAAAAGAATAATGCAGATGTGGTTTTCTGCCCCCAGGAATAATTCCATTCATCAACGCAGATGCGAACCTTTTCAAGATTTCCGTTAAACAGCTCGGTGCGGTAAAATTCAAGACCGAAGCTTGTTCCATCAAGAAAGTTATCTTCAAGCATTTCTTTTGTCTGCTTGCCTTTGTTGCCCATTGTTTCATCGGTAAGATCGCCCGTGTAATCGTGGAAAGAAACGTAATCGTAATGGCATTTAAGAGCCTTTATGAAATCAATGGACCACTTTTGGCATAATGGGCGCCAATGTACGCCTATAACTACTTTTGCCTGATCGTCTTTTTCTTTTATTGCTTTGATCAGCTCTTCAGTGCGCTGTGCCGCCAAAAGCGTATCATCGCGGAATTTTCCGCCAAAGTAAAAGACCTCGTTGCCAACGTACCACAAATGCACGTTGAAGGCATCAAAGCCAAGTGATTGACGGATTGCACCGTATTTTGTGGAAGCATCACCGTTAAAATATTCAACTATATTTTTTGCATCCTCACCATTGGAGAGAACAAGACTTATGGTGTATTCAGGCTCAGCGTTAAGCTCTTTACAGAGCATCATAAATTCGTTGATTCCGATATCGAGAGTGTCCTGATTAAAGGTATCGCGGAAGAGGAACGATGCTTTGCTTATGCCGTCAGCAGGCTTTCTCAATTCAGGCGCTTTAAGGCTTTCCTTCCAATCAAAATGATCTGCTGCGCAACCGCCGGGGAATCGGATGGATGTGGGCGATATTTCTTTTAATTTTTCTATAACGTCAAGGCGCATTCCGTAAAAATTCTTTACGGGCATAAGGGAAGCCTGAAAAACTGCAATGCTATCGCTTGCCTCTATAAAAAACGTTCCGCAATGGATATCCTCGCCCTTAAAAACAAAGGATAAGGGGCAATATTGTGCTTCATCGGCTTCTACCGTAAAGGTATTTTTGATATTTTCCACACCAAAGGTAATATTCACTCTTTCAGAAAGAGCCTTTACCCATATTTTTGCTTCATATTCTTCACCGCTTTTTAGGCTAATGACCTCCGAAGTCTGGCACATACTGCCGTCTTTTTTTAGAATCACGTAATTGCTTGAGCAAAGGCTGTTCTCAGGACGGTTCACTCTTATAAAATTTTTTGTTTCCCAGCCATCAACAGTGTTTTCGCCTGAATAAAGCTTGCGGTTGTTGAGCATCTGTGCGCTGAGTCCGCCAAAAAAGCCTTTTCTTGTTATTTCAAAATTAACACCCATTATCTTATCTTGGAATGGGGAAATGATTTTTTTAGTGTGTGGGATTATTGAAATTTCTTTTTTGCACATTACAATAAGCTCTCCTTAAAAATACTTGTAGTATTATAACATATAAAAATCTGTTGTTCAAGATAATTTGCATTTTTAAAAGGAAAAATTTTTTTACAAATTTCCGAAAAATATTACTTTATATAGTTTACAAAATGTGAATTTTTTAGTACAATAATGTTGAATATATGTTTTCTACTTCAGGAGGATCTTTTTATGGCTGATTATTTGGAAAATCTCACTTCACTTCCCTTTGCGCCTTTAGGCATTATCGCTATGCCCGGTTGCGAGGAGATCGGTAAGAAAATCGATTTCTATCTTACCAAATGGCGTAAGGAAAGAGAAAGTGAATTTAAGAACGAAGCTACTTTCGTTGCATACGAGCGTGATACCTATATGATCGAGGTTTCCTGCCCCAGATTTGGCAGCGGTGAAGCAAAGGGTGTTATCCGTCAGTCGGTGCGCGGTCTTGACATCTATATCGTTTGCGACGTTTTTAATCATCTTCTTACATATAAGATGTACGGTCAGCAGGTGCCTATGAGTCCTGACGATCATTATGCCGATCTTAAAAGAATTATTGCTGCCATCGGCGGTAAGGCAAGAAGAATCACGGTAATTATGCCTATGCTTTACGAAGGCCGTCAGCATAAGCGTTCAGGCAGAGAATCACTTGACTCTGCAACCTGTCTTCAGGAGCTTGTTGGAATGGGCGTTGATAACATCATCACCTTTGATGCACACGATCCCAGAGTTCAGAACGCTATTCCCGTTCACGGCTTTGAAAACGTTATGCCCACTTATCAGATGATCAAAACTCTTGTAAACGCAGTTCCCGATATTCAGCTTGATAAAGAACATCTTATGATCATCTCACCTGATGAAGGCGCAATGGGCAGAGGTATTTATTTCTCCAGCGTTTTAGGCGTTGATCTTGGTATGTTCTATAAGCGCCGTGACTATTCTGTTGTTATTAACGGCAGAAACCCCATCGTTGCTCACGAATATTTAGGTGCTGATGTTGCAGGCAAGGATCTTATTATTGTTGACGATATGATCTCCTCAGGTGACAGCGTTCTTGACCTTGCATATAAGTTAAAGGAATTAAATGCAAAGGATATTTACGTTTGCACCACCTTCGGTCTTTTCTGCGAGGGTCTTGAGCATTTTGATGAGGCTTATGAAAAGGGTCTTATCCGCAAGGTATTTACAACAAACGCTATCTGCACAACGCCTGAATTAAAGGCAAGAGAATGGTATGCAAGCGTTGATCTTTCAAAATATATTTCATACATTATTGATACTCTTAACCACGATGCTTCAATAAGCGAGCTTCTTGATCCTTCGACAAAGATCAATAGCTTACTTATTAAAAAAGGAAAGAGATAAAAAATAAATAAGCAGCGCCTCAAAAACACGCTGCTTAAATTTTAAAGGGAGGTGCGCCGTGAAGAAAAAGGGCAGATCAAAGCTATTGTATGTTTTGCTTGGTATTTTCGTTGTTCTTTTGATCGGTGCGCTTCTGTTCACGTTCAAGATTGTTAAGCTTCCCTTTGTTGAAAACGAAAATAGCCAAATGAAAGGTGCTTTAAAAGAAAACAACTATCAGGCGGCGTACACCGAATATATTTCCTCGGGAAAAACGGAAAGCGATAAAAAGGTTCTTTTTAACCATCTTGAAGAATACTTTTTATTGTGCGCGTCTGATGAATACACAAGTGAAACGTGGACAAGATATCGAGGCCTTGAAATTTTCAAGGAGGATATTCAGGCATACGTGCTTCAGCATATGGATGAGCTTGTTGCAAGGTATTACGGGAACGAGCTTACCGAGGATGAAGCAAAAACCGCACTTTCAAGAGTTTCAAAGTTCTCCTTTGCCGAAAGCAAGTACGGCCAATGTATAAAACAGATGGGGCAGAAGGATTTTTCCGATAAAGCCTATCTTGAGGGCGTTGAGCTTTATAATCAGGGGAAAATAGAAGATGCGGTGAAGGCATTTAGAAAGGTTTCGCAAATGGATAGCCAACGTTATCCTCTTGCACTTGATGCATTAAACAGATGTAAAGCTGAATGGGGCGCGGTGAAAATTCAGGAAGCACAAAAGATGCTTGACGCCTATAACAAGGAAGGCGCAAGAGATTTGTTGGAAAAGCTCATAGAACTTTTCGGAGGCTATGAGGAAGCAGAAAAAATACTTTCAACCCTTGAAAATGTGGTTGAGGGTTAAAATAAGGAGAGAAAATATGAAGAAAATTTTTAGTGTGATTTTGGCTTTAATGCTTATCCTGCCTTGCTTTTCAGGCATAAGTGTTTCCGCCGCAGAAGAGGTTACGGGTGCCATCAATGGCGCAACTCTTAACATTGGATCGAGCCTTACCATTGATTATTATGCAATCGTATCTTCAGGGGAGCCTTCAATGCGCTTTACCACCTCAAACGGCAGAGTTATTAACGTTGCGGGCGTATACGATTCATCAATGGGAATGTACAAATTCCCTTACACCGGCATCAACCCTCAGTGTATGACTGAAAACGTTAAGGCTGAGCTTATTGTGGATGGAAGCGTGCTTGCCACAAAGGAAGAATACAGCGTAAAAGCCTATTGCGATAATCTGGCAAAGAAGAATGCAAGTGATTTAGAATATACAACCACACAGTTAAAAGCATTCAGAACACTTCTTGCAAACCTTCTTTCTTACGGTGCAGCCGCTCAGGAATATAAGGGCTATTATACCGATAAGCTTGCAAATGACGTTAGCTGGCTCAGTGCTTATATAAGTACATTCCAAACACCCGTTGGCGTAAGAGAGATTGAAGGCAATAAGGATGCAAACAATAAAGTTAAATCCTTAGGTCTTAATATGTCAAATGTAAATAAGATCTACTTTAAACTTATTCTTACCGATGACGTTACTGTTAAATTAAACGGTGAAGCAGTTGATAAGAGCAAGTTAAAGAATGATAACGGCGTTTACGTTCTTTATACCGATGATATTAAGGCAACTGAATTTGATGATGTTTATACTCTTACCATCGAAAAAGGCGGAAGCGTTATTTCAACTGTAAGATATAACGTAAATGCATATATTGCTTCAAAGTATAATGCAGGCACTGCCGATAAAATTACTCAGGCACTTTATAATTACGGCGCATCTGCCGAAAAGTATGTTCAGGCAATGGAAGCAGGCTCTATAGGCGGTGATTTCGATCTTGGCGAAGAAGACGATCTTACCGCTATGCATAACTATATTCCTGCTCTTCAGAGCAATCTTAACGAAGCACCTTTAGGCAGTTCTTTGCCTAAAAACTGGGGAACAATGGGTACTGTTACCGTTACTGTTGATGAAAACGGATATACCGGCAACGGCATTCACGTTAAATATCCCGAAAATAATACGTATAACTATTACACCGCACAGTTAAATCTTAAGCCATACATAACTGAGTTTGGCGCGTATGAGATTTCCTTTAAGTATAAGGTAAAAGGCGCAACGGGAGATGTTTCTGCATTCTCAGGTGCAGTGCGTACCGATTCACAGACTTCTTTTACCGGAACAAAATCACCTTTCTATGCTGCTCTTAAGGGTGTAGGCGCAGTTGAGAATGACGTTTGGCATACCTATAGTGATTATTTCTACGTTAAAACGGCTGATCTTGATAAGGGCGGAACCTGGAAATTAAGCCTTCATATGATGGACACTGCCATAACCGATATTTATATTGATGACGTTACTGTTACAAAGGCAGCATTTAAGGATGAGCCTCAGGCAGTAACAAAGGCAGAAACTTGGGTTAAAAACGAAGTTGTTCTCATTTCCGATACCTGGTATGAGGATGCTTTCTATGAAGTTGACGTTGATCTTATCTTAACAAACGGCACAACTACCTATACCATTCCCGCTTTCTGGGATGGCGATAATACCTGGCGTGCACGCTTTGCTTGCCCCACAGCAGGCACTTGGACATATACTTCAGTTTGTACCGATACAAACAATAAAGGTCTTCACAACGTAACAAATACCTTTGAATGTACCAATTATTCAGGTAACCTTGATATTTATAAGCACGGTTTTGTTAAAACTCTGCCCAACACAAAGTATTTTGTGTATAACGATGGCACACCCTTCTTCTATTTAGGCGATACCCATTGGAATCTTGGTGCAGAAACTACCGAGGTTACAAATACCGTTGCCGATAAGCGTGCAGAACAGGGCTTCACCGTTTGGCAGTCAGAGCCTTTAGGCGCAAGCTTCAACTTTGAAAACGGTGTTACAGCCGCAGATATTAAGGGCTTAAGAGCCTTTGATGAAAAGTTTGAGTATATTGCATCAAAGGGCCTTGTTCATGCTAACGCATCACACTTCTTCCCATCTGCAATTAACGGATTCATTTTAAACCACGGCGGTTATTCGGAAAACGGTACAACCGTTACACATCCTACTCTTGGTGAAGCAACAGTTTACGATGCTTCCGATGAAGCAAAGCTTCAATTAGAAAGGATCTGCCGTTATTGGGTTGCAAGATACTCTGCATATCCCGTAATGTGGACTCTCGGTCAGGAAGTTGATAACGACTTCTATTGGGAGCAGGGAGACCACGAAACATGGGGCTATGTATACAATCCCTACAAATACGTTGCAGAATATATCAATAAGCACGATCCATATAAGAGTCCTCTTACGGGCCATCAGGAATATGCCTCCGCTTCCGCAACCGCTCCTTTAGCAGGCGGTACTCTTGCTTCAACCTCAGCTTTCCGTGATGTTACCGCTCATACTTGGTATGGCGCACAGTGGTCACCAAGTCTTAAGGGCGGATCTAATGCAACTATTGCAAGAGATTTCTGGAATAACGGTCAGGGCAAGCCCGTTGTAAACTACGAAGGCAGATATTGCTACTTATGGACAAAGCATTTCGGTGCCCGTGCACAAGGCTGGCTCTCATTCCTTAACGGTATGTTCGGTCACGGCTACGGCGCTCAGGATACTTGGTGCTACTTAAGTTCTTATAGCGAAAGTGCTAAAACTGACGACGGTGTTGACGTTATCACACCTGAAGATAAGCAAAATGCAACCTGGCAGGATGCGCTTGAATATGAAAGCTCATATCAGCTTGGCTATATGAAGAAGTTCTTTACTGAAACCGTTGTTGATTGGTATAATCTTATTCCTCGCTTTGATGATAACACCGATTATTTCCAGAAAGCAACCGGTGCATATGCAACTCTTGCATCAAACTCAAATAATACGAAGATAGTTATTTATTTCTCTAACTTCTCAGATACAAGCCTTGTTGATACTACAACCGGCGGTAGAGTAAACTCCGCAAATTACGGCACTGCAACCGGTACCGTTAAGAAGCTTTTAGCAAACACCACTTATAACTATATGTGGTTTAACCCCGTAACCGGTAAGGTTACCGGCAGTGGCACCTTTACCTCAAATGCCAGCGGTCAATGGACAGTTCCTGCGAAGGCTACTTGTGATATGGTATTGTATATCCGCATCGCATAGCCAAAGCGCGAGAATTCCTCGAAACCAACCCCTTGCGAAAGCAAGGGGTTTTTCTGTGTTGCAAGCGTGATAAAGTCTCGGTCGTTTACCGCAATGTAAACTTCCTCGCCTTTACACACTTGCGCCTTGAATTTCGAGTTTTCTCACACTTTGGTGTGAAACTGTGTTGTGGCAACCTTGAACGCCACGCCTTGTACTGCAAATTTTCTCGCACCCTTTACAAAGCACAATAAACTCTCGAAACCAACCCCTTGCAAAAGCAGGGGGTTAAATTTTTTTACATTTCTGTTGCAAAAGTTAATAAAGTATGTTAAAATATAATGTAATATATTAAAATAGGGGGACTATGATGAAAAAAGTTTTTAGCGTGATCCTGGCTTTAATGCTTATTCTGCCTTGCTTTTCAGGTATAAGCGTTTCCGCCGCAGAAGAGGTTACGGGCGAAATAAAAGGCGCAACTCTTAATATCGGTTCAAGCCTTACCATTGATTATTATGCAACCGTATCTTCAGGTGAGCCTTTAATGCGCTTCACCACCTCAAACGGCAGAGTTATTAACGTTTTAGGCGTGTATGATACATCAATGAAGATGTACAAATTTCCTTACACCGGCATTAACCCTCAGTGTATGACTGAAAACGTTAAGGCTGAGCTTATTGTGGATGGCAATGTGCTTGCCACAAAGGAAGAATACAGCGTAAAATCATATTGCGATACTATGATCACCAAAAAAGCATCTGAGCTTAATTACACCGATCAGCAGTTAAGTGCTTTCAGAACGCTTCTTGCGGATATGCTTGTTTACGGCGGTGCTTCTCAGGAATATAGGGAATATAACACTTCGATGCTTGCAAATACAGGCGAATGGGTTAAGATTTTTGCAACTACATTTCAAAAACCTGTTGGCGTAAGAGAGATTGAAGGCAATAAGGATGCAAACAATAAAGTTAAATCCTTAGGTCTTAATATGTCAAACGTAAATAAGATCTATTTTAAGCTTATTCTTACTGATGATGTTACTGTTAAATTGGACGGGGTAACTGTTGATAAAAAAGCCTTAAAGAATGATAACGGTGTTTACACTCTCTATACCGATGATATTAAGGCAACTGAATTTGATGACGTTTATACCCTTACCATCGAAAAGGACGGAAACGTTATTTCAACTGTAAGATACAACGTTAACGCATATATTGAAAATATGTATGCAAAGGGATTGGCTGATAAGATCACGCAGGCACTTTATAATTACGGTGCATCTGCCGAAAAATATATTCAGGCAATGAAGGCTCAAACAGAGGGCGGAGATTTTGATCTTGGCGAAGAAGATGAACTTGAAAGCATTGAGAACATTCTTCCCGAACACGCTTCAACCTTTGAGACCGCCGCTACCTTTCAAGATACGGGATGGACGTTCATAGGTTCTATGGTTACTAAAGAACTTGTTGAAGATGATTTCGGCAAGTGTCTCCATTATGTTCGTACCCTTTCGGAAACGGCAGTTGACAAGTATTATTCACCGATGCTTGATATTTCAAAATATATTAAGCACGGCGGAATCTATACGGTTACCTTTGATTATAAGGTTGAAGGTGCCATCGAGGAATCAAGAGCCTTTGACGGTGTTATCCGCACAAGCGGAGAAACTTCCTTTGCTCAATTATCGGGCTCAAACTGTCTTGTTGATCTTGGCGGATCAAAGAGCGCTGTAAACGGTAAATGGGAAACATATACCGCAAACTTCGCCGTTGAAGACAGCGATCTTGAGAAAACCGACACAATGCCTTGGAATTTAGGTATGCACCAGTTCCAGGAGGATATGATCACCGATATTTATATTGATAATTTTATGATCAAAGAGAATAAATTCAACTTTAACGCAGATGAAACCGAAGTTAACTCTGCTGAAACCTGGGTATCAAACGAGCTTGTTCTTGTTTCTGATAAGGAATATGATGATCCCTTTAATGATGTTGATGTTGATCTTATCTTAACAAACGGTACTGTTACTTACACTATCCCCGGCTTCTGGGATGGCAACAACATTTGGCGTGTTCGCTTCATTTGCCCAACGGCAGGCACTTGGACTTACACCACCGTTTGCACCGATACGACCGATGCAGGACTTCATAACAAGACCAACACCTTTACCTGCACAGAATATTCAGGAGATCTTGATATTTATAAGCACGGTTTTGTAAAAACACTTCCCAACACAAAGCACTTTGTGTATAATGACGGAACACCCTTCTTCTATTTAGGTGACACTCACTGGTCCTTAGGCGGTGAGACCTTGGATATGGTTAAGGAAATTTCAGCACACCGCGTTTCTCAAGGCTATAACGTATGGCAGAGTGAGCCTCTCGGTGCATCCTTCAGCTTCTATAACGGCATTAACCCTATGGATATTGTAGGTCTTAGGGACTTTGATGAAAAGTGCAAGGTTATTGCAGATGCAGGTATGGTGCACGCCAACGCACAGTTCTTCTTCCCCAGCGAAATGTCAAGGCTTATTGCTAACTTTGGTGGCTACGATAAAACAAAGCCCTATGCCACAACTCTCACAAGTGGCGGAACTACTTTTCAATTCTATGATCTTTCGGATGAAGCAAAGGCATATTTAGAAAAGATCAGCCGTTATTGGGTTGCAAGATACTCTTCCTACCCCGTAATGTGGACTCTCGGTCAGGAAATCGATAACGATTATTACTGGTCAAGCACAAGCCATTCCGACTGGAGCTATGTAAACAATCCCTATCGCTACGTTGCTCAGTATATCTATAAATACGATCCCTATAAGAGTCCCTTGTCAGGTCATCAGGAAGGTCACGGCTCAACGGTTGCATCCGATGATAATGAATTTTATTCAAGAGGCACAAAGGGTTCGGCTTTACGCGATCTTGAAGCACACACTTGGTATGCTAACCAGTGGAAGCCTCATTTTGCCAATATGAACGGTCAGGCAACTGCGGCGGCAGAGGATTATTGGTATAACGGTCAGGGTAAGCCCGTTGTATGCTACGAAGGTAAATATTGCTACCTCTGGACTAAGAACTTCGGTGCCCGCGCACAAGGCTGGTTCGCATACTTAAGCGGTATGTTCGGTCACGGCTACGGTGCTCAGGATACCTGGTGTTATTTAAGCACTTATAGTGAAGCTGACAATACTTCTGACGGTGTTGACTTGGTAACCTCTGCTGAAAAGCAAGAAATGACTTGGCGCGATGCGCTTGAATTTGAAAGCTCATATCAGCTTGGCTATATGAAAAACTTCTTTGAGGATACGGTGGGCGATTGGTGGAATCTTATTCCCAGATTTGATGATACTGCTTATCTTACCCGTGATTCAGGGGCATTAGCTTATATTGCTTCAAATTCAGATAGCTCAAAGATCGTAACTTATTACTATAACTTCTCCGATCCTACACTTGCAGAAACTCCCAACTCAACGGAAGCAACTGCTGTTGTTACGGGAACTTATAGCAATCTTCAGAAAAATACAACTTATAAATATAAGTGGTTTAACCCAAGAACTGCTGAATATAGTGCAGAAATGACGTTTACTTCATCTTCAACCGGCACTTGGAGCGCACCTGATAAAACAACGGGTGATATGGTTCTCTACATTTATAAGTAAACAGTTAACGGAAGTGTCTTTAAAACACTTCCGTTTTTTATTTCTAACAAAATGAAGAAACAAACAAAAAAATAATGTTGTAATATTTAAAAATCTATGGTACAATAAGCTTGGTATGTAAAAAAATTCAAAAAGTATGTTATAAATGTTAAAAAATGCAATGTATTTAGTAGAAAACGCAATTTCAAAAGCATTTTAAAACTGATATAATAAAGGTAATTATATATAAGGAGAATGTGAATGAAAAAAATAATCAGTTTAATTCTTGCTTTAATGCTTATTCTGCCATGTTTTTCAATGGTAAGCATTTCAGCAGAGGGTGAAGCAGAAGATAAAATTGTCGGTGCAACCCTCAATTTGGGTTCAACCCTTACAATAGATTATTATGCTACCGTTGCATCTGGCAATGAAAACGCTCAGATGCGCTTTACCACATCAAACGGCAGAGTTTTTAACGTTTCAGGTGTGTATGATGAAACGATGGGCGCGTATAAATATTCATACACGGGCATTAACCCTCAATGTATGACCGAAACCGTTAAGGCGGAGCTTATTCTTGATGGCAACGTGCTTGCAACAAAGGAAGATTACAGCGTAAAAGCATATTGCGATAATCAGATAAAGAAAAATGCGGCCGCACTTAATATGAACTCCACTCAGTTTGCTTCCTTCAGAGCCTTGCTTGCTGACGTGCTTGTTTATGGCAGCGCATCACAGAATTACAGAGAATATAATACCGAAAACCCTGCAGATGCTTCTCAATGGGTAAAAGATTATAAGACCGGTGCTTCAAATCCCGTAGGTGTAAAAAACGTTACGGGTAATAAGGATGCTTCTAACAAGGTAAAATCCTTAGGTCTTAATATGGCAAACGTAAACAAAATTTACTTTAAGCTTATTGTTACCGATGAAGCAATAGTAAAATTAAACGGCAAAGCAGTTGACGTTAGCACGCTTAAAAAGGACGGAGAAGCCCGCGTTCTTTATACTGACGGCATCAAGGCAACTGAGTTTGATGATGTTTACACTCTTACCATCGAAAAAGGCGGAGAAGTTATTTCAAAGGTTGAATATAACGTAAACGCATATATTCAGAGCAAGAAAAACGATGCTACAGTAGGCGAAATCGTAAATGCTCTTTATAATTACGGCTATTCTGCCGAAAAGTATATTAAGGCTATGACTGAGCAGGATGCTGATTTCGATCTTGGCGATGAAGACGTTCTTGATGAAAAGCCTGTAGTAAACCTTGTTTCAAATATTGATTCCACCTTTGAAGGCGCAAATGTGTTTACAGATACTTCTTGGGGAAAAATCGGTTCGGTTTCCTCTGCTGAAATCGTTAAAGACGAATATCAGGGCAACGTGCTTAAGTTTACAAAACCCGCAACAACGGGGGCTTCATACTATTCAGTAACCTATGATATTGCACCGCTCATTAAAAATGGCGGAGAATATACTATTTCCTTCAAATATAAGGTTACGGGCGCACCTGAAGCAGAAGCTCCCTTTGACGGCGTTATGCGTACCGAAAGCGCAACAAGTTTTGTTTCCTTAAGCGGTGGAAACTATCTTAAGGGCTTGGGCGGAGTTGACTTGTGTGAAGACGGCATCTGGTATGATGCTTCATTTACAATAGGTATTGAGCAGGGTGATATCGGTCAGGGCGGAAAATGGAGATTCTGTTTACATAATATTTATGAAACCGTTACCGAAATCTATATTGATGATTTTAAGGTAATCGAAAAAAACTATGATGATATTGTAAACGTAATTGATTCTGCTGAAACTTGGGTAGCAAACGAACTTGTTCTTGTTTCAGACACCTGGTACAGCGATGCTTATAACACAGTTGACGTTGATCTTATGTTGACAAACGGCGAAGTAACTTATAAAATCCCCGGCTTCTGGGATGGCGGCAAGATCTGGAAGGTTCGTTTTGTTTGCCCAACGGAAGGCACTTGGACTTACACCACAGTTTGCTCCGATACGGAAAACGTAGGTCTTCATAATATTTCAAACACACTTACTTGCACCAAATATTCAGGTGATCTTGATGTTTATAAGCACGGCTTTGTAACCATTGAAAAAGGTAAAAAGTACTTCACCTATGCTGACGGCACACCCTTCTTCTATTTAGGTGATACTCACTGGTCATTGGGCGGTGAAAGCGTTGAAATGGTTGAAACTATTGCCCAAAAGAGAGCAGAACAAGGATATACTGTATATCAGAGTGAGCCTTTAAGTGCTAAGTTTGATCTTACCAACGGTATTTCCGTTACAGATATTTCAGGCTTCCGTGAGTTCGATGAAAAATTCAAGGCTATTGCGGAAGCAGGTCTTACTCACGCCAATGCACAGTTCTTCTTCCCAACGGATATGACTACCTTTGTAAATAACTTCGGCGGTTATTCCGATACTGTTGTTGGCACCTTAACTCACACCAAAGACCTTAACGAAGAAACGGGAACATATGAGCATCCCATTTATGATCTTGCAGATGAAACCAAGGAAGCACTTAATAGATTGAGCCGTTACTGGGTTGCAAGATATTCAGCATACCCCGTAATGTGGACGATGGCTCAGGAGATCGATAACGACTTCTTCTGGCAGAATTCAGGCAGTCAGGGTCACGCTAAGTGGGCTTACGTTAATAACCCCTTTAAGTACGTTGCAGAGTACGTTGGCGCTTGGGATCCTTATAAGCATCCATTGTCTGCACATATGGAACATTCAGGCTTTAGTGCAAACAATACCGTTGCTGATAGCGGTGATCCTATGACAAGCTCGGCATTTAGTGACGTTTCGGCACATAACTGGTATGCCGCACAGTGGAAATCACTTTTCAACGGTCAGGAAACTGAAAAAATTGCCAAGATCGCAGAAAACTTCTGGAATAGCGAAAAGGTAGCAATCAACTATGAAGGCAGGTATTGGATGCTTTCAACAAAGGATTACGGTGTTCGTGCTCAGGCTTGGGGAACGCTTTTAAGCGGTATGTACGGCCACGGCTGGGGCGGTCAGGATACCTGGTGCTATAAGAGCACTTATGATGAGACTGTATCAAGCTATTATGGAACATCATCAAGCTATTTAGATGTTGTTACTCCTGAAGAAAAGCAGGCGATGACTTGGGAAGATGCCCTCTATTCAAACAGCTCCAACCAGATGGTTATTATGAAGAACTTCTTTGAAGATACCGTTGGCGATTGGTGGAATCTCATACCAAGATTCGAGGATGAAACGTACCTTACAAGAAGTGCAAATGCCTATGCAGTTGTTGCATCAAATAAAGATAGTTCTGAAATAGTAGCATATTTCTATAACTTCACCGATGCAAGCGTTGCAAAAAACGCTAACTCAGCTAATGGCACTGCAACAGGTACTTTCGGTAACTTAACTGCAAATGCAACTTACAATTATAAGTGGTTTAACCCCATAACGGGCGAATATACTTCTGAAGGAACCTTTACCGCTGATTCAAACGGCAAGTGGGCGGCAGGTGCTAAGGCAACCTCAGATATGGTCCTTTACATTTCAAAGGCATAATTCAATAAATCAACAAAAAACCTCTGAGAAATCAGGGGTTTTTTATATTTTGTGCAATATATTATAAATAATTCTCAATATCCTTGAAAAGATTACTATTGCAATTAGGGCAACAGTTATGTTATAATAGAGTATAATGATTGTTGAACGTTGAAATAACAATTATTTCAACGAAAAACCGTTCCAACGGTTTTTAATCAATCAAATATGATTATATTTGATTGATATTCAACATCATTGCAAAGATATCGAAGTTGCAAAAAATATTTTAA
>JAZNSH010000021.1:0-2424 GCA_045591115.1 Clostridia bacterium
ATTTTTGAATAAAAATTTGCCAACCTCCATTGCAAGGATGTTGAATATCAATCAAATATGTTGATATTTGATTGATCAAAAACCGGTTTAACGGTTTTTCGTTGAAATAATTATTATTTCAACGTTCAACAATCATTATAAAAAAGGAACCTGCTTCCTATAGAAAATAGTTGGTTTGTTTTGTAACATTAAAATTAGGATGTATAATAGATTTATGAAAAAACAACGGCATCTGATATCTACAACACACATTATATTGCTGAGCTTTTTAATAGTAATATTGATAGGCGCAGTATTGCTATCCCTTCCCATAAGCTCCGCCGACGGTAAGGCAACGCCTTTTATCGATGCACTTTTCACCGCAACAACCTCCACTTGTGTTACCGGTTTGGTAGTAACTCCTACCGTTTCCTCTTGGAGTGTTTTTGGGCAAGCTGTGATTTTGATCCTGATTCAAATCGGCGGGCTTGGTGTTATCACCATTATGTCAGGACTGATGATTCTTCTGCACAAGAAAATGGGTATAGGTGACAGACTGCTCTTGCAGGATGCATTTAATTTGAATTCGCTTTCAGGGCTTGTTCGTTTTGTGAAAAAGGTCGTAGCCGGAACGTTCATTATAGAAGCCATCGGTGCTTTGCTTTATATGACGGTTTTTATACCTCAATTTGGTGCAAAAGGAATATGGATATCGGTCTTTACCTCAGTTTCGGCATTTTGTAATGCGGGCATTGATATCATTGCCGAAAACAGCCTTTGCAATTATGCCCTCAATCCCATTGTCAACATTGTTACGTGCGCCCTAATCATCTTGGGCGGAATCGGATATATCGTTTGGTGGGATGTGCTCAGAGTGATAAAAAAATCACGAACGAAGAAAGTTCGATTTTTCAGAGATCTTACTCTGCACAGTAAAATTGCTATTACAGCAACCTTAATTTTGATTTTTGTTGGCGCAATATTCATTTTCGCCTTTGAATATAACAATCCGCAAACAATCGGAAACTATACCTTGCCTCAAAAAATGGAAGTATCCTTATTTCAGTCAGTCACAACGAGAACCGCAGGCTTTGCGACAATTCCCCAGGAAAACCTCACAAATGCAAGTGCTATTCTATGCTTGCTTTTGATGTTTATCGGTGGTTCTCCCGTCGGCACAGCCGGAGGTATAAAAACAGTGACCTTTGCTGTTATTATTGTGGCTGCCATTTCCTCGGTTCGCAATAAAGAGGATTCGGAGATATTTGGCAGACGGCTCACAAAACAGGCAGTCAGCAAGGCAGTTGCCGTTACTTGTATGTCCTTTATAATTATGTTTATTTCAACGATATTGCTCTCAGCAGTAACAGATGCAAATGCCCTTGACGTTGTTTATGAAACCGTCAGCGCCACCGCAACCGTAGGCCTTACAAGAAATCTTACGGCAACTCTCAACAATATCGGTAAACTTATAATTATCATAACAATGTATCTTGGCAGAGTAGGTCCAATATCTCTTGCCCTCGCATTTAAAGGAAGTAAAGATAATCAGAATATTGTAAAAAATCCCACTGAAGAAATCAGCGTGGGATAGGAAGGAAAATTTTATGAGCATCAATAAAACATATGCCGTATTAGGTCTTGGCAGATACGGAAAGGCCGTTGCAGAAGAACTTGTAAATAACGGTGCAGAAGTTCTGGCTGTTGATATGGATCAAAACAACGTCAACAATGCAATTGAAACCCTCCCCCTCTGTAAATGTGCCGATATTACTGAACCGGAGGCAATGAAAAGACTTGGTATATCCAATATCGACGTTGTTATTGTTGCAATGGCAAGCAATCTTGAGGCAAGCGTTATGGCGATAACGCTCTGCAAGGAAGCAGGTGTTCCCACCGTTATCGTTAAATGCGGCAACGAAATGCACCAGAAAATTTTTAGCCGCGTAGGTGCCGACAAGGTAATTTTCCCTGAAAAAGAGTCGGGAACGAGACTTGCCAAAAATCTGCTTTCATCAGGCTTTTCGGAAATGATAGAGCTTTCCGATGAAGTGTCTATGGTGGAAATTGACGTAAAGGATGACTGGGTCGGTAAAACGCTGATTGAACTTAGCTTGCGCAAAAAATATTCCATTAACGTGGTTGCAGTAAAAAACGGAGATGAGATCAGCACAACCGTTGATCCTTCACTTCCCCTTGAAAAAGGAATGCAGCTTATCGTTATTGCAACTACCGCCAAGCTTAATAAACTAAAATAATATGAATATCTAAAAAAATCAGGGATTGCCCCATTAAGGCAATCCCTCAGTCTGCTGACAAAGTCAGCAGGCTGCCAGAGTTCGAGAAACCCTTGCAAGCCGCGTCATCGCAAGTTCCGCTTTACGCATTCCGTAAAAATGACGGAATGCTTTTTTGGCTCCACTGCGACTCCTTATCCCCAAAAAG
>JAZNSH010000022.1:0-8657 GCA_045591115.1 Clostridia bacterium
ACGGAGCCTTTGAAAGCCTCGAAGATCACCCCATCGACAGCGAGGACGGCAAACTGTCAATCTCGCTCTGGCACGGCGGTAACGACTACTTCGTATCCACCCGTGACGAGCTGGATGAATATATTGCACAGCAAAATGAACCGAAGATTGGAGGGATGTGATATATGGCTGTGTTATTTTCCGCAGTAACCATAACCTCGGACAGCGACCAAGCGGAATTCCTCGTTGCAGGTGTTCCGAAAAGCTATGCTGATCTCGAAGGCTGGACTGCATTTGAGAGTTTTATGAATGAGGTGGACACGGAACAGGATATCAAAGTCCATGTAGCAGCGTGTCTCTACGGAGAAGGCGAAGTGTTTACGGCTACCCCCGAAGAAGTTGCATACTTCACCATAAGGGTGGCGCAAACCGAAGACTTCTTCTACGACCACTGCACCGATGCCGGACACAGCGATTTCACCATCCCGTGGTCACCGAAAGAACTATTCGGAATGGAAGGTGCAACAATGTACGACAAAGAAAACCATCCAAATTTAATCGGTCATTCGGTGAACGGTAGCAAGGAGCTTCACAGCATTGAAGATGTAGCAAAATTTATTTGCGAAAACGGACTGCACGGCGACGTTACCATCACCTACGATGACAACACCCCCTTCCTCAATACGTTCGGCATCTATATCGACCGCATAGCAGATATGGATTACCGAGAGGAACTGCTAAAGGTATTAATACCGATGCAGAAGGAACTCGACGGTACGCCGGATTTTGAAGAAGATATCCCCGAAACCAACGGAATGGAGATGAAATAGTATGTCAATTTATGATGATTGGAACCGCATGGCAAAGGAGAACCGAGCGAAGTATCCGCCCGGCACTCGCATCTTGCTCCTCGGTATGGACGATCCCCACCATCCCGTACCGCCCGGTACGAGAGGAACGGTGGATCACGTCGATGACGGCGGTAATATCCACATGAAATGGGATAACGGAAGAACCCTCAGTCTTTGCAGCGATGCGGACTCCTTCCGCACACTGACCGCCGCCGAGCTTGCGGAGGAACAGGCACAGCAAGAGAATCCCACCGAGGACGAAGGTCAGGACGAGGGCGAAGCTCCCGTTATGAGTATGTAGGAGGACTGCCCATTGGAATACGAAATCTATATCCCACAACCCCAAGCGGATGCCCTTCTTGCAGAAGCGGCTGACCGCAGTATCTCGGTAGAGGAACTTCTCGCCGAGATCATTCAAAACTATATGGAAAGGAACGATGACATTGGCTGACGAAAAGAAAGGCATTACCGTTAAGATCGATGCTGACCTTCACGCAGAGGTCAGAGAGTATATCGAGCAGCACGGAATGACGATGGCAGAGTTTATCACCCTTGCCGTCGACAACGAATTACACCCCAAGTACCAAAACAAGGAGGAAAAGAACATGGGTAATATGCGCACGATGGCGTTTCAGGTACCGGAGGAACTGTTTCAGAGGATCAAGGGCTACCTGCAGCGCAACAACATGAGTCAGAAGCAGTTCGTCCTCGGACTGATCGAAGCCGAGCTGGACCGTGAACAGGCACAGCGAAACGGTGTGACCGAGGATCAGCAGACCGGAGGTGTCGATACCGAGGAAGGCATAAGCGACGATCCCGAAGCCGTAGACGGCACAGGCGGTGACGGCACCGACGAGGATGAAACGGAGGACGAATCCGAAGGCTTCGGCATGAGTATGGGCGGTATGTAAGTTACCGCAGAATCGAGGTGAAATAACAATTAAATAGGAACGGTCGGATGCCCTATGGCGATCCGATTTTTTGATATGTTCGCAGGTATCGGTGGTTTTCGCAGCGGACTCGAAGCGGTGGGCGGCTTTGAATGCATCGGTCATTGCGAGATCGATAAAAAGGCAAACCAAGCCTACAACGCAATCTACCAACCGAAAGGAGAAATCTACTTTGAGGACGCTACAAAAATTGATACAAACGACCTGCCGGACATTGACCTCATCTGTGCGGGCTTTCCATGCCAAAGCTTCAGCGTGGCTGGCAAAAGGCTCGGATTCAGGGACGATACAAGAGGAACTCTCTTCTTCGAGGTTGCCCGAATCGCTGAAGCGAAACGGCCTCCACTTCTTCTCTTGGAAAACGTTCCCGGACTGCTATCGCATGACGGAGGCAGGACGCTGTTTACCATCTTCTCCACGCTTGTTGAATTGGGGTATGATATCGAATGGTGTGTGCATAACAGCGCGTTTTTCGGAGTCCCCCAGCAGCGGCGCCGCCTGTATATTGTCGGATATCTTGGAAACCAATGTACCGGAGAGCTATTTCCTCTCAACTGCGGCAATGCGGAAGATCTCAAGCAACTCATCCCCGGACCGCAAGGTCAGCGTGTCTACGATCCAAGCGGAAGTGCCTGCACTCAATGCGCCGGCTCCGGTGGATGGGGCGGTAAAACAGGACTGTACTTCATAGATATGAATCCCGATCCTGTCATTACCGATCATGCAAGATGCATCACCGCAAGACAGGATTCCGGCATCAGCAACCACCGAGGTGAACACTCCGGTGTCATCGTGGTGGATGACGAGGACGAGCCGAGAGCCGTACTCACTCCCGACCGAGAAACGGTACGTCAGCAAGGGCGACGTGTGAAAGAACCGAACGAAGCCATGTTCACGCTTACAGCACAGGACAGACACGGCGTATGGCACAGAGGCCGTATCCGCAAGCTGATGCCCATTGAATGCTGGCGGCTCCAGGGCTTCACAGATGAACAATTCTATAAAGCACAGGCGACCGGACTCAAGGACGGTCACCTATACAAGATGGCAGGCAATGCGGTGAGCGTTCCTGTCATTTCTGCTATCGGGCGCAAACTCTTGCAGCTCGATGAAATCTATCACCTAACGAAAGGACGGTGTGAAACGTGGTAAAGGAAAAAACACTAACCATAGAGCTGTCGCATGAGAATCCACTCGGCGACGGCTATTTTTACGCCATGTTGGATCTGCCTGCCGAGGAACATGAGATCAGGGATGCCATCCAACGAGCGAGAATGATCGGTCGTGAGGAAAGCTTCCGAAGTATTGGCATCCTCGACTGCGGTGCATGGCCGGAGCTGTTGTATTACAGACTGGACTCGCCGACCATCGACGAGCTGAACTTCTTTGCTAACCGCATCGCACAGATGGATGACAGCGAACTCGCTATCTTCCGTACCGTTGCACCAAAGGTGCTTGGCAGTCCTGCGGATGACCTTCTCAGCATGAAGGATCTGATCAACTGCACCTACGGATACGACGAGATCATGGTGGCATCCAATATCCGCACCGACGAGCAGCTCGGACAGTTCATTATCGAAAACGAACTGCATGACGACGTGAATAACATCCCCGAATCGTCTCTGTACCTGCTTGACAAAGCCAAGATCGGTGCGCTTTATCGGACTTCGCTTAACTGCGATCTGACAGACGGTTACGCCATATTCGCAGGCGACTATAAGCCACCCGAAATCTACGACGGAAAGCAGCTCCCCGACACCGAGGTGGAAGATTGGTACGCCTTCCGCTTACAGATTGCACCGCCTCCCACTGAGGATGTATCCGAGGTCGAGGACAAAGCGGTATGGATCACCCTCCCGATGGCAAGGCAAGCGGCCGACCGTATTGCCCGTGAACTGGGTGTTGGCAGTATCGAAGAATGCGTGTACTTGGACTTCGAGTCCTCCGTGCCTCAGATCACTGCCGATCAGTTCTGCGATATGCGGCTCTTCGATAAGCTGAACGGTCTTGCCGAGAAGCTCCCGTATCTCTCCCCACAGGAACAGATGAAGTTCAAGGCGGTGCTCTCCGCCGAGCATCCCGCTGATCTTGACGATATCGGCGACGTTATTGCCAACCTCAATAAGTACGAGCTGAGCGCCTACGTGGACAGCGACAGCGACTTTTTCAAGAGCTATCTCGAATACCATCTCGGCATCGGCTTCGACCATAAGTGGTTGGGCGGTCTGTTCGCAAAGGATGAAGGAGCAAGACTCCTCGAACGGCTGGGAGCTACCAACACCGATTACGGCGTGATCTCCGCAAGGGGCGGCACCTTGCATGACCTTGTCCCGTATGACGAGGTACAAGCAAAGGAGCTGACCACCCAAGCCCTCACTGATGAGAAATTAGAGGTGGTGGAGGTGCTTGGGCAAACGGCGCTGTTTACCAACGGCAGAGTCACCGAACAGGAACTGCCGGAGGGGTTATACCGATACGATCTGCGATCCGGCGAAGGCATCACCTTCGCCACCGTGGAGCCGTATGCCAGGAGCGACCACAGCGGCACCATCCTCGTCAAAGCACCTCTGTCCTTCGGCAGCGAAGGATATATCGCCTTTGACGATGACACTTCGCCCAACTTCCTCGGATACGAGCTGACTCCCACCGAGTTCATGGAAACTGACTTTACGCAGTCCGATGATGAGGACTTGGATGAGGACGAGGATGAAACCCAAACCATACAGATGGGAGGTATCTCACAATGAGCATAAGAACGGTAAGTATTGACGAACTCCGCCGTATGAAAAACAGTCAAGGCATTGTGCTTCAAGGTTGCGGCGGGGATCTGCAAGAATGGGTGGACGGCTTCAACGATCTCATGACAAAGGAAAATATCCTGTTGGACGGAAGTAAGTTCACCAACTGTGTGGCCTTCGAAAACGGTGATACCACCTGCATCCTCTATCCCTTTGAGGGTGCAAAATTGAACATTGGAAAGCTGTCCATCTGGCGAATCGCCTCTCACGAAACCTTCGGCGGTACGTGGTTTAATGAGTATATGTCTCAACACTTCGGCGGCTTCGAGGGTGACATCCCCGACGAGGACTGCGACGAAGATATAGACGAAGGGTTTGGTATGCGCCAATGAACTACGATGAATTCAGCAAAAAATTGGAGCAGACCGTAGGCTCCGGCGACCTTACTGATACCACCGGCGACTTTCAATGTGACCAAACAGGCGGTTATCCCACCTGCCTCTGTGTCTGTTGGACGAAGGGTGTGGCGTGGCTGATGCTCCGCTATGACCTTGCTGACGAAGGCGCGGATCTGTCCGAGTTTGAGCAAGGCGTTGCCGACTTCGGCATCCGTAGATGCGAGGACGTGGACGAATTCAACGCCATTCTCAAGGATCTCGGCGAAGATGCTTATGACATCGGATATATCCCGCCGGAGGAAGAAAGCGAAGGGATGGGAATTTGTCAATGACACAGAAAACCGAATCCAAATGGCAGACCTTGCGCCGGTTCCTTGAAGGGTATATGCAAGAGGATACCACCTACCGAGCCGGAGCCATCTATGAGGCGTATCTCAATGAGGGCGGCTCGGCTGAGATATCCCGAAAGGACTTTGAAATGTTCTTGCGGGATCAGGTCATGAAGGATGACGGAATGCTCAAGCGCACCTCTCACGGTATCTATGAAATCCGCACCGATCAAAGCGACCGTGGCGTATTCTTCACCCGTGGCAGTCAAAGCACCGAGCAGCCGAGCATCGACCTTGCCGAAATCCTGGATGACAGCGTAGAGCTGACGGCCAAGATCAGGTCGGTGTTTGACAGCCTAAACAAATTGGACGGCATACCGTTCCCCGCGCAGATGGAACTGTCCCGACTGAAAGCATCCCTTCTGCACAGCATGGACTCTGCCGTCACCGGCATTACCGCAACCATGTCCTGGTGCGAGGACAATATGGACATGGACACACAAGACGAAACCGAAACAATCAATATGGGAGGAATGTAAATGAACGAACTTGTATGGCTTATTGTCGGACTTCTGCTCGGCGGGTGTCTCGGAATCGGCATCCATTGCTGTTTTCTGATCAACCGCACCGGATACTACGAACAGGAAATCCGCAAGCTGAAGGCACAGCTCGAACGCAAAGACAAGACCTATCTTGACCAATAAGTATTAAGACGGTATCAATTGCCCCGTGACGATTGGTACCGTCTTTTTTTTCGTTTATGGGGCGATTGAACCGTCACGAAAGTGAGGTGATCCCCATTAAAACCCCTGTATCGAGGGTGGGCAATAAAACATCCATCCTTCACATTCTCTACGCGCTGTTTCCGCTGAACTACGGAAGATTTATTGACGTGTTCGGCGGCTCCGGCAGCGTACTTCTCGGAAACCCCACCGTGTCCTCCTTCGAGGTGTACAACGACTTTGACCGCAACCTTGCGAACCTGTTTCACTGTATGAAGGAGCGAACGATGGCGACCATCCGAGAGCTGGGCTTCTGCCACTTAAACTCCCGTGAGGACTTTATAGCCATCCGCAGGTTTTTCGAGAACGAGGTCTTTGACGATCTGTACCTCTCGGAAGAACTGAAGCTGACGGAGATACTGTTCCCACCGCCCGAAGCAAAGGAGCTGATGGAGATACGCACAAGGATAACCGAAGATTACGATGTCCGACGTGCCGCCATGTTCCTCAAGCTCCTGCGATTCAGCTACTCCAGCAGCGGAAAATCCTATGCCTCGCAGCCATTTGACATCCGAAAACTCTTCGGATTGATTGCAGAGTTGCAAACCCGAATGGCGAACGTCATCGTGGAAAATCAGGACTTCGAAACGCTTATCAAGCACTATGACCGTCCCGATGCCTTCTTCTACGCCGATCCGCCATACTTCTCCACCGAGGATATGTATGAGGTTGGCTTCGGATGGGATGACCACGTCAGACTGAGAGATACGCTGAAAAACATCAAGGGCAAGTTTCTCTTGTCCTACAACGACTGCCCCGAAATTCGGGAGCTGTACGAGGGCTTCTCGCTCTTCGACTTCTCCCGAACCCATTCCATGGCACAGAGGTATGAGGCAGGCAAAGAATTCAAGGAACTGCTCATCGGCAATTACGACCTCTACGAAAGGGAGCGCGCCAAGCCTGCACAGCTCACGTTGTTCAACGTGTACGGCGATGCCTTTGACGATGAGTGCTACGACTACGAAAAAATACTGAAGGAGTGTATCATCCAATGCAAGATAAGAAGATGAAAACGGAAATCGTCCTCCTTGCCGTGCCTGCCGAGATGCTCTTGGAGGCAGGGATCTTTGAGGGCGATCCTATGCAGATGTACGTGGACGGAAAGAAACTCGTTATCGAAAACCTCGATGACGTTGGCGACATTGTCTGTGAAGGCGATTGCGAGGACTGTCCCGTAGACCAAACCGACTGCGACGGCGAGTGTGACTCCTGCCCGTGCAGAGAACATTGTGAATACAGTGAGGTGAACGAAAAATGAAAAAGCTATTCAGAATCCTCGGCAAACGAGGAAGAATTACCATCCCGTATGAGATCAGACAGCGTGTAGGCTTTTCCTACAACGACGTCCTCTCCTTTACCGAAGCAGATGACGGCAGAACCGTCATTGTCAAGCGTGAGAAGATCTGTGATAACTGCCAGGGAGCGCAGCCTGCGGTCGTAAAAGACGACGAGGTTACGCTCTTTGACTTTTTAAGCGGTCTGTCCGCCGATCAGCAGAGAGCAGCTCTCGTCCACCTCTCGGTATTGTGGGCTGAGAAACAGGCAGCGCATTCCAATATGCAAGAATAAAATACGCAGTTGAAAGGTGGTGGTGATAAATATGACTGCGGTCATAAAGCACCTAAATATACAATCAAAGAAACGGAGGTAAATGCCTTATGGCAACCAAGAAATCGCCGCAGAAAGCGGCACAGAAACAAAAGCCGCCCTTGCCAAATATCACGGCAAGCATCGACCGTCTTGTCCCCACCGAGGGTGACGGTGTCAAAGCACTTGCAAGTATCACCATCGGCGGTCATTATGCCATCCACGGCTTCAAGGTCTATGAGTCCGAGGAAAAAGGCTTGTCCGTCCTTTGCCCCGCAACCAAAAGCGAGAAAAACGGCAAGTATTATGAGAACTCGCATCCTATCACGGCTGAAGCCCGTGAGGATCTGAACAGCACCATTCTCGAAGCTTATGAACAGAAGCTTCAGGAGGAACAAAGCGAGGATCAGGGCGAGGATCTCGGCCAGGGACAGACGATGTAAGGTTTTTTTGCGAAATTTTCCGATAGTCGCTGGACTTTCGGGAAAGTATCGGTATCCTGTTGGTTGAGGTGATACCAAATGAAGAAAAGAATACTCGCAGCCCTCCTCGCAGCGGTAATCCTACTAACCCTTGCGGGATGTGCAAACAACAAAGCAGCTGCTCCTGCTCCCGATACTACAAGACCGACGGTAACGACTACGGTGGAAACCACAGGCACAGCCGAATCGGATACGGACACGGAACACACAGAAGAAAAGAAAAACAGCACTGCCGAGGAAACAAAGCCTGCTGAAACGACTAAAACCCAAGAGCCGTCAGAATCCGTAACCGAGCAGACTGAAACAAAGCCTGCCGCAACAAAACCGCAGACCACGGAAAAGCCGGAGTCAGAGAGTAAGCCTTCCGAAACGGTGCCAAAGGAAACCGAGCAAAAGCCTACGGAAACCAAACCTGCGGAAACAAAGCCATCGCAGACCGAAAGCACCGAGCAACCAAAGGTCGAGGAAACAAAACCCGAAACGAAACCGACCGAACCCGAAACTCCTCCCAAGCAGACAGAAGAAAAGCCCAAGGAAACCAAGCCGGAGGTAACCGAACCG
>JAZNSH010000023.1:0-11077 GCA_045591115.1 Clostridia bacterium
AAAACATCTTAAAACGTTTTTTGCAACTTCGATATCTTTGCAATGAATATGTTCAATTACCTTTGGTAATTGTTTGCGAATTCAACGAATTCGCAGTCGAAATAAGGCTTTTGCCTATTTCGACATCAACATAGTCATTATTTATGCCGTGGTTGTAGTTCTCTGCGGAATACTTGCCGCAACCGATATAAAAAAACTTTTCACAGGAAAACAGAAAGCAGTTCGTAAATGAACTGCTTTTTGTGTTGTTTCTATTTTCTTATCAGCTTTACGGGATAACGTGCCACGTCAGTGCCGTTGTGGTTATTAAGTATAGAAAACTCGTTTGTTGATAAAACGTTAGGCTGATTTATTTTATCGTCAGGAACTATGGCGTTATAGTGATTTCCCCAAGGAAGTCCGTCCTTATATACTATTTCAGGCTTCGACCAATGAAGCATATCCTCGGAAACGGATATCTGCATTACACGCGCCATTTCATCTAAACCGTCGATCCTATGCTTCATAGTGGAAATGATGGGCTTACTTGTCATAATAAACATCTTTTCGGGAATGCTGTAAACCACGCGAGGGTGCCACGCATTTTCAAGTATTGCGCTTTCGCGGCCAAGGTTTCCCGCCTCGCAAAAGGCACCGTTATAATATTTTACAAAATCGCCCATAGCGCCGTCTGTGCGCTTACGGCATCTGGCAACGAAAGCATCGCATCTTTGCCAAGCATCCTCGGTGGAATTTTGTGAAATATCCATAGTAAGAATATTATAAAACAAGTAGATATAATCACCGTCAGGCTCGATATACATACAAAAATCACCGCTTCCGAAGCGAACGATGTTATTTTGCTGACCGAGAACTGCATTTTCTTCAGGCGAAAAGTTTTTCGTAAAGCATACTTCTTCCCCTGACAACACCCAACGGTCAAAGGTCCACGTTTTGCCTTCATCATCAGAGTGCATCAAACCGACGTGACGGAAATCAGAATCAAATTTCGGTGTTTCGCAAGGGCCAAAGGCATCATATGCACTGCCTTGACCGTTCCATCCTGTTTCGTTGTGAAACCAACAGAAGAAGCGGTGAGTGCTCGGGCAAATATAAAGACCAAAGGGCCAAATACTTCCGCGCGGAAGCACTCCTTCAGGGTATTTGATTCCCAAAAATGCAACGTCTGCGTGTCCGATGGAAAAGTTCGTGCGGATCTCATACATATACTTCATATCATCAAGACAAGTGCCTGAAAACATTGCAATATGCCCCATATGAGAATGTCCGCTCATCGCCCAGAGTACGCCATTTGTGTCGCGGTACATTGGCGTAGTTCCGTCCTGATATACTCCATATTTATTCATAAATGGCGAATCCTTTTTCTCTCCGATAATAAGTTCGTATTTATCAAAAAACATTATTATTTTCTCCCGTATAAGCTCAGTATAAAACTCTCTGATTTCATTATAGCACACTTTATGATGGGATGCAAGAGTCGGTGATATAATGCAAAAAAGCAGTTTCTATGAACTGCTTTTTGTGTTGTTAATATAGTTTTAAGAACACAAAGGAGCTGTCCCCTTGTGTTCTTGCTTTCCTTTATAGCAGCCTGTCCTGCTATCCGCAAAAGAGGGAAATTAAGCAAGTGTAAAACCTTTTGGTGCAACTTGAGGCATTTCCTCACAATAAGAATTTATATATATAGTGGCAACCTTAATGATTTTGTTTTTAAAAAGACCTTTTTTCTCTATGAAAATGTTATATCCATCGATTAAGTCATCGTTTGAATTGCTAAAAGAACCTATTCTATCGTATTTAACAGGTAGAGAATTATACTTAAGTTTATTTAAATAATAATATGCTGCATCTATAGAGGTGACAATAATAGGATTTTCTTTACTATATCCATAGGTGCTATCAAAAATGATATTTCTTTTTTCTATTTTAAAAACAGAAGGAAATTGTTGCTTTTCGTATTCATATTCGCTTTTTATATGTTCAAATGAATCGAACGCTACTATACCATTACATATCATGTCTCTGTCTTCGTCGTATATTTGAACACATTCTCCTGCATAAATGCAAAATGCTAATGCTATTTTTTCTTCTAAATCTAGTTTGCCTTTTGTTTCAGGAAGTTCTTCCATCAATCTTACTTGCACACGAATACGGTCATCTTTAGAAACATGTGAAACAATATCTGGCCGGTCATTTTTAACCACGTCACTAAGCAAATCATAAACTACAAAAATTTCTTCATTAGTTAATTTCTGATGTACAAATTGAGATATGATTTCAAACACATTTGAATAAAGCACAACGTCGTTAATTGATAAATTGATATTGTTTTGTTCAAAAATAATCTTTAATTCTTCAAATCTTTGTGTGTTTAGAATTTCCATACATACCACTCCTTTTATTATAGTATAACATATCCCATGTCCAAATAAAAGGACTTTGCAAAGAAAAATCCACCCGAATTTCTTTCATTTTTAACACCTCGTTTATATTTGTTATCGCTTTTGCGATACAAGTGCATTATACACCGCGCCTTGCACCAAATTTGGTACAAGTTAATGTGTATAGCTAATTTTAGCACTTTTTCTTCCAAAAATCAACTATTTTACAAAAAAACCCCCACCGATTGCTCGGCGGGGACAAGTTTTGCTTTATAAACCTAATTACTTAGATTCTTTGATTGCAGCCTGTGGTGCAACAAGTTGAGCAATGAAAATCTTTTTTTATGCTGTTTTAGATTCCCTTTTGCATTTCGTCAATTGATTCAAGAATGGCGTCTGCCATAAAATCAAGCTGTTCCTGCGTTAAGCCGTAGATTGGGAAGTGAGTGAAGCGACGGTCGAAAACTTCCTCGGTAACGGGGCAGGTTGCGGCGATTTCTTCTTCATCATAGCCAAGATTTTTAAGAACCTCAAAGCGATACAAGGGACCGAAGTGTGCAATTTCGGTAACGCCCTTTTCGGCAAGCTTTTTCTTAAATACCTGAACGTCTGCACCTGCTTTTTCGGGGTCGATAATTACGCTGTATAAGTGGAAAGTAGGCTTAATATCATCGTTGCCAAGGTCCTGAGGCTGAATTGCATCACAACCGCTGAGGCGCTCAGTAAGATAAGCTGCGGCACGCTTACGCTCTGCAAGAATTTCGGGATAGCGTTCAAGCTGAAGCTGAAGACCTAAGCCCTGAATTTCAGTTGTTGAGAAGTTTGTTGCAACGAAAGAACTGCCGTCTTTTCCGGGAATGGGGCAAACGTCATAGAGCCAGTTTTTGATCTTCTTGCTGAAATCAGCACCAAGGAAACGGGCACGCTTCATATCTGCGCGGAAATCTTCGATAGTTGTTGTTAAAATACCGCCCTCGCCAAAGGAAGTCATATTCTTAACTTCGTGGAATGAGTATGCGCCGAAGTGACCGATAGTACCAAGCTTCTTGCCCTTATATTCACCGCCGAAGCCGTGTGCGGCATCTTCAAGAACGATAATATCGTGCTTATTTGCAAGCTCCATAATGGGGTCCATATCAACGGGATAACCGCCGATATGAACGGGAACGATCATCTTTGTTTTATCGGTGATCTTCTTTTCAACGTCCTTGGGATCCATATTAAGAGTTTTGGGATCAACGTCAGCAAACACGATCTTGCAACCGATGGATAAGGGATAAGCCATTGTTGCCGCAAAGGTGATTGCGGGAACGATAACTTCATCACCGGGCTTAAGATTTGCATATTTGCAAGCAATTTCAAAGCCTGCGGTACAGTTGGTAACAAATAAACTGCCCTCGGTATTTAAAAATTCATCGCACATTTCCTCAGCTTTTGCAACCTGAACGTCAAGGCTCAGCTTTGCAGGAGGTGCAGAAACCTTATCAAGAGCATAAACTGCATTTTCAACTGTCTTTATTGCCTCATCATAGTCATTGCCTTCGCCAACCATCATAAATTTGATAATTGCCATTAAGTCCTCAGCGTTGTAGTTCTCGCCTACTGCCGCCCAAGGTACTTTAGTCTCACCTGTATTGTATCTGAAATCAGATGCTTTCTTTTTTGCCATTTTTATATCTCCTTATAATTTAATTATTTTTGATTCATCGTTGGAACGGTAAGCGGCTTCCATAACCTTTTGAACCTGAACCGCATCTTCTGCAGGAACTTCTAAAGGTGCGCCCGTTAAAATTGAATTGGAAAAGCTTTCGATCTCGCGAGTGTAAGTGTTGCCGAATTCTACGTTAATATCTGTGTTCTGAACCACTTTTTTATCCTGCTGTGCATCGTAAGCACCTTGCTTACCGAGAAACACAGCATCAAGAGTTCCGCCATCAACCTGACCGATCACGTTATCACCGATAAGATGCCCTTCTTCTCCGAAAATCTCAATGCGCCATTTTGCGGCATCGTCAGCAATGTTGAAGTTTGATTGAACTACACATTGAACGCCGTTTTCCATTCTCATAAGAACTGATGAAGAATCTTCAACCTCATAGTTAAAGCTCAACGTATCGTTAAAGCCTGCAACGTCTTTAACTTTAGTTCCTAAAATATACTGCATAAGGTCAATGCAGTGAACGCCCATATCAAGCATTGCACCGCCACCGCCATACTGTTTGCTTTGACGCCACGCACCGGGAATGTCAGGATACCAGCAGGTAAACTGAGCATAGCCTGAAACGGGCTTGCCGATCTTGCCTTCTGCAATAGCTTTTTTCATTTCCTGAACGTAAGTTCCGAAGCGCATCATCAAGCCTGCGGCAATAAGAACGCCCTTTTCTTTACAATAGTCTACCACTTCCTGCCCTTCTTCGGCAGTCATTGCCAATGGCTTTTCAATTAAAATATGCTTTTTTGCATCTGCCGCCGCCATAGCCTGCTTTTTATGAAGAAAAACGGGAGAAGCAATATAAACTGCATCAACCTCAGGATCATTTAAAAGATCTGCTTCATTGTCATAAGCTCTTTTGCAGTTCCATTTTTTTCTGCACTTTTCCGCCAATTCCATATTGACTTCCATCACGGCAACCAGCTCTGCGTTTTTCGCAAGCATCAAGCCGGGAATAGTTCGGCGATCAGCGATTCCGCCTGCACCGATAACACCCCAGCGCACTTTTTCAGTCATAAGGTATCCTCCTTGATATATTATCAATTACATTGTAACATATCAAAAAAAATTATGCAATGGTATGTCCGAAATTTACCCTAAAATTGTCTTAATTGGGATTTTTAGTAATTTAGTGAGCTTTCACTTTTTTCTTGACTTAATCTGCAAAAAGGTTTATACTCATATTATATATAAAGATTGAAGAGGTTTTTATGAGATATAGGTTACCGCAGGAATTTGAGGAATTATTGGCTGAATATAATGCTTCCGATAATATGGAGATAAAGGAAAAGCTTAATAAGATCGTTGCTTGCTATGGTGAATGTTCACCCAACGAACGGGTTTTTGCCGATGCAATTACAGTTTTATTTTCAAGGATAGTCAGAATTCTGGAAAAGCAGAAGCCTGAAAACAATGTATCCTCACAAGCTATTGACTCCCCCATTCCTTTTCGCAACGGTGATGAAATGCGCGTTGCCTTTTATAATTACTTCCGCAACGAGCAAAAGAAAAGCTCTGATAAAAAAGTGGAATATCCCGAAATTCATAGTTTGGAACAGTTAAAAGGCTCTGATGTTAACACAACTATGCGTGATTACGTTGCCAGAATACAAACATTTACCAAAGGGTATTTATGGAACGTGCCTCGCCTGAAAGAAATTTATGATAAAGAAGCTTCGACAGGTTACGTTGATCCGATCTTATTTACTTATAAGCATCTTGAGCTGATCTTGGCAAGCTTTGAAACAAAGGACTATAGCTTAAACGGCGAAAGGGTCATAAACAAGCAGAAAAGCAACATCCGTTCAGCATTAAGAAAGCTCAATGACTTTAAGCAAAATTATCATTAAATTTATAATTATTAAGCCTACCGCATCTGTGGTAGGCTTAATTTTATACAAAAAAGTGCAAATTCACTAAAAAATTTAAAAAAATAGTAAAAAAACACTTTACAATTAGGGAAATCTATGTTATTATATGTTTGCAACTAAGAAATTTGCCTATTTCTACAGTGAATTCGGCACTTATTTAACTAAAAAGGAGCAATAAAAATGGAACTTAAAGATTTTATCGACAAGGTTGTTATTTCAACATCAACCAACAGAAAGTACATTCTTAAAGAGATCACTTCCCCTGAAATTAAGGCGCAGACCTTGTTGCCTGACAGCAGCGGTCATCACACCCTCTATTGCTGGAAAACCATTAACGGTGATCCCATCAAAAACGGATATCTTGTCTTTGAGGATGCCTCATTAACCAAGTTATTTATTTCTGCCTATGATGCTTATAGCCGGACAAAGGATGCTTACTGGGAAGAATACGGCTATTGGATGCGCAGAGATTAAGGAGGACGCTATGAAGGAATATATACTAAAATTGTTTGAAAACACAAAGGACGGCTTACTTACTTTCCGCTATTCTCCGCCCCTTGATGAGCCATACACCGAAACCTATAAAATGGCTTGGACGAGGCAGGATGCCGAAAACACGGTTAAGCATTTTGAAGCATTGGTTTCCGCACTTACTCGCATCGGCAAGGTGCAGGAGCCTTCGCTTCTAACCGATAAGGAGCTTCAGGTCTATAACACTTATATCCTCCCCTTTGAACCCTTTGAGGTGGATGAAAGCGTTATTTCGGAGCTTTATTCCCGCAGAGAAGGCGATACACTTAGCGAAGATGAAAACGAGCTTTTAGAGCGCCACTGCGATTGGTTTGTTTCAAACTCAAGAAAAAGACTTCCCTATAATAACTGTTGCCCATCAAGACTTATTGATCACGCCCGATATTATGTTACTTTAATTTCTCAAAACGCACCTGAATCAGCTCTCAAAGCAGAACTCCGTTCTTTGGCGGATGCAATGGTTATCTATCATCATAGCGAAAAAAAGCTTGAATATAATCTGCTTCGGTTTATTTTAGCCCAAAGCTCCACCTATAAAAAAGCTCTTGAGGAAATAAAAAAAGGCAAAAAGACAACACATTGGATGTGGTTCATATTCCCCCAACTGCGCGGTTTAGGTAAAAGCGATAAGGCTTATACTTACGGAATCGCCGATCTTTACGAAGCAAAAGCCTATTTATCCCACTGCCTTTTAGGTTCAAGGCTAATCGAGATCTCAACGGAGCTTTTAAAGCTTAAGGAACCTGATCCTATTAAAATTTTCGGTGATATCGATGCAATGAAATTGAGATCATCAATGACGCTATTTGCTTTTTTAAGCGATAACGATTCTGTATTCCACAAGGTTTTAGATAAGTTTTTTGCGGGACAAACTGATCCCCGCACTTTAGAAATATTGAATAAAAAGGAGAAATGAAAATGAGTTTTTACGGAAAATGGGAGACCTGGAAGATAATCTACGTGCCAAAGGTAATGAACGGTGGCACTCGCGGTGTAGCCTTTGTTGAAGCAGGCGATCGCGGCCACGCACTTCAGGTGTTCAGAGAACAGTACAGTGATGAGTACACCACCGTTGAATCTGTTGAAAAGCTTTTTAAATGAAGAAAAAACCACGAACGTGGTTTTTTCTCTCTTTATGCTATTTTCAAAACAATATCACCACTGGAGGTTTTAACGGTGCACTTTCCTCCCTCAAAGGATTCTGGAACGCTGATATCTCCCGAAGCAGACTTGCAATAGAAGATTTTTTTCGTTTGTAACGTGCCCGTAATGTCACCGGTAGCACTTTTAATATTTATTTCCTTTCCATCACAATAATCAAGTTCAACGTCACCGGTATCGGTTTCTATATTCATATTTTTGCTTGCAACAACATTTTTAAGAATTAACTCTCCCGTATCTGTCTGTGCGCTGAAATTTTCGCATTTCAGATCGGTTATTTCAACTGTGCCCGTATCTGATTCAATATCAACTGTTTCCTTTGCTTCAACGTTTTTTATAAAAATATCGCCCGTATCTGTTGATATATCGATCGTTTCAGGTTTTACATCTGATAATTTAATTTCACCGGTATCAGATTCCAGCTTGACGAAATGGGAAATCTGAGCCTCAACAGAAATTGAAGACGTGTCCCCCTCGATTTCAACGCTTCTAAACGAAAAATCTTTTGGCACAAAAACGCTACCTGTATCTGTTTTCACAGTCAGTTTATCATAAGCAGATTCAGGCAGATAAACCGTCATTTCAAGGTCTGAAAATGATGGAGTCAGATAGTCTACCAAAGAACGGTTATCCATCATTTTGATCTTCAGCACACCGTCCTTAACCGAAGCCTGATGGAAGTATTTTTCCGTTTCATAACAGTTGATCGTGCACTTGTTATCATCGGCAACAACGAATTTAATATCAGTAACGTTAACGTCAATATCAATACTTTCGAAGGATTCGGTGATCTCATAGGTCTTATTGACGTACACCACATTGCTGAGCTTGCGGAAATCCCAATCAAAATGAGCCATCACCGATAAAAATACCGCTATTCCCACTATCATCAGAACACCTGCAATAATAAACCATTTTTTCAACCTACTTCCTCCTTCCTTTTAAACAAGGATTTAATACCCGATAAAGATTTTTTTATAAGCAATATAGTTCCCTTTGTTGCTTCCTTGCAGCCAAAGAAAAGATATATGGAAGCACCGAAAATAAATGCCGCTATTCCCAACATTCCCACGCCTATTAAAGGATTTTCTCCGAAAATATAAACAAAGAACGATACAAAAGTGCCAAGTGCCGAAGCAAGCAGCGAAAACGCAACAGCCCACAAGGCTATCAGCAAGGAAAATAGCACTATAAATAATACGAAAATAACTACCGCAAGAATAAACCATAAGGGTGAGCCAATTATCAATAACGAAAAATTCCAATTTCTCGGCTTGACTTTCTTATTTATGCCGTCTTCTGCCGTTATCTGCCACACGATATCCTCAACACTGCCGATCTCAAGAACGGCTTCTTCTTCGCTGATGCCATCTTCCACACGATCCTCGATCATTTCACTGTAAAAAGATATATGTTCCTCAATGCTCTCCTGCGGTAAGCCTTTTAAACCCTTTCGAAGCTCCGCAAGAAATGCGTGCTTATTCATTTTCAATATCCTCCTTTAATATAAAGTTGCAAATTAACATAAGCTCTTCCCATTCTTCCTTAAACTCCTGAATACGCTTAAGTCCAAGCTCCGTTATATGGTAATATTTTCTCAGTCTTCCTCCGTGCTCTGCCGTATGCACGGTAAGCATCCCCGCATTTTCAAGGCGTTTGAGAATGGTATATAGCGTTGATTCCGATAACTGCACGAAAGGTCTTGTATCTTTAATTATCTGATATCCGTATGAAGCTTCCTTTCTTATTGCAGATAAAACACAAACGTCCAATATCCCTCTTTTTAATTGAATGTCCATTGTATACCTCCTATCGTGTAATACATCATATCACGAAGTATTCTTTCTGTCAATATTTTTTTCTTGATTTTGGGTTTTAAATGTGGTAAACTAAAAATGATAGATAAATTCTATTAAAAATTTAATAAGGAGATCAAACAAATGAAAAAAATACTGTTTCTTTTATTGGTTGCGGTACTTTTAGTTAACACGGTGCTCCCCGTAATGGCCACAGACAAGCCCCAAATCACACTTCAGCCACAAAATTATTCTTATGCAGAAAATGATGTGGCCACCTATACCGTTAAGGCAACGGGCAAAAACCTTAGTTGCACTTGGTATATGAACTATATGAATCACACCTACACTATCAGCAATACCTCAGGTGCAATGCAACCTTGGGAGATTTTTGCCGGTGAAACCTACGGTGCTCAGAAGATTGATAACAACACCTTCTCTTACGTTTTTTCAGGAATCGGTGCTGAGCTTGACGGTGCTGAGATCTGGTGTGTTATTAAAAACAGCGGTGGTGAGGTTACCAGCCAAAGAGTGATCATATCCGTTGTTTCAGGCGACGTTAAGCCTCCTGAGATCACAAATATACCTTCTAATATCACAGTAAACCGCGGTGATAACGCTGAGATCCGTTGTGTTGCAAGGTCAAAGGACGGCAGTCAGTTAGGTTATCTTTGGTATGAAACCTCAACGGGCAAGCTTCAGGATATCCGCGCTATTATGCCTGACGAAAACAGCGATTTTCTTATTCCCGATACAGAAGAAGTAGGCACACGTTATTACGTTTGCTGTGTTTCCACCTCTAATGGCGGAAGTGCTTATAGCTCAGTGGTTGCCGTTACCGTTGTTGACAAGCCTGCAGTTGAGCCACCTGAAATCTCAACCACTTCTCTCCCTGAAGCAACGGCAGGTGAGGAATATTCCTTCACCATAAAGGGCAGTGATAAAAACGCTCACTATACCATTCATTATAACCCCGGCAAGGCCAACGATTTTGAAAAGACCGGGCTTACCTTATCTAAGAACGGAAAGATCAGCGGTGTTCCTAAGGCTCCCGGCAAATATGGCTTTGCAGTTTGCGCATCCAATGAAGGCGGTGAGGATTACGCAGTGTTCACGCTTACCGTTAAGGAAGCACCCGTTGTTACTGAAACCCCTGCTCCCACCGAGGTAATAACCGCGGTTCCCGAGGAAACTCCCATATTAACCGAAGTTCCCGAGGAAACTCCCATATTAACCGAAGTGCCTGAGGAAACTCCCACAATAACGGAAGCACCTGAGGAAACTCACGAAATATTACCCGAAGCCACCGAAGAGCCTCCCGTTATTGAAGAAAACAACAGCCCACCCAAGGATGATGGCGGTGTTAATTGGTTAGTGATTGCCATTATCGCAGTTGGTGTTGCAATTGTAAGCGCAATTATAACAACGATTATCCTTAAGAAAAAGGCAAATAAATAAAAACTTAGATAACAAACCAGCCACTTAAAATGATATGCACCCCAAAAGTTAGACACTTTTGGAGGTGCATATTTTTTATGGCAAAAAAAGGACAAAAACAAAAAAGATATAGTGCAGAATTCAAAATAGGTGTTATAATGGATATGCGAGAACACCATTTAGGTTTGC
>JAZNSH010000024.1:0-8505 GCA_045591115.1 Clostridia bacterium
TGATAAACTTAATGAATATATTTACTATTACAACAACGAACGAATTTCTCTGAATTTAAAAGGAATGAGTCCGGTGCAATACCGAACTCATTCGCAAATTATTTAATTGTTATTTTGTCTAAACTTTTGGGTCCATATCAACTCGGCGTTCTTCTTACATAAATATTCTTTTTCCATTTTGTTAAACTGTGGGATAAAATTTTGGGCCTCCTTTATTATTGCACTTAAGTAATCTATCGGCATCTCAAACGTCTCTGAAAAGAAAGGCACTGGTCCGAAAGTCGATGTAATCATCCTACATTCAACTGTTCGATTTGCGAAATTGATTTTTGCATCAATGACATATCGTCCATCCAATACAAAAATTTTCCAAGTTGTTTTGTTGCTCATTTATGCATTTTCTCCTTTCATCATTCTTGTAATTTAATTATGAAAGTTGTGAATAGCGGATATTTTTTTAAAACCTATTTAATTAAGAGAAAAAATTGATTTTTGAGAAAAAATGCAGTTATCGCTATATTCAAGTCTTGCAAAATGACAATTATGGTGGTATAATAATACTGTCGAAATTTAACTTTTTATGAGGTGTATTTATGGCTGTTAGTTATAAGAAACTTTGGAAGCTTTTAATTGACCACGATATGAAGAAAAAAGACCTTGCTGATGTTGCAGACATCAGCAATTATACCATCACCAAAATGAGCAAAGGCGAAAACGTTACCGTTGAAACCCTTGGCAAAATTTGTGCTGCTCTAAACTGCAGTATTGACGATATTATGGAATTTGTTTCTGAAGGCGAGGGAAAGTAATATGATAAACATTCGTAAACTTGAAACAGAATTATGGGAGGCGGCAGACCTTTTACGTGCCGATTCAAAGGTAACTTCACAGGAGTATTGTATGCCTGTGCTTGGACTTATTTTCTTGCGCTATGCTTATAGCCGATTTAAGTTTGTAGAAGCAGACATATTAAAAGACCGTCCCGTACGTAACGGCAAAGTTCTGCCTGTTGAAGCAGCAGATTTTAAAACCAAAAGTGCAATCTTTCTGCCAGAAGAAGCTCGCTATGATTATCTCTTAAATCTTCCCGATAACACTGATATGGGACAGGCTATCAATCACGCAATGGAACTGATTGAAGAACAGTCTGCACAGCTTAAAGGTATCTTGCCAAAAAATTATACTATTTTGCAAAATGACCTTTTACGAGAACTCCTCCGAATTTTCAACAATAGTGCTTTCAATGAAATGAAGGATGATATTATTGGTCGTATTTACGAATACTTTCTCAATAAATTTGCCCCTGCCGTTGCATCCGATGACGGCGTATTCTTCACACCTAAATCGTTGGTGCGTATGATAGTTAATATAATTGAGCCGAGTCACGGCACTGTGCTTGACCCTGCTTGTGGTTCAGGCGGTATGTTCGTTTCCTCTGCTGACTTTATCGAGCAGTATGGTGCAAACGCAAACACCGCTATGACCTTTTTCGGTCAGGAAAAGGTGGAGTACAACGCAAAACTCTGCATTATGAATATGGCTGTTCATGGACTGAACGCGAAAATTGTATCAGGAGACGAAGCAAATAGTTTCTATCACGACGCTCATAATCTCGAAGGTTCTTGCGATTACGTTATGGCAAATCCGCCTTTCAATGTAGATAAGGTTAAGTCAGAAACTACATTAAATGCAGGTAGACTCCCATTCGGTTTGCCTAGCGTTAATAAAAATAAAGAAGTTGGCAATGCAAACTATCTTTGGATTTCTTATTTCCACGTTTACCTCAACGAAACAGGACGTGCCGGCTTTGTTATGGCAGCATCGGCAACTGACAGTCAGGGCAAGGATAAAGAAATTCGTGCGCAACTTATAAAAACCGGTGATGTGGATGTTATGCTCTCTGTTGGCAATAACTTCTTCTACACCAAGAGTCTGCCTTGCACCCTTTGGTTCTTTGATAAAGCAAAACGTGAGGAAAACAAGGATAAAATACTCTTTATAGATGCACGTAATTATTATACCGTTGTAGATAAAACCCTCAACGAGTGGAACGAATGGCAGATGAAGAATCTAAACGCCATCGTTTGGCTTTATAGAGGAGAAATTGATAAATATACCGCACTTGTAAACGAATACAAACAGATATTAGGTCAAGCGTTGCCTTTTGAAGAAATCCTTAAACTTTTACAAGAGGAATTAAACGAACTTCAAAGAAGAGCAAAAATTGAAGTAGAGCACGCATTACGCAAGGATAAAAAACGTGTTCAAACATATTACGATGAATTGATTGAAGCTAAAAAAGCTGAAATTTCTATTGCAAAAGAAGCAATTTGGCTTACCGAAAAATTTGGCGAGGGCGAGTATAGGGATATACTCGGTTTATGTAAGTGCGCCTCTCGCGCGGAAATTGCCGAAAAGGGTTATTCTCTCACGCCCAGTGCCTATGTTGGCGTTGCCGAAGTTGAGGATGACGGTGTTGACTTTGCCGAACGTATGGCAGAGATCCATAGCGAACTGTTCGCTCTGCAGGCCAAGTCCAATGAACTGATGGATACCATCTCGAAAAATATGAAGGAGATGGGGTTATGATTGAAAAGACTCTTGCAGAACTGTCTTTGAACATTACTGATGGCAAACATGGTGATTGCCGAGGAATGGCTAACTCCGGTTTCTATTTCATTAGTTGTAAAGACGTAAGAGATGGACAAATTTATTATGATAATGCTCGTCAGATTTTAGAAGAAGACTTTTTGGAAGCACACAAGCGAACAAAACTCGAACCAGACGATATCCTTGTGACCAATAGCGGCACGATTGGACGCATGGCATTTGTTAGAAAAACTCCGTTAACATATAAAACGACATTTCAAAAAAGTGTTGCTATAGTTAAGCCAGATAAATCAAAAATTCTACCCAAATATCTGTATTATCAACTACAAAATTGTGTTGATGGCTTTGTGAATCAGTCTAATGGCGCGGCGCAAAAGAATTTACTCCTTTCAACCATGCGTGCATTCAAAATGTATATACACGAAGATCCAAATATACAGGCGCGTATTGTCGGAGTACTTTCCGCTTACGATGACCTCATTGAAAACAATCAAAAACAGATCAAGTTGTTGGAAGAAGCGGCACAACGTCTCTATAAAGAGTGGTTTGTCGATCTCCGCTTCCCCGGATATGAAAATACACCTATCACCGATGGCGTACCGCAGGGGTGGAATCGCAAGAAAGTGGTAGATTGTCTTTCTTTCCATGGTAATGGCGGTTGGGGCAAAGAAAACCCCATAGGTAAAAATGAACATCCAGGCAAAGTAATAAGAGGCACTGATATTGAGGGTGTAAAATCCGGGCGTTTCAATGAGGTTCCTCTGCGTTATCATACAGATAACGATATCGCAAAAAGAGCATTGAAAACATATGACCTTGTATTTGAATTGTCAAATGGTAATATCAACAATATAGGTCGTTGCCTGCTTATAGATAAGCTGATTTTAAAAAATTGTGGAGAAAACACAATCTGTGCAAGTTTCTGTAAATTGCTTCGACCTGTTGATCCGCTACATTCCTTAATTCTATATTGGGAAATCCAAGATATGCAAATAAGCGGAAGAATGCTTCCGCTGAAAAAACACGGTGCTAATGGTATCAACAATTTTGATTTTGATAGTTTTCTTAATCATGAATTATTGGTGCCAGATAGCACAAAGCCGATAAAACCTATAAATGAAATCATGAAAGAAATAAGTATTATTCAAGGTAAAATTACATTATTGACGGAAGCCCGAGATCGTCTGTTGCCTAAACTTATGCGCGGCGAATTGGAGGTATAATTATGGAATGGTATGAATGGGTATTTGACGGAATTGGTACAACTTTGATAGGCGCAATATGTAGTTTCGTTGGTTATAAAGCTGCAGTTAAAAAGATAAGTAAGCAATCCCAAACTGCTGGTGACGATGCAAAGCAAAGACAAGAAATGGTTATAGAGAATGCGGAGGGAGAGACAAATGTGCAAAGTTTTATTAAGCAAACTCAAAAAGCTGGTGACAACGTCGAACAAATCCAATGCGGAGGATTTAGAAGTGGAAAGTAAGCAGTTACAAAAGGCGGGTGACAACTCGCAACAGGTTCAAATGATTAATCCTACAATAGTAATGGGGATAGATGAAAAGCGAGTTCGTGAAGTTTGCTCTGAAGTAGCGGTTGAAACGATTAAACAATGTACACAAGAAGCAAGTGCTATAGCAATTTCTCGAATTGAAAAATTTACTACGAATCTCATTCCTCGTGTAGAAAAAATCGAAAAGGATTTCCAGTCTTTTTCTGACCCATCTTTTCAATTTGAACTTAGAAACGCCCAAAAGGTTGCGGCATGTACCGATATAGATGGTGATTATGAATTACTATCGGAACTATTGGTACATAGAATCGAAAAAGATGATGAAAGAAAAACTAAAGCAAGCATTTCAAAAGCAATTGAAATTGTTAATCAAGTTGATGACGATGCTTTATGTGCATTAACCCTAATGTATGCAATTCTCACTTGGACCGCCGTAAGCGGTGATATAACTCAAGGTTTAAAAACAATGAATGATTTATTTTCTTCCCTATGTTACAGAACCTTGCCACAAGGGTTGCAATGGGCATATCATCTTGATATTTTAAACGCGGCAAGAGTTTCTTCATCTGAAAAGTTTAATAAATTTAGTGAAATTTATCCCAAAACTTTTAATGGATACACATGTGTGGGAATACAAAAAGGTACCGAGGTACATCAAAAAGCTATTGATAAATTAGATGAAGTTAATCTTCCTTCAAATTTTCTGCTTGTCGACCACGAACTAAATGATGGATATGTTCGCCTTAATGTGAGAAATGTCAATAGTATAAAGGATATTACTATTCCTGTACTGATACAACCTAATGAAGTTGAGTTTAGAAAAGTGAATGAAGTGGAAGTTGACGTATTAAATCAAATTTGGCAGTTATATTCAAACGAACCCTCACTTAAGGAAAAAGTAAAAAATGCATTTATGCAGAAATGGGATACTTATGATGCGTTAAAATCCGTGCGTTTGTGGTGGGAATCTTTGCCACACAGTATAACAATTACTCCGATAGGAAAAGTATTAGCTCACGCTAATGCACAAAGAAGAAATCAAAACGTACCTCAATTAAACAAATAATAAACTTTAAGGAGAAAAAAATGAGCTGGGAATATTCTGAAAATATATTGGTGCAGAATAGTGCCGGTAATGTTTTGCAAAACAAGCTTGGATGGGATGTTGTTCTCGCTTACGATAAAGAGCAGTTGGGTGAAAACGGCACTCTCGGCAGAAAGTCATATAAGGAGATTGTATTGACTCGTTATTTGCGCAAAGCATTATTTGATAATAACAAATGGATGACGGAAGAATATGCTGATTCTGCCGTAAAGACTCTTTGCGCCTATACCGCCTCCGCCGCTTTAATGCAAATTAACGAAGAAAAATATTCCATGCTCCGTGACGGCGTTCCTGTTAGATACAAGAAAGATGACGGTACATTTGAAACCCGATATGCCGTTGTATTTAATTTTGACGAACCTGAAAACAATCACTTTCTTGCAGTAAAGGAGATGAAAATACACGGTGAATTATATCGCCGACGTACTGATATTGTGGGATTTGTTAATGGTATCCCTCTGTTGTTCGTAGAACTGAAAAAACAGAGTGTTGATGTGAAAGATGCCTACGACTGCAACTATACCGATTATCTTGATACCATTCCGCAACTATTCCATTTTAACGCTTTCCTTATGCTTTCAAATGGATTGGAAGCAAAGGTTGGTACAATGGGTTCAAAGTATGACTTTTTCCATGAGTGGAAACGTCTTAAAGAAGATGAAGTTGGCGCCGTTGACCTTGAAACTATGATTCTTGGTATCTGTGAAAAGCACAACTTCATGGATTTATTTGAAAACTTTATATTATTTGACCATTCAGGCGGCAAGACAGCAAAAATTTTTGCCCGAAACCATCAGTATCTCGGTGTTAATGAAGCTGTGGAATCGTACAAGGCAAGAAAACTTAAAGACGGAAAACTCGGTGTTTTCTGGCATACACAAGGCAGTGGCAAAAGCTATTCAATGGTGTTCTTGGCGCAGAAAATCCGTCGCAAGTTTGCGGGAAGTCCCACTTTCGTTGTGCTTACTGACCGTGAAGAACTTAATAAGCAAATTAGTGATACGTTCGAAGCCTGTAAATGCTTAAAGGGTTCTGCTAAAAAATATCGTCCTTCATCAGGAAAGAAAATGATGGAGGCTATTCGTGCTAACTCAAGTTTCGTATTTACGCTTATCCAAAAATTTAATGAAGAAACCGCGAAAACAGAACCTCCGTTTGCTCCGGATTACGATATTATCATTATGTCGGATGAGGCACATCGTTCTCAAAACGGTATCTTTGCCGATAATGTTTGCAAGCTGTTGCCCACTGCTTCGCGTATCGGCTTTACAGGGACTCCATTATTTAAGTATGACAACATAACCGAGCGCACTTTCGGTAGTTACGTTTCAATTTATGACTTTAAACGTGCTGTGGATGATGGTGCAACTGTACCACTCTATTATGAAAATCGCAGTGATATGCTGAATATTACCAATCCCGAAATCAACGATGCCCTTCTTGATGCTATTGAAGCCGCAGATTTGGATGTAAATCAGCAAGCAAAATTAGAACTTGAACTTGCAAAGGATATACATATTATCACTTCCGAACCACGTCTTGATACTATTGCCCGTGATTTCGTTGAACATTATTCTGAATTATGGACAACGGGTAAGGCAATGTTCGTATGTGTAAACAAGGTAACTTGCGTACGTATGTATAATCTTGCTCAGAAATATTGGGCGAAAAAGATTGCAGAGCTTGAAGCTGAACTCAAACTTGTCACACAGCAAGAAGCTCAGGAATTACAGCGTAAAATTGACTGGATGAAAGAAACCGAAATGGCAGTCATCGTCAGTCAGGAACAGAATGAGATTCAAACCTTTAACAATTGGGGATTGAATATCCTTGAGCATCGTTCCAAAATGGAAAAGCGTGAGATGGATAAGGAATTCAAGGATACGGACAATCCATTCCGCATTGTTTTCGTATGCGCCATGTGGCTGACCGGCTTTGACGTTAAATCCCTTGCTACAATTTATCTGGACAAGCCGTTAAAAGCTCATACACTTATGCAGACAATTGCTCGTGCTAACCGTGTTTGTGACGGCAAGAGCAACGGTCTTGTTGTTGACTATATCGGCGTTGTTAAAGCACTTCGTCAAGCTCTTGCTGATTATACTTCTGGTGGTGGAGGAACTCCTGGTGATGACCCTACTCCAGATAAAACAGAATTGATTGCAAAAATTGAAAAGACGATTGATTCAATTAAAGCATATTTTGCCGAGCAAAATTTTTCACTTAAAGCCTTAATTGAAGCTGATGATTTTGCAAAATTAGCATTAGTAAAAAGTGGTGCTGATGCTGTGTGCGCAACAGATGAAATTAAAAAGCGTTTTGAAATTCAGGCTCGTGAACTTTTCCGTATGTTCAAATATATTGAAAAGGGTGAAGTTTCTGAAGAAACACATCACTATAAAAATGCCATTAGCGAGATATATGACCTGTTGCAAGTGAAGCGTAAACACGCAGATAATTCCGCTTTGATGGCTCAAATCAATGAAATTGTCAGTGAATATGTTACGGTTACAAAGAACACCGGCGAGGAAGAAAACAAAAAGTTCGATATCAGCAAGATAGATTTCGACCGTTTGCGCCGTGAGTTTGAAAAGGCAAAGAACAAAAATCTTTTGCTTAAAGATTTGCAACAATTGGTAGAGGAACGCCTTGCTAAGATGCTTCGGGAAAACCCGTTACGCATTGATTATTATCAACGCTATCAGGAGATTGTTGACGAGTATAACCGTGACAATAAAAAGGATGAGATTGCGATTATATTTGAAAAACTTATGCGTCTTGTTGACGAAATGGACGAAGAACAGAAACGCTATGTTCGGGAAGGATTTGATAATGATGAAGAACTGACTATGTTTGACTTGCTTGTTAAAGAGTCTTTATCTAAAGAAGAAGTGAAAAAGGTAAAGAAACTTGCTCAAACAATGCTGTCAAAAATCAAGGCACGTATTCACGAACTCGACCATTGGCGTGATAAAGAAGAAACACAGTCAATTATCAGTGTATTGATTCGTGATTTGCTGTGGGAGGATTTGCCTGAAAGCTATGACGACAACGCTATTGCCACATATAGACAGCAAATTTATGAGTATGTTTATAATACATATCCTGCGGCGTAAAAGAAATAGTAAGATTACAATGAGGTGACTAACTATTAAAAGTCAAGTGCTTTTTTAAAAAAGTTTAGAAATCAAAAATAGGCGCACTTAAACAAGCCCTATGTTTCAAGGACTTTAAAAGAAAGGTTAGAAATTATCTCATAGCAGCAGGATCATAAACA
>JAZNSH010000025.1:0-51360 GCA_045591115.1 Clostridia bacterium
GCGAACCCAAAGGAACTGATTTTGTGATAGAAAACGGCTCGCGAAGCGAAGGAATACCGGGCGTATTTCAAGCGACAAGAGTCGTTTTATGCGCAAAAGCAGTCCTATTGGGCGTTATGGGTTCGATTCCCTTCGGCTATAGCGCTTTTAAATACTTCAACAAATCTATTTAAACTTTCTTCGGCACTTAACTCGTCGTATGGGCGCATTTCAAAAGAAATGGTTGCATCGTCTTTTAAATAATCAATATCTTTCAGTGATTTAATGAAATTTACAGCATCTTTTTCTGTATATTCCGATAAGGGATAACTCCAAGGGATATGTTTATCGCCGTAGAAAGGACTGCTTTTATCCTTTAATAAGCAGTTGCCGAGATGCACGTGATTGAGAACTTCTTTGCCTTTTTCCAAAGCAGAGTCAAGAGTTTCGTACATTAACGGAACGTGGCACATATCAAGTAACAAACCTACGTTTACACCGTTGTTTTTCAAATCCTTTATAAAATCAACCGTTTCGCTTAAAGGCCCAAAGAGAAAGAATTTATCAATATCTCTGTCAGTTGGCTCGAAGGAAAGCTCAACATTCTTTGGTAAATTCTTTGAAACGCGAAGAATCAGTTCTTTAAATCGGCTTATAGCGCCTTGACGGTCATTGGGATCGTCAGGACCGCTGCCGAAAATAATTTTTTTGGAATTTACTTTTAGGGCGTAAGAAATTTCGCGCATCATAAGATCGTAAGCACGATCCTGCTCACACTTATCCTTTGAAGCAGGAAGTGCGATTTTTTCACCGAATCTGTCACCGATATTATAATTTATTATTTTTCCGCTATCCAAAAGAATTTTAGATTCTTCGTTTTCTTTTCCGCGCCAGATCCAGCAATCAAGGGCGGAAATGTTTTTATTCTCAGATAATTTTTTTAAAGTTTCTGTATGTGCTTTTGGATCTGAAATAGCATTCGGATATAAAAACTGATGATTAACGCCTAAAATTACTGACATTTTGCCACCATCTCTTTCTCGAAGATAAGATACTGACTCCACGTTGATAAAAGATTGTCACCGCGCATAACAACAGTATTTTCGTTTTCGAAAATTTCAGGGTGAATTGCGCGCATAGTTTCTAAATAGGGACAGGATGAAAACTGAATTTTAATTTCGTAAGGCGGTTTAATTTTAAAAGGCTTTATATCCTTTTTAACGGCTTCTTCTGCACACTTTGCAATTTTTTCTGAAGTAACGGAGGGACTTAAGCAAATAGCCGTATCTTCCGTAAGCGAAGTTTTAACGGCGCACGTTACAAGATCGGGAATAAGCTTTTTTCCTTCCTGGCAACCAAGATCATCAGCAGTAACAAGCTTTAAGGGAATGCCTTGCTCACCTGCAAGTGCAGCTTCCATACCGATCTCGCCAACAAGCAGACCGTTAAGATAAATGGCATCATATTCGCGAAGATAACTGTGCTGAAGCAGAGCACCCGTATGTTGCATTGTGTGTAAGCCTATAAGGAAAAGTCCGTCAATATCTTTGTTTCCCACACCGCGCCATAAATCTTTTAAAATGGGCTTGCCTATAACAACGGGAACATCAATCTGAGAAATATTAACGTTTCTGCCGTCTGTGTGCATATCGTAGACTATCGCATCTGCACCTGCATTTTTTATCCCTTTTAAAACGGCATTAAGATCATTCATAAGCATTTCTCTGCCGAAAACAGAGTTTTCCGCCTGAGGAAATGTGGTAACGCCGGTAACACCTTCAATATCAGTCATAACTAAGAATTTCATAAAAAAGCACCTCCATTTTTATAAGTATAACTTATGAAAAACGAAGGCGCAATATTTTGTCCGAAATTTACGGTTTGAATGTCCTGAATTTTCACAGATATTCGCGAAATTTGTTGGGCGTCATTCCTGTTTGCCTTAAAAAGAATTTTGAAAAATAATTGCTGTCCGTAAAACCCAATTTTTGAGATACTTCTTTTATGGAAAGCCCTTTGTCTTTTAAAAGCCTTTTTGAAGCAAGTATCTTCTGGGAATGTATATAATCAAGAAGACTTGCATTTTCATATTTTTTAAAGAGCCTTCCCAGCTGTTTTACACTTATATGGCAGTATCCGGCAACTTCCTCACAGGTAAACAACACGTCAAAGTTATCATCAATAAATTTCTTTGCTTGCGCAACACGGTTATCGTAAATTTCAACTCGTTGCCTCAAGGGCTTTGCACACTCAAGAAGCTCAAATACAAGAGCGCATAGTAAATAATATATTGCTTCTGTGTGAAAATTCGGCTTCTTGTAGCCAAAGGAAAGGACAGATTTAAGAGTGTTTTGTGCATTTTCAAGCATTGGCTTTACAGTGTTACCTAAGGAAGAAAGCGTTTTATAGATATCTTTATCCCTGCAATCTACGGCAAGTGTAAGCTTTTCGAAGTTTACGCTATGCTTTAAAACCCTATGCTCGCTTTTAGGCGGAATAATAAGAAAATCATTCTCATGCACCGTAAGGGTTTCGTCATTAAAACCGTAAGTAAGATGGCCTTTTACAGTAAAGTGAATCTCAAAAAAATTATGTCTGTGAAAACGATAGGTGAGCGTATCGCTGTTGCGGAAATATTGAGCTGCAAGCCAGCATACGTTAAACGGCGCACCATCATTTCCTAAATTGGAAAAATTTAAGCTGTTTATAAAAGGGACGTTAAGCATTTTTTCATTCCTCACACAAAACTTATAATTTCATTATAAAACAAACTTACATATTTTGCAAGTATAAAAAAAGCACCGTCAGGTGCTTTCAGAGCACTGACAAACCCCTGCAAACACAAACCCCTGCAAAAATTTTGCAGGGGTTTGTTTCCATCGTTGCATTTCGCTTGCAAAATGCGGTCATTTACGTCTGTGTAAACTCCCTTTTTTGCAAGTTCAGCGCCTTGGCTTGCAAGGGTTTCTCGAACTCTGGCAGTCTGCTGATTATGTCAGCAGACTGAAAGCACCGTCAGGTGCTTTAAATTTATTTAAGTGTTTCGGGGCAAACAAGCTTTCTTGCATAATAAAGGCTTTCAACCGAATCCATTAAAAGATGTTCGTTTTCCTCTGTAACTCTTATCCATGGTGCCATGCAGTAACCAAGGAAATGCTCATCTGAAATTACCTTTGGTGTATGAATAAGTGTTTCAATGGGGTTTCTTGGGGAAGCACAGGTTGAGCAGGTAGGAATCTGATCAAAGCCTGCTTTATCGAAAACTTCATAGCAGCCTATAACACGGCTATGCCAATCCGTTATAGGATAATCTCTGAATCTGCCGTAGAACCAGTTGGAAAGAATAACGTCTTTAGGCATATTTTCCATAAAGATATCGGGGTGATTCCAATAATAATCTGCCCAAACCCAAGGTCTTGCACCGTTTTTGCGAACTGCATCAAACATAATACCAAAATCTTCAAACATAAGCTTAGGTGAACGCATAATAGCAATTTCTCTCCATTGTAAGCAGTCAAAGGAATGTTCTTCGTCCATGCCTAAATGGAAGATTTCAGGTTTGTCAAAAATTTCACAAACTTCGTTTATAAGATCAACGCAAACTTCACGGTAAATATCACTTGATACCATTCTTCTGTATTTTTTTAGCCAGCAATGATGATCTGTTGAAAAGTTAAGTTTGGGTATAAGATCAAAACCTAATGCCCTTGCTTTATTAAGTAATTCCTTAACTTCTTCAACTTCCAAAGCATCATCAGCGGCAATTTCGGGGTGAGATTTATATTTAATAGCATCGCCAAGATCAATTAAAAGAGTGTTGTAACCGCACTCAGAAGCACGCTTAATAATTCTGTCCCATACTTCGTAATTAACGTTATTGCAGGGAGTGTAGATATCTTCATCAAATTCGGTATACCAATAACGGGGTTTGCCGTTGCCGTCATCCCACATATGATTGCTTAACTGTATAAAATAAATCCATTTTTTATTCATAGCGTTTCTCTCCTCCTATTTTAAAGTTTCAGGACAGATTTTCTTTCTTGCATACCACAGTCTTTCAACCGAATCCATCAAGCGATGCTCATTTTCGGGATAAAGGCGAATCCAGGGGGCATTGCAATAACCTAAAAGGTGTTCATCACTAATAACTGTAGGGCAGTATAAAAGCGTTTCGCCGGGGTTAGCACTGTTTTCGCAGGTTGAGCAGGTAGGAATCTGATCAAAGCCTGCTTTATCAAAATCTTCAAAGCATTTTACAACACGGCTGACCCAGTTTGATGCAGGATAATCCTTAAAGCGACTGTAGAACCAGTTTGAAAGAATAACGTCTTTAGGCATATTTTCCATAAAATCATCAGGGTGATTCCAATAATAATCAGCCCAGATCCAAGGTCTTGCACCGTTTTTGCGAACTGCATCAAACATAATGCCAAAATCTTCAAACATAAGCTTAGGTCCGCGCATAACAGCGATATCGTGCCACTGTAAGCAGTCAAAGGAATGTTCTTCGTCCATACCTAAGTGGAAGATTTCAGGTTTGTCGAAAATCTCGCATACTTCATTTATAAGATCAACACAAACCTGACGGTAAATATCACTTGATACCATTCTTCTATACTGTTTAAGCCAGCAATGATGGTCTGCTGAAAAGTTAAGTTTAGGAATTAAATCAAAGCCCAATGCCCGTGCTTTATTAAGTAATTCCTTAACTTCTTCAACTTCCAAAGCATCAGGTGCGGCAATTTCGGGATGTGATTTATATTTAATTGCATCACCAAGATCAATTAAAAGGGTAGTGTAACCGCACTCTGAAGCACGCTTTACAATTCTATCCCATACGCCGAAATCAACGTCATTATTGGGAGTATAAACACTTTTGTCAAAATCGTAGTACCAGAAACGCTTTCTGCCGCCACCGTCATCCCACATATGGTTGCTTAACTGAATAAAATATATCCATTTCTTATTCATTATAAAAATCTCCTTTTGATTTGTTGCTTTTATTCTAACAAAAAGAAAAACAAAAGTAAATACCATATTTTTATATAATTACTTGAGTTTGTTGCTTTAAAACTAAAATTGCAATTGAAAAAGAGCAATTTTATGCTTTGTAATACACTAAAGTAAAGATTTTTTTAGAAAAAGAGCAATTTTTTTCTATAATCAAGCAATATTGTGCATTGATTTAAACTTTCTGATAGTGTAAAATTAAAAAAGAGGTGATAAACGTGAATATTTTTAACCTGAATGTTTTTCCTGAAGGTGAAGCGACTTTAAAAGAAACTGACGGCACTCTTTTAGTTGAAAAGCGCAAATATAAATACAGTTCGCCTGCAGTCTTGCTTGACGGCAAAAATAATTACTCGGTAGAATATCTCGTTAAAAGCAAAACAGAAGTTATACATCTTACTGCATATTTTAAAGTTATATATACTCTTAACGATGAAGAGTATACTTCATATATTTTCGGTGAAAAAGCAGAGATCACACCTGAAACATTTGTTCCGATTAAAGCAAAACTTGATTTGTGGGAGAAGCTTAAAGTTAAAGAAGTTATATCATATATAATTCAAGATTCAAATGAACCCCTTGATGATTATTTTGTTTCTTCCTATCTTTTAACAGAAACGGATAAAATCTCGGTGATAAAAGAAAAAAACGTTTTTTTGGAAAAATGTTCGGTAGGTGCTATTCGCTGGGATGCTTATTTTTCTGTTGAAAACGAAAAAAGCAACGTTTCAAGAGAAGTATCAAAAACACTTTCACCTAATATTTTTCATAGCCATGCACCTTTCTTCGCAAAAACCGTTGATAAAGATAAGATTGTATTTGGTGAAGCCACACAAGAACAGTTTGATTATGAATGTGAATTAGCAACTGATGCAGGTATAGATTATTTTGCCTATTGTTGGTATAAAAACAGCGATCCTATGTGTTATGCGAGAAGACAGCATACAAAATCTGCTTGGCGCGATAAAATAAAAATGTGTGCAATAATCGGAGTTTCAAGGCTCGATGATGAAACTATTGATGAACTTGCCTTAACCTGCAAAGAAGATTTTTATTTTAAAATTCTTGATCGTCCTGCAATATTCGTATTTGGTGCTGTAAATGTCAGTAGGGAATATATTGAAAAGATCAGAGTTCGTATTATAGAAAAAGGCAATCCTTTACCTTATTTTATTGCGCTTGGCGATGGGGACGCAATGCGCGCTTATGATCTTAGTTTAAAAGGCTATGAGGCTATTTCTTCTTACAGTTGTTTCCCTGATGGGGAAGGCTGGAGTTATCGTGAACTTCTTCAAAAGGCAGAGAAACGTAACTTAATGTTTCACAACTTAAAAGAAATTCTTGATCCCGTTCCGATGATCTCATGCGGTCTTGATTTCAGACCTCGTGCATTAAATCCTGTTTCTTGGATGGGCGGAAAGAATTTTGCCTATACCGGCACTGCTGATGAAATTTATGAGCACGCAAAAAGGACGCTTAATGATGCGAAAAATATTCCTACAGTGCTTATATATGCTTGGAATGAGCACGATGAAGGCGGTTGGTGCTGTCCTACACTTACCGTAGATGAAAATGGAAATACGGTTACTGATGAATTTGGCAATAACGTTATGGATAAAAGCCATCTTGACGCAATAAAAAAAGCAATAGGTGAATATAAAAATGGAATATCTCAATAAATTCTTTGAAAAATTTGATTATCCCGAAGAGGCACGAAAAGCGCTATCGGAAGCCTATGAAAAAATTAAGGAGCCTGAATTTTTTCATCAGGTAAAATTATATGAAGAAGGCAATCTTGATTATATTGAAGCAATAAAAAGTATGAATGATATTGCCGAAAAATCAGGAGTGCATCAGTTTACCGTAAAGCTCCTGTTTGTAATTCTTTTAACTGAACACCTCGAAAAACTCTATAAGCAAAAAAGCTTAAGCGAAAAGATTTTTTACGATTCAATGTGCGATCTTAAGTATAAATTGATAGAATGTCATAATCTTCACGGCATATGGGGGACTATGACAGCACCTTGGTTTCAGCGTTTCTTTGAAGTAACACGATTTGCTTTAGGCAGACTTCAATTTGAACTGATGGATTCGTGGTTTGACTATGATGACGATAATATGCACATCAAAGCAAATGACCATATTATAAACGTTCACATTCCGTCAGCAGGAAAACTGCTTCAGGAAGATTGTTTGGATTCATATAAACAAGCCTATGATTTTTATAAGGAATATCACAGAGACGGTATTTTGTATATGTACTGCCATTCTTGGTTGTTGGAGCCTGCGTTGGAAGAAATTTTAGATGAAAACTCAAATATAATAAAGTTCAAGCGAAATTATAAAGTGTTCCGCACAGATAAACGAGATGTTTTTCCCGATGCCTGGCGTGTGTTTAACAAGGAAAACGTTCCCATAGAAGAACTTCCCGAAAACAATTCTTTACAGAAAAAAATAAAAGAGTATCTGTTAAAAGGCAATACTATAGGTTACGGATTAGGTGTAATGGCTTTTGACGGTGAAAAAATATTATAATTAAAGGAGAAAGGTATGAAAAAAATTCTTTCAATGATGCTGGTAATCATTATGATGCTTTCAATGGTAAATCTCAGCGTTTTCGCCGAGGAGATTGAAGGCAACCTGCTTTCTGAAGCGGATTCTAACTTTGAAAGCGGTGAAATATCCTTATGGAAGGTATTTTATGCAGGTGAAATTTCCGTTGTTGATAATCCCAAGGGTGAAGGAAAGGTTATGAAATATAAGGTCGATACTGAAGCCTTTACCGAAAAAAACAACACTTGGCAGAGCTTTTCCATCGATCTTAAGCCCCTGCTTAAGGAGGCAAACACGGTATATATTTCAATGGATGTTTATGCTGAAGGCGCATTTAATTTCCCGTTGACGCTTCGTGCAAAGAAAGAGCATCTTGATTTTGCGGCGGAAAAGGATAGTGAATATCCTCGCCTCGGCGAGATAAAAGGCGATTCTAACTGGGTAAGAAAAATGTTTACCGTTGAGATCACCGATGAGGACGTTGAAAGAACAGAGGGTACCTGGACTCTTTGCTTTGACGGTCTTCCCAAAATCCAAGAGGATTTAGAGGTGTATATTGATAACGTTTATATCGGCTATGAAGAACCTGATATGGAGGAGCTTGAAGAGCCTGAAGAGGAAAAAGCAGCACTTCCGGAAATTAAGCCTATATCAAGGCAGGAAAACACGCTTATCGGTGCTATCCGCTGGGACGCTTTCTTTGAAACAGATCATAAAACGAGTAACGTATCCCGTCAGGTAGCAAAAGCACTTTCTCCTGATGAATTCCATTGGCACGCGCCGTTCTTTACAAATATTGATGAAAATGATAACGTAACTTTCCCCGGCTATTCAATGGATATCATCAATAAGGAAATCGATTATGCAAAGCAGGCAGGTCTTGATTATTTTGCATATCTCTGGTATGAAACAAATGATCCTATGTCTGATCCAAGAAAACTTCACTTACAAAGCGAAAAGAAAATGGATGTTTTAATGTGCGGCATCCTTGAAAAAGTTCGTTCAAGCGCAACAATGAACGAACTTTATGAAGCAATGAAAGATGATTGTTATGTTAGAATTGATTCCCGTCCCGTAGTGTTCTTATATTCATATTCTTCAAAATGGACTCAGGAAATGGTCGATCAGCTTCGCCAAGATGCGGCAAATGCAGGTGTAAAGGAAGCACTTTATATTGTTGGTATGGTAAGCACCAAAGAGGATGTTCTTAGAAACGGAACAATTAAAAACGGTGCAGATGCAATTTCCTGGTACGCGGTAGGTCCTTCAGTTTCAGGCGGTGAAGAATACGTTTCCGTTGCTGAAAAGTGTAAGGAAAGAATTACTGAATTAGGCACAGCTTCAGGAGCTTGCGGTTACAGCCTTATTCCTTGCGTAACAACAGGCTATGATACACGTCCCCGAATTAAGAATCCTGTTTCCTGGATTGGTGGTGATCCTACCGATGAAGATCAGAATAAGTGGCCCTATGCTAACCGCTATACACTTGATGCTTCCGCTGAAGATATAGGCAATATGCTTAAATTCACCCTTGATTATGTTAAGGAAAATCCCAATAATACCAAGGCAAATATGGTGCTTACTTATGCTTGGAATGAGCACGATGAAGGCGGATGGATTTGTCCCACGGTCAAGTGCGATGAAAACGGCAACGTTCTTTATAATGAGGATGGCACAGTACAAGTAGATACTCAGCGTATTGATGCTTACAGAAAAGTAATTGATGCTTACAGAGAGATCGAGCATACTGAAGTTGAAGCAACTGCAACACCTCCTGCAGATATAGCACCTGATATTCCTGTTGAAGCAACACCAAATAACGATGAAGCAAAGGAAAGCACCTTCAATGTCATGGATTATTGGTGGATTCTTCCTATCGTTGCGGTTATCGCCGTTGCCGTTGTTATAGTATTAAAGAAGAAAGCGTGATAGTATGGTTGAACGCAAAATAGCGGATTCTCATATTCACACCCGCTTTGCTGATCTTGAAAGAACGGAAAAGATGCTTAACGACATATCGTCAGTTGGCGTAACCGATGCGTGCATTTTATCACTTCCTTATAGGGGGGCGGCTGATAATCTCTATTCGTTGTACATAAAGGAAAAGTATAAGAAAATTAACGTGCGCGCCTTTTGCGGATTCCACGTTACCGATAGATATGCTTCCGTTGATCCAAAAAAGCAGATCGAAACAGTTCTTGATCTTGGTGCTGATGGTGTAAAACTTATGTTCAGTCCTGATCTTCAAAGGTATTACGGCAAAGGCTTGGATGATCCTTATTACGATGAAATGTTCTCCTTGCTTGAAGAACGTAATGTGCCCGTAAATATTCATCTTGCCGATCCCGAAGAATTTTGGAACGAGGGAAAACAGTATTCAGATCCGACTTTTCCCAAAAAAGAAGAAATGTATGCTCAAGCCTTCAGGATGCTTGATAAGCATCCAAAGCTTCGCGTATGCTTTGCCCACTTTATGTTTTTGTCGGATTTCCCCGATGGAGCGGTGCGAGTGATGGAAACATATCCCAACGTTATGTTTGATTTAACGCCCGGTGTTGAAATGTATCCTAATTTTAAAAAGCGCATAAATTTCTGGCAGGATTTTTTTGAGAAATATAACAAGCGTATAATGTTCGGAACTGACTGTAACATCATAAAAAGCATCAATAAAGATCTTGAAAATTTCGTTTACAGAAATCTTACCGAAGATGGGGAATATGTTGATAAGTTATATGGTATGGATTTTTCTTTAAGCGGTCTCAATCTATCTCAAAATGCTTTATCTCGTATCACTTATGAAAATTACTTTGATTTTCTCGGAAAAGAACCGAAAAAGCTAAACGTTGAACTTTTTAAAAAGTGCTGCCAAAAAATCATTGATGATTTAGATAATCAACCGATTGATGAATTTTATATCCGCGGCAGCGAATTTATTACCCATTTAAAAGAAGACCCAAACCAAAGCATTGCATATAACTTTTGTAAAATGGCGCTAAAAAATATTTAAGAGGTGAGAAATTTCTCACCTCTTGTATTTTTTATATGCTTTCCAAAATCCGCTGTATGAATTATATCCTACAAGAATAGCGACTTCGTTTAAGCTTTTTGTCTTTTTTAGTTGTTCTGCAACTGTCATTCGCTGTGATAAAAGGTTTTCGCCGAAAGTTTTTCCGGTATGTTTTTTTATAACTCGTTGCGCCTGCATAGGGCAGAGGGAAAGGGCATCGGCAATATCTTTCAGGGTAATATTTTTATCGTAATTAAGTGATAAAAATTCAGAAATTATATATGCGTAGTCACTTTTGCAGGGCGAAATTTTAACGTTGTCGTAAAACTCATTTATAATGAAAAATAAATGATTTAGTATGTTTTCTTTGTTTTTTGATTTGTTGTATAGGTCAAGGCAAAAATCACGGGGAATTTTAATCACTTTTATTTTTTTGAAACTTTCTTTTACTTGAAAAGCAAGGGAAAAGCCTATTCCTTCATCTGAATGGTATGTGTTTTCAGGAAAAATCACAGCCTCAGCAGTTTTTAAAGTAATTTCTGTATTTTCCGTCTTAAAGCTTACTGCACCGTCTAAAATAATATGAATTTCAGCATAGCTGTGCATATGCATAGGTGATGAGATGTTTTGGTTGATTTGCTCAACGCCTAACTGAATTTTTGAATTTTGTACTTCTATAAACATAATAATATTTCCAAAATAAACATTTTTTTGTGAGAAAGGTTTAGCGAGTTTATTTACTTTACCACTTTTTATGGTATAATATCATAAGTAAAAAAATAATTCAACGTTTATTTTGGAAAAGTTATGAATAAGTCGAAATTTTATTTACACACCGTTCTGTATAATCTTATTTATATGAGTCTTTCAGGCACGGTTATACAAACCTTTTTTATTGAAAAAGGTGTTAGCGAAAATAATGTAAACGTATTTTTATCTGTAATGCAGATTGTTCAGATTGCAACCATATTATTGTTTATGAAAAAATCTGATAACTGTAAAAATGTTATAAAATTTTCGGGATATGTTTTTTTATTAAACACGCCGATAACAGTTTTTTTAACGGTATTGTCATGCTTTACGGAAAGTGAAAGCATATATTGGATTATGTATTTGACAGGCGTAATATCAAATATCTGCTTTGGCATATATAACGTGCTCTGCTATAAATTGCCTTATCATATAATGAATATGAAGGAATACGGAAGAGTTCTTTCGATATCGGGTGTCATTGTAGGAATTACTTGCGCCCTCTTCTCATTTATTCTTTTTTTTATGCAAAAAAGTTTTGGATATTTTCAAGCGATGAAGATGATCTATATTTTTGTTTTGATGATGCTTTTTGCCTATGTAGTTATAACAAATTCCTTTAAAGCAATTTATTCACCTCAAATAACTGAGGAAAAAACTAAAATATCAATTTTAAAATATAAACCTTTTAATTATCTTATTGTGCCCAATATTTTGCGCGGATTTTCATTGGGAATAATTGGTACTGTTGCAACGATAGGTTATTATGAAAATTTGATTGATACGGGTTCATCCGGTATAATCGTCATTATTACATACATAGTTACCATAGTTGGGTGCTTTATGTACTCTCGTTTGGTAAACAGAGTCAAAGAGAGAAATATTCTGTTGTTTTCAAGCATAGCCGTAGCAGTATTTACGCCTCTGATTGTTGTTGGCAATACTTTTTCTTTTATGGCGTTTTACGCTATTGATTATTTCTTCGTAATTATAATAAACTATAGTGTGCCCGTTACAGTTACAAAAATTTGTGATTATAAAGTAATGGGGCAGTATAGTGCAGGCAGAATGTTGTTAAACACTTTAGGCACATCTCTTGCAGGTTTTGTATGTATTCCTATGATCGATATTTTAGGCGTAACTGCAACTATGTTTTTATCAGGCATATTCCAGTTAATATCAGGCCTTGGCTATTATTTTTATATTGTAAAAGAGGGCTTTTATGAAGATCACTTATGAAACACATTTTAAATCGAACCGTGCAGACGGCAGATTTAACTCTGCTTTTGCGGCATTTATGGAGAAAATGCGCAATACAAAGCCATTATTATCATTGCCTGAGAATATAACAAAGGACGAATTTTCCGTATGGCAGAATACCTTGAAATCAAAGGTAAAAGAACTTTTGTTATTTCCTGAAAAACCTTTTTTGCCTGAAACAAAAAAGCTGAGTAGTATTAAACGCGATACTTATACCGTTGAAAAGTGGGAGTTCTATCCTGATAAATATTCAGCAGTAACTTTTTTGATTCTCGTTCCCGATACAGCCACAAAAGAGAATCCTGCACCTATGGTTATGTGCTTTCCCGGGTCAACTGCAAGTAAAGAAGCGTTGGCGGGCGAATCGCTTTTAGATAAAGCACAATGCACCTTTATGAAATATCCTGAGCGCATCAAAATGGCATATCATTACGTTAAAAACGGTATGGTTGCCGTTGCCTTTGATAATATTGAAACTGCAGAAAACGCTATTGACATTGAACGAGATCACGATTGGGGATATTCATCAAGAATTCAGCTTTGCCACGGACTTATGCAAATGGGATATTGCTACTTTGGCTTATCTGTTTTTCAAAAACTTTGCGTGCTTGAATTTTTAAAAACGCTTTCTTACGTTGACGCAAATAAGATAGCCGTGTCAGGGCATTCTTTAGGTGCTGATGATGCTATGTATATGGGGCTTTTATCAAAGGATATTAAGGCAATTATATTTAATGATCTTGTTTTAAGCGAAATGCATCGATATTTTGCAACAACGGAATATGATGAAAGAGAAATGTGCAATAGTTCCGGTGTATGGCACGAAATACCGTCATCATTCAAGTATTATAGCCGTGTTGATATTCTTTCCGCCCTTAGTGATAAATATCTTGCACTCAATGAAGGGGGCGGTCAGTATGATCTTGATAAAATCATAAACGCCTTCAATTTGATGGGTAATATTGATAACCTTCAGATAACTCATTATCCCAAATTTCAGGATGAGAAGATGCGGTCGAAACAGTATAAACCCCAAAATTACGGCTATTCTCAAGATTCGTATTTTGAATATACTAATACTGATAGCTCTGATCATTCTTTCAGAGCTGAGCCTTCAATCAGATTTTTGAGAAAGGTGTTTTGGCGTGAAAATAACAATAAATAAATTTGGCGGAAATTTTGATGGCGAAAAGTGTTACGTCCATGCACGTGCAACAAGCGTAAACGAAGAATATTTATTTATGACGATGCAATACCTTAATGTTGCAGGCGCTGATTCATTTTTGCCCTTAAAATATCTTGAATATAATGGCACAGGTTGGTCGGAGCCTCGTGCGCTGGATACTGAAAAAAAGCATAAAAATGGTTATATTTCCCTTTTAAGTGATGCAACACCTATCTATCACCCTCAAACAGAAAAAATCATAATCTATGGCTATATTGTAATTTATGAGCAAGATGGAATAACCTCAGTTGATACTGAAAAAAATCAAGTTGGATATTATGTTTTTGATCCTAAAACAAAAAGCATATCAGAACTAAAATATGTTGAATTTGCGGAAGAATATGAGCGTGGCATTATAGTGTGCTGTTCTCAAAGTGTTGTTGAGGATAACGGTGATATTTTAATGCCCGTTGAACTCCTTTTGAAAAAGGAATTTCACTTATCTGCTGCTGTAGCCCGTCTGTCTTTTGATGGCGAAAAGATTCGCTGCTTAAGTATAAGTAACATTTTAGAAAATCCCGTACCCCGTGGTGTTTATGAAGGATCTTTAATAAAATTTAAAAAGAGATATTTCCTCACTATGCGCAATGATAATTACGGATATTTTTCAGTAAGTGATGATGGTGAGAATTTTTCCGATCCACAGATATGGCGTTGGGATTCGGGCGACATTCTTGAAAATTATAATACTCAACAACATTGGTTTTATTTAGGTGATGATCTCTACCTTGTTTATACAAGAAAAGCAGAAAACAATGATCACGTTTTCCGTCATAGAGCGCCTTTGTTTGCAGCGAAAGTTGACATTGAAAAAATGTGTCTTATAAAAGAAACCGAAGAAATTGTAGTCCCCGAAAGAGGTGCGCGATTAGGTAATTTCGGTGCGAATCAGGTAACGGAAAATAAAGCACTTGTAACGGTAGGCGAATGGATGCAGTTTGACGGGCGCAAAAAATATGGTGAGCAGTATGGTAGCGACAATTCTATTTTTTATACTTTAATAGAAAAAAATTAATTTCACACTTTTCTGGCGATGAGAAAATTCTCGTCGCTTTTTCTGTGTTTTTCGGTAAAATACCTTAAATAAGCGTGTAGAAACGTAAAAAAATAAGTGGTAAAATAGTTTGTGGTGATGTGAAAAAATGAAATTTTCTGTAGGGTATCAATTAAAACAAGATTTTTCGTTAGTTGATGAAATTTTGAAGAATAAGGAAAGTATTTCGGAAGTTTACTTTTCCTTTGGCGATTTTCCAAATGGGCGAAGCAATCTTAATAAAAACGGCTTTCTTTTTGAAAACGTAAACAAGCAACTTGAAGACCTTTCACGCTTAAAAGATATACCCTTAAACCTTTTATTTAACGGTAACTGTTATGGTAAGTATGCCCTTGCACGCAGCTTTTATAATAAAATAGGGGATACGGTTGACTTACTTTTAAACAAATTTAATCTTCAATGTGTAACAACAACTTCTCCCTTGATCGCACGTTTTATCAAAGAAAATTTTGATATTTCCACACGGGCATCGGTAAATATGGGTATCGGTACTATTGAAGGAATGGAGTATGTAAAGGATCTTTTTGACAGTTTCTATCTTGCACGCGAATATAACCGAGATTTTGAAAGGATCAAAGAGCTTCGTCAATGGTGTGATGATAACAACAAAAAGCTTTTCGGCCTTGCAAACAGCGGTTGCTTGAAAAACTGTTCATCACACACGTTTCACGATAATCTTGTTGCCCACGAGCAGGAATCAAGTGAAATGGATAATGCTTATGTTTTTGAGGGACAGTGCAAAACATTCTTTAAAAATCCCGAAAACCGCAAAAACTGGTTAAAATATATGACCTTTATCCGTCCTGAAGACGTTTATCTTTATGAAAATCTTTTTGACGGTTTAAAACTTGCAACAAGGGTTAATTCCGATCCCGAAAAGATAATAAGAAGTTATATTAAAGGCTCATATTCAGGGGCGGTAACATCACTTCTCGAGCCTGATCACACGGCTTTATTCTATCCCCAAATCATTGAAAACAAAAAACTTGATTTTTTGGAAACCTTTTCTTGCAATAAGAAATGCTATAAATGCAATAAGTGCAGCGAAATACAAAAAAATGCAACGATAACTTTATAAGGAGATTTTTTATGCTAACATCAAAAATGATTAAGGAAGCCGCTTTAAAAGCAGGTGCAGACAAGTGCGGTATTGCGCCTATGTCACGCTTTGAGGGCGCGCCTCCCGAAATGGATCCCAGAATGTTGTTTCCCGAAGCAAAAAGCTGTATTGGCTTCGTGTTCAGAATTCCCCGCGGTGTTCAAAGGGGAATAGAGGAGGGCACGCAGTTTTATCAGTATCCTTCAATGGCTTACGGCGGTATCAACGAAATTTTTGCGCCTGCAGTTTTATACAGCGTAGGCAAAGTAATTGAGGATGAAGGCTATGAGGCTTTTATCTACCGTAACACAGGCGCTCGCGGTTGTGTTTCTGATATGGATGGCTCACCGGGAAGCAGTCTTTCACCTGAAGAGCAGATTGAAGTAAACGAGTATGCAAAGGATTCAACCGCCCACCACAGAAACGTTGAGTTTACCCGCGCAACAAGAGAAGATAACGTTCCTCCCGATCTTCAGTTTCAGTTCAGAATTGCGGCAGTTGCCTGCGGTTTAGGTGAAATCGGATGGAGTAAAATGCTTTTAACCCCTGAATTCGGACCTTTGCAGAGAGTTGCCTTTCTATTTACTGATGCTGAACTTGAATATGATGAAATGTATTCAGGTGAACCCTTATGCCGTATGTGTGGTGCTTGTGTCCGTGAATGTCCCGGAGGTTGTATCCCTGCAATCAATTCAGGAAAAACCGTTGAAGTAAATCTTGCAGGAAAAATCCTTAAATGGGGCGATATAGATATGTGGCGTTGCTATGCTTTTTATACTCATGCAGGAAGATATTATAATCCCTTTGTTCCTAAAGAGGTCTTTGACGAAAACAAAAATGGTGATCTCGATCTTCTTGAGGGTAAGACGGATGTTGCAACAGAGAAAGAAATTATTAAGGTTTACGGTGCGCTGGCAAAATACTTCCCAAGCTGGATAGGTTATAATATGGCAAAATGCGGTGGTTGCATCCGCGGTTGTGTTTCTATGCTTGAGAAAAAAGGCGGATGTATGGAAAATCGTTTTGATAAACCTTTGCGCACAAGAAACAAACCTTGGAAATTGGATAGGTAGGTGAAATTATGCTGACTTCAGATATTATAAAACAAAAAGCAAAAGAGTTAGGTGCTTCGGTATGCGGTATCGGTGATATAAATAACTTTGTGCCCGAAAGTTTGCAAAGAGATCCCAAAGCGATCTTGCCAAGTGCAAAATGTATCATTGGCTTTGGATTTCCCGTACCTAAAGGACTTTATCGCACTATGGAAAATGATTCACAGTATTACACTTATACCACAATGGGCGTAAAGTATATTGATGAAGAATTTGCGGAAATATTTCTTCTTAAAATGGGTGCTTTAATTGAAGATCACGGCTATGATGCCTGCCTTCAAAAGCACGTTCCGAATTTAAGGATACAAGGGGATAAAACGACAAACCCCGAAGTAAAGGATACATATGAACTTATCCATGCAGTAGCAGTTGAAGAAGGTAAGCCCGTTCCTGACGTTATTATTGATTTTGGTGAAGCGGCAAGATGTTGTGGTATTGGCGAAAAAGGCTTAAGCGGTAAGATTTTAAATGAAAAGTACGGACCTTTTATGCGTTTTTGCTTTATTATTACAGATGCTCCTTTAACTTGTGATGAGCCGTTAAAAGGGCATATCTGTGATAATTGCGGTGAATGTATAAAAGCATGTCCCGGTAATGCTATTGATGAAAACGGACTTGATACATGGCAATGCGCCGTATATTATAAGGGTGCTCATAAATCAAATCCCTTTATGACGGAAGAATTTTTAAAGAACGATCCCGAAAGAGAAGCAATCGTAAACGGCGAAAAACGCTTTGATGCAGTTTCTGCAAGAAAGATTTTCCCCCAAATGCGATTTCTCCCTCAAACTCATTGGGGATATGCGGCTTGCTTGTGTGGTAAAAAGTGCGATATTGCATGCTTCAAGCATTTAAAGGAGGTAAAAAAATGAAAGATCAGATAATAAAACTTGCAAAAGAAAATCTTTGTGATATTGTCGGTTTTGCCTCCAAAAACAGATTCGATAAAAATGATCCCATATTTAAAATTTTCCCTGAAACTGAAACGGTAATCTGCCTTGCTTTTCGCGTGTTAAGAGGTATTTATCGCGGCACGGAGGAAGGTACAACATACTATCAGTATACCACTATGGCAGTTGAAAATATGGAAGAAACCATTATGCCAATGGCACAGTTGCGTGTTGCAAATTTTATTGAAGAGAACGGCTTTATTGCCATTCCTCAAAGACGACATCAGCAGATTATGGCAGAAGAAGACAGCGTTAATCCTGAGGTCGATTATACTGCAATTTTTCGTAACCGCCCTCAAGAGAATCAGATGAATTTTACTGAAACTGCCGTAAAATGCGGTATCGGTGAAAAAGGCTTAAGTGGAGCAATTCTTACCGACGATTTCGGACCAATGGTACGATATTGCTTCATTTTAACAGATGCCGTTTTGGAGGAAACAGAACTTTATACGCCTCACCTTTGCGATAAGTGCAAAAAATGTGTAAAGGCATGCCACGGTGGCGCGATCAGCGAGGACGGAAAAGTCGATCCTTGGCAATGCGCAGTATATTATAACGGCGCAAACGGCACAAAGAATCCTTTTATGCCCAAAGATGCCTATTCCGATTTTGAAGATAGAATCAAAATAATTGCGGGCGAAGCAAAGGTAACACCTGAAAAAGCAAGAAAAATTCTTGATGCAACATATTTCTATCCGCCCGCACAGCATTCGTATACCGCATCCATCTGCGGCCGCGCCTGCGATACTGCCTGCTATATGCATTTAGAAGAACAAGGAAAACTTAAAAAGAAATTCAAACGTCCGTTCCGCACACGGGAAGAATGGAAGTTTGATATTAAGGATTTTAAGTAAAAAAAGGAGTTGTCATTTAATTGACAACTCCTTAATTTTTGCTGAAAAACTCATCAATGGAAACGTTAAGAACCTTTGCAATGGCAAAAAGCTCTTTATCTGTGGCAACCTTTAACTGCCCTTCAAGCTTTGAATAACTTGATGGATTCATATCGTAGCCTGTCAACTGTATCTTTTCAATAAAGTCCTTTTGCCGTATGCCTTTTTCTTTGCGCAAACGCTCAATATTTGCGCCAACGATATTGCAGTCACCGTATTCCTTTTTTCTTACCTTCATATATAATCATCCTTCGATATTATTATGTAAGAAAATTATATATCTAATAACACTTGACAAAATTCCGCAACGGAATTATAATAAAATAAAATTCTAATACGGAATTTTAGAAAAGAAAGAGGTGTTTGAATAATGAAAAAATTTTTAATGTCACTGTTGACGCTTTTGTTGCTTGCTTGTGTAATGTCTATGGCTACGGCATGCTCGGGAGATACTCCCCAAAATAAGAATTTGACAGAAAAATGTGCGTTGGCAGACGCCGAAAAATATGGTAGAGAAGCAGAAAATTCAAGTACATCATCAGCAAGATTAGATTTTAAATCTGCAAAAATTAAGAGCACAAAATATTCAGAGCCAAACTATATAGTTGAGGTTGCAATGGATATTGAAACAACGCTTTCTTATGGTGGTTCAAGTTTTACGACAGATACTCCAAGCATAATTAAATATACAATAAAAGTAAATAATGGAAAAGCGTCGGTTGTGAACAAAAAAGTCCAAGTTATTAAGGATTAAATTTTGAGGTGTTGTTATGAAAAAAATATTATCGTTTTTATTGATTATTACTATATTTTTTACTATGTCAGGATGTTCAATTCACAAATGCTATCTTTGCGGAGAAGGTGGCAATGAAGCCTATAATAAAGTCAAAAAATATAAGTATTACGGAAAAGAGCGTTATTTATGTCAATTGTGTTATTTAGAATACTTAAACGAAACATATAAATATTAAGTTTAAATAAATATGAATTAACAGAGGAAAATAAGATGAAAATATTTTTTTGTATGTTGTTAATTTGCGTCTTGGTTGGATGCTTTACAGCATGTAGTGATTATGACGATGACTATAGTTATGGTTATACTTATGGTTATACTTATGATTATGACGGTGATAACAGTTATGATTATGGAAAAAGTGGAAGTATTTCTAGTTGCGGGCACTTATCTTGTGCACAGAATGGACCATTCTATTGTATGGGAAAAGGTAATACCTGCCCTAACAAGACGTATTGTGCCTATGATTTATATTGTAGTTCATGTGGTTGATAAGGAGTTGATTTTTATATGAAAAAAATATTATCTATATTACTAATTGTTATACTGATTTGTTTGTCTTTGGCTTTTGCTGGCTGTGCAAATGGGAGTAATTATACTTCTTCATCAACAAAATCAACACCTGCACCTACGCCGTATAGAAATAGCAATATAGTATCATATATGAAGGCTAATGAAGAAAAGGTATATCGTGAAATTTGCGCTAAATATAAAAAGCCTTATACTGGTAGTTACGAAATTAATGGCGATAATTTGATTGTGAAAATTAAAACCGAACAATGGGGTAAATACAGCGAAGATCGTGCAGAAATTCTTCAGGCTCTTAATGGTATTGATTCAAGTTTGGAATTTTCTTTTTATAAGTATTACGAACAACTAAAAAAGGAAATTCCCGGAATAAATTCTTTTGAGGTTTATGTTTATGATATGGAGGAAAATTTCTTTTTTAAATTGCCGGAAAGCAGATGGAAAAAGTGAAAATGATACCATAATTTAAAGGACTGTCTTGTAGAAGGTTCTGTTCTTGATATCAAAAAAAGAACTGAGTTTTGGCTCAGTTCTTTTCATTTCTCATAGTTTTTCTGTATTCTGACGGTGAAACCTTGAACTTGTTTTTAAAAAATTCCAAAAATCTATTTTGGGAAGAAAAACCCGTTTCTTCGGAGATTTCTAAAATGGACATATCCGTTGCAACAAGCAACTGCTGGGCATATAAAGCACGTTTGTTGTTTATGTAAGCGTGCAGAGAAACTCCTAAATGTTCTTTAAAAATATTGCTTAAATAGTTCTTGTTGAAGCCGAAGTTTTTTGCGATTTCATCGTTCGAGATTTTTGTAAGATAGTTTTTGTCGATATATGAAAGAATTTCTTCAAGATATTCAGGATAATGATTTTCACTTGCATTATCACGTGCGATTTTCAATAAAAGAGTTTTAAATTCCGACGCTATCAATTCCATATAATACGGTGATTGATGAATATATTCATCATATAATGAAACAAGAATAGAAGCATAAGTTTCATTTTCAAGAATTATAGGTTTGTCAAAGGGCTTGGGAAATAGCTTTGAAAAATCGGAGCCTTTTTTATATTCACTGGCAGGTATGGGGCTTAATGGATCAACGTAGGTTTTAGATGAATCCATATCAAAATTCATTATGAGTATTTCTGATGGCTTCGTCTTTTTCAGTCGGTAAAATGTTTTCGGTGGAATTATTGCCATTACGTTTTTATTCAATTCATATTCAACATCATTACATACAAGAACACACCCGTCGGTTATTCCAAGAAACAAACGGTAGTCATTGGCGTACATATTGACGTTTGAACACATATATTTATCGGTTATAAGAAAATATCGAATATAAGGATCTAAAAGTTGATATTTCATAAAAACACCTGCTTTCTTGCCACTATTCTAAAATATTTTCATCTTTTAGTCAATAAAACTTGTAAAAATATGTTATTTGTGTTATAATATAAAAAAATCAAAGAGGTTAGTATGCTTACAAAAATAAAGGAATTTATCAAAAGTCCGCAGTTTGGCGAGCTTTTCCGCTTCGGAGTAAATGGCGGAGTGTGCTTTGTTGTTGACTATGCGGTTATGACGCTTTGCTATAAGGCTTTGGAATGGCCCGAATGGTTAAGTGTAGGTCTTGGATTTACCGTTTCCGTTATACTCAACTATATCCTCTGCCTTGTGTGGGTGTTTAAGGGTGCAACAAAGCAAAACTTAAAATCGCAGATAATTTTTATCGGATCAAGTCTTGTAGGCTTAGGCTTAACAGAAGTTCTGATGCTTTTTGCAATCAACGTTTTAAATATGAATACCGTTCTTCTGCTTGCAGTTGCAAAAGTTATAGTTACGTTAATCGTTATGGTGTGGAACTACTTTATGAAGCGTATCGCCATTTACGGTGTTAAGAAAAAGTAAATAATTGCGGATATGGCGGAATTGGCAGACGCGCCAGACTTAGGATCTGGTATCTTAGATGTGCAGGTTCAACTCCTGTTATCCGCACCAAAAAACACTCGTTCAAAAGAACGAGATTTTTTTACTTATTTTTTGGATAATATTTTTTCGGAATATTTCTGTAGGGGATAACGGTGTGCTCAGGTAAGCTACGGGCAATATCTGTTATTTCACTCATCAGATAATCACGAATGCGCTTGCGTTCTTCCTCAATGGGATTTTCGCCTGAAAAACGGATAGGCTTGCCTAAATACATCTTCTTTAATTTCGGTGCAATATAGAGGGGAACAAAGGCTAATTCTTTTCCGGTTTTCTTGTAATAGAGCTGTGCAACATCAATAAATCTGTCCTGAAAATCATAAATAATATTATTGAATTTTTTATCCTGCTCAGGAAAAATTACGATCTGCGCACCATCACAAAGCTTATTTACTGTTGTGCGAAAAGTACCCATTATGCGGTTATCGCGATAAACGGCAATGGTGTTTGCATTATTAAAAAGAAAGGATGCAAGAGGAGCGATTATATATGATAAAAGCTTATAAAAAGGTCTGGAAAATTTCGGTTTTTGCGACCAGAAATCCTTGTACGCATAGGCGGGAACTTCTTTAACGTGCATCATTTCACCTGCACACCAGGTATATCGGTTTCCGGGAAAATAAAGCTCGCAGGCAATGGGACCGTTCATCTGCGTATGGTTGCCAACGATGATACTTTCCTCTTTAGGCAGATTTTCAGTGCCAACAACCTCCATTTTGTGGTAAAAAAGTCTTACAGTCCACTTAATGGCTTTATATAGAGGCGAGACCTTTTTCTCTTTTTCTTGCTTCATTTTTCGGAATCTCCTGTATTAAAAGGCAAAACTGCCCATTTTTTTAGTATTATAAATTTGAAATCTAAACTGAAACGAAACTTATTCTACAAAAAAGTGAATATTTCTTACTATTGCTTGACATAAATCACATTATTAAATAAAATATAGAGTATATTTATAAACTGAATTGCAAAAAAGTTTAGAATTGTTTTGTGTGGTTGCCATCAACAGTTAATGATGCACGAAAAGGGGAGATTCTATGTTTCACATTCTTGTTGTTGATGATGATCGCCATACCAGAATGCTGATGGAAGCGATTCTGAAGGCGGAAAATTATACGGTTTTTACTGCGGAAAACGGTGAAGATGCTTTGAAAGTAATGGATAGAGAGCATATTGATCTGGTGGTTCTGGATATAATGATGCCTAAGATGGATGGCTATGAATTTACTAAGATACTTCGTGAGGCGGATAATAATTTGCCTATTCTTATGGTTTCGGCAAAGCAGTTGCCTGCAGATAAGCGCAAGGGCTTTCTTGTCGGAACAGATGATTATATTACAAAGCCCATTGACGATGAGGAAATGGTTTTGCGCGTAAAAGCCTTATTGCGCCGTGCGCAGATAGTCAATGAGCAGAAAATGAAAATAGGCAACGTAACCCTTGATTATAATTCCTTTTCCGTTGCAAAAAACGAAAAGGTTCAGGTGCTTCCGCAAAAGGAGTTTCTGCTTCTCTATAAGCTTTTGTCCTATCCCGGACAGATATTTACCCGTATTCAGCTGATGGACGAAATATGGGGCACGGACAGCGATACAGGGTGGGAAACTGTAACGGTTCACGTGGGCAGGCTTCGTAAGCGCTTTGAAGGATGGGATGAGTTTGAGATCGAGTCGGTAAGAGGTCTTGGATACAGGGCGGTAAGAAAGGTATGAAAAAAAAGAAAGAAAGCAAGCATAGAATTGCACTTACTTTATTGCTTGCAGGTCTTGTATTTCTCATCGGTGCAGTTTCGCTTACCTTATCGGGCTTTATCGTTCATATATTGGCTAAAACAGGCATAATAACCGAAGTTATCGGCGATGTTCCACCTGATTATCAACTGCTTTTTATGGGAATAATCAGTATAGCCATTATTTTGGCACTTACCGTTATTACAAGCAAGCTTACATTGAAATATATTAACCTTATTGCAAATAAAATGAACCGTCTTGCTTCGGGTGATTTCAAAGCACGTCTTACAATAGGAAAACCCTTAGGTGCGCATCCGACTTTTGTTGAAATTTCCGATAGCTTCAATAAAATGGCAGAGGAGCTTGAAAACACCGAGATGCTCCGAGAGGATTTTATCAATAATTTTTCGCACGAGTTCAAAACACCCATCGTATCAATTGCAGGCTTCGCAAAACTGCTTAAGCGCGGAAATCTCACCGAGGAGCAAAAGCAGGAATATATTGAAATTATCGAGGAAGAATCCAAACGTTTGGCGGCAATGGCCACTAATGTTCTTAATCTCACAAAATATGAGAATCAGAGCATTCTTACAGATGTTACAACATACAATTTGTCTGAACAGTTGCGTTCAAGTATCCTTGCCCTTGAAGGCAGATGGATGAAAAAGAATATTGAATTTAATCTTGCTTTTGATGAATATATGATCTCGGCCAATAAAGATATGCTTAAGCACGTATGGCTGAATCTTATAGATAATGCAGTAAAATTTTCTCCTGATGGCGGAACTATAGAAATTGCCATAGAAAAAACAAACGATATGTATGCCGTTTCAATTCAGAATAATGGCCCTGAAATCACACCGGAACAACAAAAACGAATTTTCAACAAATTTTATCAGGCAGATGAATCCCACGCTACAAACGGCAACGGCATTGGACTTGCATTGGTAAAAGGAGTAACAAGACTTCACGGCGGTGACGTTTCTGTCAAAAGCTTTTGCGGAGTAAACGTCTTTACCGTAACATTACCGATAGAAAGATAGAATACTTTGGAAGAAGCGTGCAAAGTTGCACGAGAAGAAAAAAAGGTAGGCGAAATATGGCGGAAATGAAACAATTATTACTTATAATAAATCCAACAGCCGGCAAGAAGAAGGCTGTTAAAAATCTTGCTGAAATTATCTCAATATTTAACCGCGCGGAATATGATACTCATGTGTATATGACTGTTTGTCGCGGTGATGCAACAAATGCCGTAAAGCGTTTGGGTGCCAATATGGATATTATTGTGTGCTGCGGTGGTGACGGCACTTTAAATGAAACCATTGCAGGCGTGATCGAAGCAGGAATAGAAACGCCCATAGGGTATATCCCTGCTGGCTCTACTAATGATTTTGCCAATTCACTTCATCTTTCACATAAAGTCCTTGATGCGGCAACACAGATTGTTGAAGGCAAGGCAGTTAAATATGACGTTGGAAAGTTTTCTGATAGATATTTCAGCTATGTTGCATCCTTTGGTGCATTTACCAAGGCGAGCTATGCAACACCGCAAAGCATAAAAAACACACTTGGACATATGGCATATCTGCTTGAGGGCATACACGAGCTTTTAAGTATTCATAAAGAGCATATCCGAATGGAGCTTGATGGCGAAACCGTTGAAGGTGATTACCTCTTTGGGGCGATATGCAATTCAACAAGCGTTGGCGGAGTTATTACCTTGAATCCTGATTCAGTAGATATGTCTGACGGCAAGTTTGAAGTGCTTCTTATAAGAGCACCTAAGGATTTAGGCGAATTGCACGGATGTATCAAGGCTATTAAAAAACAGAAATATGATAGCCCGATGATAACCTTCCGCAGTGCAAGTAATATAAAGGTTTATGCAAATCCCGATATGCCGTGGTCACTTGACGGCGAAAAGGCCGATGGCTCGGAAGAAATACTGATCGATAATCTGCACTGTCGTATTCAGCTGGTGCATTAAATTAGAGGAGGAAAACGAAATGTCTAAAAAGTGGGGCGACCGCAAGGACGGAAAATTACTCAGGAAAATCGATTCAATGCACTATATTATGCCTTTAATGTATCCGAACCGTTGTGATAATGAGGCATCTATGAACTTCAGGATCGATCTTACAAAAGCAGAGGAATACCTTGAAAAGAAGAATTATGAAGGTATTGAATATAAGTATAATCTGTTTCAGCTCGTTATTACGGCTTTGTTGAAAACTATCACATTGCGTCCTAAAATGAACTACTTTATTGCAAACGGAAATATGTATGAACGTAATGAAATTACAGCCGCATTTACAGTAAAGAAAATTCTCTCGGATAACGGCGGAGAAGCGCTTGCACGTATTCACGCAAAGGAAACCGATAATATTGATACTATTCACCAAACTATTTATAATCAGGTCGCATTTTGCCGAAGTGATAATAAGGATCAATCAACGGCAAGTATGGACGCTATTCAGAAAATTCCGGGCAAACATCTTATCGGAAGAATTGCAAGATTCCTTGACAGACACGGCTGGATGCCCTCGTCAATTATTGCAACAGACCCTTATTATTGTTCAGCCGTTATCACAAATCTTGGCTCACTGAAGCTTGATGCAGGCTACCATCATATGACAAACTGGGGAACCAATTCTGTATTTTGTGTAATCGGAATGATCAAAAAGCGCCCCTATTACGATGATGAAGGCAATGTTACAATGCGTCAGAGCGTCAACATCAGCTTGACCATTGATGAGAGAATTGCTGATGGCTATTACTATGCAAAAACGGTAGCGCTTTTTAAAAAGCTTCTTGAAAATCCTGAACTTCTGGAATTACCGCTTAATGAAAAGGTAGAGTATTAAATGAGTACAGTAACTGCAAAAACTCCATGGAAAGATTATTTGGGCGATCTGCCGATGAATCTTGAATATTTTGAAGGCACAATGTTTGAAGCCGTCAAAGCAATAGGGGACAAGTATCCTAACTATGTTGCTTTTGATTTTATGGGTAAATCAACTACCTATAAGAAGCTGATCGAACAAATTGAAGTCTGCGCAAGATCCTTAAAGGCTATGGGTATCCGCGAAGGGGATAAGGTTACCGTTGCAATGCCCAACTGTCCCCAGGCTATATATATGTTCTATGCAATAAACCTTATAGGCGGTATTGCAAATATGATCCATCCTCTTTCTGCTGAAAAGGAAATAGAATTCTATCTTAATGATTCAAATTCGGTAGCGGCAATTACTCTTGATCAGTTTTACGGTAAATTTGATCATATCCGCAAAAACACCAAGGTAAAAAATATTATTATTGCCGCAATCAAGGATGAATTACCTCAACCACTTAAAATAGGTTATGTTCTTACTTCAGGCAGAAAAATTGAGAAAATACCTAAAAATGCACCCGTTATCTTATGGAAGCAGTTTTTAAAGCTTTCCGAAAAGTGCACAAATGAATATAAAGTTGAAAGAAAATCAGAAGACCCGGCTGTTATCCTTTATTCAGGTGGAACAACCGGTATTTCCAAGGGTATCGTGCTTACAAACAAGAACTTCAATGCATTAGGTCAGCAAGTTATTGCTACCAACCCGATTTTCTCTCCCGGAGACAAAATGCTTTCTGCTATGCCTGTTTTTCACGGCTTTGGTTTAGGTGTATGTATTCATACAATGCTCAGCCAGGGCGGACGTTGCATATTAGTGCCTCGCTTTACGCCTAAAACCTACGCTAAGGATCTTGTTAAGAATAAATGTAACTTTATTGCAGGTGTTCCCACGCTTTATGAGGCGCTTCTTCGCTTGCCTGATATGGATGGAAAGGATCTTAGCTGCTTAAAGGGTGTTTTCTCAGGCGGTGATTCCCTTTCTGTTGAGCTTAAAAGGAAGCTTGATAAATTTTTGGCAGATCACAATGCATCTATTCAGGTGCGCGAAGGCTATGGTACCACCGAAACGGTTACGGCTTGTTGCCTTACGCCCATACATATGGCAAAGGAAGGCTCTATCGGCTTGCCTTTCCCTGATACATATATTAAAATCGTTGAACCTGATACTGACCGTGAGCTTCCTTATGGGGAAGAGGGCGAAATCCTACTTTCAGGCCCCACGGCTATGAAAGAATATATGGGGCATCCCGAAGAAACCGCCAAAACACTTCGTACCCATTCTGACGGTCTTACTTGGGTATATACAGGCGATCTCGGAACTATGGATGAGCAAGGCTTTGTGTATTTTAAAGGCAGAGCAAAACGAATGATAATTTCTTCAGGCTATAACGTTTATCCTGCTCAGCTTGAAAACATTCTTGATGCTCACGAGCTTGTTCAGATGAGCTGTGCTATCGGTGTTCCCGATCCTTATAAGATCCAAAAGGTAAAAGCTTTTGTTAAGCTTGTGCCCGGAATTGAACCAAACGACGAAACCAAAGAGGTTCTTATGGAATATTGCCGTAAGAATATTGCAAAATATGCGATGCCTTACGATATTGCATTTAAGGAAGAAATGCCCAAAACTCTTGTCGGCAAGGTTGCTTATCGCGCCCTTGAGGAAGAAGAGCTTAATACACAAAAAGCAGAATAAAAATAAGTGAAGTTAACCTCAAAGTTTAGAAAAAATATATATTTAATTGATAAAGAATGAGTTCGGTATTGTATCGGACTCATTCTTTTTTGCCCCTCGCTAAAACCTTTTTTTTTATACTCAGATGACAAAATTCGCTATTTTTTTATCTAAAATTACAAAAATAGTTGCAATCTAAAAAAGCTTGTGTTATAATGGGTGAAATTATAATTGGGCGTAGATCAAAATTTTTTGGAAATTAATGTAAAATAATTGTAATAATTCAAGGGTTTTGATTGTTGCCTAATAAGGAATCAAAAGAGGCAATAAGGAGGAAACATATGAGGAGATTTGTAAGTACACTTCTTGCAGTGATTGTATTGTTCATATGTGCATTAAGTGGGACTTCGTCAGTGCAGGCGGCCAAAAAGACTGAAGTTTCAAGAGCAATTGCAATAGTTTTTGATAACTCAGGTTCTATGTATTATAATGAGGAAACCGAGGAAAAGCTGAAGGCATGGTGCAGAGCAACTTATGCAATGGAAGGATTTGCGGCAATGCTAAACAAAGGGGATACGTTGCAAATTTATCCGATGCATCCCATCAACGTTGGAGATAAGGTTTATTCAATGCAAAATCCGCTTCAGATAACTGATGCGTCACAAGCAAAGATCATTGAGAATATTTTTACAAAGCTTCCTGCGGGAACACCGATAGAGAGTATTGATTATGCAGCAGATGGATTGAAAAAGGTTCAGGCTGATAAAAAGTATATGATCGTATTAAGCGACGGTAGTACCTTTTCTATGAACGGCATAGATATGAATGAGGATCAAACCGTAGCAGAGCTGGATAAACGCATTAATAAGTATGCGGGAAGCTCAATGAACGTTATGTATTTGGCTACCGGTCAAGCTGCTAACTTGCCAAGTGTAGAAGAAAAAAGTTACTTTATTAAAAGGCATGCAGCAAACACAGAGGATGTTTTATCAACGCTTACCAGTATGTGTAATCTGATTTTCGGAAGAGATTCGGTATCGTCAAAATATATTACTAAAAACAGCGTAGATTTTGACATTTCAATGAGTAAGCTGATCGTATTTGTACAGGGCGATAATATTACTGATTTGGAAGTTAAATCTGCAAGCGGTAAGACGGTAGGAAAGTTAGTCAGTGCCCAGCAGTTGAAGTATGCTACAAAGGGTCAGGGATACTATGATATTGAGGATGCTGTTGATGACTCCTTACAGGGGATGATTGTTACATATGAAGATTGCAGTGCAGGTAAATATGTTATTTCATATAAAGGAACTGCCAATACTGTAGATGCTTATTATGAGCCTGATGCTGATCTTGAGTTCGTTTTTACGGATGCTTCAGGAAATGAGGTTGATCCTAACGCTCTTTATGAAGGTGATTATGTAGTTAGCTTCGGTATGAAGGATGGAAAAACAGGTAAATTAATTTCTTCTGATTTGCTTGGTAAACCTCGTTATCAAGGAAGTTATTTTATCAATGGTGTTGAACACTCCATAACTCATGAAGGCTTCAGCGGTAAAGTAGATATTCCCCTGAAGATGGGTGATAAATTTGAAGCAAATCTTACGGTTACTTATTTGAGCGGATACGTTATCTCAAAGAATTCAACTGAGTTTGGTTGGCCTGAGGGCGGTATTCAGATAGCAGCGCGTCCGGCAGGAGACTTTAGGCTGGAAGTTTCAGGGGGCAGTAGTGAGATTTCATTACAAGATCTTGAAAAAGCCGAGCCATATATCGTAAAGGTTTATTATCAGGACAAGCAACTTACAGGAAGTGAACTTGAAGCTGTTAACCTTCAGATAGGTGAAAGTAATGCCGAAATCAAAAAAGAATTTGCAGAAGATCACTATAAGTTATCTTTACATTATAAGGATCCTGAAAATCCTCAAAACACAGCTTGCGGTGAATGTACGGTTCCTCTTGTAGCGACATATACCGCTCAGGGGAGTGCTGAGGCAAAAGCTCAAGGCGCGATTACTTATGATATAAAAGATACCGGTTTCCTGAAAATGACTTTAACAGTTCCCGAAACCTATATTGTCATTAAAGATATTGAAAACACAAAAGAAATTGTTGCTGATTTTGAATTTAATGGAGAACCATTAAACCCTGCAGATTTTGCAAACCTGAAAGTTCAGGTCGATTGCGGCGGCATTGAACATACGGTAACACCGGATGAAGGAAAATCATCTTATATAATCAAACTTTTGCCCACTGAAGGTATTGAAGCAGGTGACTACAAAATAAAAGTGTCTGCCACATACAGTGATCATATCGGAAGAGAAACCAATGTAGAAGAAGACCAAACCATTACGCTTAGTACAATTCCGATGTGGTTGAAATGGGTAATAGTTATCAGTATTCTGATTTTGTTGATTATCTTGATTTGGATGATATTACATAAGCGCGTATTACCTAAGAGAGTTCGACACGAAGTTGATGGATGCAGTTTAAGCGTTGGCGGTCAAAATGTAACAGATGATGCAACTTTTAATGCCAAACTTTCAGGAAAACAACTTACCACATATGTAGAATACAATGGCGATGAGATTGGTAGGGTTTCAGTTAGCAGAGTAGCTCCGGGAAAAGAGAGTTATTTATATAAAAGTTCGGTAAGACGCAGCATTTTGGTAAAACATCCGGAAAATATCAGTGCATCAGGCGAAGTAAAAAAAGTTGATGTCGCCGGTGTTGAGTATGTTGTGAATAATGAAGGAAGAATTATGGCTGCTGATGAACAGCAAGGACCGTACACAATTACCAACGGAAACTCAATAACTATAAACGGTAAAACTATGGTTGCCGGAAGAATGAAAAGCTTTAGTGCAGAAATACAATTAAATTTTAAGAAAAAATAAAAAACGGAGGAACAAAAAATGGAAATTAAAACAGAAAAATTAAAACCAAATGAAGTTGTAGCACCAACTCTATTTGTTGGTGTAGGCGGTACAGGATGTAAGATTGTTAAGAAGGTTGCAGACTTATGTGCTCCTGAAGAGAAGGAAAATATCAATTTCCTTTGTCTGGATACCAATGTTAATGACTTACTGGAGATCACAAACGGAAAGTCAAATATTTATTGGGTACAGACATCCAATACTCAGACTGTTGGTAGCTATCTTGATTATGATGAGGAAGCACGTAAAAAATGGTTCCCCAAGAATGCAGTTATGTATGATAAGACTGTTTCAGAAGGTGCAGGTCAGGTTCGTGCTATTTCAAGATTGGCATTGAATACAACAATTAAGACCGGCAAGATCCGTCCTTTGTATGATTCAATCGACGATTTGTTCCGTAAAACCGGTAAAGATATGAAGCAGGCAATGCGTGTTGTTATTGCATCAACTGCATCCGGTGGTACAGGCTCAGGTATTATTCTTCCTTTAAGTATGTTTATTCGTGATTACGTAAAGGAAAAATATCCTAACACAAGCTTAATCGTTCGTTCATTGATCCTTCTTCCCGAAACGTTAGACAGTGTTATTGATTCTCAGACTGAACGCGACAGCCAGGCACGTAATGCATATGCAACTATCAAGGAATTAAATGCATTTATGATGAAGGGCTCAGGCTTTATTGATTTGGATGATGATTTAAAGCAGTTTAGTGATCTTCACGTAAACGTTTCAATTGCAGGCTCAGATAAACAAAAATCATTATCTTTATTGCCTATGGATTTCTGCTTCCTTATGGACGGCCAGGATGCTGAAGACAGCACAATGATCAGCATTGGTCAGTATATTGAACAGGCTGCTCAGGCTCTTTATGAGCAGAATATCGGTCCTATGCAGAAGAAAGCTTTCTCTGTTGAGGATAACATTATTAAAGAAATGACCAAACCCGGCAACTATGGCCGCAACCGTTTTGGCGGTATTGGCGCAGGCGTTATTCGTTATCCTTATGAAAAGGTTGCTGATTATGTAGCTTACGATCTTGCAATCGATAGTATTGGTGGCGAAGGCGATGCAACAAAATGGACAAAATATGACAAAGGTGTAGAAGCATATAGGGCAGAGCAGAAAAAACGTGGAGTTCCTATGTCTACATGGGATTCTTACGGCAAAGTTTACTGTGATAAGCTTATGAGTGCTGAAGATAATTTCTCTAAGGATTTAAAAAATACCTATGAATTAGAGAACATTGATGAGAGAATTGACGCATTGATGCAAAGCTTTGAACAAACTGCATTTGAAACAGTTATGAATGATACTCGCTTTGCAAACTATTATACCGGTGCAAAGAAATGGAGACAGAATCCCGGATTCGGCACTAGCGAAAGCAAAATCTCAGTGGCTGTAAATGCACTTAAAACCTTTACAAAGAAAGCTGAGGAAAAGAATAAAGACGGCAAGCCTATAATCGATGGTATTGTTAATAACTGGGTTGAAGGTATAATGACCAAAGAACAAAAAACTATTATCATTGAAGATACTTATAACATTGAAAGCTTGTTAAGAAACGCGCAGAAAGAGTTGTTCCATCCTTGTGCAGCACGTTTTGTATTGTATCGTTTGATTGAGAAGTTTGCGGAGAAGGTTGCTTCTGATGAGAATGAAAATGCATTAAAGGCAGTGCAAAAAGCAAAAAACCAAGAATATAAATTTAAGTTTGCGAAGGAAACTGTATTTGGCATTGAAGGATTAGGTAAGTTGGTTAATGATCAGCCTTCAATAATGGATAAATTGAAGGGTTATAAGAACCTTAATGAAACAGCCAACAAAGATATTCCTGCATTCTTCCGTAAAGTTGAAGAATATTGCAAGCAAGAGGCGATACATGCTGCATACGTTAAAGCACTTCCTTATATCAAAGCTTTTGCTGAAGAGTTTGAGAATTTCTTCAAGACATTCGTAACTAAAGTTAAGGATTTGAACCGTAAGAAGATCGATCTTATTGATGAATTGAAGTATAAGAAGGGCGATTCTTTTGTAAACATCTGTGCAACAGAGGAGCTTCTTCAGGAGTTAAGCAAATATTCACTTCAGAAGGCACAGAAAGAAACCACTATGCTTAATTCTGATATTAATGGCGGTATTTTCGATGCTGTTAAGAACAATGCGATCTTTAAGATGGAACTTGATAATGCAGGTGGTGGATATATCGAAGAAGATCGTCGAGTAAACATTTTTGATGATATTCTTATGGGATATTTCAAGAGTAGTGTTCGTGAAAAGTGCGATGATATTGATAAGGATATTATCGGTGCAATCGAGCTTGAACAGCGTTTGAAAGAACGTATCCGCTTACGTAGTGAAAACAATGGCGATACTCAGATCTTTGAACAAGTTTCTGTGGAAGATGCAAAGAATCACATTCTTGAAGTTGTTGCAATGGGTTCACGTATCGCAGCACCTTCAGTACAGCGTGCAACAAATGAAGAGCCCAGAGAAATCAAGGTTTGCGCTTATAATAAGAGTCTTCTTGACAATCGTAAGTTCCGTGTTAAGGATCTTATGCCTAACGGTGAAGCTGTTGAAACGGTTTCTAAGTACGAAATTCATTTCTATAATGCACTTTATAACCTTACACCCAATAAGCTTAAAAAGTTTGCTGCTCCTTTTGAGACTGAAACAGGTAAGAAGAGCTCAGGTACTTATCACAAGGCATATAGTGAATATTCACGCTTGATCGGACCTGACTCCACAAAGAATGCTGCAATTTCTACTCATATTGATAAGGCTTGGGATTCTATTAAGAGTATGCCCGAACTTGATTTTGATTATCAGCAGCAGGTTATCAAAAAGGTACATAAGGCTTTCGTTTATGGCTTAGTTCATCATGCAATTCAGCAGCGTCCTCTTTCAGCAGTTTCAAACGGCAAAAAAGTATACTTATATCGTGATTCTGATAACAGAGATGTAGAACTTCAGGTACCTAACGGAACATTGTGCGATGAGTTCTATGAAGTATTAGATGCACTTTACGTTAACTCAAAAGTTGTTGAAGATATCAATCTTATTAAAAACCGTAAGAGAGCTATGAGTGAAGCTAAAAACTGCAACTATGAGAATACTGAGTTCTTCAAGGATATGGCAAGATTTAATCTGTTGTCTCTGTTGGATATCCCTGAAGGTGTGGAAAAGCCTCAAGCTTGTGATGGCACGCAGACAGCTTTGGAAAAAATTAAGGAAGAAATCATTAAAAATAGGGAGGAACGCAGCAAGAAGGGGGCAGGCGCACACGTTGACTTTGCTAATGACGAAGATGACAACAAGCGTTATGTTGAAAACACCACCAGCTTGTTTGCAATTCCTTTGATGTTCTATTGCACATTACCCAATTCCGGTCGCTATATCTCAGAAATTACTGCGATGGTTGAGGCAGTTATTGACGTATTCCGTGAAGAGTATTCTAAGTGGGAGAAAAAGGAAGACGTTAAATTCGTTTTGTGCAACCGCTTGGTTGACGAGTTAACTCTTTTGAAGCGCAACTATCACTTCTATGAAGAATGTGTTCGTGCTCCTCTTGCAAGTGAAAATATGGTATTGGATATCATTCAAAGAAAGATTCGCGACGTAATTTTATCCGCACCGGAACCCGAAGACTATGAAGTGTTGCTTGACAAGGTAGCAAAAGAGTTTAAGGATAGCGAAATCGGTTAATATTTATTAGAAACGGAGGTGAGCGATTTGTTCACAGTTTTAATAGCTGAAAAAGAACATATTGATGCCATACGACAGGAAAACAAGCTGTTTTTCGAACCGTTTCTGGATAGCAAAGATCTGGCGTTTTGTTATTGGAACCCTGCGGGGCAGAGTCTTAACGATTCTGTCCCGGGGCTTTTCGATGCTGTAGGTCGCAAAAAAGAATGGCGAGCTGTGATCATCAATAATTATAGTGTTGAAATGTCTAAAATGCGTAATCCATTTGATTTGGTGGATCATAGCGCTTTAGACGAACTTGCTGCTCCAAGTCAACTGCTTAAAGAAGACGAATCATTTGGCGAGTGGGAAAAATCATGGAAAAAGTATTATGATGATTTGCAGATAATAAAGAAAAGCATTTATGAAAGTGCATTGGAGCTTCCTTTGCAGAAATTGGCTACGTGGCTCTGCTTTAAGCCTGAGGACTATATTCATAATGATGTTCAGGAAAAGCAAGATGTTCATGACTGGGCAATGGAAATGATTGCAAAAGAAGAAAAAAAACCAAATGCAATTTTAGAGCTTCTTGAACGAGATCAGTATAAAAATGACTTGCGTTTAAAGGAAAAATTGCGCAGAGCGTTCACTGAAGAAAAGTATCTTAATGTGAATTATCCGTCAGAAGTATATTGTATTTCTCCACGTGCGGCAGAAAATAATTATTTTGATCCGGATGCATATTGGAAGATTTATCAGGATAGCCAATATTCTTCATTTGCAGATCGAAATATGTTTTTTGACAGAATGCGCTTTATGGTATTTGATATACTTGCACCTACACATAGAGATTATCGTTCAGATTACATTCGGTTTCTTGCAACTGTTCTGATTTTTATTTCCAATCCCATTCCCGGAAGCGCTATGCAGGCAAGACGCTTGTATCGTCTGGAAGTTGAAGCGGATGATGAACCGTTAAGTATCATAGCAACATCTTATGATAGAAAATTACTCAATACATTTGATGTTATTGAAAACGAGATGGAAAGAATCAGAAGCGAGATCCCGGATAAATTAACTGATAAAACGGCAGAAGCGTTGTTCTGTACGCCTAAAGACGTTTCAGTAATCCTCGATGATTCTTGTAAAGTTGAAAATGTTCTTGCTGAAAAAGATTACGGTTTATTTTTTGATAGTCCTGAGGATGAATTTCATAAGTGGAACAGAGATTTTAGTGCATCAAAGAAAGCGTTGACTCATATAACAAAACAACAGTCACGTGCAATCAGAAAAAGTGTAAATCAGGCACATTTTTCAGGCGACATTTCTGATGTTAATATCAGTCGACTGACACCCTTTCAGATGGAAGATGTTTGTGAATATACAAATGCTTCTGAAGATGATATGGTTCAGTTAATTCCGTCAGACCTTACTGATATTAGCAGGTATACTGAGCGTATGGAAAACGCATCGGAAGAGGTTAAGAAAAAAATCAATCGCCGAATGACCCGCAAAACAGGTATCATTTTGAGTGCTATTTGTTTAGGATTGTTTCTTGTTTGCTTTTTACCGTTTGTTTTTTCTAATAACGGAACCGTGCAAACAGTAACAGCAGCGATTGTTCTGATTGCAGTTTCTCTTGGTGTGCTTGGTGCGATTCTCGTTGCTTCTTTATTCTTAATGCGTTCATCAGTTATAAATGCAGTAAAAGATTATAATAATACGGCTTATGGAATCATAAATGATATTAATGAATCTCTCGGTAATTTTTCTAAGTATTTGAGTGCTTTAGCAAATGTACGCAGAGGTCACGCTGTACAGAATTATGCAGATAAGAATGTAGATGAATATACAAGAAGCTTGCGTATTCGTAAAAAGCATCAGGAAGATATCAGAAAAAAACGTGCACAGCTTGAAGAAAAATATGGCGATTATATGGCGGACCGTTCATATTGTGATGAAATAATGTCACGACCATATGATTATGACTTTGATAAAACGACGGAATATTCATATCCTGCGCCTTTCCTTGCAGGAGATCGCAGGCAAATTGAATTTATCAGTAGCGGAAATCTTGTAACTGTTCCGTCAAGTTACGTTAACCGTATTATAGTAAGAATGGAGGGTATATATGATAAGTGATATTTTGTTCTTTTTAGTATTGATAGTATCATTTCTTCCATTCATATTATTTGCGTTTTTTAACAGTAAAGCTAATGTAAACAAAGAAAATCGTAACAGACAGTATGCGATGCCTGTTGTTGCGGTAATCTATAGTGTTGTCCTTTTGATTTTTTTAGATAAAGTATCAGCACTGTTACTGGATTTGTTTTTAATGCTTGCTGATTTATTTGATAAAATAAATTTCTCATTTGGGGGAGATATAGTTCGCAATCTTTATTCGAATTGGGGAATTTATCTTACGTTGGTTTTGTTTAATACGGCAGCACTCATATTCTATGTAATAATTAAGCGTATTCTTACTGCCATTATGGGAAAAATCAGCGTTCCAAGAAAGAGTTTTATCGGATCTGTTGTAGAATTATTTTACAATTACGATGAGATGGATGAGAAATGGTATATAAAAGCACACTTTGGTCAGGCGCGAACCTTTATAAAAACCGCTTATTATGGTGGCTGTTTTATTTCGGGCTTAGCTTTACTGATATCTTGTGGCTTATGTATGCACGAGTTAATAAGTGCGCCGTTCTATCCTGTTTTTGCCGTAATTATTATTGGGGAAATGGCATTCTTCATTGATGGACTGGAGAAAGATGAACTAAAATCAAATCTTCAAGTGCAGACTGATAAGTCACATCGTATTGCAATGTATTCTTTCTTAAGAAAACCGTTAAAAGCTTTATTTGGTGATAAACTTGCGGCTGAAGGAACTACTGTGAATAACAGTGCTATACTTGGTGGTGCAATAGAAGATATTCTGGCGAGTCTTGAAAAGAATGGAGGGCATATTGGTAGAAACTATGCTGCTTTCATCCACAAAAAAATGGATAAAGGGTTAAAACCAAATGTAGATTATATCCGTTGCGGTTATGATCTTGCCACGGGAAAAAGCTTATTATTTAACACTCCATTTTACGATAAGCTGAATCCTTATGTTTTCTATGCATTAAATCGTGAGTTGATTACAGGCAGAAAGGTATTGATTGTCCTTGGCCGACATGGAACTGAAGAAGATTTGCTTCAGTGGTCTCAGGAAGGAATGAAGGCTGTTTCAAACATTCCTGATCTTTGGAAAATTGATGTTCTTAATGGTAATAAAATCAACGAAGAGGATTTGCCTGATATCGGTATTATTTCACGTTCAGGCGTTCATGATTTGGATATTCATAAAAACAATCTACCATTTTTACGCAAGGTTTCATTTGTGATAGTTGTAGAGCCTTCTAAATTAGTGACTACTGCACAAATCGGTTTAAATCTTTTGATAAAGTGTTGCGGAAAAGAGCGTTCTATTACGTTTTGCTCTGTAGATAGAAACTGTGATGGCTTAGTTGATGCACTTTCGCATATATTGATGACTAATATTACGGAAGTTTCTGCTACTGAATATCCGCATGGTACCAGCTCTTATATGTTTTGGACGGCAGACGATGATTATCTTCAACATCGTATTTTGCCGGGTGTTTCAAGATATTTGGGTATGGGTACCGAACTTTCTATGGTAGCCTTAAAAAATCAGGTAAAGAAAACAGTTTGGTATGGCGGAGAAGTATTCCCTGTGCTTGATGCACACTGGATTGCTAAGCAGTATTATTATGATCTGCTTGATTACACACAGTTGCCTACAAATCAGGAAACTTTTGATATTTGTTTTCAGACTTCTTTCAATATGTGTAATGAACGAGTAGGGGACTATTCATTTATAACCGTAGAGGATGACAGAAACAATTTGTTTGAAACCCGTCGTAATTTCGCTACAATTGCTGAACAGCAAGGGTTTGTAAACGTAATCTCATCTGAGTATATGCTGCGTGAGTATATGGCGGATAATCCTGAAATATTTACTGCAGATCCTAAGGCAATTCCTTATATTACGGCAGATCACGCACGTACAAAACGTAATTCGATTCTTTCATTGTGTTTACTTCTTTGCATTGATTCTGTTCAAGAAGAGGCGTTGCTGAGACAACTGCAGATGTTAAATATTGATACAAAAGATCCAACAAAAGAGATTTGGAAGGAAATATGTACAATATTCGGTTGTGCTGGCGAAAAAGATAAGGAAGGTAATCATATACTTTCTGTGAAAAACAGCGATAACGAAAATGTTTCTTTTGAGAAGAATACAACGATAATCTTTAAAAGAGAGTACAATATTGAGAGCGGAAAGTTTGAAAGCGTTTACACCATTGAAAATGCTGACTTCTCTCGCATCATATTGGATGATCTTCAGAATGCAAGCTATATTGCTGAGCAGGAAAGCAAGGATGTTTATATTGGTACAGAGTTAAAGGGGCATGTGTACCAGAAATATATGCCAGGACAATTCTTTACGCTGAACGGAAAATACTATGAAATGGTATCTACGGCATCAGATAATCGTATATTGGTTCGCCGTGCATCTGAGCATATTGACGGTAGGTTATCATATCGCCAGGTAAGAAATTATACAATAAATCGTCTTGAGAATTCAACCACAATGGGTGCGTTGAAATCAGTTAATAACATTGATATTCATTATCAGTATGCAGATTTCAGCGTTGAAACACCGGGATATTGGAAACTGCGTTCTTACAATGATTTTGATAATGGTGATTTGATAAGGATAAATGGCATTCCAAATCGTGAATATCACCATAAGCAGATATTGAAATTTGATTTTTCTAAGTTTGGCGATGCTTTTACTGACTCAGTTAGAATGACGCTTACCAACCTTCTGAACGAAGCTTTTGTTACTTTGTTTGCTGATAACCAGCCGTTTATTTCAGCAGTAACTCCGGGAAAATATGATGCACCGTTAACCTATAGTCTTGAGTTGTCGGAAGAACTTGAAAATGCAGATAAATGCATATTTATTATAGAGGATAGTCAGCTTGATATCGGATTATTAATTTCTGTTGAACGCAATCTGAAGCGTATTTTTCAGATCATTTCTGATTATTTAACTTGGAATGAAGAAAAAATTGCTGAAAGTCTTCGTCCTAAGGAAGAACCTGAAGAAGTAAAAGAGCAGGAACCCTTTAGCATTTTTGAAGACGAAGAAGAACCGAAAAAGAAAGGCTTCTTTGGGAAAATCGGTGACTGGTTCAAAGGCATTTTTAAGAAAAAGAAAAAAGCTGCCGTTGAAGAAATACCTGCTCAGGATTATATGATGATCTATGGCAGACCTCACAAGCTTGTAAAAGGCAAGTGGGTTTCCTGCACACAAGAAGAATTCGATGAAAAGATGGCTAAGCGTCATCAAATGATTGAAGAGAAATCTCAAGCAGAAAAAGCGAATTCCGAAGAAAAGGAAGCTTCTGAGGGAAATCTTACTATAGAAGCTACAGAACAGTCTGATGATGCTTGTGATAGTCAAACAGAGGATCCTTTTGCGGGGATGACAGAAAAAGAGCGCAAAAAAGCCGAAAAAGCAGCAAGAAAAGCAGCAAAAAAGGCCGAAAAAGAAGCGGCAAGAGCCGCTAAAAGGGCTAAAAAAGCAGGTAAAAATGAAGATGTAGCTATAATAGAGGATACTGCGGAAACAGATGCTGATCAGGATGCGGAAGAAACTATAGAGGAAACCGATGAAGGTATAGCAGAAGTAGCTCTGGAGGAGTTCACAGAGGAAAAAGAAGATCAGCCTCAGGAAACGGCAGATGTTGTCGCAGATGAGGTTGTGGAAGAACCTACGCAGGATGCTAATGAAGTCCAAACAGTAGACACTGAGGAAGCTAATACAACAGATCCTTATATAGGAATGACTTCTAAAGAACGTAAAAAAGCAGAGAAAGCTGCGAGAAAAGCAGAAAAGGCTGCTTTAAAGGCAGCAAAAAAGGCAGAAAAAGCTAAAGCAAAAGTTGTTGAAGGTATGCTTGAAAACAATTTGGTTGCAGATCAGCAAGATATTCAGGGCGAGGTGAATGAAGATGAGTGAAAAGGAATCTCTGCTGGAAAAAATAAAATCAGAGGTTACTGAACAAAATTTAGAGCCGCTTAATGTAGCTGAGCCTGAAACCAGTGTGTCTGAAGCAAGTGAATCCGAAACAAGCGAAGCTGAAACAACCGAGATTGAAACAATTAAGATTGCAACAGAAAACGAACCTGAAGTGACAGAAACTGAAGTTGAGTCAGTTTCAGATGAAGCATCTTCAATATCTAAATTCAAGGAAATACCTTATCACGAACGGTATTATCTTAAATATCGTGAAGGTAAGAGGAATACTCCGATGGATTTAGAAGGCACAAAAACGTTCCTGCAGCAAATGGGATTCGATGGCGGAGAACTCCGCCAAGCTCGTGAGGGAAAGGCGTGTGCTGAAGGCTTCAACAATATGGAAGATACTAAAAGTAATAAGATCTGTTGTTCGTATTGTGGTAGAGAAATTTCCGGTGTGGAATTTTCTCGATTGCCGGATGGTCGTGTAAGATGCAATACATGTAGTAACACCATTTTGAATTCTAAGGCTGAAGTAGAAGCTTTGTGCCAGCGAGTGCTGAACAATATGGATAGCTTTTTCGGTGCAACTATTGATGTGCCTATATCTATTGAGGTTACTGATGAGCGAAAACTCAAGAAAAAAATCGGTGTTCCTCTTGGAACGAAGGACGAACAGAGTATGCTTATTCTTGGTGTCGCCATCAATAAAAAAAATAATTACAGTATCGTCTTGGAAAATGGTGCTCCCCGTCTCTCTGTGATTGCTACTTTTGCCCATGAACTTACTCATATTTGGCAGTATACTCATTGGGACGCTAATAAAAATCTTAAGAAATGTCCTAAAGAAAAGCATTTATTGATATATGAAGGTATGGCTAAATGGGTTGAAATACAGTATTTATACCTTATTGGTGAAACGAATGTAGCTAAGCGCGAAGAGTATATTACGAGAAATCGTCAAGATGAATACGGTATCGGTTTTTGCCTATATGAGGATAAATATCCGCTGTCAAGGGAAACTATGATTTGTGAAGAAACACCTTTTACACCTAATAGTTATCCATTTGATTGATTATCTAAATCGCAAAAGATGCGTCTTGAATAAAGCGCATCTTTTTTAGATGTTGAAGTTTTTGTTGCCATTAGGTTTGAAATGTGTTAAAATTGATGTGCATTGTTTTTTTGAAAGGATTTTTTTATGGAGTATATTAAACCTATTCTTTTGCTTATTGTTGGTTTCATCCTTTTAATTAAGGGCGGGGACTGGTTTGTTGATGGCGCGACGGGTATTGCACGTAGATTCAGATTACCTGAAATTTTAATTGGTGCAACGGTTGTTTCCATTGGTACTACATTACCGGAAGTTATGGTTTCCGCAGGTGCGGCAATGAATGGAAGCGGAGAGATTGCTTACGGGAATGCAATAGGCTCGATTATATGTAACACAGCATTTATTGCTGCACTGACCATTGCCATAAAACCCGGTGCAGCACAAAGAAAAAGTCTTGTTTTTCCGGTTGTGTTTTTCTTTATTGCGGCAGCGGCATATTGTTTTATTGCATATGTAATGGGTTCCTTTTCACATTGGACAGGCATAATGCTTCTTGTTCTTTTTGTGTTGTATATGGTAATGACCGTATTGAGAATGAAGAAAACATCAGAAGAGACTGCCGGTATTGAAAGTGAAAAAGAAATCGAAGCAATGTGTGGTGAAGATTTTACTATTGAGAAGGAAGAAAAAGATAGCCTTTTAAAAGATATTATCTTACTTGTTGTTGGTGCGGTTTTAATTGCGTTTGGTGCAGATTTTCTTGTTGACAATGCGATAATTTTAGCAGAAAAGTTCGGCGTTTCAGAAAAAGTTATTGGTCTTACCATTGTGGCGTTGGGAACATCATTGCCTGAGCTAGTTACCGCAATAACCTCACTTATAAAAGGTCACGGTGCTTTATCTTTAGGAAATATTATTGGTGCAAACTTATTTAATCTTGTTCTTGTAAGCGGTGCGGCAGTAACTATAAGTCCATTTAAAGTTCCGGCTGCAAGCTATATCGGCGGTATAAACGCATCTTTTGTTCTTGATATTCCCGTAATGCTTGTTGTAATGGCAATTCTCACCATTCCAACTTTATTTAAAGAAAAGCTTTCACGGTGGCAGGGCATAGCATTACTTGCAATTTATTTAGGATTCATCACCATTCAGTTTATTATTTAATTTAAACAATTACAGAATAAGTGCTTTATTTTACAGAATAAGGACAACCTATTGAAAAAAATTTTTAGTGGTATTACAATAAAAGAGTAATATCACTTTTTTTGTTTTTTGGAGGTAATAAATGAAAAAAATTATATGTATTTTTATGGCACTTTTAATGCTTTCAGGGTGTAAGCCGGTTGAAACCGAAAGCCAAATAGAGAATATTCAGGTAGAGCAAACTGTTACGAATGAACAAAAAACGTATGAGATAAAAACTGCAATACCGTATATACAAAGCGAAATTCTTGTTGAGGCAAAAGTTGATTGCCCTGAGAAAATTTATTCATATGAAATTATTGGTTCGCTTCAGCCTCAGGAAGACGCATTTTATGAGGTCTTTCCTCAATTAAAAGGAAAAATTCAAATAAAAACCGATGAAAATGGCAGAATTGTTCCGCCGTTTAAATATTCAGGTGAGGGAGAAGAGCACGTTATATGCAACGGAGATTATGCAGAAATAGTTTTTCGGCAGGAGTTTCAATCAGAAGAAAAAATTGATAATGAGTATGAAAGTGATGAGGTAATGACCTTTAATGCACCTTACGATGAAACTGAAAAGCTTGTACTGGATACTGCTAAAAAGCTATTTGGAGGGACTTTTAAGGTAACTGAGCTTAAAAGATTCGGAAAATATACGGGAGAAAACTATTATGTGTTTTTTCTCAATCAATCCTTTGATGGCATAACGTTTAGTCAGTTCGGAAGAAAAACTCAAACGGGAAAAGATGAAGAAGGCTATGCACAGTATAAGACCCTTAGTGGCGGAAACAAGATAACTGTTTTTGTTGATAAAGAGGGGATTGCACAGATTTCTTGGAGAATGCACGAGGTAAAGCTTTTAAAGGAAGAACAGCTTTTAAACTTTGAGGAGCTTTTTTCAAAGCTTCAATCAGAAATTACGGCATACAGTATGAATAATTATGCTGATTTTAAATCATCGGGCGGAAAAGTGTATGACGTTAAGCCATATAAAATAACCGATATAAAGCTTATATGGGCGATAGATAATCTTTCGGAAAATAAAACCGGGTACGTGCCTTGCTTCAAGCTGACATCTTATAACGAGAAAGGAACTGAACGTTATACAATAATAAATGCAGTTAACGGCGAAATACTTACAACGAGGTTTTAATTATGAAAGCAGAACTTAAAAATGCATTGTTTTCGAGATACTTTCTTTTTGCCGTAATCATCACTTCGATAACATTTCTTGTTGGAATTGCGGAAGATGGCGCAAGCTTTAAAACAATGAACGCGCTTTATTTTTTCAATCTATGTATGCAACTCTCACCGCTAATGGTGTTTCTGCCGTTTATAGCATCGTTACCTTACGGTTTTAATTTTATTGATGAATACAACAGTAATTTTTTCAGATTTTCTTTAAGCAGGGCGGGCTATAAAAAATATGTTCTGAATAAATGCTTTTCGGTATTTATTTCTGCATTTCTTGCAGTCTTTCTTGGACTTTTGATTTGCGTTGCTTTTTTTGCGATTTTTTCTCAAGAAATCGACTTAAAAAATATTTCCCAACTTCAGCTTTTTGAAACGCTGAAAAGCTCAAGAGTGTATGGCGGCTTGCTTAATATAAGCGAATATCTTTATATGCTGGTTTGTTTAGTATTTATAAGTTTGTTTGCAACGCTTTGGCCTATAATAGGTATGCTTTCTTCCACTTATATAAAAAACAGATACGTTTCGGTTATAATGCCCTTTATCGTTTTCTTTCTCTTGTGGCAAACGGGCGGAAGACTTGCAAGCTTTTTTCCTGAAGCGTCAGGCTTTTTGATGTTTATAAACGTGTATTACGGCAGCGTAGGCTTAACCGGAAACGTTATGCTTGCTCCTTTAATTACACTGGCATTTGTCTTTTTATGGCATCTGATCTTTGCAATATGGTTTTATTTGAGAATACGAAAATGCAGGTGATGGAATGAATTTTTTAAGATTTTTAGGCAAGAACATTGTTAACGTTAAGTTTTTTCTTGCATCAATAATAATTATTGTTTATAGCTGGTTGTATGCGCAGGATTATGTTTCTATGGCATTGATGACAAACAATGGCCTAAACGTTATCGAGCCTGCAATATATCTTCTTATGAATAATTCCGTTCCTGCATTTATTTTTACCTTATGCTTTATTTTTTCTTTCAGCGATGCTCCCTTCGAGGATGGAATCCTTCCTTACTACGTTTATCGTGTTGGTTATAAACGCTGGTGTTTTCGACTGCTTTTGTTTTTTGCAATCGTCTCATTCCTCCTTGTGATTATTCCTATAATAGTAAGTGTTATAGCTTGCTTAAAGGAAGGATTCTTTTCTTTTGATGTGTGGAGTAAAACCGCACGTTTTTCATCGAATGCCAATCAACTGAATTTGAGCTTTGCACCGGAATTTTCAATGGATATTTTTGAATATTCACCGATTGAAGCGCTTATTAAAGCAATACTCATATCGTTCTTGCACTGTAACGCTATTGCGCAAACAATTCTCTTTTTAAATTCAATAGCCAAAAAGCTTTGGGGTGTTTTTTCTGTAATAACCATAGAGAGTGTAGGATACATTTTTTCCTTCACTGTGCCTTCTTTGGCAAAACACTTTCCATTTATGAAGGCTTCGTGGGCATCTTTAGGAAACACTTCATATTTCTTAATTATAGCTTTACTCTTTGGCATTCTAAACTTTTTCGTTATAAAAAAATATAAGTTTGAGTCAGGTGAGGCAAAGTGAAATATTTTATAAATAACTTAAAGCTTCTTTTTAATTTTAGGATACTTATTGTAATTGCGGTGTGCATTTCCATAAACATTTTTTATTCGAGAGAAAACATTTCCAAAGTGATTTATGGCGTAGAGGGAAGCTTCAGTATAGTAACGGCAATACCGTGGTTAGCACTTCTGATACCATATTTTCTGGCAACCGGTTTCTTTATTGCCCAGAGGGAAGATAACAAAATATTTATATTATCAAGAATAAAAAGCAGAAAGAGTTTGGATTTACATACTCTGGCAGTAATTATTGCTTCAGCATTGTTATATTGTGCTTTTTATTCTGTTGTATCCCTTTTTGCAGGCGGCGTGCCTTGGGAAATACTTATTGCAGGGATTTTGATGTTTTTTAATCTTATCTTTTTATCAGGTGTGCAATGGATAACTTATTCGCTGTTTAAAAACATTTCGGCAAGTATGCTTGTTCCGTTTTCACTAATAGTTTTATCTCTCGTATTCTATAAATGTAACCTTATTCCGGGCGCCTGGGCAATGCTTGAAAGAAGTAGCTTAAAAGATAGCAACGGTTTTGAATTGTTTATTATAATTCCCATTGAAATTATTCTGCCGATAATATTAAAAATATTCGTTAAGGAGAAATTCTGATATGTCCATAATAGAAGTAAAAAACGTAACATTAACTGTAAAGGATAAAGTAATCTTAGATGATCTGTCTTTTTCTATGGAAAAAGGAACAGTGAAAGGCTTAGTGGGTGATAACGGATCGGGAAAAACAATGCTTATGAAGTGTATATGCGGGTTTATTCGTCCGCAAAAAGGCGAAATAATCGTTTCCGAAAAAAGAATAGGCAGGGAAAGAGATTTTCCTGAAAGCATAGGCATCATAATTGAAACTCCGGGATTTATTCCTTATTTTTCGGGATATAAGAACCTTGAATATCTTGCATCTATCAAAGGAAAAATAGCAAAAGACGGCATTATAGATGCTCTTGATAAAGTAGGGCTAAAGGAAGAAATGAATAAAAAAGCAGGAAAATATTCTTTGGGTATGCGCCAACGCTTGGGTATTGCTCAAGCAATTATGGAGGATCCCGATATTCTTATTCTTGATGAACCGATGAACGGCCTTGATTCTTCAGGTGTAAAAACGGTAAGAGAACTACTTTTAGAATTAAAAGAAAAAGGCAAAACAATACTTCTTACCAGCCATAATAAAGAGGACATTGATCTTTTGTGTGATGAAGTCTGTCATATGGAAAAGGGCAGGTTTGTATGATAAAAAACTCCGCAATTTTTATGTTGCGGAGATTTTTTTACTATTTACATTGTGCATTTTATGTGATATAATCATTAGGTATGAAAAAAAGAAAGGAACTCTTTTTTATGAAGCTTAATTATAAACGAGTTTTATTGGTTGGTATGGCTTTCTTTTTGATTTCTGCCTTCTGGCAGGCTTATGATGCCATAATTCCGCTTATTTTAACTAATCATTTTGGATTACCGCAAAGTATATCCGGTGCAGTAATGTCAATGGATAACGTGTTGGCAGTGTTTATGCTTCCTATTTTCGGTGCTTTTTCCGATAAGGTGAGCACGAAATACGGCAAGCGCAAGCCTTTTGTTTTTGTTGGCACAATTATTGCTGTTGTTTCCTTTATAGGTCTTACCTTTATAGATAATTATCAGCTTTCTAAAGTTGTTGCGGCAGGTATTCCTGAATTACAGCAAGGTGCAATGGCTGAAGAAGCTTTTACCGAGTTTGTAAGGCAAACTACACTTGATTTAACGCTTACGAATATATTGCCTCTCATCGGCTTTATCGTAACGCTACTATTGGTGCTTCTTGCTATGGCAACATTCCGTTCTCCGGCAGTTGCGTTAATGCCCGATGTTACCGTTAAACCCTTAAGATCGAAGGCAAATGCAATTATTAACCTTACAGGTACTGCAGGCGGTATCATCGTTCTTGGCTTAGGAATGGTTTTTGCAACATCAAAAAATCATTATATGCAGTACACCGGCTATATAATGGCAGTTTGTGCAGTTATGCTTATCGGCTTCATTGTTTTTATGCTCTTTGTTAAAGAAAATAAATGGGCAAAGGAAATGGAAGAGGATACGAAGAAATATAAACTTGAAGACGAGCCACAGGCAGAGGGGGAGAAGCGCAAGCTTTCAAAACCTGAATTAAAATCTCTGCTTCTCATTCTTGCCTCCGTTGCTCTTTGGTATATCGGTTATAACTCAATCACAAGCAAGTATTCTGTTTATGCAACCAATATACTTCACTTTGACTTTAACTTTACCTTGATAGTTGCTCAGGCAGCGGCAATAGTTTCATATATTCCCGTTGGTATTGTTGCAACAAAAATCGGCAGAAGAAAAACTATTTTAGCAGGCGTTTTGATGCTTGCAAGTGCCTTTGCCATAGGTCTTTTGATCACTCCTACAACACCGCAGTTTATTATGTACCCCGTGTTCGCGCTTGCAGGCATTGGCTGGGCAACAATAAACGTTAACTCATTCCCGATGGTAGTTGAGCTTGCAAAAGCGGGTGACGTTGGTAAGTACACGGGATATTATTACACTGCATCAATGTCGGCACAGATAATTGCACCCATCATTTCAGGCTTCCTCTATGATGGCTTAGGTATGCGTTACACCTTCTTCTCATTTGGCGCGATTTTTGTAATCTTCTCTTTTGTCACAATGTTCTTTGTAAAGCACGGCGATGCCAAGCCTGCTCAGAAAAAAGACCTTCTTGAACAGCTTGATGTAGAGGATTGATATGTGGATATTATATATAGCTTTAATTATCTTGGCAGTGCTTTTGATTCTCTATGTTCTGAGTGTAATGCCAAGAAAAAGAAGGATTGATCAAAAGCTTCTTGTTGATTATGCCCACAGAGGTCTTTGGGGAAAGGACATTCCCGAAAATTCATTGAAAGCCTTTGATAAAGCCGTAAAAAACGGCTTCGGTATCGAGCTTGACGTTCAGTTATCAAAGGACAATGCCGTTATGGTCTTTCACGATTATACCTTAAAAAGAATGACGGGGGCGGAGGGCAAAATAAGCGAGCTTACTTTAAACGAACTTAAAGAGCTTTCCTTAATAAACAGTGAAGAAAAAATCCCCACCTTCAAGGAAGTTCTTGAGCTTGTTGACGGCAAGGTGCCGTTGCTTATTGAATTAAAGGGCGAGAATTTTGATAGCTCTCTTTGTCCTAAAGTGGCAGAAATTCTAAAAGAGTATGAGGGCGTATATTGCGTTGAATCATTTAATCCGTTGCTCATAAAAAACATTAAAAAGTATCTGCCAAAGGTTACCTGCGGTCAGCTCTATACTAATGTTATAAGGGATAAAAAGAAGATATCGATTTTAAATATACTTCTTACCCTTATGTCCTTTAACTTCCTTGCAAGACCTGATTTTATTGCCTATAATAAGGAAACGAGGAACTCTTTGCCCGTAAAAATAGCTACCGGACTGTTCAGGGCGCCTAAATTCGTCTGGACAATGAAAGATAATGATAAGCGTTTTAAAAATGAGTGTACAATATTTGAAAGTGAGAAATTTTGATGAAATACGATGTAATAATTATAGGTGCAGGTCCGGGTGGTATCTTTGCATCCTATGAACTTGTAAAAAATAATAAAGATATTAAGGTTGCCGTTTTTGAGGCAGGTCATCCCTTAAATAAGCGTCGTTGTCCCATTGATGGCGAAAAAATAAAAAGCTGCATTAACTGTAAGACCTGCTCCATTATGAGTGGATTTGGCGGCGCAGGCGCATTTTCTGACGGAAAATATAATATCACCAATGATTTTGGTGGCACCTTATATGAATATATCGGTAAAAAGCACGCACTTGATCTTATGAAATATGTTGATGAAATCAATATGGCTTATGGTGGAGAAGGAACAAAGCTTTACACTACTGCAGGAACAAAATTCAAAACCATATGTATTCAGAATGATCTTCATCTTCTCGATGCGTCAGTGCGTCACTTAGGTACTGATATTAACTATGTTGTGCTTGAAAATATCTATGATTATCTTAAGGATAAGGTAGAATTTTTCTTTGATACTCCCGTAATAAAAGTAGCAAGAAATGCAGAGGATTATGAAGTTGTCTGTGCAGAAAATTCTTATTTCTGTTCTGATCTTATAATCTCTGTAGGCAGAAGCGGCAGTAAATGGATGGAAAAGGTTTGTGCCGAGCTTTCAATTCCCACAAAATCAAACCGCGTAGATATCGGTGTTCGTGTAGAGCTTCCTGCTGAGGTATTTGCCCATCTTACCGATGAACTTTATGAAAGTAAAATCGTTTATCGCACTGAAAAGTATGGTGATAAGGTGCGAACCTTCTGTATGAACCCTAAAGGTGCAGTCGTTAACGAGAACACCAACGGAATCATAACTGTTAACGGACATAGCTATGAAGATCCCAAAAAACAAACGAATAATACCAACTTTGCTCTTTTGGTTGCAAAGCATTTCTCCGAGCCTTTTAAGGATTCTAATGGTTATGGTGAAAGTATTGCACGGTTAAGTAATATGCTTGGCGGCGGTGTTATAGTTCAACGCTTTGGCGATCTTATCCGTGGCAGACGTTCAACGCCTGATCGTATTCAGGAAGCCTTTATCACACCAACCTTAAGTGCAACTCCCGGCGATTTATCACTTGTACTCCCCAAAAGAATTTTGGATGGCATTATCGAAATGATCTATGCATTAGATAAGGTTGCACCCGGTACTGCCAATGATGATACGCTTTTATACGGTGTTGAGGTTAAGTTTTATAATATGGAAGTTGATGTTGATGAACAGCTTCAGTCAAAGCATAAGGGCTTATACATAATCGGTGATGGAAGCGGAATAACACATTCGCTTTCTCACGCATCGGCAAGCGGTGTTTACGTTGCAAGAAACATTTTAAATAAGTAAAAAAAGTTCTCCGAATTTTTCGGAGAACTTTCAGAGCACTGACAAACCCCTGCAAACACAAACCCCTGCAAAAATTTTGCAGGGGTTTGTTTCCATCGTTGCATTTCACTTGCAAAATGCGGTCATTTACGTCTGTGTAAACTCCCTTTTTTGCAAGTTCAACGCCTTGGCTTGCAAGGGTTTCTCGAACTCTGACAGCCTGCTGACTTTGTCAGCAGACTGA
>JAZNSH010000026.1:0-11294 GCA_045591115.1 Clostridia bacterium
TGATAAACTTAATGAATATATTTACTATTACAACAACGAACGAATTTCTCTGAATTTAAAAGGAATGAGTCCGGTGCAATACCGAACTCATTCGCAAATTATTTAATTGTTATTTTGTCTAAACTTTTGGGTCCATATCAATTTTCAGGTGGATATTTTTTCATTTATTCAAAATTACGCAATATTTTCTTGACATTTGTTAAACAATATTGTATAATACAAAATACGAGAAATATACAAACAAGAAAGGAAAATATATTATGAAGAAGCTCTTAAGTCTTTTGCTTGTGCTGGCTATGATTTTACCTTGCGTAAACATAGGCTCAGTATTTGCAACAGAAGATACCGGGATCGATCTTTCTCAGGTGTTTTCAAAGTATAATCTTATACCTGAAAATGATTCTACCTTTGAAAGCGGAACACCAAGCTGGAATGCTCTTGCGAGCGGCACGGTGGCAGTAGAAAATAATCCTGACGGCGATGGATTGGTTCTTAGTTATTCCGGATATGACAAAGCAATAACTTATGCATCACCTCAGATAAATATCGGCCCTGCCATACGAAACAATATAACGGAGGCAGGCAACGTGCAAATATATATGAAGGTCTATAGCCCTGTCGCCTTTACGGCCGGAGTGAGAATCCGCACATATGATGCAGCTGACTATTCAATGTGCGAAGCAGCAGGTCAAAAGTATTGCTCTTTGGGCTCTATTACGGGAAATGCAAATGAATGGACTCCCGTTGAGATAACAATGCCCGTAACTGCAAGTGACCTTACAAAAACCGGCTACTGGAATTTCTGCTTTGACGGTCTTACCACTGCGCTGAACGGCGCAAAGCTTTATATTGATGATTTCTATGTTGGCACAGTTTCACCTACCTTCGGTGATTACAGAGAAATTCCTGAAAAAACTGAAATTACAAGAAGCAGTTTTACAAAGATCGGCACGCTTCGTTGGGATGCTTTTACAAAGTCAGGTGACGAGGGCACTCCTGCAACTCAGGTAGCAAAGGTGCTTTCGCCTGCACAGTATCACAATCAGGCTCCATTCTTTGCTAAGGTTAATAATGATGGCACAGTTTCCTTCCCTGAATATACAATCAAAACTTGGGAAAAAGAGGCTGAATATGCTCACGATGCAGGTCTTGATTACTTTGCATATCTCTGGTATGAAACGACTTCAGATATGTCACAGCCGAGAAAAATGCACCTTTTAAGCGATAAGAAGGATCTTATCGAAATGACGGGCGTCCTTGAAACCATACGTTCCAATGCCACAATGAATGAAATGTTCAGTGCAATGAAAGATTCTGTGTGGTTAAGGGTTGATAACAGACCTGTTGTTTTCCTTTACAGCTTGCCTAAGTGGGATGCATCGGAAGTTAAGAAGCTTCGTCAGATGGCGGTAAATGCAGGCATTACCGAATCACTTTACATAATCGGTATGTATACTCAATATGATGATCTTGATACTGCCTATGCTATGGATGTTGATGCTCTTTCCTGGTATTCTTACGCCGCAAAGATGCAGGGTATGCCTTATAGCGACTATGCTTTGGCGGAAGAACAGCTTCTTGAAAAAATGCTTACCGCATCATCTTCAAAATACGATCATCAGGTAGTGCCTTGCTTCTCAGCAGGTCGTGACTCTCGCGCACGTATTCAGACGGGTGTTTCTTGGGTTGACGGTGATCCCAATGCTGAAAATGATATTGATAAGCCTTATGCTAACAGATATTCACTTCAGCCTACCGTTGGTGAATTAAGAGACCATATTGCAACTGTATATAAACTCAGCGAAAAGTACGCTTCAAAAACACAACCTAACCTCATTTGCTCCTATGCCTGGAACGAGCACGAGGAGGGCGGATGGCTTTGTCCTACACTTGAATGTGATGAAGACGGTAACGTGATTCTTGATGCTAACGGTAATCCTACCGCAAACACAGAACGTCTTGATGCTTTTAAGGAAGTTGTTTATTCTCTCCGTGAAGAATCACACGTAACAAAAACCACGGCAGATCCTAATAACACAAAAACATTTTATAATGGCGATGCCGAATACGGAATCACAAATTGGGGCAGTATTCACGCAGGTTCCATCGGCTATATTCAGCCCGGTGCTAACGGAACAAGCAATGCTATAAGATTTATCCCCGATACGACCAGCAAGTACAGTTCAGTTGCCTTTGATTTAGGTCCTGCAATAATAAATGATGCAGATTATAAATATGGCGGTTGCGGTGCAGGTACATATACCGTTACCTTCTATGCGAAAGTAGAAGCAGGCTATTCGGGCAAATTCAATGTTTTCCTTAATTCTCAATGCCATCTCGATGAAAGTGAAGTAAGAAAACACCTTGGTTACACTGAAGGTGATGGAAACTATGTAAACAATACTTATTTCGATGCTTCGTCAGGAACACAGATAACTATGACCGATCAGTGGACTAAATACACTGTTACTTTCAAGATTTCCGCTGATTGGCTTAATATGATGGCTAAACTGCGCAGAAGCGCATATTCTCGGGCAGCGAAGGCATATGATCTTTCACTCCGTCTTGACGGTTCAGCCACAGGTATGGCTTATAGCGGAAGTGAGCTCTTTGATTATTATATCGATGAAGTTACAATAACAAACAGTGCATCAGCAGTTCCCACACCTACACCTATTACGCAGATAACAGTAACTCCTACACCTCAGCCTACGGCAATTCCTTCAAACAAGGTTGCAGATTATCTTCAGTATGAGGTTGAAAACGATGAGGCAGTTATAACTGAGGTTGACACCTCTATTCACGGCAACGTTACCATTCCCGATACTTTAGGCGGACACACGGTTACGGCAATCAAAAAAGGTGCTTTTGAAAATGCTGTTAAGCTTACGGGCATTACGTTGCCTGACAGCGTGACATATATAGGCGATTCAGCATTTGAAAGATGCTTTAATCTTGAAAAAATAAAAATGTCACCATCCTTAAGCTATATAGGAAGGCACGCTTTCTGCGGTTGTGAAAGCCTTACGGGTGATATTCAGATTCCGACTACTCTTGACTGTATTAACGCTTATGCCTTTTCAAATTGCGTAAGCCTTGAAAATGCAGAATATGCAGGAACAGAAAATACCTTTAAAGAAAAAACAACCATAGGTGAAAACAACACTTGCCTTACAAATGCATTGAGCTTTATGAAAGGCGATTTCAAAGGTGCGGTGCTTAATCTTGGTTCAAGCCTCACACTTGATTATTACGTTACTACAGAGGCTCCCGTTGAAGATACCCTTATGCGGTTCACATCGTCTTCAGGCAGAGTTTCCACTGTTAAGGGCGTATATGATCCGGAGTACAAGATGTATAAGTTCTCATACACGGGCATTAACCCCCAGTGTATGAATGATATTCTTGATGCCGAGCTTTTACATAAGGATGGCTCAGTTCTTGCTAAGTATGAGGACTATAGCGTAGGTCTTTACTGTGAGCGTCAGATGAACAAGAGCGCGGCAGAGCTTAAATACAGCGCAAAGCAGTATGAATTCTTTAAGACGCTCCTTGCCGATATGCTTGAATACGGCGCACAGTCGCAGTTATATAAGGATTATAATGCATCATTCCTTGCAAACAATTCAAACTGGGTAAAGAATTACAGAAGTGAGTTTGGTGTTCCCATTGGTGTTAAGGAGATCAGCGGCAATATTGATGCTCAGAACAGAGTAAAATCTCTCGGTGTTCATATTGCAAACATAAATAAGATCTACTTTAAGTTTACTCTTACAAACGATCAGGTAAAGGTTTATATCAATGATGTTGAAATCCCAAGAAAAGACCTTACCAAGAACAGTGACGGAACTTACACTTATTACACAGAAAGCTTAAAGGCAACTGAGTTTGATAAGGTATTTACCGCAAAGCTTACTCTTGGCGATGCTGTAATAAGCACAGTTTCATATAATGTTTATGCTTATATTGAAGCAAAGCACAATGATGCAACAGTAGGTGCTCTTGTAAAAGCCCTTTATAATTACGGACGATCCGCAAAGGCATATATAAGAGCAGTGTATGAGCTTGATGAAGACTTCACTTTAGGTGAAGAAGACGATCTTTTAGCTCCAACAGCTGAAATCATCAACAAGGCGAACAGTACCTTTGAAGGCATCACTTCAACATCACAGACAAATTGGTCAACAATGGGAAACACTGTTACAAACAGTCTTAGAGTGGAAGACGGCAACCAATTCCTTGTTGCAACATATGCTGAAAACGCTGCCGCTTATAATACTCCTATGTTCAACATTATGCCCTATATTAAACAAGAAGGCGCATATACCATCACTTATAGGTTTAAGGTAACAACAAGGGGCGATGTTGCTGAAACCACATTGTCTAACATTATAAGAACAGGCGGAGAAACGTCTTTCTCCGCAGCACATGGCAGTAACTTCTATAGCGAATTATCTACTATGACCGCTGAAAACGGTGTATGGTACACCCGTTCTGAAACTATCGAGGTTCTTGAGGGCGATATCGGTCTTGGCTCATATTGGAACTTTGGTTTCCACCAGGTAACAGTATCCGAGCTTGCGGAAATCTGCATTGATGATTTTACAATCACAGGTACGCCTATAGAAAAAGAAGAACCCACAACGGTTTCTTATGCAGAAACTTGGAGATCCAACGAAATAACACTTGTTTCCGATACCAAGTATAGCGATCCTTACCGTATGGTAAACGTTGATCTTATCCTTACAAACGGTGAAGTAACTTATACAGTTCCCGGATTCTGGGATGGCGGCGAGATCTGGCGTGTTCGCTTTATGTGCCCCACGGCAGGTCAATGGACCTATACAACAGTATGTACCGATATTGAAAACTCAGGCTTGCATAACCAGACAGGTTCTTTATTGTGTGTTGACTATTCAGGCGATCTTGAGCTTTATCAGCGCGGTCACGTTAAGGTTGAAGAAAACGTTAAGTACTTTATGTATAATGACGGCACTCCGTTCTTCTACCTTGCAGATACCCATTGGAACCTTGGTAACGAAACTCTTGAAATGGTAGAAACCATTGCTGATAACAGAGTTGAGCTTGGCTATTCAGTTATTCAGTCCGAGCCCTTAGGCCATAAATTCTTCTTTAGAGACGGTATCTCAATGTCAGATATTCCTCATTTAAGAGAGTATGATGAAAAATTCAGGATCATCGCAGATCACGGTCTTACACACGTTAACGCATCATTCTTCTATCCCTCTGAAATGACCACCTTTATCAATAACTTTGGAGGTTTCTCAGAAACTGTTGTTGGAACTGCAACACACTCAACGGGCGAATATGAAATGTATGATATTTCAGATTCCGTTAAGGAAGAGCTTGAACGTGCTTGCCGTTATTGGGTAGCAAGATACTCATCATTCCCCGTAATGTGGTCTCTCGGTCAGGAGGTTGACAGTGACTTCTTCTGGAACGGACCCGACTTTAACGGCCACGAGAAGTGGAATTACGTAAATAACCCCTATCATTACGTTGCAGAATATATTTCCAAGTATGATCCCTATAACAGTCCTCTTACCGCTCATATGGACGGTCAGTTCTCTGTTGGCGGTGTTTCAGGTTCATCCTTCAGAGATATGGAAGAACACGATTTCTTTGCAATGCAGTGGTCACCTTCACTTACCGATGAAAATAACAACCATCTCTATGCAAGGGATGCTTGGGAGAACGGTCAGGGCAAGCCTACCGTAAACTATGAAGGCAGATATTGCTATTTGTGGACAAAGAACTTCGGTGCCCGTGCACAAGGCTGGATCGCATACTTAGGCGGTGTTTACGGTTATGCCTGGGGCGGTCAGGATACCTGGAGTTATCTTAACACCTATAATGAAGATGCATCTTCAAACGATGGTGTTGATACAATTACACCTGAAGAGAAGCAGGCGGCAACTTGGGAAGATTCGCTTACTTACCCCAGCGCAATTCAGGTTGGTTATATGAGACGCTTCTTTGAAGATACGGTTGGCGATTGGTGGAATCTTATTCCCAGATTTGATGATAAATCTTACCTTACACGTGCAACCGGTGCATATGCAAATATCGCATCAAATGAAGATAACACAAAGATAGTAGTTTACTTCTTTAACTTCTCGGATACGTCAGTAGGTGCAAAGCCCAACTCGGCAAACTACGGCACCGCAACCGGTACGCTTAAGAATCTTGAATGGTTTACAAACTATAAATACGTATGGTTTGATCCCATCAACAATACTTACAGTGCAGAGGGAAGCTTGTATTCACTCTTTGGTTCAGCAACAATTCCCGCAAAGCCTGCCGGTACTGATTATGTTCTCTACGTTTATAAGTAATCAGAGCACGGATAATCACGTTGCCGTAAGTTACATTTTGCGCTTTCCGTCTTTTTAAGGCGGAAAGCGTTTTTATTCCGCCGTGGTTACTTTTTTAAAAATATAAAATTAAACTGCCCGCAATCTTCAGTTCACGGAAGTATCTTGCGATAATAAAATAAAAAATCCTCTCCGTATTTTGCTGGGTGTCCGTAAAATAGTTAATCCTCTCTATGAAATTGTTCATAGAGAGGATTCTTGCTTATTGTTTCGATACAGTAGCATCCAAGGCTCCCTCTGATGAGGGAGCTGTCAGCAAAGCTGACTGAGGGAGAGATTCTCGCACCAACCGATCAACATACTTACATACACCGCAGAAATTTCGGTCAATATCTAAATTACAAATTCTGACTACCGTTAGATTCATGGCATTCAAATCATTGGTCCGTTGTTCATCTTTTCTTGCCTGCTCCTTTGTGTAGTGACCGCCATCGTCAAGTTCGATGACCAATCTTGCTTTTGCACAATAAAAATCTGCAATGTAATTTCCAAGCACTTTTTGTCTTTGAAATCGCACCGGATAGTTACGAAGAAAATAATACCATAGTTTCCGTTCCCAAGGTGTCATATTTTCCGCAACACCTTACTTAGCCAAAGGGATATTCTCTTTATTATAATCTTTCATTTTCTCTCCCTACGTCAAAAATCAAAGATTTTTGCCACCTCCCTCATCAGAGGGAGGCTTTGCCGCGGTGTAAAACCGCAAATTACGCACTACACCAAACGGTGTATAGAAGTGCGCCCTTTATCAGTCCAGTAAATATGAATATGTGCTAATTATCGCCATTCTAATAGTGAGAGCAGCGATAAAATTTTGATAACATCCACTATTAAGTTCATATCCGCCATTACTTTACAGCTCTTCCAAAACACCACCGTTGAATCCGTATATGTTTTCCTTTTTGAATCCGTATAAAGACCCAGAGAAGCTGATATGCGGTTCAAATGTGAACGCTTCGACAGCGGACAGTTTTTCCGTGTTTCCTTTTTCGATGTAGATACGGTGTCTTTTATCCTTAACTATGGAATGACCCAAGTTTCCAAGAAAATCAAGGTTGACGTACCCACGAGCTTTGATCTGATCGTTTATGTAGAAGAACAGCTCCTCAAAAGTAGTGTTCTCATTCACGAAACCAAGCATAGTTTCGTGCAGATATGCTTCCATTTTGAGACCGTTTCGCCATTCATCATTCTGTATTTGCTCTACGTCTTTAACGATTCTTCCGTTTTCTACGATCAGCGTTCTGGCATAGTCGCCCCAAATGTAGTTGCTTTGCGGGCTTAAATCTATTGTGATAATATCGTTTGGTTCAATTATGTGGTCATCTGTTTTATACTCACGACCGGATACCGATACAGCGGTCTTATCACCGGCGAAAACAAAAGCACCCACATCCCAATACCAAAAGGAATCCGCACCATGGGAGAGCATATATTCCTCACACAGTTTGCGAAGCTCAACAAGCTTCATGTCGGGCACAATAACCGTTGAAGCATATTTAATAGTGGCTCGGTTCAAATTTTGCATTCCTTGAATAGTCATTGTTTTTCTCCAGTTTGTTACACTTGTTTATATACTTTATACGTCTGCTTTTTCCATTATATCATGTGGTCGCAATATATACAAGAAATAGTCCCGACAGGGTTGTCTGCCGGGACCGAAACTGTTTTACGAAGCCCCATCATTTGCGGAGAGGATTTGCTATTTTAAAAAACTAATTGAAGCTGATGGGGGAAGATAATTCCATTACAGAAGAATCGTGAACTACTTTTACGGGGACACCGGTTTTTGTATCAATATAAAGGGTTGCGCTGTTTACCGAGAAATTACTGTCAGGTCTTAAGCGGATAACGGTGCAGTCAAAGCTTCCTGCTTTAACAGTGAGCTTTTCCGTGCCCATTTTCTCATATCTTACCGGCTGAAGTGAATCACGGTTGCCTGATGAAACCTTTATAGAGCCCTCATTTTCCGTAAACCCTGCAATTATAAAGGGGAGAGAGTCCTTATCAAAGTACTGCTTTTCAAGGGAGAGCGAGAAAAGCTCCTCCTCGAAACCCGTTTCTGAGTTGTTTGAGTATTTCTTGGTTTTCAAAACACCGGCATTAAGCTCGTGATCATGATTAAAAACGAATGAAGTATAATAAGCAGGCTGATTTTCTATTTTGAACTCGCCTTCAACGTGGTTTGGCACACCAAAGTTATCCGTTCCGTTTAATTTGGAAACAGAAGTCATTATCTGCGTGCTTTCGATGGTTTTGTCACCCTCCTGTTTGCTCCAGGGCTCGTTTACCTCTGAAGAGATAACAAGCTCATTTTCTATAATAGCTACCGTATAATTGTTGGTATAGGAAAGCTTATCGGTGGTAACACTATAACGCGCCGTGTAGTTAACGGGAACCTTTTCCTTATCAATGTTAATAGCATCTGATTCAGCACAACCGCTGAGCGTAAGCGCGGAAAGCACTAATCCTGCGGCAATAAATTTTTTTAATTTCATATAAAACCTCGTAATTGATTTTTTTATATTATACCACTCATTTCTCAATATGAAAAGAAAAAGTTTTGTGATATTACTTGCAAAAAAGCCGTTCTTATAATATAATATACTTGAAAAATTATGGCTTATGCCGTTTACGGAGGTAAATTGATGAAACCTATCGAGTTAAAGACAGTAAATGCAATAAGAATTCTTTCCGCAGAAGGCGTGCAGAAGGCAAACAGCGGTCACCCCGGTCTTCCTATGGGCTCAGCACCGTTAGCATATGCATTGTGGGCAAAGCACCTTAAGTTCAACCCCGAAAATGTTGATTTTGCTGACAGAGACAGATTTGTGCTTTCAGCAGGTCACGGCTCAATGCTTTTATATTCACTTATGCATCTTTTCGGATATCCTCTTTCAATGGACGATATCAAGAATTTCCGCCAGTGGGGAAGTAAGACTCCCGGCCATCCTGAGTATGGTCACACAAAGGGTGTTGAAACCTCAACAGGTCCTTTAGGTCAGGGCTTTGCAAATGCAGTTGGTATGGCTATTGCCGAAAAGCACTTGGCAGCAAAGTTCAATAAGGAAGATTTAAAGCTTGTTGATCACTATACCTATGTTCTGGTTGGTGACGGTTGCTTGCAGGAAGGTATTCAGTATGAAGCCGCATCGCTTGCAGGCACATTAAAGCTTGGTAAGCTCATTTGCATTTACGATAAGAATAATATCACTATCGAAGGCGATATTAATACAGCATTCTCCGAAAACGTTGGCGCCCGTCACGAAGCACTTGGCTGGCACGTAATAAATATTGAAGACGGCACAGATACCGATGCAGTTGCCGATGCAATTTCTGAGGCTAAAAAGGTTGAGGACAAGCCCTCAATTATTATCTGCCGTACAGAAATCGGCTTTGGTTGTCCCGCAAAGCAGGGTAAAGCATCTGCTCACGGCGAGCCTTTAGGCGAAGAAAATCTTAAGACCGCAAAGGAAACCTTAGGCTGGACTTACGCTCCCTTTGAAATTCCTGAGGACGTTATGGAATATACCCTCGGTATTGCAAAGCAGGGCAAGGCTTATGAGGAAAACTGGAACAAAACAGTTGAAGTTTACAAGGCAAAATATCCTGAAGATTATAAGGAATATGAAAAATGGATGTCAAAGGAATTCCCCGTTGATCTTGAAAATGACGAGGATTTCTGGACCTTTGAAGAAAAGGCTGATGCAACACGTTCATCATCAGGTATCGTTCTTAACCGCCTTAACAAAATGCAGCCCAACCTCTTTGGCGGAAGTGCTGACCTTGGCCCCTCCAATAAATCAGAGCTTAAGGGCGAAGCCTTCTTTAGCGCAGAAACTCCCGAAGGCAAGAATATGCACTTTGGTATCCGTGAGCACGCAATGGCAGCTATCGTAAACGGCTTATATCTCCACGGTGGTGTTACTCCTTTCTGTGCAACCTTCTTCGTATTTACCGATTATATGAAGAACGCTATGCGTATGGCAGCTTTAATGAAGCTTCCCGTAACTTACGTTTTAACACACGATTCCATCGGTGTTGGTGAAGACGGACCTACCCACGAGCCTATTGAACAGCTTATTGCTCTTCGCTCAATTCCCGATATGACGGTTATCCGCCCTGCAGATGCTAAGGAAACTGCCGCAGCTTACACCGTTGCTATGAATAATAACGGTCCTACTGCCATCGTTCTTACAAGACAGAATCTTCCTTACTATGCAAACAGCGGCAAAAATGCATTAAAGGGTGCATATATTTTAGCCGATTCAGAAAAAGCAACGCCTGACGTTATTCTCATTGCATCAGGCAGTGAGGTTGAGCAGGCTATGGGCGCAAAGGAGCTTCTTAAAAATGAAGGCATCGATGCCCGCGTAGTTTCAATGCCCTCAATGGAAATTTTTGAAAAGCAGTCCGAAGAATACAAGGAAAGCGTTCTTCCCAAAAACGTTCGTGCCCGTGTTGCAGTTGAAGCAGGCTCAGCATATAGCTGGTATAAGTACGTTGGCTTAGACGGCGCTTGCGTTTGCATCGACCACTTTGGTGCATCTGCACCTGCAAAGGTTCTCTTTAAGGAATTTGGCTTCACCGCTGAAAACGTTAGAGATACTGCTAAGAAAGTTTTAGGAAAGTAATTTGTTATGCGCCCTGACTATTTAGGGCGCATTAGAGCACTGATAAACCCATGCAAACATAATGCCCTGCAATTTTTTGCAGGGCATTATTTCCTGTGTTGCGTGTGCTATAACTGCTCAGTTACTTACCACGTCAGCACAAGCTCCGCTTTGCAGTTTTACGCACAAGTGCGCAAAACCTGTTTGGCTTCGCTGTGCTTCCTTTGCCCCAAAAAGCAATTCTGCTTTTCGGGGACCACCTCTAAGCGCCTTCGCAATTAAACAC
>JAZNSH010000027.1:0-12026 GCA_045591115.1 Clostridia bacterium
ATAAACTTAATGAATATATTTACTATTACAACAACGAACGAATTTCTCTGAATTTAAAAGGAATGAGTCCGGTGCAATACCGAACTCATTCGCAAATTATTTAATTGTTATTTTGTCTAAACTTTTGGGTCCATATCAAAAGAGTGCATTTTTTTATTATGTAATTACTTTTGATAACGAATCAGGTGCAAGCTCAATATAATACAGCGTTCCGTTAATATCAACTTGTACTTGTTTTTTTGCGTCTTCTCCATTTATAAGCACAATAACTGTTTCATTTTCGTTTTCAATCACAAAGCCTTCAACAAAGCCTTGTGTTTTAGGAAATGCGTGCATTAAATTTTTTTCAACTTCATTTGTTATAAGGGGATATATTTTTGAATTATTATTTATATGCTTTGCAACATAACTGAAAACTTTATACTGACCGCTAAAGCTTATTTCACCGCTGATACTGTTGCGCGTTGCAAAGCCGCCGCAAGAAAAAGGACCGATATTTGGATTGCCTGTTTCATCAAGCATTAAATTCCACCCCGTAAAGGATTTATAGCCACATTTAAGGGCTTTTGATATCATTATGCCCCACTTGCACCAATCAGAATCATAATGGTCAAAAAGACGCGGTCCGCCCTCAGAAAAGTGAAGTTCAAGTTCAGGATATTTTTCAGTAATACAGGTAGTGTGCTCAATACAGCCGTTATAATAGTGGAAAGCAACACCTGAAATGTTTTTGCGCAGTTCTTGATCTTCAAGAGACCACATTACGCGGTCAATACCTGAAAAATTGTGATCGTACATCCATATTTTTACGTCAAGGTTATTTTCTTTAAGTTTTTTACTTAAAATTTTAATGTACTCAGCCTCAATTTCAGGATGCCATACGCAGGCAGGCATTTTGCCAAGTTGACCTGTTTCAGGCTCATTTTGCGGAGTAATTGCTGAAATATTTATACCGTGTTTTTTATAGGCAAGAAGATATTTAATAACATATTCAGCAAAATCTTCAATATATTCTCTTCGCATATAACCGCCGCAAAGCTGTCCGCCTGTTTTCATCCATCCGGGAGGACTCCATGGAGATGCAAAAAGATAAAGATCGGGTTTTATTGATAAAATTTCTTTTATCATAGGAATAATATATTTTTCATCTCGCCGGATTGAAAAATTTTCAAGTCCCTTTTCATCGCAATATGAATATAACTCTGCCGAATAATCGCTCGATCCAATGGAAAGTCTGCCAACAGAAAGACCCTTATCAATATAAATATCCTTTAAAAGTGCTTGTCTTTCTTCCTTTTCCATCTTATTTAACAAATAGCAGGATGAACCTGTTATAGCAACGCCAAAGCCTTTAAAATCTGTTACGGCAGGCGTTGATGCCTTAGTCAATTTAACAGTGCCGTGCATAAAAGGCGACGAAAATACTTCACGTTCATTTTTAAATGAATTTTTATCGATAAAATATTGTTTTGCCATTTTTATAGTTCCTCAACTACTTTTTTCAAAATATCAAGACGTGTTGTATCGGGAAGAATATTTCCATTTTCATCACGAACAACGATATTATTTTCATCAACCTTAAGTGTTGGGCAAAGCCAACCGCCCTCTTCGTGCTCATTCCAACCGTAAGAACATATCATATATGGTTTTGTTCTGTCGCGGTTTTCATTAACATATTTTAACGTGTTATAAATGTGCTTTTCAAGTTCTTCATCTGTAGGTTGAAGTGCATATCTGTTCCAATATGGCTTGTCCTTATCTTCAATTGCATTAGGGTCGCCTGCACACCAGGAAACGCCCGTACGGATTCTTGCACGTGTATCTCTGCCCGTTGTAAAGGACGGAATAATATCAATATTATTCTTTCTGCAAAGTTCACCTGCTTTTATCATAACGTCCTCATTTATATCTGCAAGCTTTTGATACGGCATTGCAGTTTCCAAAGCGCCAACACTATACCAGGAAATAGCATCTATGCCCTTTGAAAGATTTGTCATAAATGGGAAAGGCTTTGTTTCCATAGACATTCCGACTATATACAACGGCTCTTTAATGCCCGCCTTTTCTGCGCCATCGCAAACCGCTTTAACATCTTCTCTTGACCAGCGGTCAACACCGTAAAGGAAAACTACGGGGCGCGTATCAAGGCGCAGATAGCAGGAATCCTTCATTGCATCATATAACTCCTGCATAGTTTTTTCCTTGCGAACCCTTTCAAGAATACCGCACATAAGAATTTTATCCTTATTAGGGCTTTTAAGGTGCATTTTACGGCATTGGCTCATATCGTCGGTTGTCTCATACCAAAGATATGCAAAGTAGTCAAGACCGCCTTTAATTGCGAAATCAGCTTCTTTTTCCCAGGTCTCCATTGTGTATTCGGGGAATGATACCTTTTCGCCTTCAACAAGTGAGAAGAATGGTGCCTGATTGTGATATTCCTTATAAGAAAGAACTCTTGAAACCTGATCGCAGGGTTTTTCTCCGTCAGGTGTACTTTCCGTAAAAGCGTCCCATCGGATAGTGCCTACAAGGCGCTTTGCCTGCTTTGAAATCGGTGAAATCTCTCTTAAACGCTCTTCTATTGCTTTAGGCTCAGTTTCTTCAACCGAAAACTCTTTTACAAGAATATCAATGCGTTCACCGGTTGACTGGATAAAATATACGATAAAATCAAGAATAGTACTTCCAAAGGGCACGGTTGTTGAAAAGGTAACCTCCGCCCAATCATCTCCCGTTACAATTATATCATCAGAAAATGAATAGCTTGTCTCCTTAACATCAAGATAATCCAAATATACCTTATGATACAGCTTAACCTTGATCGGTTCACTGCCTTCATCAAGCTTTAAAAGATAACGGCTCTTATATGCCTGCTTTGCACCCAATAAGGTATTTGCGTGAACTGCCAAAGAGGAATATCTTTCTTCTCGGTTTGTAACGCGGATATAATCATTTTCCTTAATAAGCTTAGCATTGCCTTCGCCAAAAATGTGTTCTTTTTGTTCGTCAAAACTTTTAATTAAATCCATAGCATAACCTCCTAATATAATTAGATTATAGCAAATATATCTTGTTAAGTCTATAACAAAGTCTAAATTTAATAAAATTTTTTAGTTTCTTTCCTTAAATATTAAAATTTTTAAGAATTTATTTTTATAATCAGCCCTATCAAAACCGAAAAAACGAGAATAGCAACAAAATAAAAGGCTATAAGTGCCCAATCGCGCTGTTCTTCCCTTGGTTGATTATTTATCTGTATAATTGGTTGATTCTCTTTTGGACGTTTTCGTATCTGTGCCAAAGGATCTTTTCTTTCAAGAAAGCGTTTATGAAAATTCTTGATAAAATCAATATCTTCTTTAGTTACACGCTGAATTCCGCCATAGCCTACCTCGTGAACAAGGTTGTTTCTTATATTTCGCAGTTTTTTTAGCCGTTCAAAATCCTCTCGCCAACCGATATCATATTGCCATTTTGTTTTCATTTCGTTTATGTAAGCAGTTACACCGTGCCTTTCCCCAAAGGCATCGGAAAGCATTTTATCGAGCTTTTTAAATTCTTCAAGAAATTCATTATTTATATCCATATTTACCTCAAAAAAAGAGGTCTTTTAGACCTCAGTCTGCTGACAAAGTCAGCAGACTGTCAGAGTTCGAGAAACCCTTGCAAGCCGAGTCATCGCAAGTTCCGCTTTACGCATTCCGTAAAAATCACGGAATGCTTTTTTGGCTCCACTGCGACTCCTTATCCCCAAAAAGCACTTCTGCTTTTTAGGGTCCCCTTTGCAAAAAAAGGGAGTTAATTAGGGCTCCCAAAATGCAATATTGCATTTTGGGAAAAGGAGGCACAGCAAAACTAATCAGCTTTTCGCACACTTGCGAAAAGTGTAAGGTGTAGCTTGTGCCGACGCGGTAAATGACCGAATTTTGCAAGCGAAATGCAACGACGGAAACAAACCCCTGCAAAAATTTTGCAGGGGTTTGTGTTTGCAGGGGTTTGTCAGTGCTCTGATAAAAAGTTGGGTTTTATAGAACCCAACTTTTTTATTCCAATATTTTTTCCATTGTCACCTTTTGTGGAACAAGTCCCATCTTTTCATAGAATCTCATTGCAGAGGGATTACAGCTCCAAACGTTTAAGGTTAAATTATAGCAATTATTTTCTTTTGCTAATTTTACCGTCGCCTCATAAAGCTCTTTTCCTATATGCTTACCGCGCAAATTTTCATCAACACAAAGATCATCAATATAGAGAGTTTTGATATCCGTTAAAACGTTATTATCTCTATGCTCTTGAAAAATGCAGAAGCAATAGCCTAAAACACAATCATTTTCATCGGTTAAAACAAGAATCGGTCTTGTGTTATCCTTTAAAAGCTCCTTTAATTCTTCTTCTGAATATTTTGTGCCGATCTTAAATATGTCAGGTCTGCCGTTATGATGCACAAGATCCACCTGCCTGAGCAGATCCATTATTTTAAAAATATCATTTTCAGAAGCCAATCTTATCATATTTTTTCTCCTTTTAAAGCTTTTCGGCAATATCGAATATAAGCTTTTCCGATTTTTCCCAGCCAAGGCAAGGATCGGTAATGGATTTTCCGAAAACGTGTTCGCCCATTCCCTGAGCACCGTCCTCAATATAGCTTTCGATCATAATTCCCTTAACGATCCTTTTTATATCGTCATTTTCATTTCGGCTATGAACAATATCCTTGGCAATGCGAATTTGCTCAAGATACTTTTTGCCTGAATTATTGTGATTCGTATCAACGATGACCGATGGATTGCTGAGTCCTGACTGTGCATAAAGCTCGCTTACCTGAATAAGATCCTCATAGTGGTAGTTTGAAACGCTTTTGCCCGTATAATCAAGATATCCGCGAAGAATGGAGTGAGCCCAAGGATTGCCTGAGGTTGTAACCTCCCATCCACGATAGAGGAAGGTGTGCTGTGCCTGAGCCGCAGTAATGGCGTTCATCATAACGTGAAGATCACCGCCCGTAGGATTTTTCATTCCAACGGGAACCTCAATACCGCTGGCAGTTAATCTGTGCTGCTGATTTTCTACTGATCTTGCACCAATGGCAACATAGGAAAGAAGATCAGAAAGATAACGGTAGTTTTCAGGATAGAGCATCTCATCAGCGCAGGAGAAATCATAATCTCTCAGCGCCGCAAGGTGAAGCTCACGGATGGCAACAAGACCCTTGTACATATCAGGCTTTGCATCGGGATCGGGCTGATGAAGCATTCCCTTATATCCCATACCGTTTGTTCTTGGTTTATTGGTGTAAATTCTTGGAATAATTATAATTTTATCCTTAACCTGCTCCTGAACAATACAAAGGCGTGAAATATATTCAAGCACAGGCTCACTGTGATCTGCTGAGCAGGGCCCGATTATCAAGATAAATTTATCTGATTTACCCTCAAAAACCTCAGCTATCTCTTTATCGCGCTGAGCCTTGATCTTTACCATTTTTTCGCTGAGGGGATATTCCTCTTTCACTTCGCTGGGAATTGGGAGCTTTCTTTGAAAATTCATTGCCATTTTGTGTTACCTCTTTTTAAAAAATAAAAAATCCGCATTGCTTTAATAAAAAAATCAAAACAAATGCGGACTGTCTGTTTTATTGAACCTCAAAAGCTTATTTTTGAGAAAATTCAGAAATCGGACAGTCCTTTTTAAAATAAAAGTAAAAGAAAAACATGTTATTCATTTAAACTGTCTCCTTTCTGATTCGTGTCATTATAGTATCACATTAGCGTGATAAAGTCAACTGTTTTTTACCTCAAAATTAAATTCGCACTGAAATTCTTTTGTTTTTTGTTCCGTTGAAACAACTACGGAAATATCTATTCTGTTTTCATCATTCATAGCAGGACGCATTTCAACTGTGTGCTCTTTAGGGCAGGAAACGCATAAAACTTCCTCGCCTAAAAGTTGTTTTACTAAGCATCCGCTGTCTGTATAGCGCTTGTCGGTAAGGTGCATATCAAGCTTATAGGTATATTCATTATCACTTTTTGCATAATCCTTAACTTTTACGCCATTTTCAGAAACTGAAATGGTACGTTTAACATAATATTCAGTATTTTTTGCCTTTACTGTGCCTGCAATGGTGATTTCATTTCCCTTAAAATCGGTAATTTTTAAGTTTTCGTCAACCTCATTTTTGCCCCAAAATGCTCCCTCTTTGGTGTATACTGCATTATGGCCTTGTGTTAATGCAAGCATCTGCCTTAAATTTCCTCTGTCATAGCTGGGGCAACCGGAATCAATAACCAAAGGCTCGCCCTTATAGTAAACTGCAAAATTAGGTCTGCCTCCGTGCTGATGCCAAGCAGTATGCTTCATCGCATCAACGAAAACTTCATAATCACCTGCTCGCAAAACTGCAAGATTACTGTCAAAAAACGCAACGGATTTTTTCTGCCACGAAACTTTTATATCAGAAACACTTTCAACAATTTTTATATCATTATGAGCATCCATTATATAACAATCGTTAAATGGTACGGTTTTACCATTGATTCTTGACATTTGATAGCAAAGTTCATACTGTTTTTGTGTTGATTCCTTAACGCCTTCAATTTCTTCATAGCCGTTATTTTCAAGGAGCATATAGGCATCAAAATAAAGACGGGCAATAAAATGGCTGTATGAAGGACAATCTTCATCAGAACCGCCATCATTAAAGATTGCCTTTTCAAGATTCTGTTTTACAATAATTTTGCCTAAGCGGATATATTCAGAAGCATTTTCAAACTCAGGAAAAAGTGTTCCAACGTAAATTAAAACCGTGCCTACCTGTAAAACGTGATTCTGCGCATCACCCTTAATTTCGTGGGCAAGTGCCTCTTCATACAAGTGATTTGCGTAAAGCTTGATTGTATCGTAAATATACTTCCATTTTTCTTCATTAAAGGCTTTTTCAAGGAAGAAAACGGAAATGCACAAGCTCATTGTGCGCCAAGCAACCTGCATATCACGCCAATAAAAGCCCGTTTGGAAATAGGAAATTGAAGCATCGAATTTTTCATATGGATGTTTTTCCATCCATTCAGTTAAAATCTCATAAAATTTATCGGCATATTTTGTATCCCCCGTCTTATAAAAGCGAACCGCAAGAGGCATCAAAATATAAAGCCTTTGCAGGAAAATATGCCATTCATAATTGCGCATTGTGTCTTGCTCAGGGATTTTAAACACGGTATCCCAATCAAATTCGCCATTCATATGCCAAAGCTTAAAGAATTCACCCGACATAACCAAATCCAATAAATCATTGGAATTATCAACTTTCAAGCGGTCGCGCATAAACATAAAAGCACCGCCATCAAGCACAAAATAGGGTATTATCGGCTCTGCTTCATCGCGGTTATAGTGATAAAAGCTGTCTTTTGGCCTATAAAATTTTTCAATATACGGTTTTATGTATTTTTCTTTCATAAAAAAATCTCCTTGTGATGATACTTAAATTCTAACATCAACAAAGGAGATTTTCAAGATATTTTGTTAGTTTTTATCTTCATTTTGTTTGTTTACAACGTATTTGTCCCACAGATTATATGTTTCGGTGGTATCAAGTGCGTGCAATAACTTCTCGTGTAGATCAGGGAATTTTTGGGAAAGCTCTTCTATCAGTTCTTTCACATCCTGCCTTGCAGTTTTGCCGTCAATGGGACAAGGCGATTCAACTATCGGCAGATTATTATCTCTTACGCAGTTTACGATAATATCCTCAGGAACGTAAATAAAAGGTCTTATAACCTTCAGATCAACGCGGGATAAGTAGGTTACTGGTGCGAAAGTGTTCATTCTTGATTCAATGAACATACTCATTAAAAGCGTTTCGATGGCATCATCTCTATGGTGGGCAAGTGCAACTTTATTACAGCCTAATTCCTTGGCAGTACTGTTAACTGCACCTCTGCGCATATTTGCACATAAGGCGCAAGGATTCTTTTCCTTGCGGATATTGAACACAACCTCGCCTATATCTGATTTAATCACCGTGTAATTGATGCCTAAACTATCGCAGAACTCCTTAATGGGCGTTGTGTCGAAAGGCTCAAAGCCCAAGGCTATTGTGATTGCCTCAATGGTAAAATCCTTTTTGCAGAATTTTTTATAGATGGAAAGGGCAAAGAGAAGGAGCATACTGTCCTTCCCCCCTGAAACGCCAACGGCAATTTTATCACCGTCTTCAATCATTCCGAATTTTTCATCTGCCCTGCGAATAGAGCCTAAAACACGTTTAATATCTGATTTGCTCATAAAATTCCTTGATAATGGGGTGAGGAATTAACCTCACCCTTTTAAAATCATCTGTTATATACGTAAAGTACCATATCCTGCATTGCTTTTTCGGGAATATCCCAAGTGCCGTTTGCAGTTGAAGTGAAGCTACCGTAAGATTTTTCTGCAGTTATGGGGTTAAACCACATATAATTATAGCTTGTGTTTGCGCTAAGGTTCTTTAAGGTACCCGTTGCGTTTCCGTAGCCGGCAGCATTGGGTATTTCACCAACCGTTAAATCTTGGGTATTATCGAAGTTAAAGAAGTAGATAACGATCTTTCTGTGATCTGCTGTTGAAGCAATCGCTGCCAAAGCACCTTTATCACGAACAAGATAGTTTGTATCATCGTATCTTGGGATAAGATCATACCACTGACCAACTGTACCCGTTAAGAATTTCTTCATATAGGTAAGCTGGAATGATGCAGGATATTCCTTTGCATCTGTCCATTTTGCGGCAATTTTTTCTTCAGAAGTGTTTTGATCCACTCCATCATAGTACTTGCTTTCGCCTTCCTGATAGCCATTGGTAAATGCCCACGTATCCTGAGCACCGTATGCGTGGCCTGAGAAACCGCTTAAGAAGCTCATCCAGCCTTGCGCACGGCCGCCGAAGTTCTTTGTCTGAAGCCATACATAGTAAGGCTCATAGTTAACGTAAGGCTTGCCCTGACCGTATTCAGCATATGTCTTTGCTATTGTATGAAGACCTTCTGTTGTAAGGCTTGGCTTCCACTGTGATGCCCACCAGGTGTGACCTTCAATATTACGGAAGCTTGAATTCTGCGCATTAGAATAGCTTGAACCTTCCTGATGTGCTGAAAGAGGCTGATTGTAAGGATCGTATTTAGCCATATATTCTGCAATATTGTGATATGGGTTGTTTGCCATACCCCAATCAAGATGACCATGACCATCGTTTGTCTGTGTAAAGAAGAAGTCTCTGTCAACTTCCTGGCCCATTGTCCACATTACGGGATATGCTGAATATCTTGCAACCCAGTAACGGCTTAATTTTTCAAGATACGTATCAACCTCATCAGAAATCTGATAAAGGGTATAGGTCGTATTGTTCTTTGTGCCCGTTGCAAGAACAACATCGGAATATCCGCCGTTATTGGCAATAAGCGTACTCATTGAACTTGGGAAGATAAACTGTGAGTTTGTGTGGACAAGACCATATTTTGCTATGATCTGGAACTTCTTATCATATGCCTTAAAGCCCTTAATATCATCAGCAGTAAATCCGTTTGAAAGGTTGAAGCTTGCACCGATGGGCTGACTCTGATATACTGTATAGCCTTGTTCAGCACGAAGAGAAGCAATGTTTTCAACCATATACTGTGATTCATCACCTAATCCCCAATGGGTATCGCCCAAATAGAAGAAGGGAGTGCCGTCAGCATAAGTGAAGTAATTTTTATTATAGCTTGTTGTTACAAAACCGTGCTTATAAATATCAAGATCGCCTGAATATTCTGTACATTTTACTGCACCGGTAATGCCGTGAAGACCTGTATTTTCAGTATCTGTGCAAACTGTTTCATATGTCCACACACCTGCTTCGGGGCACATAAAGCGGATACGCCATACGTCACCGCCATCCCAGAAGCCGGGAACGGTATAAGTAGTTGTGCCATTTGTTAATTTAAGATCAACATCAACATCATAGAAGGGATCTGAATAAGTTTTATCTGAAATAAGAGTAATTTCTTCAGCAACCCAAGTTTCTGCAGTTGTAACAAGCGTCTGTTTATAAACGTTCTTTACAAGAGTTAAATTGTCCATATAAATTGCTGAAAGAAGCTGTGTGGTTTCGTCTTCAAGAGTAATTTCTTCAATGGTGTGAACACCGAAATTCCAAGGTGTGCCTACACCAAGATCTTCCGCTTTAACGGTAACAGTGGTTGTAAAAGTATACCATTCACCGTTTTCAATAATAGATGCATCGCCCGTGCCGCCGTAAGCAGATGTACCACTACCCGGTTGCGGAGCAAAGGAAGTTTTTGCACTTGTTCGGATAACACCTGAAAAAGGTTTTTTGATTTCGCTTGAGCCTTCTACCTTATAATCGAAGGAGATGGTGTACTCACCTGCTTCAGTAATATAAGGAGAAATATTGAACATACCCGTAGAATAAGTGGCTATAGGCACATTTTTTAAATAATTACCGTGTACATCATCATTTACGATTGATAAAGTGGGATTTCCGACACTTGTCCAGCCTGCATTACTATATGAGGTTGCGCCCTCAAAGGTTGATGCTTTAGCGGGAATAAGATTCTTAGTTTCTTCAACAAGAAGATCGTCCTCTTCGCCAAGATCGAAATCACCGCCGATAGAGCCTGCTTCCATTGCCTGAACGTATTTTTCTGCAGACGCACCGTAATTGTGAAGTGCCTTTACGATAGCACCAACGGTTGCATCGGAGCTCTTGCTTGCAATATAAGCGTTTACGTTATACTTTACAGTTGAAATAACGCTTCCGCCTTTTTCGATGGTAAGAGTGTAAACGTCATCAAACTCTGTTGCCTTAATACCGTCAGAATAAAGAACGAAAGCATCTCCGTCCTTTTTAAGAGTGCTAACGTCAACGGTTTTGCCGTTTAATTTAACGGTAACATCATCGGTAAGGATGAGCTTGAAGTAGATCTTGTTTACGTTTGCCATATTAAGACCTAAGGATTTAACTTTGTTGTTTGCATCCTTGTTGCCTTCAACCGTCTTAACGCTTAAGGGTGTGCCGTAAGTAGTTTTATATGCAGTTATCCATATAGCAGTATCAGCAAGATCGGAAGTGTTATATTCCCTATACTTCTGTGATTCTGCACCGTAAATAAGCATATCTGCAAGAAGTGTTTTGAAGGCTTCTGTCTGAGCATTAGTATAATTAAGCTCACTTGCAGATTTTAATGCCATACTTTCGCAATATGATTTTACGCTGTATTCTTCCTTAGTGGCAATAACGTTGCCACCAACAATAAGCTCAGCCTTAACATTTTCAGTCATACACTGTGGGTTGATGCCCTTATATGAGAATTTGTACATTCCCATTGCTGAATCATATACGCCTTTTTCTTCAGTAACACGACCGTTGGACGTGGTAAAGCGCATTGAAGGCTCACCCGTTAAATTAGAAAGTGTTGCATAATAATCAAGGGTCAGGCTTGAACCAATATTAAGCGTTGCACCTTCTATTTTGCCCGTTACTTCTTCTTCGGCAAATACACCCGTCATAGGCACTGCCGAAAGCACAAGCATCAAGGCAAGAATAAAACTTAAAACTTTTTTCATTGTAGTCCCCCTATTTTAATATATTACATTATATTTTATCATATTTTTTTAATATTTGCAATAACAAAAAAAAGACTTTCAAGGATATTTTGAAAGTCTTTTATTCTTAATCTCGTGTGATAATTTCACCACGAACTGTAGAGTGCGAGAAAATTTGCAGTACAAGGCGTGGCGTTCTAAAAGCGAAGGAGCTTAACGGGGTCCCCGAAAAGCAGTATTGCTTTTTGGGGAAAAGGAAGCACAGCGAAGCCAAATAGGTTTTGCGCACTTGTGCGTGAAACCGCAAAGCGGAGCTTGTGCTGACGTGGTAAATGACTGAGGTTTTGTATCACTTGCAAACCGCAGTTGCAAAGATTTCTCGTGCTCTACTTATACACGTAGAGAACCATATCCGTCTCACCCTTCTCCGGAATCCTCCATTCG
>JAZNSH010000028.1:0-18095 GCA_045591115.1 Clostridia bacterium
CAAAAATTTATTCCTTTAAAATTCTCCGACCTAAAATGTTTGTATCAGTGAATGATTTTGGGTGCGGAGGATGCAATAAGGCAGGTTTGCCTTATAAAGACGACAAACCCGAAAGCAACGCTGATACAGCATTTGAGGCGAACTCCTTTACGCGTGCTATAGTATCAATGCAACGATGGAAACAAATCCCTGCAAAATTTTTGCAGGGGTTTGTGTTTGCAGGGGTTTGTCAGTGCTCTGACGGCAATTCTGCCGTTTTTTAATTTCCTCGGTTTTAAATAAAATAATATATTGAATTTGATATAAAACTATGATATAATTACTTTTTGAAAAAGCCAATTTGGAGGAACAAAAATGTATAAAAAGATCTTATTTGCCCTTGATATGGAGGGTGTTAACAACGTAGCAGGCGATCCGTACTCAGGACTTGTTACCACCTGCGAACAATACCAAATAGCCATACATCAGGCGGCACTTGAAATAAATGCGGCGGCAGAAGCCCTTTTTGATATAGGCGTTGAATCTATCGATCTTTGGGATAACCACGGAGGCGCACACAACGTTATTCCTGAGGAAATTGACAAGCGAATCAACATCCTTGATCCTATTTGGGGACAGCCGAGAATGTATTTTGCACAAGGCAACAAATATGACTGCATCTGCTTTTTCGGATATCACACAATGGAAGGAACTTTGGGCGGTGTCCTTGCCCACACAATGAACAGCGGTGCTATACAGCACTATAAGCTTAACGGCAAATATATAGGCGAGGTGGATATGGATTCATATATTGCCGCCTCCCACGGTATGCCCTCCCGTTTCTTTGCCGGCGGAGACATAACCTGCATGCAGGCAAAAAATGCCATACCTGAAATAGTAACTACCGTTACAAAAAAGGAACTTTCAAGAAACGAAGCCGTCTTCCGTGATAATGCCGAGCTTTTTGAGGACATTCGAAAAAATATAGTGGAAGCAGTTAAGACCGACGCTCCCATAAGACCTCTTACCTTCCCCGCGAAAATGGAAAAATCTTTTAAGCGAACAGAAGATGCCGCAAAATATCTTTTATCGCTACGCTCAAAAAATATTGTTGCCGACCATCCCGATGACAGTATTCTCATAAAAGATGCCCACACGGTAGTTGCCACAGTCAATAATATTGACGAGTTCATCAAATGCATATAAAATTAACCTCCTGCAAAAGTCTTGCAGGAGGCTTTGTTTTATAGTTGCCGTTTTCAAGTTTTTTCGTGCGATGATTCACAACAAACAATAAAGTGCGAAAAAATTTGCAAATCAGGTGAAAAAGTGATTAAAGGCAAGGGAGCTTACATAACGGTAAGTGACCGCGACTTTATATCGCTTTTGAACCGCAGTTGCAAAGATTTTTCGTGCTTTATAATGACTCAGGCATAAACTTCTTCCGCGCATACCACAATCTCTCAACAGAATCCATCAAAAGATGCTCATTATCTTCCCTTACCTGACGCCAAGGAGCATTGCAGTAGCCTAAAACCTGCTCATCGTGCGTAACGGTGGGAATATATAAAAGGGTTTCAGCGGGGTTTGAAGGCTCACCATAGGTTGAGCAGGTGGGAATCTGATCATAGCCTGCTTCGTCAAAAACCTTATATGCCTCTAATGCCTGATGGTGATAGTCGGTTACAGGATATTCCCTGAAATGCACATAGAACCAGTTGGAAAGAACAACATCCTTTGCAATATTTTCAAGGAAGAAATCAGGATGATTCCAATATAAATCGCCCCATATCCAAGGACGGGCACCGTTTTTGCGAACTGCATCAAACATAATATTGAAATCTTCAAGCATAAGCTCGGGGCAACGCATAACGGTAAGCTCACTTTGTCGTGCGCAATCGTAGGAATGTTCTTCATCCATACCCAAGTGGAATAATTCGGGCTTATCGAAAAGCTCGCAAACTTCATTGATCAGATCAACAGTTACCTGACGGTAGATTTTTGATAAAACCATTCTTCTGTAATCTTTAAGCCAGCCGTGATGGATGGTTGAGAAGTTAAGCTTGGGAATGGGTGTTAAGCCTAATGCTCTTGCTTTATTTAAAAGCTCCTTTAATTCCTCGTGTGAAAGCGCATCGGGCGCAGAAATTTCAGGATGTGATTTATATTGAACAGCATCACCCACATCAATTAAAAGTGTGTTATATCCGCACTCTGAAGCGCGCTTAACGATTCTGTCCCAAACGCCGAAATCAACGTCATTTTCAGGTTTTAACGCATCTAAATAGGCTTTAGGATTGAAAAGCTTTAAAAACATATCGGTTCCTTGACCGTCATCAGGTGCTTTGTGATTTGATAACTGTATAAAATATACCCATTTTTTGTCCATTTTTCATTCTCCTAAAATGATTTATTTTTCGCCTTAATTATATCAAAATAAAACGGTAAAATAAATTGCATTTTCTAATATAAATATTGCATTTTTACACATCATATAAAAAAAGCAGTTCAAGAGAACTGCCTTTTTGTCGTTATTCAGATAACGTATATTCAACGGTATAAGGCTCTTCATCTGCTTTTTGGAAGCGGAAAAGAGAAGCATCGCCTGCAAACAGAGAAATATCGATATGATCAACGTTCTCACCAATGAGGCTTTGTGTGCCGTCAACGTCGCTTACCTTATAAACGTTGAACTTTCCTTTTAAATTAAGGGTGGTGTTAAGCTCCTTAAAGAAGGCACGGTTAACAAAGATCATATAATTATTGCCGTAATCATCCTGAAGCTCACCTACAGAAGTTCTTAAGGGAAGAGGTCCTGAGAGAATAGCGCTATCCTCAATGCTATCAACAAGACCGCTCATATATTTGCAATTGGGAAGAAGCTCTGAGCTATGATACACAAGCTTGCTTGTAAGTGCCATAAGAGTATTCCCCCAGGCGCTGAGCTTTTTATGAGTCTTCTTTTGATTTTCAAAGTACTGAGCCTTATTTCCCGAAGAATCAATTACTGAATTATCAATGGAGGTATAATGCTGCAGACCTTTTACCCCATAGATAAGGGAGCTGTAGATCATCGCATCGGTCATTGATGCAGTGTAATGAACGTTTTTATCGTAAACGGGACAACCCTGATAGTAAAACCACATAGGAAGATCATATTTTTCGCAGAGCTTACGCATAAGACCAAGATCGCACCACATCAGGCTATCGTCAAGCTCATTTTCCTCTTTATAATCACCTAAGCCTACAGGATAGAAATCCAAAGATAAAACGGGCGGATCAATAACATTTATGTATCTTTCCAAATATTCCTCAAATTTTCCGTTCTCCCAAGTAAACTCAAGATTATAGCTGGGAATTGCAACAGTGAAAAGCAACGCTTCGGGAGCGTATTTTTCAAGGTTATCTGCCTGATTTCTTGCTTCCTTAAGCTCATTATCGCGGTAGGGCTCATCCCAAACGTAATAACCTAAAACGTGCTTTTTATCCTTAAATTTGTCGGTTATTTCTTTATAAACGCTTTCATCGACCTTACGATCAATATATCTCTCCTGCATTCCGCCCATAATGGCAAAATCCTGAAAAAGCACGTCAATGCCGTATTTTTCACATTTTTCAACTGCAACAAAGGATTTATCGTGAGGCATCCAACCCATTTCAAGCATATTGAAGCCTGCTTCCTTAAGATTCTTTATTGCTTCATCCATATCATCTGCGTGACATTGGAAGGTTGAAAAAACATAGTCCTTCTGTTTCCAAGAAAAACGCTTGTTACCGATGGGGTGACGGTTCAAAATAACATTCTTCATAGTATTTCTCCTTCATTTTTTAAAAATCTCTTTGCATAAAATAACACAAAGAAATTTATTTGCAATGCAGAATTTTTACATACCTATCAAAAAAGTATCGAAAAATTTTGCTGTGCTTCGATTATCAAGGTTCTTCTATCATTATTTTTTTTACTTTTTCTATACAATCGTCGATAAACGGTATCCACTCATTTTCATTGATGAAAGGGTTATAATCCTCTGTAATTTTCGTCATTTTCTCAAGAGTATTATTATTCCACACGTGATTGCCTACAAAAATTTCCACTTTTTCATTACGGACTTTCTTAAGACCTTCAAAAAACTCTTCACGGCAAGTTTTGGGAAGATTATACTTTTCTAAAAACTCATTTTGCATAGTGTTTGTGCCAACACCACCGTGCATACCAGCCATATATTCCTTGCCCTTATAAAAAACGTTAAAGAAAAAGCTCATCGTGCCGGGAGTGTGACCGGGTGTTGATACGCAACGGATACGGGTATTTCCCAAAGAAATAATATCACCGTCTTTTAATAAAACGTCAGGCTCAAAGGCTTCACCGTATTCGGTACCAAGTTCCTTTGCCCAAGTTAAGTCCAAAGTACCGTTGGCATAATCACGGTCAGGCGCACCTAAAAACGTCTTCGCTCCCGTTAGCTCAACAAGTGCCTTAGTTGCACCGAGATGATCGTAATGGCCGTGGGAATGAACTATATACTTGATGTTTTGAGGATCTAACCCCATAATACGCATATTTTCAAGAACCTGATACAAGGTCTGCGGATATCCTGAATCAATCATAATAAGCCCATCGCCCGTATCAATTACGTGGCTTGAACCGCCTATTGCACCAACAAAATAAAGGTTATCCGCCATTTTAAAGGGCTTGACATAATCAAGCCATGGTCTTAATAAATCCATAAAAAATCTCCTATCCTAAATATAATATGTTAACCTTAGATCGACCTAAAGCACAATTTCTTATTTTTACCTCGATTTTAAAGTGTTGCAAGCTGATATATCAACGTGTGAAGTGCCGCCTCATCAAACTTTAACCCAGTTTTCAGTCCTTCATCAGTTTCATAGCAAAGGTCAACGCCCTTTTTAAGCTTTGAAGCCGTGGTCTTATTTGAAACGCTTTCCAACCGTTTATAAATAAAATCCCTTAAGCCCAGAAGTGTGAGTATCTCCTGCCTTGGCGTTTTTTCATCAACAAGCGTTTTAACACGCAAAAGCTGACGGTATTGCTTGGAAATTGCACCTAAAAGATATATGGGATCTTCCTTGTTCATAAGCATACCGCTTAAAAGAGTCAATGCTGTTTTAACGTTTTTATCAAGAATAGCATCTATCATTTTAAATATATTGTAATCCTTATTGGGCGTAACGACCTCTAAAATATCGTTCTTACTTACCGTGCCTTCTTTTTTATATGAGGAAAGCTTTTCAAGCTCGGTTATAAGTGCTTCGGGCCTTGCATCGGCATATTCTGTTAAAAAGCTGAGGGCAAGGGGTTCGATTTCAACGTTGAAACCTTTCAGCGTTTTCACTATCCATCTTTTAAGCTCATCATCGGAAAGCACGTTAAACTCAACTACTGTGTGGCTTGAAAGTGCCTTATAAAGCTTTTTGCGCTTGTCGGGCTTTCTGCTTAATACTACAAAAACCGTGGTATCAAGGGGATTTTTCAGGTACTCAATAAGCCTGTCCTCACCTTCAGCCTTGCCCGTGGTGTTTAAAAAAACAGTTTCATCAAGAATAACCATTCGCTTCTCAGACAAAAAGGGAAAGGTTTCAAGGGAAGCGCATATATCGTCACCGCTTGCATCAAGAGGAAGCACAGTAAGGTTAACATCCCTGAGATCATCACTTATAACGGCTTTTTCAAGCTGTTTTAAAGCACTTCTCATAACGTAGCCTTCTTCGTCGCCCCGGAAGAAATATACAGGCTGTATTTCGCCGTTTTTCAACGTTTTAAAAAACTCAGTGTGGTTCATATCTAACCCCTTAAATATATTATGGGACTTTCGCGCATATTAAGCGAGCCCAGACTCATTTTCTCGTTTTCATAAACATAATACAATGTGGTTTTATATTCAATGGAAAAATTTTCATCCTCATATTTTGTAAGAGGCTTTGCTCCGTTTCTTCTCAACACTCTGTCAATTTTTAAATTTGAAGCAACGAGCAGTTTTTTATAGGTAATTCCGCTTTCAATTATCTTTTCAAAGTTTGATACATCATCTCTATCAAGAAGTATCAAAACATCAATCTCAGTCATATGAGAATCGATATACCGTTTTTGTTTCCAGAAAAACTCATCCGTAAGACCTATAACATAGTTTTGATCGCTTTCTATGTGAAAAAAGTATTCTGTTTGACTATACTTAATTTTGGAAAATTTCACATAGTTGTTATTAAAAACAGACGTGCTTATACAGAAAATAGGTAAAATTATCAACAATATCCCTAAAATTTTTCTCTTTTTAACGTGCACAAACCTCGTAAAGAATACGAAGCCTGCAAAAAGAATCAGCATCACTATTAACGGAAATGCCTTAAATTCAATACAGGGCACATTGCCAAGCCACTTTGCAGCTTTTATTACAAATGCCATTATGGCGCCCGGTATCTCAAGAAGTACGCCTAAAGGCGGAAATACCATTGAAACAACGAGAAAAACAAAGGCAATAGAAAGAGAAAAGGATGCAAAAGGCACAAGCAATGCGTTTGCTAACACCGATATTACTGAGGCGGTTCTGAAAAAATACACCTGAATAGGCAGCGTTGCAACCGTTGCGCCAATTGTAATAAGCATACCGTTTATGATTCCGCGCAAAAGCTTTGGTTTTTTAACAAAATACCTTGAGATCCAAAGTATTCCGAAGCACGCCGCAAAGGAGAGCAAAAATCCAACGTTATAAAATCTTATCGGTTCGATGGCAAGAATTGTCGTTCCTGCAAAACACAATGAGTTAAGAGAATCGTATCTTGCTCCGTAAATTATTGAAAGCTGTGCAAACAGTGCCATTATACAAGCTCTCATCACAGAAGAGGTTCCGCCTATAAAATAGGCAAAAACAGCAAGAAAAACAATTAACAAAATAAAAGAAAATCTTTTGTTTAACCTTATCCCCTTTAATAAAAACAGTATTACTCCCAAAATGACACTTACGTGCAATCCGGAAACTGCCAGAAGATGGGAGATTCCGCAATTTACAAAGGCATCGCTTACATCACCATTGATCCATTGTTTATCGCCGCTTATCATCGCATAAAGCACCGATGCGCCATCATAATCGGAAACATTATCAAATATAATGGAGGCTATTTTCTTTTTCAGCGTATAGAAATAATCTGCTTCGCCTCTTTCCACAATGCGATATCTTGTTGCAAACATTGTATAATAATCTTCTTCAATGTACGGTTGCTCATAAAAGTGCACTTCTCTTCCCGAAACAGGCGTTGCTTCGCCCCACACTCTTATTACGTCACCAACATCAACTAAAGCCTCGTATTGCTCTTCAAAGGATACCTCCAGTCTGAATTTGCCTATTTCCTTGTGATTACAATCCTCAAGAGTAACTCTGCTATACTTCATTCCCACTTCCAGATCCGTTACGGTGCCGCAAACGGAAACTTTATCGTAAGATTTTTCCGCAACGGGATATAACGCCACAGATATAACTGTGAAGATCGATAAGCTAAGAGCAAATACTGCCCATTGTTTCCATTTAAAAAGAAGCAGACTTATTACTGCCGCTATTAAAGCAACCACCATAGCATTAGACGTTTCAAAGGCTATCTGCGTTCCCAATATGGCAGCTATAAAAGTATAACAAAAAATTCTTTTGTTCATTGAATTCCTTTAGTAAACTCATTTGGCAATTTTAAAAGAGGAACATCCGTTTTTATATATCCCGCAATAGTCGTGCGAGTGTGCCCCTCCTCCAATAAAAGGGCGTGTGAAGTTCCCGTGTACGAGCACGCAACTGATATAATGGAATAAATGAGAGCGTATTCGCTTTCTCCTGATTTTAACGCTGTTTCATAATAATCAAAGAATTCTTTGCTAAGGTTTATAATTACGGTATTGTTCTTCACAACCACGTTCTTAACAAGATTTTCAATCTTACGGAAATCAGCATTGAGCATTTGAAGATATTCGGTAATAAAGGCACCCATATCGCCACTGCCGGGCATTGAAGAAACAAGCATCTTGGTGCGCACTATATCGTTCCCCTCAATATTGGGAGCAACAACCTCAACAACGCTTCGTATTTTTGAAAAATAATCGGTAACCGATTCATCAATCTTTATTTTTTCCTCGCCCTGAGGATCTCTTACGGTGAGCCTTAAGGCATTTATTTCCGAATAAAGGCTGTCAAGTGTGCTTATGAGAGCATAAGGCGCAAGCCAACCGTTAGGACAATACCACTGCTGAGGACACACAAGATCAATATACACTATGCCTGCTTTTCCATCATAGGCAGGCTCTCCCGAAAGCATAAATCCGCTTGGGAAAATACTTGTACTTTCAACAAGCAACTGAGAAACCAGTGCTGAAGCATATTTGCCGTCACGGACAGTTATATTCTGCACCTTAGGTATTATATAATTACCCGTTTCATCTCCAACGTAAACAGCACCGTAAAAGGTTTCAATAGGAGGCTTTTCACCGCTATCGTGGCTTAAATAATGATTTTTTAACGTCTGTATGGTTGCCGTATACTGAGAAATAAGCATTATCGGATGCTCCGGCTGTTCAGGCAAGGTTATCTGGTTTCCTTCAACGGTTATATTTACAAAGGAAACTTCGGGAAGCCCCGTATAAGTCAATGCAAGCACCGAAACGCAGGCAAAAAACCTATCCTCCGTCATTTCATTAAACTGCCATGACATATCTATATAAAGAATGTTATCAACAAGCATTATATTACGGCAGGATATACCGTCAGGAAAAGGTGAAACATAGCCTTCTTCTGTGCCGGAAATAAGGGAGTTCATTATTTCAGTATAAAGGTTACCCCTGGTATCGATTGGCTGAGAAAAGGCCGAAACATCAGTTAATTCTGCATTTGGATAGTAAAGAGTTACCCACTTTGTTTGCTCACTTGGCATTTCATAGGGCATTAGCTTAACTTCTATCTTTTCCTTAACGTACCGAGGTTCATCTGTGCAACCGCAAAAAAGCATTGAAAGCACAAGAAGCCATACTATCACAAGCTTTTTCACTATTTTACCCCCAAATGAGCCATCAGACTTTCATAATTGATAAGCCACGCTCTGCCTGAATAGTTTAATTCAAGAGGCACATTTGAAACAACGTAGCTTGCCGAATCCCTGCGCAATTTAAAGGAAATCTGCACGATTGCAGTTTTACCGTCCTCAGATATGGTATAATTATCTTCAACCGTAATTTCATCAAGCATAATATTAAGATAATTAAATTCCTGAGCCATTTCCTCCAAAAGAGGAACGGAACTGCCAAGATATCTGTACAAATTGTTCCACTGGCGCATTGCATAATATCTTAAGCCGATCTTTGCAACGTTTGAGGGCGTAAGCAAAAGGCTCGTATTCCTTGAAAGAGGACCTAAAGGTGTTGAATCAAGCTGATCCTTCACAATTCCCATTTCATAGGAATCAGGTCTTACGGCAACGCCATCCCTTTCAATATAGAGCTGAACGTAGGAATGATTGCCCATTTCACACACAGTATTAACTATGGAATATATGGCAAGACTTCTGTTTAAGCGCGTTTCCTCGTCAGTTGCACCCTTTGTATCCTCATAAAAGCCGTCACTTAACGTAACATAAAGATAGCCGTTCTCCGATTCAACGGAAACAAGCTCAGTTTTGCCGTTGAAACAATAGGTAAGCTCAGGTCTCTGCCCCAAGGAATTTGTCAAAAGAGCGGAAATTGCATAAAATTCAGCCTGCTCATAGTTTGTTGTTTCAATATTCAACGGATATCTTAATAGCATAGGCTCGTCGTAATAACGGAAATATAAAGGCATAACCAAAGATGACGCAGTGCCCGATTCCTGCACGGGAGGAATATCATCGCCTTCGGTTTGATTCATATAGCTTGAAGTGCATCCGCAAGCAAAAATAACTGTTATGCATAACAATAATGCAAAAAGCTTTTTCATAAAAATCCTCCTTTACTGGTTAAGCGGCAAGGTAACCGTGAACGTGGTGCCATGACCCGGCTCACTTTTTACTTCAATGGTTCCGCCGTGCTGTTCAATTATCTGTTTAACAATGGAAAGACCAAGGCCGGTACCGCCCGCCTGACGGGAACGTGCCTTATCAACGCGGTAGAATCGTTCGAAGATTCTTGAAAGATCTTCGTGAGAGATGCCTATGCCCTGATCAGCAACGGTAACAATGGCGTTGGAAATGTTCTGCGTGAGGTTGACCGTTACGGTGGTGTTTTCAGGCGAATATTTTATAGCGTTATCAATAATATTGGTGAAAACCTGGTTAAGCCGTAACTCATCGCCCTTTAATGCAACATCAACATACTCATAAGAGATAGTTATATGCTTTTTTCTTGCAAGAGGTGAAAGTGTTCCGGTTATATGTTTTATCATCTCAGCAAGTTCAAGGTCCCCGATGACAAGCGTATCCATACCCTTATCAGTCTTAACAAGAGTAAGCAGATCGTTAATAACAAGAGAAAGTCTGTCAACCTCGCTGTTAATATCACCCATAAACTCTCTATAGAGTTCAACGGGTGCATCCGGCTGAGTTAAAAGCGATTCAGACAAGATCTTCATAGAAGCAAGAGGTGTTTTTAATTCGTGGGAAGCATCCGAAACAAACTGATTTCGTGCCGCATCAAGATTTTCAAGCTTTTCTGACATCATATTAAATGCTTTTGCAAGCTCGCCAAGCTCTGCAATTTCCTTTTCGTCAACACGCACAGAAAAATCGCCGCTACTCATTTTGCCGATAGCACGGTTAAATTTACGAATGGAAAGAGTGAGCATATTGCTTGTATAAAAGGTTATCAGCGAAACCACAAGGGCAAAAATTCCGCCAAAAACACCTAACCACAAGGCAACCTGATCGACGTTATCAACAATATCCTCAACAGGAGAGCAAAGCACAAGCACTCCTTTTTGCTGTTCTGATGAGATTACCGCCTGGGTGTAATATGCCGTCCAATATTTACCGGAAGCTTTGTTTAAATATTCATTATCCTTTGTAATGGACTTTTCCGTCAACTCCTGCTTGTGATAACCAACATCAGATTCCTTTTCTCCGTTTAAAACCGATTGAATTTCCTCAGAATAAGGTGTGGTGCCGTTAAGCGTGCAGAAAGAATCCGCCTGAACACAGCCTGATGAATCAATAAAAAGCATCCTGCCGTTACCCTCTGTGGCATATGAAGATAAAACCCCGTAAATAAGATCGGGGTCCATATCCTCCATATATGGTAAAAGCGCAGATGCACAACTTTTTAATGTAGTTTTCTGCTCCTGATGTCTTGTTTCAAGGAAGTATTTTCCTAAATAAGTAGTTACCGAAAGAGTTATTATAGCCAATGCCACAATAACTATCGCCGTATAGGTAACACCGAAAATAATGTTAAGCCCTAATTTATTTTTCCGCAAAATAGTACCCTACACCCCACTTGGTGTAAACGTATTCAGGCTGATTTTGGTCGCCTTCGATTTTCTGGCGAAGTCGGCGAATATGCACGTCAACAGTACGGATATCACCTGAATAGTCCTTCCATATAAGCTCCAAAAGGTCTTCTCTGCGGAATACCTTGCCCGGATTTGTAACGAGCAACAGAAGAATATCAAATTCTTTGGCGGTTAGCTCAATTTCAACACCGGAAATATTAACCGTGCGCTTATCCTTATCCATAATAAGCTTCTTAACGCGCACTTCATTGGCGGAAACAACAGCGTTGTTTTCCGTTCTTCTTAAAAGATTCTTCATTCTTGCCTTTAACTCCTGAACGTTAAATGGCTTAGTCATATAATCATCAGCACCCTCGGTAAGACCTTCGATCTTATCCTCATCTGCCGATTTTGCCGTAAGCATAATAATGGGAATCATTGATTGCTCGCGGATCTTATGGCACACCTCAGTACCGCTGATGCCGGGAAGCATAACGTCCAACAAAATAATATCAAACTCAGCATTTGAGAATTTTTCAAATGCCTCCTCGCCGTTATATGCACAATCCGTTTCGTAGCCCTCCTGCTCAAGGCTGAACTTAAGCCCCTTAACGATCAAAGGCTCGTCATCAACAATAAGAACTCTCTTTGCCATAAATTTTCTCCTTTAGTTTACTCCCTTTAATTATAGCACACTGCCCTACTTTTTTCAACAGAAAAATGTAATATTTCCAAAGCGTGTTTAATCAAATCTTGTGGCTTTTTCAGATGGCGCTACACCAAACATTTTCTTATATTGCTTATAAAAGCTTGAGTAATCATTGAATCCACACTGAAGTGCCGCATTTGTTGCCGACTCGCCCTCTTGTATCTTTTGCTGTGCAAGACTCAGCTTTTTTCTTAAAATATACTGATAAACCGATATGTTCATATTCTTTTTAAAGGTCTGGGTAAGAGTGGAAACAGATACGTTAAGCTCCTTTGAAAGCCGGCAAATTGAAATTTTACTGCAAATATTTGCATTTATTATCTCAATGCTTCTGGAGGTTATCTCCGAGGGCTTACTGCCTTCCTTAATTGCAGAATAATCGTGGGATATTTCACTTAATACAAGTGCTAACAAAGCGTGCATCAGAATTCGCTTTTCGTTTTCCGAGCAATCCGATTCAATGGCTTCATTCATTTTCCTGAACATCATTTTCTGTTCATTGCTTGCATCAATTACCCTTGTGCTGTACATACACTTTTTAATAAGCTCCTCAAATTCAGGGATATCATAAAAGCTGAACACACATCTGTGATATTCCTTATCCTCTTCATTGATAAATTGATGATAGGTTTCTTTGGGAATTATTATTGTCTGATAAGGCGAAAGGGGAATACGCTTTTCTTCGGTTAAAAACGTAGTTTTACCGCCCACAAACAGTAATATTTCGTGATAATTATGAAATTCTCTTGAGGGAAAGGCACTTGTTCCCTTTGCGTGCTTATAGGTACACCTTTCATCGTATATTATTTTTGAAAATTTCTCTTCCATTTTGATCATCTCCAGGGTTATCATACATAAATTCTACCGAATTGTCAATATTTTTTGTTATTTTTCCAATTTACATTGGTTTTTAGATATGATAAAATAAATAAAAAATCAGAAAAGGAAGTTATTTTTATGAATAATATGTTTGACATTTCAGGAAAAAAAGCCATCGTAACAGGTGGCACTCGGGGCCTTGGTTACAGTATGGCAGAGGCACTTGTTGAAGCAGGTTGTGACGTTGTTATTATCGGCTCATCTGACCGCGTTCATCAGTCGGCACAAAAGATGGGCTGCAAGGCAGTTCAGGCTGACCTTGCCAAAAAGGAAGAAAACTACCGCGCATTTAACGAAAGCCTTGATCTGCTTGGAGGCGAGGTTGATATTTTAGTTAACTGTGCAGGTGTTATTCACCGTCAGCCTGCAGAGGAGTTCACCTATGAGGGTTGGGAATCAGTAATGAACGTTAACCTCAATTCAGTATGGCTTCTCTGTCAGGAAGCAGGCAAGGTAATGCTGAAAAAAGGTTACGGCAAGATCATTAACGTTGCATCAATGCTCTCCTACTTCGGCGGACAGACCGTTCCTTCATATGCCGCTTCAAAGGGCGGTGTAATGCAGCTCACAAAGGCCCTCAGCAACGAATGGTCAGGTCGCGGTATCAACGTAAACGCTATCGCCCCCGGTTATATGGAAACCGATCTTAACGCGGCACTTATAGCAAACCCCGAAAGATTTTCTCAGATCAGCGCCCGTATCCCCGCAGGTCGTTGGGGCAAGGCTGACGATATGAAGGGTCTTACCGTCTTCTTAGCATCACCTGCAAGTGATTACATTTGCGGCACAACCATTCCCGTTGACGGCGGATACTTAGTAAAATAATAAAAAAGAGGTTTTATTATGAAAGCATTAGTTTGGACAGAAAAAGAAAAAGTTGAAATGCAAGAACGTGCTATTCCTGATTATAAGGGCAAGCTTCTTATTAAAGTTGCTTATGCAGGTATCTGCGGTTCTGACGTAAGCATCTATTTAGGCAAGCACCCACGCGCAAAAACTCCCCTTATTATAGGTCACGAATTTACAGGCACAGTTGCTGCTATCGGCGAAAATGCAGATACACAGCTTAAGGTTGGCGATAAGGTGGTTATCAATCCCATCTATTTCTGCGGTCATTGCCGTGCTTGCCTTGCAGGTAACACACACGTTTGCAAAACTCTTCGTTTCTACGGTATTGACGTTGACGGTGGTATGGCTGAATATGCCGCTATTCCCGATAAATGCCTCTTAAAGCTTCCCGAAGAATTGGACTTTAAGTTAGCCACTCTTATCGAGCCTGCCGCAGTTGTTGTTCACGGTCTTCGTATGATCAAAAAGATGTTCCACGGCTCAGCGGCAGTTGTAGGTCTTGGTCCTATGGGTCTTTTAAGTGCCTTGATGCTTAAGGACAGCGGTGTAAGCAAATTGTTCTGTATTGAAACTCAGCCTGCCCGTATTGAAATGGCAAAGGCATTAGGTCTTGACGTTATCAATCCCTTGACCGACAACGTTAAGGAATACATTTACGCCAACAATGACGATGAAGGCGTTGATATTTTGGTTGAAGCAAGCGGTAGCCCCTCCGCTGCAAAGATGATGACCGATATTACGGGCGTTCGCGGTGAAATTCTTCTTCTCAGCGTATTCAAAGAGCCTACGGCTATTGATCTTCGCACCATCAACTTTGCAGAGCAGAGAATTATCGGCACCCGCGTTTACACAGGTCTTGATTATAAGGATGCCATTGACTATATTAAGCAGTATGGCGATAAGCTTGCTCCCGTAATTTCTCACGTTTTACCCTTGGAAAAAGGTCAGGAGGTTTTCCAAAAAATCATCAGCGGAAAAACTAACACGATGAAGGTTTTACTTAAGGTATCAGATTGATCAGGAGATAACTTATGATTAACAATGATTCAAGATATATAAATAACGGCTTTGAAATTCCCACCGCAGGCGGTTATGCCGATCAGCCAAGCATCGTAGTTATGGCTGACGGAACCTTTGTTTGCGCAACAACTACAGGAAAAGGCGAAGAAGGCGCAAAGGGTCAGATCGTTTCCGTTATGCGCTCTACCGATGGCGGAAAAACCTGGACCGAGGGCGGTCAGCTGGAGGATCCTCAATGGGAATCAGCCTATGCAGTTCTTGTTAAGGACAGATTTGAGAGAATCTACTGCTTGTACAACTACAATCTTGACCACTTCGATATAAAGAAATTCGGATGTTACCGTCTTGATATGGGTGGAACCTACTGTATGAGATACAGTGATGATCAGGGTCTTTCCTGGTCAGAGCGAATCATCGTAGACGTAGGCTTTACCAGCCTTGATACTGATTATCCTTACTTCCCGGAAGAGGGAAAACAGTATAGATTTATGTGGAACGTTGCCCGCCCATTTATTGATGGCGATGATCTTTATATAATGATCGGCAAGCCCTTCTTGGGAATCAAAAATCTATATGAATTTGAAACCACTCGCGGTGTGCTTCTCATTGCAAGAGGAATCGTCAAAGATCCTCACACCCCATTCATTACACTTCCTGAGGGCGCAAAAGAGCTTCTGCCAAGACCCGGTGACAGAATTACCGAAGAGCATTGTTGCGTTAAGCTCTCTGACGGCACGCTTTTCGTCACCTCAAGAACAGAAAAAGGCTATCCCCTTGTTTTCGTTAGCCACGATGACGGCAAAAACTTTACTGACGGCTTTATCCCCAAGCATATTGGTGGTATGCCCGTAAAACAGCCTCGTGCCGCCAACTTTTTGTGGAAATTAGAAAGCGGTCATTATCTCTATTGGTTCCACAACGTAGGCAATATGGCATACGAATTCCGCAATCCTGCCTGGTGTGCACCTGCTTTTGAAGTGGACACAGAAAATGGCAAAGAGCTTGTTTACGGTCAGCCCGAAATCCTTTTCCACCACTTTGGTGAGCGTCTTTCCATCAGCTATCCTGATTTTATTGAATATGACGGCAAGCTTCTTATAACCGAAACCCAAAAACAGATTGCAAGAATTCATACGGTGGATGATAAGCTTGTAACTGCACTTAAAACGCAGGATACAGTTTGCGCAAGGCTTGAAGGCATTTCTATGGAGGACTTAAAAGCCAAAGGCGTTCCTATGCAGGAATACTCCAAAATCAACCATGCCGACAGAACCGAGTGGAAAGAGATTAAGGAGAAAAGCGGCACAACCTGGCTTATTGAAGGCACATTTAATTTAGGCGACACCGTTATTTCTGCCTATAACAGACGCATCGGTGGCTTTAAGGTTGAAGTTACCAAGGAAGGTACGCTCCTTTGCTATGCCGCAGGAGAAGCCGCAAACTTCACAATAGAAAGCTCCATAAATGTTTGCGATGGCAAAAAGCATCACATCGCTTGGATTATGGATGCTTCTGCTTGTGTAAGCTATCTTGTTATCGACGGCATCTTCGATAACGGTGGCGAAGTCTCTGAATGCGGTTGGCGTTTCATCCCCCATCAGTTAGACTTTATCCGTGAAGTTAAAGAAGTAGCCTTCGGCGAAAACGTAACGGACGTTCGTTTAATTTCCAACTCAATTCTCACTGCCGACGCCATCGGTGACTGGCGTGCAAGCAAATAAAATATAACACAATTAAAGTGGCGGATAATTTCCGCCACTATTTTTTAAGTGCATAGAATAATTCTTCCGTTATCGGCAAAAATATTAACACAAACACTTCGTTGCATATTGACATTTTGCCGTTAATATGATATACTGATGACAATAAAATAGGAGATTATAATATGAAATATTTATCTGTTAAAAAGATGGCTCTGCTTTGGAATATTTCGGAACGCAGTGTTCGCAATTATTGTGCTACAGGACGTGTACCCGGTGCTTTTCTTACGGGGAAAACCTGGAACATTCCCGAAAACGCTGAAAAACCTGAAAGAAGCAATAAAAGCAACCCTGCACCGCAAACCTTACTTGATGTTCTAAAAGAAGAAAAACGCAGTCAGGCACATGGTGGAATTTATCACAAAATACAAATTGAACTTACCTATAATTCAAATCATATTGAGGGTAGCCGTCTAACCCACGATCAAACCCGATATATTTTTGAAACAAATACTATTGGCATAACGGAGGAAGGTATCCGCGTTGACGATATTATTGAAACCTCCTCCCACTTTTGTTGTATTGATGAAATTATTGAAAATGCCAAAACACAGCTTAGTGAAAAATTTATAAAACGCCTTCATTTTATACTTAAAACAGGTACAAGTGATGCAAAAAAAGAGTGGTTTGCAGTTGGTGATTATAAAAGGTTGCCTAACGAAGTAGGCGGAAAAAATACCGTTCTTCCTGAAAACGTATCGTCTGAAATAAAAAAACTTCTTGCAGATTATAACAAAAAGGAAAACATATCGCTTAAAGATATAATTGATTTTCACGTGCAATTTGAAAACATCCATCCCTTTCAGGATGGCAACGGCCGCATCGGTAGACTTATTATGTTTAAAGAATGTCTTAAGCATAATATAGTACCATTTATTATAGAAGATAGCCTGAAAATGTACTACTATCGCGGTTTAAGTGAATGGAACCAAGAAAAAGGATACCTGATGGACACTTGTCTCGCCGCACAAGATACATTTAAGCAATATTTAGATTACTTCAGGATACCTTATAAAAGTGAGGAATAAGCCTCCCAAATTGGGAGGTTTTTCTTTATATCAACAAACCCCCGAAGATATTTCTTCGGGGGTTTATGGCTATAGTGAATTATTAGTTTTACATCACTCTTTGATCTATCCGAGACATAACGAGCTCAAAAACGTTGCAAGACAAGGAGCAATGTTCTAAACGCGAAGGAGCAATTCAGGGCTCCCGAAAAGCAGAATTGCTTTTGGGTGCAATATTCGAGCGCGTTCGGTGAACGATGAAGCGAGAATGTTGCGTTGCAGTGGTCAAAAATTTCAAGGGCAAGAGTGGAACGACCGCAGAAATTTTTGGGTACCACAAAAGGGCAGAAAGGAAGCACAGCGGAGCTAAATAGGTTTTGCACAATTTATTGTGTGAAACCGCAAAGCGCAGCTTGTGCTGACGTGGTAAGTAACTGAGTTTTTA
>JAZNSH010000029.1:0-21267 GCA_045591115.1 Clostridia bacterium
CCAAGGCGCTGAACTTGCAAAAAAGGGAGTTTACACAGACGTAAATGACCGCATTTTGCAAGTGAAATGCAACGATGGAAACAAACCCCTGCAAAATTTTTGCAGGGGTTTGTGTTTGCAGGGGTTTGTCAGTGCTCTGAAATAATACCCTGCAAAAAATTTGCAGGGTATTATATTTATTTCACTCTTTTAACAAACGACGAATGTGCCCAATGATAAGCATCATATCATCATCGTTCAATTTTTTCAATTCATCAATAGCGCTTTGAAGTAATGCAGGATTTTCAACAGAAGTATCAAAAAACTTATCCGGTGTTATTTCAAAATATTTGCATATTTCAAGAAACTCTGACATTGGCGGTAAAGATTTGCCTGAAGATATATTATAAACGTAGCTTCTGCTATGCCCAAGATCATAACTCATTTGGTACTCAGAAACGCCTTTTTTCAAACGTAACTCCGTTATTCTGTTTCTTATAAAATTGCCATCCATACCAATCACTCCTCTTTATATATATTGGACGGTTTTTCTCTCCGCCCAAATATAATATTTCTTCACAGCCTGCCCAAATACTTCATCAACGGCCTCGGATCATTGGCGGTAATTAAATCCGCCCCATTTTCGATGCACAGCAATACATCCTCCAAAGTATCTGCACAATAATGATGCATAGGAAGATTCATTGCTTTATACTTTTCAAAATCTTCTGATTTAACGTAAACCATACTTAAGCCAATCTCATCATAATAATCATAGGCACCCTCAAACCAGTTTTTCATTTGCTCTTCAGGATATCCCATAGTTCTGCCGTTGTACTTTTCCTTAATATACTTAACCGTTTGAGCATCAAAGCAATAGAACCAGCAGTTCTCAAAGAAGCCGAATTTTTTAAGAAGTTCAACAGTTTTATCAACACATCCTTCGTTATGCTCTTTATTAAGAGTTTTAATTTCAACACCCAAAGGCATATTTGGACGTTTTGATTTTACGAAGGTAAGAAGTTCTTCCAAAGTTAAAACTTCAAGCCCCATTCCCTTAAACTTATCACCGAATTTTTCTTCATAGCAAGGTTCAAGTTCTTCTTTTATTTCTTTTAACGTCATATTAACAATGCACTTATCAACTTTGCAGGTACGTGTTAAAAGGCAATCGTGTTGAATAACGGGTACACCGTCCTTTGAAAGCCACACGTCAAACTCAAAACAATCAACACCTAAATCAATGGCGGCTTCAAAAGAAATTAAGGTGTTTTCAGGATATTCGGCACAAAAACCTCTGTGCCCCTCAACGATAATGTTTTTCATAATTCTATCTCCTTAAAAATGTTATTCAATATATCACTTGCCGTAACGCCATAGGGCGTTTTTTCCTTTTGCGCTAAATTACCTGCTGTGCCGTGAAGATATGATGCGTTTATTGCTGCCTCAATTTTTGTTGGCATAATATGCGCCATTGATGCAACTATTCCTGCTAAAACGTCACCACTGCCAGCAGTTGCCATTCCCGGACAGCCAAAGGTTGAAATATAGGCTTCATCCTTGTTGACAACCAAATTATAATTGCTTTTCAATAAAACCGTTGCGTCCGTTTCTTTCGCAAAATTCATTGCTATTTCAACGGGATTTTTAATCAGATCACCGATATTAACATTAAAGAGCCTTGATGCTTCACCCATATGAGGTGTTAAAATTACGGGGCATTTTGCTTTTTTTAAATGCTCTTTTGTTAAGAAATATAAGCCGTCAGCATCAATAACAAGGGGACAAGTGCAGTTCTCAATTAAAAATTCAAGAATTTTTTTATTATCCTCTTTTCTTCCTATTCCGCATCCAAAGAGAACAACATCCTTATCAAAAATAAACTCATCGCTTCTTAAAGTGAGCATTACCTCAGGTGCGCGAAGTGTAAAGTTGTTCTTAATATCCTCGCTTACTGCAAGAGAAACCTTACCCGCCCCCGACTTTATAGCGGCAGCCGAAGCAAGCATTGCCGCTCCCTCCATTCCGAAGGAGCCTGCAATGACGCCAACGTGTCCTTGCGTGCCCTTGTGTGCCGTCTTTTTGATTTGGGGAAGATCAAATTTATCAATCCGCTTTATTTTTGAGGAAATATCTATGCCTATATCGCACACCTTGATTTTTCCCGAAAAATCGGCACCTTTATTTATGATAAGCCCTAATTTTTCCGCCTGAAATGTAACGGTTATGTCAGCAGAAACTGCCGTTTTTGCTTCGCCCGTCAATCCGTTAAGACCTGAGGGAATGTCTATTGCAATAATTTCCGTCTTTCCCTTAAAGGAATTTATCAGGTTGATGGCATCAAGGAACACTCCTTCTGCCTCGCCCTTAAAGCCTATGCCGAAAATTGCATCGATAATGCAATCATAGTCATCATCAGGCTTTTGAACAATATTATCCTTTACCTTTTCATAAAACTTTCGGGCGTGATCGCTTAATTTTTCGGCTTTTCCAATAAAAAGAATATGAACGGTCTTTCCCAGTTCAATAAGCTTCATCGCACAAACAAAGCCATCACCGCCATTATTGCCCGAATTTGCAACCACAAGGATCTTTTCATATTCTTTCGCTTCAAGAAACACAAACGTTCCTGCTTTTTCCATTGCAGCGTAGGGCTCAAGTCCATTTTTGAAAGCAGAATTTTCAGCATTTTGCATCTCAATGGGCGTAACAACAAAATTCATCATTCGTCCTCCGAAAATATTCTTTCAACGGCACTTTTAATAACGTCCCACTGAAAGCCTTTGCGGTATAAAAAATCATTCATCTTTCTTTTTTGATCATAAGTTTCATATTTTGCATATTTAGGCAACTGCTTTTGCGCAAGCTCCATTGCCCGTGAAAGCTGATCGTCTTCGGAAATATCCTGAAGTGCCTGATTTATTATTTCGTCACTTATTCCACGCATTTTCAGCTTCATTTTAATAGCGTTTACGCCTGCATTTTTTGAGTTCTCAATAAAATTCCGCGCAAAAACAAAATCATCAAGGTAATTAAGCTCCTTTAATCGGGCGATAACGCGGTTAACGGTTTTTTGGGAAAACTCCTTTTTATAAAGGAAATCAGAAAGTTGCTTTTCGCTTTTTTCACTGCGTGACATATGGTTAAAGGCACTTGAAAGAGCCTGCCTATACTGATCCTCAATATAAATTTCCTCTAAGGGCAGAGTGTTAACATCCTTACCAACGGTAAGACCATATTCAATAACGGCCTCATCGGATAATGAGAATGAATACTCATCATCAACGAACACCGAAACTCTCGTATTTTTATGTTTTTGTCTTTCCATTCTTGTTATTTTGGGCATTATATCACCTCACAAAGAAATTATACAATATTTTTTATAAAAATACAAGACATTTTGCCCTTAGGGGGTTGACGAATGGTGCCGAAATTTGGTACAATGTGCATATGTGAGGTAAAAAATATGTTATATTTCATAGTAAATGCTCTTTCAGGTAAAGGCAAGGGCAAGGAAACTGCTCAAAAGATAAAGGATATTCTTATAAAAAAGAAGATCGAGTTTCAGCTTATATTCACCGAAGCAAAGAAGCACGCCGTTACTCTTGCAAAGGAGCTTTCAAAAAAGGATGACTGTTCAGGCATCATTGCCGTTGGCGGTGACGGAACATTTTCCGAGGTTTTAAACGGCATTGATACTCGCGTTCCCTTAGGCTTTGTTTCCTCAGGCTCAGGCAACGACTTTATGCGCACCTTTGCCCCCGAAAAAAATCTTGAAGAACAGCTTCAGCCTATTATAGAAAACAAAACAAAAAAAATCGATTATATTGAAGTAAACGATCACCGCTCTCTTAACGTTGCAGGCACAGGCTTTGACGTTGATATTCTTTTGAGAGAAGAAAAGGTCCGCAAGGTTTTAAAGGGCTCACTTAGCTATTATACTGCCCTTATAATGACGCTTTTCACAATGAAATTCCGCAATTTTGAAATAACTATTGACGATGATATTAAAATAAACGAGCCATGCCTTATTATGGCAATGGCAAACGGCAGATACTTTGGCGGAGGTATGCCCATATCCCCGGATTCTTCCATTGATGACGGGTTTATGGATCTTACCATCGTCAAAAAAGTTCCTTTTTATGCTATTCCTCGCCTTTTAGTGCGTTTTATGAAGGGTACGTTAAAAAAATCCACCAAGTACGTTACCGTTTACCGTTGCACTAAAGTGGAGGGAAAGGTTACACCTCAGGTTAAGATCAACCTTGACGGTGAGCTTTTTGATATGCCCGATTTTACCGCAGTTCTCAAGAAAAACGAGCTGACGGTATTTGGATAAATATTTACGGAGGAGTTTTTTAATGAGATTCTTTAAGCAAAAGCACAAGGTTATGCTTCTCATTACAATTATCGCTATGTGCCTTGCACCTATGACGGTTTTTGCAACGGAAGTAACTCAACCTGAAACGGCAGTTAGTTCTGACGCCGTTACAACAGCTCCCGCAACACCAAGTGTTGCTATTGATGGTGGAGCTGTTTCAAATGATGACACCGAAAACACAACGGTGGATGATAAAAGCGAAAACACTTCATCTTCCGCTATAGGTGCAACAACCCCCAGCTTTGTGGGTACAACAGGGGAAGTATCCCCTGCATTACCACCCGACTATATGGGCACTGAGGAGATCGTAAACGGTGTTGAAGCACCTGATGCTCCCGTAAGCAACGATGCTTTTGACGGTGTTATAACCGATACAGCCGTTGATCTTTCATCACCCGGTGAAATAGAGATCGCACCTGAAGGCACACCTGAAATTGCACCTGCAGCTAATAAATGCACTGATTGCGGTAGCGAAATTAGTACTGATCAAAATTACTGTACCGCCTGCGGAGCTTGCCTTTTGCCTGAAGAAGACAGTGATTGCGAAGTAGAACACGATACCCTTGAAGATTCAACGTTCTGCAGTAATTGTGGCATATATGTTTCCAAGTCATATTCCACCTTCTGGGCACTTGTTCCGCCCCTTGTTGCAATTATTTTGGCACTTATAACAAAAGAGGTTTATTCCTCACTTTTCATCGGTATTTTGCTTGGCGGTATGCTTGCCGCCGATTGGAATCCCGTTAAAGCCTTTGACGGTGTTTTAAATGACGGTATTATCGCCGCAGTTTCAGGCACCGCAGGTATCTTCATCTTCCTTGTGGTTTTAGGCGCACTTGTTGCCCTGATAAATAAGGCAGGCGGTTCTGCCGCATTCGGAAGATGGGCGCAAAAGAATATTAAATCCAAGGTTGGTGCATCACTTGCTACCTTTGTTTTAGGTATTCTTATCTTTATTGACGATTACTTTAACTGCCTTACAGTTGGCTCAGTTATGCTTCCCGTAACCGATCGCCATAAGATATCCCGTGCAAAGCTTGCATTCTTAATTGATGCAACTGCCGCACCTATCTGTATGATCGCTCCCATTTCATCTTGGGCGGCCGCAGTTTCAGGCTCTGTAGAAGGCACTGCTTTGGAAAATGAAGGCTTCAGCCTCTTTCTTCAGGCAATCCCCTATAACTTCTATTCACTTCTTATGATCGTGTTCGTTGTTGCTCTTATCTTTATGAAATTTGATTTCGGTCCTATGAAAAAGCACGAGCTCAATGCATTAAAGGGTGATCTTTTCACCAGTGGCAAGGATAACGTTGAATCTGCCGAGGTTGAGGAATCCAATCCCAAGGGCAGAATTTTCGATCTGCTTATTCCCATAATCGTGCTTGTTGCTCTTTCAGTTCTCGGTCTTTTATACGTTGGCGGACTGTTTGCAGGCGAAAGCTTTATTAACGCCTTTGGTAACACCGATGCAACAGTAGGCTTACCCTTTGGTGCTATCATCGCACTTATATTCACCATTATCTATCTTATGGCACGCCGTGTTATTTCCTTTAAGGATGCAATGGATTCCATTCCCAAGGGCTTTAAGGCAATGGTTCCTGCAATACTTATTCTTACCTTTGCAACCGCTCTTAAGAATATGACAGGTCTTTTAGGGGCTGACGTTTACGTTAAGGATCTTATGACCTCAGCCGCTCCCGGTCTTGCCAACTTCTTACCTGCCATTATCTTCCTTGTTGCCTGCATCCTTGCATTCTCAACGGGTACATCCTGGGGTACTTTCGGAATCCTTATTCCCATCGTGCTTAACATCTTTGAACCTACAGATCCATACCTTATCATCGGTATCTCTGCTTGCCTTGCAGGTGCTGTTTGTGGCGACCATTGCTCACCCATTTCAGACACGACTATTATGTCCTCTGCGGGAAGCCGTTCCAACCACGTTAACCACGTTTCAACGCAGTTACCCTATGCGCTGTTCGTTGCAGGCATATCCTTTGTAATGTACCTTGTTTCGGCATTTATTACAAATCCCTTTGTACTTCTTCCCGTCGGAATCGCGCTTACGGTAGGCTTGTTATTTGTAATTAAGCTTCTGCAGAAGAAGGAAAGTTAAATTCAAAAAAAGGAGCGGTTTACCGCTCCTCAGTCTGCTGACAAAGTCAGCAGGCTGCCAGAGTTCGAGAAACCCTTGCAAGCCGCGTCATCGCAAGTTCCGCTCTACGCATTCCGTAAAAATGACGGAATGCTTTTTTGGCTCCACTGCGACTCCTTATCCCCAAAAAGCACTTCTGCTTTTTAGGGTCCCCTTTGTAAAAGAAGGCGCTTACACAAGCGTAAGTAACTGAGCAATTATAGCTCGTGCAACACAGGAAATAATGCCCTGCAAAAAATTGCAGGGCATTATGTTTGCAGGGGTTTGTCAGTGCTCTGAAGCCTTGCTTTACTGCAAGGCTTTTTGCTTTTTAAGCATTCTTTTCCAGCTTATAAAACCGTAAGTATCATTTATTAAAAATACTATAAAGCAGATTATTACAGATACATAGGATGGATCCTTTAAGGTGGCAAAGGTCCACAAAATAATTAAAACTATATCGTTCATCATATATGCAAGAGCGTAATAGGGGCTTCTTTTATAGGTAAGATACACCGCAACAAAGCTGGTTGTTATTGATACGGTTGAGAAAAACAAATTTTCCGTGTTAAAATATTCAAGGATAAAATAAAAAATTACAGTTACAATTATTGAATATGCAATAGCTAAAATCGCATCTTTTTTCGTCAGGTTGCTCACTTCGACCTGACTTTTTTTACCCATAAAGGGATGCCTTAGCCACGATATAAGAGATAAAACCGCCATAGGTCCCGTCATAAAAACATAGGTGATAAGCTCACCGTAATATCTGTAGGTATATGAAATTATGCCGTACATAGTGCAGAATATAATCATTAAAACCTGCCCGAAGGGATTGCCCTTAGCGCAGAAGATCAGCGAGGTTGCACCTACAAGAGATGCAATAAGATTAAAATAATTTGATCTGTCAAAGATCAGGAAGGATGAGGCTATAAGCAATATTGAGCCCGCCCATAAGCCCTTTTCAAATTTCGTGAAACCCATAAAAAACTCCTTAAGAAAAAAGCATCCGCAGAGCAACGTCTTCAAAGACCTAACGACGTGCTTACGAATGCTTAACATTCACTACCCGGTGGCAGTATTATTTATTTTTTTTGATTAACCTTTGCACTAAATAGAATAAACCAAAGTACACAATAAGGAATACAACGTAGATAACAAGGTACAGATCATATTGAACGCCAAGGAACTTCTGCACATCATTATCTGCCATAAAGTACATAGGATCTGCTTCGATCTTCATAAGGTATATTTCTATAAATGCGTATATGAACATCAGCACAAGTCCCAAACCTTCCCAAAGCGCTTTCTTGCTGATGCTGAAATCGGTTAAACCCAACGTCATCATACTTATTGAAGAAATTAAAAGCAATGCGTGGGTAGTTATCGAATAAAGATTTTCAAATAAAATAACGCTATGATTAAAGCCAACAGAGGGATATGCGAAGAATATAAGCGCATTTAAAAGTGCGCACATACTTGCAAGGTTATAAAGGCGCGTCTTTTTTACAACTGAAGCTAACATAACCGTCCAGCAGGAGATAGCACACCATGGACGGGGAAGAAGCGTTCCCAAAAGGTTTGTTATACTGGAAAAATCATAGTCGGGCCTTGATAGATTTATAACTCGCCTTGAAACCTCAAACACAAGGATCAGCGATGCAAGAACAAGAATGACGTTTCTCTTTATTTTAATGCTCTTTTTGTTAAGACAACATATTAAGCCGATTATAACAACGCAAAGCACAAGTGTTATTATATGAAGCGTTCCCCACCGACCGTCAATAACTGAATTTTCGGGATATACACTGTATATCCACTTTTGAAAAGTCATTTCAACACCTCGTTTCAACGAACATTATACCACTTTATTCTACATAATGCAAACAAAAAATCTCACCGCAAAAACAGTGAGATTTTTCAAGCTTTAGAAATTCAACAGTGCATCCCTCATAGCCATTAAATTAAGAGTTTCCTCCTTATCGAAGGGAAGAATACCCGTTTCGTAAAATTTCAGGATCTCCTTCATAAGAGCGCCAAAGAAATCTGAGGTGCAGCGAAAAGCTCCTTTTTCACCGTAAACGGCAAAACCAAAAGCAGGTGCAAAAATTATTGAAAATTTTTTGCCCGATTCGGTTTCAAGCACAGAGGTGCGCTGAATTCCCAATTTTTCAACCTTAACACTTCGGATCTTCTCTTTAAAAAGCACCATTGCCATTTCGGCGGTATGAATAACGTATTCCTCAAAATTGCTTCCGCCGCCTGTTATAATAAGATTATCTCTGTTTTTTATATCCTGAAGCTCTGAAGCATATCTCAGTGCCGAGGTCGAGAAGAAAGGTGCATTATACTTTTCTCCCAAAGCGTAAATTTCCTCAGCTTCCTTCAAATTAGGTGCAAAGGTTTTATCAATATAGGTGCGTTTGCCGTATTTAAGAACAGTCTTAGCATATTGAAGATGCTTTTCGGGGTTAGAGGGAGCAAGCACTAAAATATAATCGCTTTTTTCGCAAAGCTCCTCTAATGTATCAACCTTTTCAACGTTAAATTTTGCACACCACTCATCAGTTGTAACACCGTCTACGGGAGAAGTATCAATTTCTGCCCAAGCATATTTTACAACGTAATCAGTGCCAAGCTCCTCATTTGCCTTTTTTATCATCTCAGGATAATTGTTTGCGTGCCACTCACCCAGATAATAATCAACAAAGCCTATTGTTTTCATAAAACGATCTCACCCTTCTTTTCTGCTGACTGATAAAGAGTATCAAGAAGCTTTGCGCTTTCAAGAATATTTTCAATATTATTTCTATCCTTAACACCGGTCTTGAAAGACTCAATAAATGCCATATCTTCTCTTAAATACATATCGGGAATATCATATTCGGGGTTAACCGTTTCAAGAGTATCTGCCTTATAAACCTCAAACTTTCCGCCGTAGGTAAGCCTTGCACCGCACTTATCGCCCATAAAATCAATGAACATTTCGTTCTGATTGATGTTCTGTGCCCACGCACCGTTAAAGGAAATGCTTGCCTTATCTGTGCGGATATGACCGGTTATAAAATCATCAACGTCATTGGTGCCGTTTTCAACGTCAGCAGTATCCTCTGCCCACATATATTTATATTTATATGCTTTCATATCCTTTGCAATTTCGGAATATGCATCGCAAGTAACGTTTTTAAGCTTTGCACCGCCAAGAATATAGAGGATAAGATCTAAAAAGTGTACGCCCCAATCAATAAGCACACCGCCGCCTGATTGTTCCTTTGTTGTAAATGCACCGCCTAAGCCGGGGATTGAACGGAAACTTCTAAATGAGCAATAAACGTGATAAAGATTGCCAAATTCACCATTTCTGTTCATTTCCTCAAGAAGCTCAACAGATTTATGATAGCGGTTGCAAACACCGATATTTAAGATCTTGTTCTGCTTTTTTGCTTCCTCAGCCATTTCAAGAGAAAGAGCATAGTTAACGGTAATGGGTTTCTCGCAGAACACGTGCTTACCTGCCCTTAAAGCGTCCATTGTAACGGTGTAATGAGCGTAGTTAGGTGTTAAAACGTAAACCGCATCAACCTCAGGATCGTTAAGTGCAACCTTATAATCAACGATGGTCTCCTCAATTATGGGGAAATCCTCCTTCATCTTTTCTGCCTTTTCAATAATAAGATCGCAAGCATATTTGATGCGCACATTGTCCATTTTTGAAAATGCGGGAAAGTGTGCATTGCGGGCAATTCTTCCGCAACCAACAACTGCTATAACTTTTTTATTCATAATAATTCTCTCCTTTTTATGGTTTACACCTTTATTATATAGTCTTGTTATATAGATGTAAATGTTATTTTTCATCACAAAAGATGTCATTTTTTTATTTTTATTTCTTTTTTTGATATCTTTATTGACACTATTTTATAAAATGAGTACAATATATCCATAAGGAGGTGTTTTCGTGGAGGCAAATTACCATCTTGATAACATATATTTTAATGCTCCCCTTATCTTTGATGATATAAGCGTTTTGCAGATAGGTCGATTATTTTTAAAAAGCAGATCCGTTGTGTCTGAGCACATACAGCCTAATGTTATTGAATTGACCATCGTAACCGAGGGCAAAGGGGAAGTTTCAACCAACGGTATTCCTCTAAAGGTGCAAAAGGGTGATATTTACCTTTCCCTGCCCTGTGATGTTCACCAAATCATTTCTGATGCTTCTGAGCCGTTAAAGTTTGATTTTTTCTCTTTTAACGTGCTTTCAGGTCAATTGAAAGAGGCATATGAGAATCTTTGTGAAAAGGCACCTTCTCCATCTTTAAGAGTTTTCAGGGATGAGCGCATCCTTCCTCTTATAAGCAACGCAATTTTTGAGCTTAACGAGAAAAAATCCTATCACCCTCTGCTTTTATCCTCGATTTTTAATCAGGTGCTTGTTTATACCTTAAGATCTTTTGAGGATTGCAAAAACGAAATACCTAAAAATGCCACGCCTAATGATATTCTTTGCTATAAGCTTATGAATTATATTGACACACACATTTATACAATGAATAGCCTTGATGAGCTTTCGGATATAACCGGCTATAGCTACGGCTATCTTTCCTCACTTTTTAAAAGGGTTACGGGCAACACTCTTTCAGAATACTACCGCGCAAAAAAAATGGATGCAGCAAAACTTTTGTTGGATGAAAACAAGCTTACCGCCACGGAGATCGCATCACTTTTAAATTACTCCTCTCTTTACGCTTTCAGCAAAGCCTTTACTCAGCAGTTCGGTATTTCACCGAGAAATTATAAAAAACAAAAAAATCAAGACAAGTAATTTGTCTTGATTTTTTCATTATCCTAAAGCACATTGCTTAAAGGCACAAGCAAACGAACCTTTAAGGTTGCCACAACAAAGTAATGCAGAGATTTATTGTGCTCTACCCTAACAGAACGTCGCTTACAAGCATCAAACAAAACCCCACAAGAAGAGCGTAAGTTGCACCGCGCTGATTGCCGTTTATGTGAGTTTCGGGAATCATTTCATCAGATATAACATAAAGCATAGTTCCGCCGGCAAAAGCAAGGGCAAAGGGCAGAATAAAGGAAGCAACGCTAACGGCAAAATAGCCGATGAGAGTGCCGATAATTTCGATTATACCGGTAAGGGAGGCAATAACAAAGGTTCTTTTTGCGGAAACTCCCGTTGCAAGCATAGGTCCAATAATCACCATACCCTCAGGAATATTCTGCAGGGCAATACCGCCTGCAATCATAAGTGCGTGAGCATCATTGCCTGAGCCAAAGCCTACGCCTGCGGCAATTCCCTCAGGAAGATTGTGTATTGCTATTGCAGTAACAAACAAAAGCACCTTTGAAAGAGCCTGATTATGATGTTCTTCCTTTTCAACACCTGCCATTTTATGAAGATGCGGAACAAGCTTATCAATAATATTAAGTGAAATCGCGCCTGCAAAAATTCCTGCAACTGTAATTAAAAGCGCCCAATTTCCGCCATAATCAAGGGATGGCAAAATAAGACCAAGCACCGCCGCCGCCAGCATAACGCCTGAAGCAAAGGAAAGCACGATATCTGAAAATTTCTGCGAGGTTTTCTTAAATATAAAGCCTATCAGTGCACCAAGAATGGTAGCACCGCCTACGCCCAATGACGTTAATAAAACAAGCTCCATTTTATTCTCCTTTTTGTGCGCTAAAGCACTGATGCGGTAACAGCTTCACCTTGAGCACGCCGTTTTCAAGGGCAAACTCTTTATCTGATAGAAGCTTTCCATCTATGCCCGTTACCGTTATTTCCCTTGGGATATCCTCCCAGTTAACAACAAGAACACCCTTATCGCCTATCCACAAGGAGGGCAAACGGATATCATCCTTTTGATAATAAGGACGCACCTTTTCCCCTGAAATTTTAAGGGCATTTTCTATAATTTCCATTCCTTTTTCATTAAGCTCAGATATTCTGTCGGAAAGAAACATATTTCCGCCACTGATAGCAACCAGATTTGCCCAGGTTTCAGCCTCGTTATAATCAAACTGATCGCCGTGGCGCCATTTGCTTTTCATTATATCCTCATTTGTTTGCAGATGTTTTTTGGGCGGAACGTAATCATTTCTTTCAGGTTCCCATACTAAAGGCTCGTTTGCCGTTTCTTCACCGCGGACAACAAGAAAATCAGGATCGATTCTTGTGGATTTTAAATTGTACATCCACGACCAGGCTAATGACTGTGCTATCCAAGAAACGTGTGAAAAATGATTATGAATATCAACGCCGATTCGCATTGAAGGTGCAATATCCGCACCGCACTCAAGGGGTAGAGAGCATCCTAAAATAACAACGTCATCACCGGTATATTTCTTTATTTTTTCAATAAGCTCGGAAAGCACAACGTAAGCTGATTTTCCGTTATAAAAGCTTTTAATTTTAAGCAAGGCTGAAACGTAATCGATCTTAAACAGCCTGAATCCGCAATCATACTGATATTTATAATTATCAAGAATATACTTTTCCGCTTCGGGATGAGTGGGATCAATATAGGCTACTGTCTCACCCTCTTTAAACAATTCACCATTTTCATTTTTTAAGAACCAATCCTTATGCTCCTTAAAAATGCTTTCCTTCATTTCCACGCGGACAGGCGCCATCCATATGCCGGGAACAAAGCCTGCTTCCCTTATTTTATCGGCAACCTTTTTAAGACCGCAGGAGAATTTTTCATTTTCGCGCCAATTTCCCCAGCCTGCCTGCCATCCATCATCAATTACGATGTAATCTATCTCATTTTTAAAGGGCGAGCCCTTAAGTGCTTCAACGTTTTCAAAAATATCCTCGTATTTAACGCGGTCAAGATAGTAATCCCAAGTATTCCAGCCTTTAAGTTTTGGCATTGGGAAATTACTTTTCGGTATAAGATTCTGATATGAATCAAAAAACTCGCCAACGGTGGAATCGGGGGTAAAATATACTTTTTCGCAAGAAAGTGTTTTTGAATTAAGCATACTTTCCACAAACTCCGTTTTTGCCGAAAATTCAAAACTACCGTCGTCTTTTTTTAATGCAACCGATTTATACACGTTTGTAAACGGTACTTTGCCTGAAAAAAGATATCCTTTTTCTTCAAAATTTTTTACTATGCCCGTGCATTCAGCAGTATATTCTCTGTTAAAACCAAGTTCAAAGGAAAATCTGTTTTCATTTTCAACCATATTTCTGCCTAAAAACAAAATTCGATCTGTTTTTTCAGGCGCAGGTAATGAAAACACAAGACTGTCAATTCTTTTTATGTTAAGCGCATTTTCACTTGTAACGTCAAGAGAAATAAGGAATCCTTTTTCATAAGGTTCAAACTCCCAACGAATATGCGCACCGTTTACGTCGCCTTCAAAAACAGAATTATCCGTAGTTTTTAATTGACTTTGCGCAACGTATAAAGTTTTATCCAAAAAATGCAATCTGCAACCTAATTCCATAAACTACCTCTTAAATTATAAATCTGTCATTTTCCGTTAAGTTCAAAAGTTTTACCGCTTTTTCAAATCTTTCTTTAGCAATATCAAAAGTTTTAGGATGATGGGCATCTGAGCCAAAATAGAACTTGCATCCACATTCTTTTGCTGTTTTATATATGCGAAGCACCGTATCTGCTTCATCCTCTTTAAAGCCCATGTCGCTTGAGTTAAGTTCAATGCCGACACCAAATTTTGCCGCCTTTGTAAAAAGGCGCACAAGTTCTTCATCGGGAATCAAATTAAGCACTTTAAGATAATCCGCCCTCTCACGGGCAATAAGACCGCAAGTTAAATGGGCAAGTCCCACTTTATAAAATGGCAGATCCATATTGAGCACTGTATCAAGACGTTTGATCCAAGCTTTAGCACGACTTTCATTATCAGCATACTCTTCTTCCGACAACGTAAATCCTTCCATATGAAAATGTGTTGTAGGAATAATTATAAAATCGAAAAGATCAAATTTTTCTTTTTGTATGCCTAAGGTCAGAAAACGATCAAGTTCCGTTTCACAACCGAACAAAAATCTCACACCGTCAACTTGCGGAAGAGGTTTCGCCTTTGAAACGTGTTCATAGTTCTGATCTCTATACCACTGGGATGCTACGGGAATATTTTCGTCCCAGAAATGATCGGTAACACATACGGTCTTTAACCCGTTATCAAGGGCATACTGTAATATTCTTTCATTGGTCTGTTCAGGATCATTTGAGCAAAGAGATAACTTTGAATGAATGTGCAGATCGTTATCAATTTTATATTCCATTTTTTACACTCCGATCATATTCATATTTTTCTTATTATATCACACCTCGCAAAGTCATTGCAAGAAAAATAGCCAAACATCTTGATATTTTTTAGCATTATGATATAATGTAACTATCTACGAAAGGATGATTTTATGAGATACGTTAATCAACTTGAATATCCGGATATACCATATCTCACAAGAACCTCTCTTCAGGGCGAGGAAAAGGAAAAGGGAAAATCAACCACAATAAAAAGCTCAGGCTGCGGTCTTTGCTCTGCCGTTATGGTAGCACATCGGCTGATCCCTAATTGCAAGTTTGAATTAGAGGATGCTCTTCAGCTCAGCTACGATGCAAAGGCCAATGAACACGTAGGCACAGATTACAAGCGCTATGCCCCTGCCTTTGCAGAAAAATTGAATCTTTTGCTTGAGGACACAAGCGATATTGAGCGTTTACGTTTCTGCTTGCGCACGGGTGGTGCGGCAGTTGCCCACGTTGGCGGTGATACAAAGGAGCGTGTTGGTATTTTCAGCCACGGCGGTCACTATATTGCAGTTATCAGCGAGGAGCCTGACGGTCGTTTGGCAATTCTCGATCCTGCATATTGGGAGAATAAATATGAAGAGGAAGGCAGAATCGGTAAGGTAGAAATGGTGCAAAACGTAATTGCCCTGTGTGATGGCGAGGTTTTAAAGGAGGACACCTCCACGAGAAAACCGTCATATCATTTGTTTTGGAGAAAGAAATAAACCGCAAGAAAAAATGCGGTTTATTTTTTATTCTAAATCATAAAGCTTTATCTCAACACATCCCATTGACGGAACGGTGATTTTATCACTAAGCTCCTCGCAGGTTGAGGTGTAACGGTTCTCTTCATCTATGCGCAAAAATTCCGCATCGGTAAAGGAAAAGTTTTTAATTTGGAGGCTGATCTCCACGTCTTCATCATTGATGTTTGAAATAACTATTTCAGCTTTTCTGTTATCACGCGCCGCCTGAACAAAAAGATTTTCGTTATCGCTGATGCTCTCTATCTGATTTTTAAGCTTATATAAGGAATTAAACATACAGAAGGCATAATAATTGCGGTAAGGTGTTGCCGTGTCAGGGTTCAATAAAGCGCGGTAAGCACTGTAGCCAAGACCGGCATCATAAAAGCACATAACGTCAGTTGATGTATCTTGCATCATAAGCATAAATGCCAGAGATTTTGCAGATACAAAAACACTGTCACGCTTCTTGGCAACGGTGAAAAGATTCCACTCGTTAAGGTGATGCTCTGTTTTTGTATAGCCGTATTTATCAAGAATTTTTCTTATATATTCAGCATGCCTTTTAATGATTTTAAAATCCTCTTTCGTTGTGGGATGGCAGTTATCGTAAACGTGCCAGGAGAAGAAATCTATAGGTGCACCCGTTTCCTGCTGATATTTAAAGAAATTGTGCATAAAATCAAGGACGAACTGATAAAGGTCTTCTTTATTAAGCTTGCTTCCGTCAAGCTCGGGATCGCTCTGAAATTCATAAAGACCGCAGTTGCCGTAACCGCCTACCTTGATGGTATCACCAAAGCACTTTTTAAGATGCTTTGCCGTAACCGAATAAAGGCGGAAGAACTCCTCGGGTGTGCCCTTCCACATAGCCGCAGTTTCATTTGTAAAGCAATCGTCAGGCTCATTCCATATTTCCCAATAAGTAATATTGAAGTGATATCCATCTGCCCAGCCCTCGTTATAATGGCGGATAACGTGCTCACAAATTCGCGCCCACTTTTCAAAATCGGCAGGCGGAAAAATTCTGTATGCCTTTATGAGATGCGCATTTTCAATGGTAACGCCAAGACGGAAATAAGGCTCACAGCCTGCCTCCATAAGTCCCTCAATAATTTTATCGGTATAGGCAAAATCATAGGATGCAGGATCGTTTTCGTCAGCATCAAAATCGCGGAACAGGTTGGGTATATCAACATACAAATTATGTCCCATCCATCCGCTTACATCGTGCAAACGAGAGTAGGGTATGCCCGCTCTTTTGAGATAATAAAATAAGGAGTTGCTTAACCCCGTCATCGGAGGCTGACCAACTGCGTGCATTACTTTAAATTGACCTTTAACTTTTTCAAAATCCACGGTAATTTTACTTTTCATAACAAACACCTCTCTGCTTTATTACATATAATTTTATCATATCTTCTCACCCGTTACAATAGTGAAGTTGTTTTTTTACCTGCAATTAAGCAAAAAAGAAAGGGCATTTCTGCCCTTTTCGGAAAATTTCCGTTATTTTTAAAACATAGAATCAACAAAAAACTTAACCTGATATTGGCCATCGCCGGTTTCGCGAAGTGCCGCAAGATACCATTCACCGTCAACCTTTAAAACCGCTAACTTGCCGGAACTAACGGATATGTACTCTGAGCCTTCCCTTGTTTGCTTAACCGTAATATTATAAGCCTTTTCAACGAGATCGCCGTCAAGTTCATAGGTCTCCTCAACATAATCGGCTATCCTATAAAGATCATTCTCCGAAACCTCTTCTTCTCTTAAAACCTCCAAGGAACACTTATAATCTGCACCGAAGATTTCTTTTACTTCAGGAAAATCTTCTTTTATATCCTCTTTGAGCTCCGCCTTTATTTCGTCAATGCTCTCGCCCTCTTCTTTTTCATAGAAATCCCATATGGCAATAGGCGCAAACTTTTCAAGCTCTTCAATTTTTTCAACGTTTCCGCTTAAAAGCTCGGCATAATCATCAAGAACGCTTTGATAAGACTTTCCGCCAACAAAGACCAAAAGCAACACCGCAACCAAAACAACTGCCACCGCACCGCCGATTATAGCAAAAAGCTTTTTATTGCTTTTCTTGGGTGCTTCATTTATAACAAGCTCCGTTGAACCGCACTGTGTGCAGAATTTTGAATCATCATCAAGAACTGCATTGCAATTTTTACATATTATGCTCATTTTTCATTTCCTCCCATCAAGCAAAAAAGCTTACTTCGTATTCAGCGCTAAACTCAACGGGATACCAATCACCGTCAATTTTTATAACATCGATCTCATTGGATACAACGTATATATCCTCCGAACCCTCAATGGTTATAGAATAAATAACATTATATGCTTCCGTTACCTCATCTCTTTCGATGCCATACTCCGTCTCAAGATAAATTGCCGCTTTTCTTAAATTTCTTTCGGAAACCTCTTTATCCATCAGAATTTCCATAGTGATCTCATAATCATCTCCGTACCGTGTCTCCAGATAATTCTCGTTACTCTGCCAATTTTCTTCTATTTTTTCTCTGAGACTCTCAATATCCATTTCCTTTTTCTCTAAAACAAATTCCGGAACAAGCTCATCAATATCGTCCGCGTCCCCCTCGTATCTTGCTTCGAACATAATGTCAACAGCTCCCTGATAAGGTTTACCGCCAACAAATACTAAAAGCAATACTAAAACCAAAGCAACTATCACTGCTCCGCCGATTATTGCAAAAAGCTTATTGCTTTTCTTCTTAGGTGCAGGAACATAATACTGCTGAGGTGCTTCGTTTACAATGAACTCATTTGAACCGCACTGAATACAGAATCTTGAATCATCTTCAATAACTGCGTTACAGTTTTTACATATCTTACTCATTTTTCTTTCCTCCGTAAAATTCTTTAAGAAAACTATAACATTATTGTCGGTATTTGTCAATAAATAAAATTTAACATAGAATTAACAAAAAATGGTTTCAGATTTAACTTTCAGGGGTTATACTTAAACCACAAACACAAAAGGAGAACAAATTATGGACGTTTTAGGTCTTATAGGCGGTCTTGCATTATTCCTTTACGGTATGAACGCAATGGGCAACGCCTTAGAAAAAAGTGCAGGCAACAAGCTTAAAACCTTCTTGGGACAAGCTACCTCCAACCCCGTGAAAGGCTTTTTATTGGGTCTTATCGTTACGATGGTAATTCAATCATCCTCTGCCACCACAGTTATGGTGGTAGGCTTTGTTAACTCAGGGCTTATGACTCTTTTCCAGTCAGTCGGCGTTATTCTTGGCGCAAACTTGGGAACAAGCATCACCGCGTGGATTCTTGCTTTGCAAGGAATTGAGGGCGACTTATGGTATATGCAGATATTTAAGCCCGAAACCTTTGTTCCCGTCCTTGCAATTATCGGTGTTATTCTTTTTGCATTCCAGAAAAATGCCAAACGTAAGGATTTAGGTATGATCCTCTTAGGCTTCTCCATTCTTATGTTCGGTATGGATATGATGTCAACAGCAGTAAGCGGATTAAAGGATGAACAGTGGTTCACCGATCTGTTCCTGATGTTTGAAAATCCCCTCTTAGGCGTTATTGCAGGTGCAATACTTACCGCGGTAATTCAATCTTCCTCAGCATCGGTAGGTATTCTTCAGGCATTAAGTGCAACGGGCAAGGTAAACTTTGCTTCTGCCCTTCCCATAATTATGGGTCAGAACATCGGAACCTGCGTAACAGCACTTATTTCCTCCATTGGAACGGGAAAAAATGCCCGCCGTGCCGCCGTTATTCACTTGCTCTTTAATACTTTAGGCACAGTTGTTCTTCTTCCAATATTCTATCTTATCCATCACTTTGTTGATTTTGCCTTTATGGCAATGCCCGTTGATCACGTTGGCGTGGCAGTCCTTCACACCGGCTTTAACATTTGTGCAATCGCCGTTCTTGCACCTTTCGGAAAAATTCTTGTTAAGTTTTCAACTATTCTCATTCCCGAAGGCAAGGAAAAGGACGAAACCAAGCTTCTTGATGAACGCTTCTTCACCGTTCCCTCAGTTGCTATTGAGCGTTCAAAAACCGTTGCCGTAACAATGGCTGAAATGGCGGTTACCTCTATTCACGATTCACTTGCTCTTTTAGATAACTTTAATCAAAAGGAAGCCGACCGTCTTCGTGAAGTTGAAGGCAAGGTTGACGTTTTCGAAGATAAGTTAGGCTCATATCTGGTAAAGCTTTCAAGCCACAATATGTCCGAAGCTGACAGCAATGAAGCCAACAAGCTCCTTCACGTTATCGGTGATTTTGAGCGTCTTTCCGACCACGCCTTAAACATCGTTGAATCAGCAGAGGAAATTCGCGAGAAAAATATGGAATTTTCGGGCGAAGCCAAGCGCGAGCTTAAAATTCTTATTGATGCAGTTAAGGAAATTATCGATATCTCCCTTAAAGCATTCAAGGATAGTGACCTTGATTCAGCAATTATGGTAGAGCCTCTTGAGCAGGTCGTTGACAGCCTCCGCGATACCTTAAAGAAACAGCACATCGCCCGCTTGAGAAGAAAAGAATGTACCATTGAATTAGGCTTCGTGCTCTCCGATCTTTTAACTAACCTTGAACGTATCTCCGACCACTGCTCAAATATTGCGGCTTGTGAGCTTGAGATCGCCCACGAGGAGCTTGATATCCACAAGTACTTAAGCAACGTTAAGGGCGGTTCAACCAAAGAATTTAACGATTATTTCGATTACTTCAAGCTTAAGTATGCCTTAACCTCTCAGGAAACCGAATAATAATTTAAACCGAATTTCTAAAAGGAAATGCTTTTAAAAGTATTTCCTTTTTCTTTTTGTACGCTTGACAAATACAATAAATAATGTATAATATCTTATGCAAACGGAGAAGTACCCAAGAGGCTGAAGGGTCTGGCTTCGAACACCAGTAGGCGGCTAATTACCGTGCGGGGGTTCAAATCCCCCCTTCTCCGCCAAACAAAGAAGAACTCATCGACAGATGGGTTCTTTTTTGTTTCGTTGAAAATTAAGGGGGGATTTGAAGCCTAAGAGGGAATAAGCCGTAAAGAAAACGATTGATAATCGTTTTTAGGCTTATTTTTGCGAGTTGGGTACTGCGAGTATTGCAAAGCAAGCGGAGAGGTCAACGAGCAAATCAGGACGTGCATAGCACGGACGCCCCCCCTTCTCCGCCTCGTCGGCACAAGTTCCGCTTTACGCTTTCCGCAAGGGTGCGAAAAGCTTTTTTGCTTTACTGTGCCTCCTCTTCCCCAAAAAGCAAGATTGCGTTTGTTTTCTTTTTATGGTATAATGAAAAAAGGCGGTGATTGAATGAATAAAATACTTGGTTCTTGGAGCGGAATGAGTAAATACTTGGAACAGGAGATGCTTGCAGAATCTTTAAGAGGAAGAATTAGATATGGTTGCACGTCTTATGTCGGGATGGACGGGTGCCACATTTTTGAGATTTGTATCGATGGCAAACAAGTGAAACGCTTTTCGTGGGAAACTGTTAACTCCTATTTTATTGATAATGGATATACGAGTAATAAGAATCCAAGTGGCATAGCCGAGTATTGGGCAGAGTTTTGGTCATTACTTGATAAACACCCTATAACGGATCGAACAGAATATACTGACGAAGAATTTTGTAATGCCCTTGAGAATTATCGCAACCAAGATATCCAAGAAAGTCTACGCTCAAATAATCCGCTAATCAGAATGTTTGCGATTT
>JAZNSH010000030.1:0-39130 GCA_045591115.1 Clostridia bacterium
GCTTAGAGGTGGTCCCCGAAAAGCAGAATTGCTTTTTGGGGCAAAGGAAGCACAGCGAAGCCAAACAGGTTTTGCGCACTTGTGCGTAAAACTGCAAAGCGGAGCTTGTGCTGACGTGGTAAGTAACTGAGCAATTATAGCTCGCGCAACACAGGAAATAATGCCCTGCAAGAAATTGCAGGGCATTATGTTTGCAGGGGTTTGTCAGTGCTCTGAAATCCGATGAGTAATATTTTCATCGGATTATTTATTATTTTATCTTCTTCCCATCAGAAAAAGCATTGCCAACCTTTTCTCCCAGCTTAATATATGTGTGGTGCACGGGATCATAGGTAATGGCTTCAAGCTTTTGAGGATCTATCATTCCGTCTTCACCAAGCACAGATTCATCGGCACTTACGTTTACGATTTCGCCAATGCAGATTCCGTCTTCATTAAACTTAAGAAGCTTGCACTCTATCGTCATAGGAAATTCATTTATAATTGGCGCATTTACATAGGCAGATCTAACCGTTGACAAGCCTGCTTTTGTCATTTTGTCAGAAACCTTATTTCCTGAAACGATTCCAACATAATCCGCTTGAGTTACGTGTTTTGCATCGGCAATGCTGACGGTGAATGCCTTACTTTCGATAATATTTTTTGTTGTTTTGTGGTCATCGGCAAGACAGATCATAATCTGATTTGTATCATATGTTCCGCCCCAAGCCGCATTCATACAGCACGGAACTCCATTTTTATCATAAGATGCAACAATAAATACGGGCATCGGATACGCCCAAGTTTTCACTCCAAAATCTTTTCGCATAATATTACCTCACAAAATTTTCTTTTATATTATTATACAACGGTTTTAATTAAATGAAAATAATTTTTTTCTCACGTTTTATGGCATAATCAAGAGCAATTTTCGTTCCGCTTTTGCGATTTAACTGCATATAATAGAAAATACAATAATTGCTTTTATCTATCATCTCATAATTGCGCTTTACATAAGATGCTTTTCCCGCGCCGATAATTTTTTCGGGAAAATATGTTTCATCGTAACTTTTTAATAGATATTCTTTAAAATCCTCGCTGATAACGGGATATTCTGCCCGAATGTATATCCGCTTAATGTGCGGATACTTTTCTTTTAATCTCGTTACCAAATCAAGACACAAACTGTCAAACTGACTTTTACTGCCAAACAAAAATGTATCAACTTTTTTATCCGTAATCAGCATTTCGATTTCATTTAATAATCGTTTTTTCATTTCATCTGTTTCAATAATTGTTCTGTGTCCAATAAAACAACAAATGTTTTCTTGCATAAAAATCCCCCCACAAAGTAAATAATTATTTAATTATTATACACTATTATTCACTTAAAGTAAATATATCTGCAGTTATAGATTATAATATTTTTACCTTTTTTTATGTAGAATATATATTAGCATAATTAAGGGGCGATAATATGGTAACAGAATTTCCCGATAAGTATATTACTCTCGGATTGAAGATTGCTTACTACAGAAGAAAAGCCGGATATACTCAAGAATATTTTGCCGAACTAATTGAAAAAAGTGTAAGTTTTGTGGGACAAGTCGAAGGCACTGGCACAGTAAGAGGCGTTTCCCTTGAAACCTTATTTAAAATGGCACAGGTGTTAAATATATCCCCTGCAAAACTTTTGGAAGAAGATTAAAAATTTAAAAGCGTGTGTTTATTTAACACACGCTTTTTCTTCAGGCTTCGACTCCCCTCGCAGGAATCAAGGCAAAGCCTTGTATATCATCCGCAACTTGTTGCGGTATATCATCAACACGAAGTGTTGTATATCATCAAGCCGCAGGAAAATGCACGCTGGCGCGTGATGAGATACAAGGGCGCATTGCGCCCTTGATGATATACACCACGCTTCGCGCGGTGATGATATGCCAAGCCTGCGGCTTGGATAAAAAAATTCGACAAGTTGAAACTTGTCGAATTTTTTGGTGGAGGCGAGGTGAACGGCTGCTTTGCAGCCTTATTGCTCGTTGACCGTTGCGCTTTTCGCAACAGTACCCAACTCGCATTGCTTCGGCTGAAAACAGTTCACTGAACTGTTTTCTTTTCGCCTTCGCACCCTCTCAGGCTTCGACTCCCCTCGCTATCTTACTGAACGAAAAAACACACCGCGTTTTGCGGTGTGTTTTTTGTTGGTGGAGGCGAGGGGAGTCGAACCCCTGTCCAAAGAAGCAGAAATATGGTTTTCTACGAGCGTAGCCGATGATTTTAGATTCCCCTTTGCGCTCGCACAACGGCACGCTTACGCATCAGGTAGCTTCATTTTACATCGTGGCCGCAAAGCTTAGGCCACTGACGTGCACTGTGTAATTTGACACCGGTGATCTGAGCCCACAGTCAGCCCAGGCCGATGGTAGGTGCTATTAAGCAGCTACTAAATTAGTATTTCTGTTAGCGTTTATATTTACGCTCGGGTTTTTAGCGTGTCCCCGAAATCACAGCTCGCTTACCGTACCACCGAACAACCCTGTCGAAACCTTTACGCCCCCATATAAAAACGGCAGATGCCGTTATTTATTGGATTTAAACCAAATTTCGAATAAGAATTTTACGGAGTCATCCATCCATTGTGCGGAATAATGCTTTTCGGTTATGGGATTTGTTCCATAGTTGCTTGTTGCAAGTCCGTGATGACCGAACGGATAAACGTGAAGCTCAAAGGTTACGTTGTTCTCGGCAAGCTTTGTTGCAAAAACAAGGCTGTTTTTTACGGGAACAACACTGTCATTTGCCGTATGCCACAAGAAAGTGGGAGGAGTTTCTGCATTAACGTGAGTTTCAAGTGACATTTTTTTATAAATTTCAGATTCGGTATCAGTAGTGCCTGAAACAAAATCAATGGAATATTTATGAGCAAACATAAGATCCGCAGAAATTACGGGATAGCCTAAAACAAGTGCGTCAGGCTTAATATCTTCTGCTTTAGCGTTAAGAAGGTCCAAGATAACCTGATCGTTATATAAAACGCCTAAGCTTGCCGCCAAATGACCGCCTGCAGAATAGCCGTTTACTGCAATCTTTTTGCTATCTATTCCCCATTCTTCAGCGTGCTTTCTGATATAAAGTATAGATGCTGCGATCTCTGAAAGCTGCTGAGGATAGTGCTCAGGTCTAACGCTGTACTTAAGAACGAAGCACGAAAAACCTTCCATTAAATACTTAAATGCAATAGGCTCGCCTTCTCTTGAGCTTACATTACAATATCCGCCACCGGGAGCAATAAGCATTGCGGGAATTTTTCTGTTTTCCTCCATTCGAGGTGCAACATCATTTATAAAGCAATGTAATTCAGGCTCCTGCTGACTTTTTAAGCAAGGAAATTCTTCCTTCAATTTTATAATAAAGTGATTCATATTATTCTCCCCTATTCTTCGTTGCGCGGTCGATGGCGCGGTTCATATCTTTAATTGCCGCGTCCTCACGCTTATCGTGAAGCTTTTTACCTTTGCAAAGAGCCACTTCGATTTTTACAAAACCGTTTTTGAAATATGCCTTTAAGGGTATAAGAGTGTAACCGTCAATTTTCATTTTGCCGAAAAGACGGTCAATTTCTCTGCGGTGCATCAGAAGCTTTCGTGTACGGAGGGGGTCTTTATTAAAAATATTACCCTTTTCGTAAGGCGAAATATGCATACCGATAACGAACATTTCTCCACCGCGGATAATGATATGGCTGTCCTTAAGATTAGTTTTACCTTGACGCAAAGATTTAACCTCAGTACCGAATAACTCGATGCCTGCTTCATAAACGTCCTCAATAAAATAATCGTGACGAGCTTTTTTATTTTCCGTTATAAGTTTTATACCCGTATTCATTATCTGCTCCAAACAAATTTCAATTTGTATATTACTCTTTTTTCATAAAAAAGTCAAGCCAAAAGCGTAAATTCAACCTTACCATCGGGAATATTTACTGCAAAAACGCGAATATTGACTTTATCACCAAGACGGAATGTTTTTTCATCGCTTTTAAGCTGATAACGAGCTTCATCGTAATCGAAATATCCGTCAATGGTATTTATGGGAATAAAGCCTTCAACGGTATTTTTAAGCTCAACAAACATTCCGTAAGCAGTGACACCTGATATTGTACCAAAAAATTCCTCACCTATTCGCTTTTCCATATACTGTGCTTTGCGGATATCCTCAACGTCACGCTCACACATTGCGGCATTTATTTCCTGGGTAGTTGACACGCTTGCACAGTTTTCGATGCGCTTTTCAAGCTCGAACAATGCCTTTTTATTTTTTTCAAAGGTCATATTAAGTGCGCGGTGCACCATCAGATCAGGATATCTGCGGATTGGCGAAGTGAAATGCAGGTAATGTTCATATGAAAGACCAAAATGCCCATCACAAGTGGCTTTATACTTTGCCTTGCTCATTGAGCGAAGCATTGTTTTCTTAATAAGTGCTTCCTCATCCGTCCCCTCAGCCTCAAGCAGAATTTTTTGGAAATCCTGAGGCTTGGGACTTTGAGGAAGACGGTAACCAAACACGTTTATAAGATCCTTAAATGCCTCTAATTTCTTCTCCTCAGGCGGCTCGTGGACACGGTATATTGAGGGCAATGAGTTTTTCAGCATATGTGATGCAACCGTCTGATTGGTTATCAGCATAAACTGCTCAATAATTCTATTGGAAATACCGATCTCATATTCCTTTATTTCAATGGGAAAATCATTTTCATCTAAGATTATCTTTGCTTCGGGAAGATCAAAATCAATGCTTCCGCGCTTTTGAGCATTATCAATAAGCACCATCGCAAGGTTCTTCATCAAAAGCAACATACCGAAAACGTCTTTATATTGCTTGCGTTTTTCGCTTTTGGGATCTTCAAGAAGCTCAGTTACTTCATTATAGGTCATTCGATGCTTGCTGTTTATTATTGACGGCTGAATTGAATATTCCATCACCTTGCCCTGCTTGGAAATTACCATAAAGCAGGAAATGGTGAGCCTATCCTCTCCTTCATTCAAGGAACATATGCCGTTTGAAAGCTCTTTGGGAAGCATAGGAAAGACCTTTCCGGGAATATACACACTTGTTGCACGTGTTCTTGCTTCAACGTCAACAGGGCTATCCATTTTAACATAATGAGAAACATCGGCTATATGAACGCCAAGAAGATAATCACCTTTCTCCGTTATCTCCAAGGAAACGGCATCATCAAGATCCTTTGCATCATCGCCATCAATGGTGATAATATTTAATTTGCGCAGATCAAGTCTGTTATAAAGATCGTTTTCTTCGATCTTATCGGGGATATATTGAAGTGCATCAATAACCTTTGACGGAAAATTTTCGCTGATGCCGTAATTATATAAAACCGACAATATTGCCGTTGAATCCTCTTCAGCCGAGCCTAACACCTCGGTTACGGCACAAACACCGTGAGCTTTTTCGGTAGGATAAGAAACAATATCTGCAACAACCTTATCCCCCTCCCTTGCTCCGTTTTTCTTGTTTTTGGGAAGAATAAACAACTCGTGGAGCTTTTTCTCATCAGGCGCAACATACAAGGTGGTATCATCGCGGTAAACTGTGCCCACTATTCTTTCATATCCGCGCTTTATAATGCTTACTGCTTGGCAGTTTTTGCCCGTTCTTTTAACAAGCACCGTATCGTTATGCATAAGGCAGAATTCACGGCTCTTGACGATTTTAAGGTCTTCGGTAAGCTTTTCGGAAACAAAAAAATCAGCTCCCGAAATTGTTGAGCACACCTTTCCTTCAAGATATTCTTTATTTGAAGTGTACCTTCCGTTCTTTTTTATAATTTTACCTTCTTTCACAAAACGCTCAAGCATTTTTTTGACCATTGCCGTTTCATTATAACCAAAGCCAAGCTTTTTTGTTACTTCTTGAGCCGACATAGGTGTTTTTGAATTTTTTACAATCTCTATTATCTTTTCCATATTCATCCTTTAATATAACTAAAGCATCATAGCTTTGGCTAAGTTCGCAAAAAAATACCGTATCCTTGCATAGCAAAAATACGGCACTTGTTTTTCAAAACCGGAATTATTGAGCAGTTTCAGTTTCAGGCTGTATCTGAGTTGCCTGCTGCTGAGCTTCTGCCTCTGCCTTTTTGGCACTTGCTGCTTCCATTGAGAAAACGATAGTAAGAACAACACTGACGATAACAAAGAAAACTACACATACCTTTGTTATTCTTGCAAGCTTTGCTTCAGCGCCAAGTTCTTTGCCTTTGCCGAAATAGTTATCACTTTCGCTTGTTGCTGTAACACCTGTGATACCTTCACTTTTGCTCTTCTGCAAAGCAACGGCAACAATGATAATAAGTGATAATATAATTATTGCAATTTCAAGAATAAGTTTAATAGCTCCCATATTTAAAAACCTCCGTTTTATTTACCGAATAAGATTATAACACATATATAATTTTTTCGCAAGCACATTTTTTCAAAAGATTTGACTGTTTTTTCTTGACAAATGATATATAAAATGTTAAGATATTACAAAAGTGTTACATTGCATTTTTAATCTTTTATGAAAGGTTTAATATATGAAGAAATTTTTTGCAACAGTCCTCGTAGCGGTAATGCTTATGCCGGGAATTAAAAATACAAGCGTACAAGCCGAGCCCATTACTGAAGCAATGGAGAATTATGACGTTTATGAAATACAATACATATTAAAGAAATTTGGTTATTTTACCTATGATTGCACCGGTTATTACGGTGAAGTTACTGCTCAGGCAGTAAAGAACTTCCAAGCTGATAAAGGGCTTGAAGCCACAGGTATTGCCGATGATGATACAGTTGCACTTCTCCGCGCCGCAAACTGTGCCGAAGCAACCGTAACAATTAAGTCACAGCTTAACGTTAGAGAAACTGCCGATTCCTCCAGCGAGGTTATTGATTCACTTACCCGTGATTCAAAGTTATACATATATTCAGAGCAGAACGATTGGTATCACGTTGAAACCGAAAACGGTGTTTTGGGCTTTATCTTAAAGAAATATCTTGAGCCAAGCGATATTCAGGGACTTGAAGGTAAGATAACGGGCGTAAGCGAATCTGTTAACGTGCGTTCAAAGGCTGAAATTGACGGTCCTATCTCCTTCCAAGTGAAAAATGATGAAACAGTAAAGATCATTGGCGGAAGCGGTGACTGGTTCAAAATTTTCTATGACGGAAAAAGCGGTTACATCTTCAAGCAATATGTTTCCATCGGTGCTGAGGGTGGTTCTTCCACTATGTTAGGTGAAGTTTTTGATCCCTGGAAGGCAAGCTCAACGGCTGAACAGTTAAAGGTTCGCTCAGGTCCAAGCACCGGCTATGATACGATTACCACAGTTACAAAGAAAACTACATTCTACGTTCTCGGACAAAGTAATAATTGGTATTATATTGAGCTTCAGAACGGAACAAAAGGTTATGCAAGCAAGGATTATATCCAAAAAGGCAGCGGATATACCACTTGCACCATTAACGTTAACGGCACACTTAATATAAGAAAAGGTCCCGGCACATCTTACGAGGCAGTTGCAACTGTTCAGGATAAGGAGGTTGTTACTCTTCTTGATGATTCAGGTGATTGGTTTAAAATAAAGACCGCCGCAGGTGAGGAAGGCTATATTTCAGGCTCATATGTTAAGCTTGGCGGCTCACTTTCTTCAAATGCACCATCAGCATCAAGACCTAACGGAACATTCAAGGCTGAATCCGAGGGCGTTGGCGTTGTTAATATTCAAACAAGACTTAAAAAGTTAGGCTATTTTACCGGTACACCTACCGGCTATTACGGCTCAGCTACCATTGCGGCAGTTAAGAAATTCCAAAAAGCCTCCAAGCTTACTCAGGACGGCATTTGCAACGATAAAACACTTGATAAGTTATTCTCAACCTCAGCAATTACCGCCGAGCAGGCTAAGAAGAATGAGGAAGCAAGCAAGGCAACTCCCAAGCCTACCGCAAAGCCCACCGCTAAACCTACTGCTACTCCCAAGCCCAACACAGGCACAACCACTACTCCCAAGCCTACTACGGCTCCTTCAGGATCAACAAATTCCAATTCTTCATTAGGTCAGCAGATAGCGGATTATGCTAAACAGTACCTCGGTATCCCCTATGTTTTAGGCGGAAACGGACCAAAGACCTTTGACTGTTCAGGTTACACTTGCTTTGTTTATAAGCATTTCGGCATTTCATTGCCCCGTACCGCATATTCACAGGGTTATATGGACAGAGGCACTAAGATCACAAGAATAGAAGATCTTCGTGTTGGCGATATTGTTTGCTTTGATACTCTTGAGGACAGTGATTTGTCCGATCACGTTGGTATCTATTTAGGTGACGGTAAGGTTGCTCACGCTTCGTCAGGCTCATACAGAAAAACCGTTATTTCCGATATGTACTCAACCTACTTCAAAACACATTTCTCCTGGGGAAAACGAATCATATGATGAATATTTTAAAGGAAAATGAAAGAATAGACGATTTACAGTTCAGGGGTCTGAAAATTATTCAGAACCCTGAATATTTCTGTTTTGGAACGGATGCCGTTTTACTTGCAGACTTTGCTACCGTTAAAAAGAATGCCGAGATTTGCGACTTAGGCACGGGAACGGGTATTCTTCCCATTCTTTTATACGGCAGACACGAATACGTGCACTGTGATGCAGTTGAAATTCAGGATTTTATGGCAGAAATGGCATCACGCACGGTAAAGCTCAACAATCTTGAAGACAGAATTACCGTGCATAACTGTGATCTGAGAGATTTAAAGGGCGTTCTGCCCTCCTGCAAATATTCAACCGTAGTTTGCAATCCGCCATATAAAAAGGACGGAAGCGGTGAGCATAATAAGGATGACGCACATTCTGTTTCCCGCCACGAAGCCACTTGCACGTTAGATGACGTATGCTCTGCCGCCAACTATTTATTAAAAAACGGCGGAAGATTTGCAATGATAAATCATTCTGACAGAATAGTTGATATTTTTGCAACGATGCGAAAATATAACATCGAGCCTAAACGCGTGCGCCCCGTTCAATCGCGCCCTCATACTCCCGCTTACGTTGTGTTAATTGAAGGGGTTAAAGAAGGCAAGCCTTATATGAATTGGGAGCCTACCTTATGTATTTACGATAAAGACGGCAATATTAACGATGAGATCAACCGCATCTATCACGTGGAGGAAAAATAAATGCTCTATATTTGTGCCACACCTATAGGTAATTTAGAAGATATAACCTTGCGCGCGCTTCGCGTTTTAAAGGAATGTGATGCCATTGCTTGCGAGGATACGCGCCACAGCGCATCCCTTTTCTTTAAATATGAAATAAATAAACCGCTTATTTCCTATCACGAGCATAACGAGCAATCACGCTCGGAACAGATTCTTGACCGCGTTGCAAACGGTGAAGATATTGTGCTGGTATCAGATGCAGGAATGCCCTGCATTTCAGATCCCGGCTATATAATCGTAAAAAAAGCAAGAGAGAGAAATCTTCCCGTAACAGTTCTTCCCGGTGCAAGTGCAGGCTTGTGCGCTCTCGTTCTTTCAGGCTTTAAGTGCGACCGCTTTGTTTTTGAAGGATTCTTACCAAAAACGGGAAAAGAACGTAAAGAACGAATTGAAGCATTAAAAAAAGAGCCTCGCGCAGTAATTTTGCACGAAAGCCCACACCATCTTGAAAAAACATTGGAAGACCTTGCCCAAATGTTAGGTTCAAGGGAAATTGCTATCGCAAGAGAGATCACAAAACTTCACGAGGAATGTGTTACCTTCCCCTTAAATGAGTGGAAAGAAAAAATGCCCACTGTTAAAGGCGAGTTCGTTCTTGTTTTAGCCGAAAAAGAAAATGCTTTAACGGAAGAATTTGAAAGTCTTTCCATAAAAGATCAAGTGAAACTTTTACTTGATGAGGGCGTTGATAAAAAGACCGCCATCAAGCAAGTCGCCCAAAGAATGAATATTCCTAAAAATGACGTTTATATGGAAGTTATTGACATATGATCACATATAAATATCAACTTCATATGCACACTAACCCTTGTAGTGCCTGCGCTCAGGTTACACCTGAACAAATGGCGGTTTTTATAAAAAAGGGCGGTTTTCAGGGCGGTGTTATAACCAATCATTTTAAGCACGGAAACACCGGCATCGACAGAAAGCTTCCGTGGAACGATTTTGTTAAAGCATATGAAAAGGACTATATCGCACTTAAGGAAGCAGGAGAAAAGCTTGATTTAGATTTTCTTTTCGGTATTGAACAAGGAGTTGGCGGTGGAAAAGAGATTCTCGTTTACGGCATTACTCCCGAAATACTTTATAATCACCCTGAGCTTGACACAATGAATCCTGAAATTTGGTATAAAACCTTAAAGCAATATGACGTGCTTATATATCAGGCTCACCCCTACAGACGCCGTGACTACATAACTGACGTTGGTGTTATGCCTGATTTTATTGACGGAATTGAAGTATTTAATTTCTGCAATTCTTTAGAAGATAATATGGATGCTGAAGAATATGCAGAAAATCACAAGGAATTATTGCTTGTTTCAGGTGGCGATACACACGGTGAATACGCTTGTTGCAACGGCGGTATTGAAACTGCAAAGCGCATAAAAAACGAGAAAGATTTAGTTGATATTCTCAGGTGTGGTGCATTTAATTTAATAAAGGAATAAATATAACACAATCCCCTTAGAACAGCCTAAACACAAACGGCTTTTCTAAGGGGATTTTTATTTTCCGAATTGTTTCTTTACGTTTTTTGGTAGAACGCCCATCGTCTTTTTATAAGTTTGTGAAAAACTTGAAACATCATCAAATCCGCAAGTAATGGCGGTTTCTGTTACGGACATCTCTCTTAAAAGACAGTTTTGCGCCATTTTGCACCTAAGTACAGTTATATAATTGAAAATAGTTTGCCCTGTAAAACGTTTAAATTCTCTTGCCAAATAAAATTTAGTAACCCCGCACAATGAAGCTAACGTTTCAAGTTGTACCTTTTCGGTAAAATGATCATTTAAATATTTTAAGGTTTCTTTGACGTATTTTTCCGAAAATTGATGAGTGTCTTTTACGTTATCATAAGATAAAAGATATTGCGTACACAAATACGTTAGAAGATTTAAAACGGAGCATCTTGCTTTCGTGTTTGAAAAAACTTCGTTTTTATCATATTTTTTAACGTTCTCTGCCGCATCCATAAAAAGCTTTTTTGCTTCTTCATCAACAAATTTCTTTTCAAAGATACATTTTTCAATATCTATACCGTTTTCGCAACAAAATGCTTCGTCAACTATTAAGAAACAATAGTATAAATTTTTCTTATTGTAGATGCGATGAATGGTATTAGAATTCATTATGACAATATCATCTGCTTTTACATCAAAGCTTTCAGAACCGTATTGCAATCTGGCATTGCCATCGGTAAAAAGGAAAATTTTAATATTCTTATGCCAATAAGTACCCGTATCGGTTGTGTGGTTCTTTGAGAAAGTGACTTTGAACGGGCAAAAAGCATCTTCTTTAATTTTCAAGTGATGCTCATATACAAAATCTTCCAACAAAACACCCCCTATGTCAATATTTACATAAAACAAGTCAATATATTCATTGGAAACACCGTAGTTTTATTCTAAAATATTATTGTAAAAATGTCAATAATAATATAAAAGGAGTTTTTAAAAAATGTTAAAAGCAGCAATTGTTGGTTGTGGTTTTATCCACGGAACACACAGAAATGCCTACGCACAGTTAGAGAAAGAGGGCCTTGCAAAGCTCGTGGCGATCTGCGATATACGCAAAGAAAAGCTTACGGAGCTTCCCTATGACGGACTCAACTTATATACTGACGTTGATGACCTACTTGAAAAAGAAGAATTGGATATGGTTTCATTATGTATCCCCACATATCTTCACAAGGATATGGCAATTAAATTTATGAAAGCAGGCATAAACGTTGTATGCGAAAAGCCTATGTCCCTTCAGTATGAAGACTGTATGGAAATGCTTAGGGCTTCAGAAGAGACGGGCAAGTACCTTATGATTGCCCATTCTGCACGTTTTGGCAGAGATTTAAGAATCATTAAGGATTTCCTTGACAGCGGTAAGGGCGGTGGTCTTGTATCGGCATTCTTCCAATCAGCCGACGGCACACCTTATTGGAGCTTTGAGGATTGGTATAAGGACGGTACGCGCTCAGGCGGTTGTATGCTTGATTTGCAGGCACATAACCTTGACCTTATAAATTGGTTCTTTGGTTTACCCAAATATACGAGCACAACTGCAAAGCAGTGCGCCCCCGATTTTACGGGCTTTGGTTCAATTTCAGCCAATATGGTTTATGAAAACGGTGCATTCGTTCATTCCTGGTGCGATTGGGGCATTCCAAACAACAAGCACCTTAAGAGATATACCCGTATAAACCTTGAAAAGGGTTATATTTATTCTGACCGTATGAACACTAAGGAGCTTGTATGGGTAGATGGTGAAACGGGCGAAATAACTGATTTAAGCAATCTTCGTCCTGAGCTTCAAGGATTATCAACCCAATATTGCGAGATTAAACATTTCATTGAATGTATGGAAAAGAACGTTCCCATTGAGATGGGTAATCCTATAGAATCGGCAAAGGTAATTAAAATAATGCGCGCACAGGAAAGCTCTGCTAAAAATAACGGTGCGCCCGTTGAGATTGTTTAAGAGGTATAGTTTATGAGAATATCACTTATGTCATTTGTGCGCAATTATGCCATTGACGAAAGTTTTGAAAAGGCACTTGACGTTGCTTTGGAAGTTGGTTGCAACGGAATAGAAATTTTAGAAGCCTATAATTATCCTGAGGTTGTTCCTGATATGCAAACTGCATTGGAATATAAAAAACTTCTCGATAAAAAAGGGCTTACGTTAGAGTGTTATACAGTTGGTGCAAGTCTGATTCGTCCTGAAGATGATACTTATGATTCCGAAAGCGCATTAAAGTTCGTTCTTAAATACGTTGAAATTGCAAAGGCTATGGGCGCGCGCTATTTTCAACATACGCTCATTGGCAATGCAGTCTATGATAAGAATACTTACGTTGATGATTTTGATTCTGTTTTAGAAAAACTTTTACCCTATGCTTATAAAATTGCCGATGAATGTAATAAGCTTGGTATGACCGTTCTTTATGAGCCACAAGGTGTATACGTTAACGGCAAAGAAAATTTCACCAAGTTCTATTACGCGATGAAGAACGCAGGAAAGAACGTTGGTGTATGCGGTGATATGGGTAACACCTTCGCTTGCGACTGGCGACCTGAAGATTTTTTTGATTGCTTTAAACACGAAATAAAACATCTCCACGCAAAGAATATGTATATTTTTTCGCCTGAAGAAAAGGTTCAGGGCGCAAGTGTTTCAAGAAGCGGTACGCAAAGAAAGCCCGCCCCCCTCTTTGAAGGTTCGGCAGATATCCGCTACTGTATAGAAACTATGATGGATTTAGGATATGACGATTGCATTTCTCTTGAATGTAATTATACCGACTTCTTAAAGGAAGCGCCTGAAGAAGTAAAAATTCTAAAAGAAATTACAAAAAGATAAATAATGCCCTGCAAAAAATTGCAGGGCATTATGTTTGCAGGGGTTTGTCAGTGCTCTGTAAAAAGGTTGTGCTAAAAAGCACAACCTTTTTATTATTTTTCTAATTGAGCAAGCATTCGTTTAAGATTTTCAATGCTTATTCTGTTTGCCATTATGTTTTCTTCGATACCTTCAAATTCCATTGAAATGTAGCCGTCATAGCCTGCGTTTTTCATTACTGCAAGTAACTGATAAGTAGGCACTTGACCGTGACCGAAGATAGTTGCTCTCTTAAAGCGACCTGCACGTGTTCTGAAAAATCCCTCGCCGGGGTCATACCGCATACCATCATGGAAGAAAGCATCTTTTCCGTGAACGAAGCAAATGTGCTGTGCAAGCATACCTACTGCTTCTGCAGGGTCATCATCAACGGAAGTGAAGTTGCTGATATCGCAAAGCAAGCCGTAGTTATCGCAATCAACCTCGCTGAAAAGCATATTCATAAGATAACCGCCGTTTATGATTCTGCCGTGATTTTCGCTACAAGTTTTAACTCCTTTTTCCTTTGCATAAAGGCTTAATTCCCTAACGTAAGGCGCAACGAACTTTATAACCTTTTGAGGAGTTTTAACGGTATCGTTTTCCATATACTTATATGTAATGTCGTGGCGCATCATAGGAATATTGTTTTCAGCGGCAATATCAACACGCGCTTTTAAACGTGCAAGTTCCTTTTCGGGCTCTTCGCAATACATATTGGCTGAGCAGGTAAGCATAGGAACTTCAAGACCGATTTCACGGGCGTGTGCAGCCAGCTCTTTTATAAGTTCGCCATAAGTCGTGTCTTCGGGAACTGCAAAATCGAAAACGCAAAGCTCAACGGCATCAGCGCCTGCTTTTTTCGTTTCGTCAACAGCATCAAAATAGGTCATTCTTTTTTCAGTAATATGTCTCCAATAACTATAGGTACTAATACAAGTTTTCATTTATTTTACCTCGCCAAATACTTTAATTATTAACGTTTCAAGATAGATTTTGGCTCTTCTTATATCTTCATCACGATTTTCTCTGCCTGCCATTTCGTGCTCAATAACGATATTTCCTTCATAGCCTAAATCCTTCAACTGACGGAAAAGTCTTTCAAAATCAACCTTACCTTCACCGATAGGCACCTGTTTTCCTGCAGGATTGCCAAAGGTTGGCGGAACGCTGTCTTTAGCGTGCATACCCATAACACGTGAGCCTAAAAGATCCATTGCATCGTTGGGGTTTGCTCTGCCACCCGTTAAGAGATTTGCAGGGTCAAAGTTAACGCCTACGTTGTCAAGCCCTATTTCCTTTATCATAACGCCTAAAGTTACGGGAAGCTCTTCGCCTGTTTCAAATGTAAAATTCTGTCCTCTTTCATTTAATTCATTGCAGAGAACTTTTAAAGCTTCAACAACGCCAATATGTTCCTCACTATAAGGACTATCAGGAATATATCCCGTATGGGTAACAATATTTTTAACTCCTAACTTATAGGCAAATTCAGCACCGCGTCTTAAATCTTCAAGACGTTGTGCCCTATACTCTTTGGGCACGAGGCCGAGAGTTATATGTCTTTCAGGATATTTCCATTTTACAGGCTCGCTCCAACCGCACCAGAAATCAGTTACGGTAAATTGATACTTTTCAAGAACGTTTTTAAGTTTTTGGAGATTTTCGTCAGTATATAATTCCATATCCCAGTTAACCAGCTGACCAAAATCAAAACCAAGCTCTTTTGCGTGCTTTATATCATTTTCAAAATCTTTATGTAATTCAACAAGTAAACCGACTTTCATTTTTATACCACCTTATCCGGAGCACCGTTATTTTTGGCAGAACGCTCCTGCGAACGCATTATTTTTATAACCTTTGCAGATTCTTCGGGAAGGTTGAAATCAAGAGGAACGTTATTTTTAATACATTCAACAAAATACTTGATTTCGCAATACTGTGTGCTCAAGCCCTCAAGTTCAGGACGAAGATCACTTAAATCAGTTACTTCACCTGTTGCATAGTCAACCTTTACGAATTCCTTATTACCCATACGGTTGGAATAGATATAGCCTTTTTCAAGATTGATTCGGGTATATCGCTTATCGTGCTTGTTATTGGGAATGCCCCAATCGCACCAACTATGAACAAATGCACCGCCGGGATATACCATATTAGCAGAAATTGAACCAAATCCCTTAAATTCCGGAGCGCACTGCTTTGCAGATACGCTTGTATATTCGGGAAGGCCGAAATACCAGTTTATAAGGTCAAGGTTATGGGCCTGAAGATCAAGCATACAGCCTCCTGAAAGCTTATCATCCTTAAACCAATCATTATAGCCCCAATAAGGCTTATCGTCACCGCACTGGAAAAACGCCGACACAAGTTTGCCCATCTCGCCACTATCAATAATATCCTTAATAACTCTTAAAACTCTGCCGAAACGAACACAATGGGCAATCATAAGATATTTGCCTGTTTCTTTGGAAACATTTATCATCTCAACGCAATCTTCATACTGAAGTGCCATAGGCTTTTCGCACAAAACGTGAACGCCTTTTCTCATACACTTAATTGAAAGCTCCTTGTGAAGATATGTGGGAACGCATAATGAAACCATATCAAGCTCTTCTTTATCAAGCATTTCATCAATATCTGTGTACAAATTCAATCCTTCTGAAGGAAGTTCTGTGAGCTTTTCTTTGCGGACATCGCAAAGTGCTACGAGTTTAACAACTCCCTCTTTTTCTAACTGTGCATAGGCATTTCTGTGTGTTCCGTGAATAAAACCGCAACCAACTATTGCTGACTTAAACATTTTTTATTCCTCCTAAAAATTAAATAATGTATCTATCATTTCCTGAGTAGGCTTTCTGCCGTATTCGCTTAACTGGAATGCTTCTGCATATCTTATCTTCTTGCCTTCTTCGCCGTAACGCTCGATAAGTTTATCTCTGAAGCGGATAGCAGTTTTTGCAAAGCGCACTGAATAGCCACGAGGCTGTGCTAAAATTTCTTCATCGGTGGTATCTTCCGTAATGTTTATACCCTTAAGCCATTCTCTGCGTGCCTCTTCACCTTCGGGAACGGTCTCGCCGTGAGTATAAGGAAGCCACTCGTAAACCTGACTTTCGTTGATATGAGCAATTTCAAGTTTAACGTCAATTACATCATCCATTTTAAAAACATAATCGGCTTCAAAGGGCGGATATTTGAAAGCATCCTCATTATACATAACAACGGGCATAAAGCGCATTGCAGGTGTTTCGGGGCAAGTGTGAGGAACGGTGAGAAGATAGGTTGCATCCTGAACAAGTGTGCCTGATGCTCTGTGATCAGCGTGATAATCGTTTGTTCTGTGAGCAATTATAAGATCGGGATTAAATTCGCGGATATAATTTACCGTTTTCCAGCGTGTTTCAAGATCGGCAACCAAGGTGCAATCATCAATATCCCAAACATCATAAGTGATGTTAAGAAGCTCGGCAACCTTTTGTGATTCCTTATAACGCCTTGCGGACGTTTCTTCAGGTGTCATAATATGATGGCCACCTGAGCCGTTAAGCATACTTAAAAATCTTACTTCGTGACCTGCTTTTGCCCACTTGTAAGCCATACCGCCTACGCGGAATTCATTGTCATCCTGATGAGCGCCAATGCAAAGAATTTTCATTTTTTCTATCTCCTTTATAATTAAATTGACATTTTTGTAATCTTATTATAAAATAAAATTGTGGCAACTTCAAGAAATATATTGACTAGTATTTTAGTTATATTGACATTAAGAGGTGTTTTTTTTGACTGAACAAATATATGAGCATCATCTGAACATCAAAAATGATAAGTTCTGCCCTTTTAAACTCGGATTCTCGCAAAAACCTTTCGGAGAAGTTGTATCAAATTGGCACAAGAATATTGAAGTCTTGCTTTTTACAGAAGGCACCGCCTTTATACAATACGGTACGGAAGATCTTTCTGTAAAAAAAGATGATATCGTGGTTGTAAATTCAGGTGTACTTCACCGCCCCCACAATAAAATAGATGCAAGTTATGCCTTCTTAATAATCGATGAGTCCTTTTGCATTGAAAACGGCATTGATATTGAAAACTGTATTTTTGAAAAAAAGTTCAATGATGAAAAAACAAAAGAACTTTTCATGTGCGTAAAAAAAGAAATGGAAGGTTATAACAAAAAAGAAGATTTTTCAGGATTAAAATTACGTTGTGCCGTTATGAATCTTTTAATAGACTTATGCTCTAATCATCTTGTTTCCGCAAACGTTTCAAATGAGCACCAGGATACTTCCGAAAAATACGTTAAAACCACCATTGAATATCTTAATGAGCATTTTGACGAGGAAATAAATCTTGATATGCTTGCAAGTTTGTGCAACATAACAAAATTCCACTTATCAAGGGAATTTAAACGCCATACGGGGCAAACCATTTTCACTTACATAATTACCCTGAAATGTAAAAAAGCACAAGTTTATTTATCCCAGGGAATGACCGTTACCGAAACGGCACTTGCCTGCGGTTTTGACAGTGTTTCATATTTTTCGCAGACATATAAAAAAGTGATGGGTGTTTCCCCCGCAAATGCAAAAAAAGGACTCTAAGAAGTCCTTTTTCTTTTTAATAATACTATCAGTTGCAAGGAATTGTCGCGCTCTTCCTAATTTTTCCATTGATCAACTCCACCCTTACCAAAGCGATGGCGGTATGCAGTAATTGAATCTTCAATAATCTTCAATGCTTCTGCTCTATCACAGATCTGTTCAACGTGAGTTACCTTATTTTCCAAGAACTTATAAACCTCAAAGAAGTGTTTTATCTCCTGAAACTGATGCTGAGGAAGCTCGGAAATATCATTATACATATTAAGTGTGGGATCACCTTTGGGAATAGCAATTATCTTCTCATCCTTTTCATCGCCATCGATCATCTTTAAAACGCCGATGGGATAGCAGTCAACCTCAACTAAGGGATCAAGCCCCTCCTGGCACAATACAAGTACGTCTAAAGGATCGTGATCTTCAGATAACGTTCCGGGAATAAAGCCGTAGTTTGCAGGATAAACGGTGGATGTAAATAACATTCTGTCAAGGCGCAGAAGTCCCGTTTCCTTATCAAGCTCATACTTTTTTCTGCCACCCTTGGGAATTTCAACAATAGCAACAAACTCCTCAGGTGTAATTCTTTCTTCTTCAAAGCAATGCCATGGATTCATCTTAAAATCTCCTTACTGTGTTAATTTTTCTATTAAATCTGTCATCAGATTATCACGCTGAATATAATATACATAACAACAATTATGCCTACTTTTTTATTATACCACTCATTATGTTTTTTTGCAAATTATATTAAAGTTTAAAAATGCAATGTTTTTGTTTGAAATTGCAATTTATTTTACCTTTCCTATTTGTTATAATAAGAAAAAACTTTAAGGAGCGCATTATGAAAGACGGAAAAGTTTTTATTTGGATGAATTTACTTGGCTTCGATCGTGACGATTCCGACCGAGGTGTTGAGCGTTTTTTAAATCAGACGGGATTTACTCCTGACGGAGTTTGCGCACTTGTATGCAATTCCGACTTTTTTCATCAACACAAAGGAATGGAAGAAGAATATACCCTCCCACCTGACGTTTGTGCCTATTGGGGTATCCCCAGAAATGCTGAACGTGAGCGCCAGCCCTGGACAAATTATGACATCAGAACGCTTTGCGAAAATTTAAGCAAAAAAGACGTAAATACTTACGCAAGTATTTTCGGCAATAATCTTGACAGCGCCTTTCACAGAGAATGGATAGAGGACTTTCCCGAAATTCACCGTGACGGCAGAGACGGTGCCCACGCCCACACAGTTGTTTTCGTTTTGAGAAGATTTAAAGACGGCACTTATTATGAGGATTTCTTCATTGATAAGGTTTGCCAGACTCTTACCGATTACGGAATGAAGGGCATCCATTTTGCCGATAATATGTGTCCTCCCTTTGGCGGAATGATGAGCTCACTTGATTTTTCAACTGATTTTATCGATCAGTTTTTAACTCACACAAAGCTTACGTTACCTGATGAGCTTATGGCAACCTTAGGTGATGACTCAAAGGAAGTTGAAATAAAACGTGGTGATTGGATATATCATAACCTGCGCGCTGAATGGATAGAATTTTCTGCCTGGCGCTGGGAAGTATTTTTCCAAAAGCTTGCAACACGCCTTCACGCCATCAATAAGGAAATTCTTGTGCTTGGTATGTACTGCACAGATCCCTTTGAAACGCTTTATTGCCTTGGCATTGACCTTAAAAGGATAGTTAATGCAGGTGTTGACTTAATAACCGCCAACATTCTTCCTGCAAGCGCTTTCCTCTGTGGCCCTGATTGGCGCGAAGATAAATTCCATAGATATATGGCTATCGCATCAACTACTGCGGCACATTTACCTAAAAATTCTCTTGTTTCAATGTTAGGACTTCAAGATCCTACGGAAGAATGGAGTGCAATGCACCATGCGCCCACTCGCCATGAACGGGATCTCTACACTATGATGGCATCTCACACAATAGATGCTGACGGTGTTTACCGAGCTCTTGACGGTTACTTCCTTTGCTTAGGCGATGGTATCTGCCGTTCCGATTGGGATTGGGAACGGGACCGTTTAGAAAGAGCTATGAGCGTGAACGCTGAAGAAATTGTTTCGCCGGTTATGCTATGGTCAGAGGATGCTCACGAGAAGATGTTACGGGAATACATAAGCACCCGCCGTTGGACTCCACACAAGCATTTTTATGAGCTTTCAAAAAAAGGCGCTATGTGCGGTGCAACGATAAAGCCTGAAGGCTTGAAGCATCACAAGGGTGCAATATTCGTGCCTAACTTTGATATGCTTCCCGAAAGTGAAAAAGAGGCAGTTCTCAATTATAACGGTCCTGTTTTATGCACAGTTTCACCTGATTTTGAAGACGTTACCCCATCCTTTGAGTTTTCCGATGCGTTCAGCACTTATCCCTTGCGTGCTTTGGTGTTCAATGCCGAGGTTTCAGATGATCTCAAAGCTGAAATTGATGAGCTTCTGATAACCGATGACGGAAAAGAAAATCTTAAGGGAGATATTCTTGACATTGAAGAGCCTACCTTTGTGCTTAACGATACTCTTGTTTTCCAAAAAGTCACCGATGGCTTTATTGAGGCTCTTGCCAAGATGCTTAATGCTATTTCGCCTGCACCCTTTGAAATCAACAAGCCTAACATTGTGGTTAAACAAAAGGACGGCTCATATCGCTTGTACTTATTTAATGACAGTGATGATCATTATAAATACGTTTTTGTTAAATCTGAAAAAGAAATCAGCGATACGAAAACAGTTACGCATTTCCCCATTCTTCCGCCACGCTGGATAAAGGAATCCAACGATAGCAACCACCACGTTTATAAAGAGGGCGAAAAGCCTTTAAAGAAAAGCTTCCAGATCAAAATTCCGCCTGCAGACGTTACAATTATTGACGTATATTTCTAACAAAAAAAGACCTGCTAAATGCAGGTCTCTCTCATTCTCTTATAAGCTCTTTGGGAATAAGGTCATAATCAAACATAACCTCGGAATGGTTTTTGAGGATAAGCTCTTTCTTTATAAGCTCGCCCGTTTTTTTATCAGTGATAGCTCTGTAAATTTCAGAGTTTCTGTAAAACTTTTCGCCTGATTTAGCGAAATGATGGTCTTCTTCTATAAGCTCATAGCTATATGGAACTTCCTTTTCAGAGCGAAGCTCAGCACATAAAAGCTCGCCTTCGGTCCACAAACAAAGCTGAAAATCGTGATCGGTGTTATTTTTAAAGCGATAGTCAACGTGATTATAGCTTACTGAGGTTCCTGCACTGAAGGGCACGCGCTTTCCCTCATCAGGTGCCAGCGCATCGGAATGTTTATGAAATTCCGTTACCGTCAGTGGGCTGTGAAGCACAAGCAGATGTATGGTGTTACTTAAGTTGCAAAGCCCACCGCCTACGCCTGAAATAAGCTTATTCTTAATGATGATTCTGCCCTCTTTGAAGCCACGTCTTTTGGAAGCCTTACCTACGCGATTCCAGAAAGAAAATTCTTCACCCGGCTTTATTATAAGACCGTTCATTTTCTTGCAGGCAATATCAATATTAACTGCTTTATTAAGCTGATGCTCAAGATTAACTCCCGGTGCTCTTTTTATCATATTTGAGCTATGGGTATGCACCACGTTTGAAAGCTTTTCATTATTAACCGTTTTAGCAAACTTCACTCCGCCAAACAGATTTTTAAAATGACGTTTTAAATTTTCTTTTTTTTGTGAAATTGCAAAGCAAAATGGATTTATTTCACAAAACAATCTTTTAGCCATTGTTTTCACCTTTTAAAATATCGCCGATCCTATTGCGGAAACGACTGAATTTATAGAACCACAAAACTATTTTTTCAAGATTCCTTTTTATGCCGATCTTCTTTTCGGTATCATAACGCATATATTTCACAAGCACGTTATCCATACCGCATTTATTTGCACCCAAAACGTCGGTGAACACCTGATCGCCAACATAAAGCGCTTCTTCTTTTTTGATTCCAAGAACCTCAAGTGCTTTATAATAGCCTTTGGTATCAGGCTTATCGGCATCGGGAATATATTGAGTTTCAATATTCTTTATAAACCTTAAAATACGTTCATCGCAGTTGTTTGAAAGCAACAAGGTCTTTAATCCGCAACGGTGGATTTCCCTAAAAAGCTCTTCGATCTCAGGCGTAGCATCCTCGCCGTGATGCACAAGAGTGTTATCAATGTCGAAGATCACTGCTCTATAGCCTAAATTATATATTTTTGAATAGTCAAGAGCATATACGCTTTCAACATATTCATAAGGATAGAACCTTTTAAACATTTTCTTTATCCTTTATATATGAATCTACTTTCTCTACCTGCTCTGAAAATTCACCTTTAAATTTATTTTCAAAGAAAGCACCGCCTATGGTAATTGCCCAAGGATCAAGCTCACTTAAGAAATCGATTTTTTCAAAGCTGCCTATGCTTCCTGCAACACAGACGGGTACGTTAACTTCCTTTACAAAACGCTTTATAAGCTCGTTTTTATCGCCGGTATATCTATAACCTAAAAGATCGAAGCCGAACACACCTTTTTCAATATACTCATTTGCCTCTTTAATTATGCTGTCAACAGAGCCTTCAAGAACTGAAGGGCGCTTGTGCACGTTTCCGACAAAGGGCATATATTTTAAACCGTTTGTTCGACAAAATTCGTTTACTGAATCAAAAAAAAGAGTTCCCATAAGCACATCACAGCCACATTCAAGAGCAAGCTTTGCACCCTCAAGGCACTTCTTCTCAGTGTAAGCAACTACTTCAAGAAAAGTGGTCTTCCCACATTCCTTCATTATGGAAAAGAGCTCCTTCATTTCACTATGAGGTATGCCTTCTTCCTTAAAGCCCCAGAACTCAGCCGAAGAATTTTTACATTTTTCAAAAATCTCCTTGGCATTTTTTACAGTATGGTCATTATGGGTAAGCATTACTATAAGCTTCATATGCTCGAAACTCCCCCCTTTGCATTAGTAAAATATCCATGTTATTATATCACATAGAAAAAACTTTGTCTAATATTTTATTTTCTAATAAAAAAAGCAGGTAAAATCCTGCTTAATAGAACTTTTTTGGATTATTTGTTAAACCTAAAATATAATCAGTTGAAGTATTATAAAACTTTGCAAGAGTTATCAATATATCAGTAGGTATATCTCTTATTCCTCTTTCATATCGACTATATTGGGACTGCTTCATATTAAGCATCTCAGCAAGTTCCTGCTGAGTCATATCCTTATCTTCTCTTAAATCCTTTAATCTTGGATAATATACCGTCATTTTTGTGCCCCCCCATTTATAACCGTTTGGTATTGACAATATATCACAAGTATGATACAATGTTCTTAAAATATAACCATTTGGTTATAAAGCAGAGGTTTTTATGAGTACATTTAGAAAAATTGTGGTTGTATTTTTAATGGGAGCTTTGCTTTTTAACTTTACAGGCTGTCTTAACGCTGAAACAGATGATTCTGAAAGTTCACTTATTTATAGCACCAATAACACATCTGAGGAAACTCCTCCATCTATAGAAAATGAAATTGATGAGCCTAAAAAAACTCTTTCACCAACGCCGAAGCCTACAAAGAAGCCTGCAATTCATACGGAAGAACCCTCAAATAGTAGCGAATTAGTATGGATTCCCACCAAAGGCGGAAAGAAATATCATAGTAAATCAACCTGCAGTAATATGAATAATCCTAAAGAGGTTACTAAAACGATAGCCGAAAGCAAAGGCTTTTCCCCTTGTAAAAAATGCTATAAATAATTTTCAAAGATAGGTTCGACCCTATCTTTTTTTATTGACATATCGCTTCCCCAATGCTAAAATTATATAAACTTAAACGAGGTGATCTTATGCATTCAATTTTACTTATCGGACAGTCAAATATGGCAGGTCGTGGCTTTTACAAAGAGGTAAAAGAGATCGATGCTTCTCATATTTACGTGCTTCGCAACGGCAGATGGCAGGCTTTTTTCAGACCCGTTCATCCTGACAGAAGCTTTTCAGGTGCGTGCCTTGCAGAAAGCTTTGCAGAAGCCTATGTTAAAAAATACGGTGTTGATATTGGGCTTATCCCTTGCGCTGACGGCGGAACAAGCCTTGATCAATGGAAAAAGGGCGAATTGTTATATGATAACGCAGTAAACAACGCACGCCTTGCAATGCGAACCTCAAAAATCGTTGGTATATTATGGCACCAAGGTGAAGCAGATGCTAGACCAGAACTTGCCTCAACCTACAGACAACGTTTTGAAAAAATGATAAATCAGATGCAAAAAGATATTGGAATTAACGTTCCCATTATTATCGGTGAGCTTGGATATTTTCTTCAAAATTTTAGTGACGGCAGTTTAAGGGAATATCATTTAGTAAATTCCGCATTAAAGGAAATTGCAGATAACAACACCAACATTAAGCTTGTTTCTGCAGAAGGACTTACCTCAAACCCTGATAATCTGCACTTTAACGCTGAATCCTTATATGAGTTTGGCTTAAGATACTTTGATGAATTTGATAAGCTTTATCACTTTGAAAAAGACGAAGCAATAAATGGAGATACCGAAAGAACGGAGATGGAAAAATTATAAACAGTAATGGAAAAGCAGTGAAAACTCACTGCTTTTTGTTATTTTTCGTAGTATGATGGAAGTTCCTTTTCAATAACATCTTTCAAATTGTTAAAAGTGATAATTTTACCATTTTTATTGACGATATGACAAGCATGCGATATAATACGTGTGATATAATACGTGCGTATTGTGATAATGAGGAGATTTAAAAATGAGTGAGATTACAGAAAAAGCTCTGAAAAGAAGCCAAATAATGTACATTATCCAAGCCGCTCTTGAATACTTTATTTCAATTATGGTAACCGGATCATTCCTTGCCACAATTACGAAGGAGCTTGGCTTTTCAGATAGCCTTACAGGTATTCTTTCTTCTTTAGTTTCATTAGGTTGCTTGTTTCAGCTTTTTTCACTCTCCATAAGAAAAACAAAGGTTAAGCGTTTTGTTATTATTTTCAGTATAATAAATCAGCTTATTTTTATGCTTTTATACGTAACACCGCTGTTGAACATTGCAAAACCCATAAAAATTGCGGTATTTATCTTTTTTGTTTTATCGGCATATCTTATTTACTACATGGCAAATCCTAAAAAGGTAAATTGGTTAATGTCATTGATTGAAGACAGACACCGTGGCAGATTTACCGCCAATAAAGAAATCATCTCTTTGGCAACGGGAATTGCTTTTTCATTTGGTATGGGCGCACTAATTGACCATTTTTCAGAAATCGGACAGATACGCATCGCGTTTATATTATCTGCAATTGTGATTTTTGCGCTTATGGTGTTCCATTCCATCGTTCTTATTTTTACTGTGGAAAAAGAAGCACCGCCTGCACCACAAAAGAAAATCGGACAAACGTTAAAAGAATTAATAAAAAACAAAAAACTTTTACACGTTACGGTAATCCTTTTATTGTATTATATTTCAACCTACATCTCAACACCATTTTACGGCACGTACATCATTACGGAATTAGGATTAAGCCTTACTTTCGTTTCCATAATAACAATGTGCGGAAGTCTTTCAAGAATATCCGTTTCAAAATTTTGGGGACGCTATGCCGATAAAAATTCATTTGCCTCAATGATAGAAAAATGTTTCATTATTCTGGCACTATCACAAATTTGCGTTATTTTCGCTTCTCCTAAGTTAGGTAAAATTATGTTCGTTTTGTATTACGTTTTTCACGGCATTGCCCAAGGCGGAATAAACAGTGCACTTACAAACCTGATTTTTGATTACGTACCGGCTGAAAAACGCGCAGATTCCTTAGCCATTACCCAAGCACTTGCCGGACTTACAGGCTTTTTAACAACACTTCTTATCAGCCCGCTAATTACTTCTATGCAAAATAATGGCAATCAAATATTTGGTTTTTCGATTTATGCACAACAGTTTATAACCATAATTGCTTTGATTTTTACTGTTTTAACAATTCTATATACAAGATATTTTCTTTTAACAAAAAAACGTTGAAAAATAAAAAAATACAGAAAGAATGAGGATATAAAATTATGAAAATTATCCGCGATCACAATAAAACCTTTCCTTATATTGCGTATATTCCCGATGATATAAGCGAAAATCCGGCCGTTATCTTTCAGCTTCACGGTGCAGGCGAAAGAGGCTACGGCAATGAAAATTTGGATAAAGTGCTTATTCACGGTTTGCCTAATATTGTTAATGACGATAATTTAAAGGATTGTATTCTCGTGATGCCTCAATGCCCGTCAAACACATTTTGGGTTGCAAAAATCGAAAGCTTAGGAAGATTCTTTGATGAGGTTTTTGAAGAATATAACGTTGATAAAACACGTGTTTATCTTTGCGGTTTGAGTATGGGCGGTTATGGCACTTGGTACACCGCAATGGCTTATCCCCAAATATTTACCGCTATTGCACCTTGCTGCGGCGGTGGAATGGCTTGGAATGCAGGTATGCTGAAAATGCCCATTTGGGCTTTTCACGGAGCTGATGATACTGTTGTTTTACCTGAAAATACTCTTGAAATGGCAAGAAAATTAGAGGGAGTGAATCCTAACTTTAAATATACAATTTATGAAAACACGGGGCATAATTCCTGGTCAAAGGCATTTTCAGAGGAATTACTTAAGTGGTTCTTTTCAAAGCAAAAATAAAAAACAAAGGGTGAAGATAAAATCTTCACCCTTCTTTTATATTATATATTCCAGGCAACAACTGCAAGGCGTTTTGCTGATTCTGCCAATGATTTAAGATAGCCAAATTCATCTTTTGAATGGATATATCCGCCATAAACTCCGATACTGTCAACGGTGGGAATACCTTTTTCGGTGGTATATGCCGCATCGCTTCCGCCTGAACCGCTGATTGCAGTAAGCTCGGGCATTCCGCAATTAGCATATATTTCATTCATTTTATCAAGAAGCTCTCTGTTCTTTTGGCTAAAGAACATTGCAGGACGGTAGCTTACTTCTTTTAAAACACAGGAGCAACCGTCGATCTCGGTGGTGTTTGCAACTTCTTCAACGACTTTTTTTATTTTCTCAAATTGCTCAAGATTAGCAAATCTTATATCGGCATCAAATTCACATTCGGCGGCAACTGTGTTAGACTTTGTTCCGCCTTTAATGATACCGCAGTTGCAGGTTATACCGTCAATATCCTTATACTTTTCAAGCTTAAGAATTTTCGTTGCCGCTTCGGCTATGGCGCTGGCACCTTCTGTACATCTTGCCGAATGTGCCGCTTTGCCCGTAATTTTAAAGCAATATCTCATAATGCCTTTGCGCGTAAGAATTGCGGTCTTATCGCCCGTTGGCTCGGTATTTAAAAAGGCAACGGCATCCTTTGACTGTTCGCACATAAACTCAACGGTTTTTTTGTTGCTTTCCTTACTGCTTGTTTCTTCATCACTCTGAAGAATGAGCTTTACGGGACGCTTTTTAAAATTGCAAAGTGCAAGTGCCTCCATTGCCATAAGTGATGCAACGGCACCGCCCTTACAATCGGTTACACCGGGACCGTAGATTTTTTCATCATCCTTTGTTACGGGAGGATTTCCGAACAAACCTATGGGGTGAACCGTATCAATATGACCTGAAAATACAATGGGCTTTTCCTCTGCATCAGGATTCATTGTTATGCAAACTGCATTGCCTGCTTTTTCACATTCCAAAACTTCAATATGGAAGTTTAATTTTTCGGCAATATCAATAAAATACTGACCGACTTTATCAAGTCCCTCTTTACAATTAGTAGGACTTTCTATATTGCACACATCTTCCCATACAGCTAAATACTTTTCATTAAGTTCTTCGATTTTGTTAAAAAGCTCCTGCATTTTCATTCTCCTATTTTTTAAACAGATATCTGAAATAATCGTTTTCAAGCACGAGATCGCAATAAAGCAATTTATTTCTCACCTGAGCTTTTACACTGTCAACATAACCATCAGGAACTTCAACGCCTGCATTGGGTGTGAACTTTCCTTTATTGGCATAATAAGTGCCGTAGCTTGTCTTCCAATCATAGGAGGTGTTGAACACAAGTGCTTCAGTTTCAGAGAACACATCTCTTCCGGGGAACAAGCGTGAATCATACTCCGTGCCGAAGAGATTTGAAAGCGTGGGAAGAATATCCATACTTGAGGTAGGCTCATCAACAACGATAGGCTCCATATCCTCAAGGCAACCGCTCCAAATAATGAGTGCGGAATGATCACGCTGGAATGAGGTCGTTACGTTGTAGCCGTAAAGCTCGGAAAGCTTGGGCATATTACCTAACTTACCGTTTTCATCAAGACCGTAAGGGAAGTGATCGGATGCGATGCAAATAACCGTATCATCAGCAATTCCCTTTTCCTCAAGCATCTTAACTGTTTGTGCCATTGCATCTTCAAAATCAAGGTTGGCGGCAATATAGCCCTTAACCTCAGCAGAATAAGGAAGATGTGATACGCGATCCCAATGGCGTGAAGTCATAGTGTTGCCTGAGCGTGTGTAGGCACTGTGACCGCTTACCGTCATATAATAAACGTTAAAGGGTTGTTTATCAATATAAGTGGGAAGTGTGCCTGTAAACATTTCAGCATCACTTTGAGGCCAAACGTTCTTAACGTATTTTTCCATACCGCTTCCGTAACCCATAAAGCCATCGGAATAGCCTAAGTTAACGTGAGTTTTGTTGCGTGAATAGAAGGTATGACTGTTGTTATGGAATGCCTTGCCGTAATAACCTAAACGATCAAGCTGACTGCCTATTGTCATATAGTTATAATGGCTTGCAGTTTCCTTAAAGGATGAACCGCCGTTGGAGGGCATCATACCGAAAACGTTAAGATATTCACCGCCCGTGGTGCCTGAGCTGTTCGGCTGATAATAATCGGTAAACTTAATTCCTTTATTAGCTAAGCGATATAAGGTGGGTGTTAATTCAGGATCAATTACCTCTGCCGAGAAGGCCTCTGCCGTGATGAAAATAAGGTTCTTGCCCTTAAATAAGCCGGTATATTCGTTTTCCTTTGCCGGTGTTACGGAAGAAACATAACTGTTTATTTTTGCAATATTTCCGCTACCGCCCTCTAAATTAAGATCCATTTGATGATATCCATAAACGATCGGTGTGGGCGTGGGTTCAGGCGTTACCGTAACACCGTTTTCATCAGGTGTTACCTCCGGTGTAGGTTCAGGTGTTGCTGTGGGATCCATTGTAATCGTAGGCACATTGTTATTAACCACAAAATCCTGCCCCTCTGTGCCTCGAATGTTATTTTTAACGTCAAGGCTGACGCCGGTAATAAGACCAAAGTTTGTAACGGCCGAGTTAAAGTTATATTCGACACCCGTGAAAACAGGAAGGAAAATGCTATTGGTAATAATCAAAAGGAATGCGATTCCATAAGAAAACACCGTTGTCAAACCGCCTGCAATGCGGGTCTTATAGTCAGCGGTAAGAACGATCTTTTTCCTGAAAATGAAAAACAGAATAAGAGGAAGGAAGTATAAGAAGATCTTAAAAATTCCGTCAGCACTGAAAACAAGTGCGATGGCATCCTCCTTAAAGCCTGACATAGCATCCGATGCACCGCTTGTAACGGTATTAACGTCATACAAAACCTTAAATTGGCGGTAAACGAAATATTCAACGAGATACAGTACGGCAGGAAGAATTGCACCGACGCTTGTAAGAATGGTTATAACCAATCTCTTTTTTGCAAGCGTAACGAGCAAATATAAAAGAGCACCGTAGGCAAAGGATAAAAGAGCGATCACCAGCGTGCTGAATTGGAAGAAATCGCCTACCGTTGATACGTGGAACAATATTTCATAATAGAATATGAGAAGCGGAAAAAAGCACACGAAAACAAAGGGTGATTCCTTTAATTTGGCTAAAACCTTGCTTGTCCTTACTTTTTCAGCAAATTTACTGTTGCTTATTTTGCCGTAAAATTCAGTGTTTTTAATCTTTTCTTTGATTTTCTTAAACATATTATTCAACTCAATTTTCTTAAATTTTGTAGGTAGAGTTATTATACAACCATAATAGAATTTTGTCAATTTAAGCGTGTTATATTTACTCTGTTTTTGCAAAAAAAGAAAATATTATTTACATAAAAATCTCACTGTGGTATAATGGCTACAGTTTTCAACAAGAAGGAGGTGCTCCAAATGCCATCAGAACGTTTTTCCCTTACGAACGGCTCTATATGGAAATCAATGCTGATCTTTGCTTTACCCGTGTTTTTAAGCAACGTTTTTCAGCAGTTATATAATGCCTTTGATGCCTGGTGCGTTGGCAATTATATCGGCAACGATGCTCTGGCGGCAGTAAGTTCCTCAGGCAGCCTCATCTTTATGATGATCAGCTTTTTCAACGGTGTTGCTATGGGTGCAGGTGTTGTTATTGCCCGTGCTTTCGGTGCAAAGCAATATGACACTATGAACAAGACCATTCACACCTCCATCGCTTTCGGTTTAGTGACGGGAATTGCTCTTACCTTTATCGGTGTGGGCCTAACGCCCTATATATTGGAATGGATGGGCACGCCCAAAGATATCCTTCCCCAATCAATCACTTACTTTTTCTATTACTTTTTAGGCTCGCTCTTTACGGTAATGTATAACATTTTCGTAGGTATTCTCCACGCTGTAGGTGATAGCAAGCATCCCCTTTATTATCTGATTTTTTCCACATTTGTAAATATTATTCTCGATATGCTCTTCGTTGCGGTGTTAGGCTTCGGTGTTGGCTCTGCCGCCATTGCCACCACAATTTCCCAAGGAGTAAGCGCCGTTCTTTGCTTTATTCATCTGCTTCGCGTAAAGGCGCCCTACAGAATAAAAATAAAAAATATCCGTTTTGATAAAGAAAGCTTATTGGATATTCTTCGCTATGGAATTCCCTCAGGCGTACAAAACAGCGTTATCGCCATTGCAAATGTGTTTGTGCAAACGAATATTAACTCCTTTGGCACGGAAGCCGTTGCAGGCTGCGGTTCATATTCAAAATTGGAGGGCTTTGCATTCCTGCCCGTCACCTGCTTTACTCAGGCCTTATCAACCTTTGTAGGTCAAAATTTAGGTGCAAAAAATTATAATCGCGTAAAAAAAGGCGTTGCTTTCGGTGTTATCTGCAGTTGCTCTTTGGCGGAAGTGATAGGCTTGCTTTCATACCTTTTTGCACCTCAGCTTTTAGGTTTTTTCACCGATTCTGAGGAAGCCATCCTTTTGGGCACAAGTCATATGCGCACAATCTGTCTTTTCTACTGCTTGCTTGCATTTTCCCATTGTATCGCAAGCGTTATGCGCGGTGCAGGAAAGGCAACAATGCCGATGTTCACTATGCTTGCCTGCTGGTGTCTGTTCCGCGTAACTTATATTTTCACCGCACTGAATTATGTAAATAAGCTTACAACAGTTTCCTGGGCTTACCCCATCACCTGGTCCTTAAGCAGTATAATCTTCCTGATATATTTCTTAAAGGCTGACTGGATTCATAATTTTGATAGAGAAAAAGGTTCTGTTTCGCTTTAATTGCGAAACAGCCTTTTTTTAATATTTACTTTAAGCCGACGATGTGATATAATAAATCCGACGAGGAGGAGATATTTGTATGAAGCTCAAAATCATAGTAAAAATCGTTGAAAAGCTATTAGGTATGACTAATAATGATAATGAACCCCGTGCTGATATGTTTTTGCCTGACCGGCTTTTAGCCTTTGCACTTGTCCTTTTTGCCGGTGGTATTACTTGTACTTTGTTCGCAATTTTTAACTTTGCACTTTGGGCGGTTATTTGTGCCATTATCACCATTGTGCTCGGTGTTTTTGCCGTTCTCTGTTGGAGAAATCAATCCATTCATATAATTTCCAGCGAACAATTTACATATACTACTATGTTTGGTAACACTTATACTTATTCTTTCTCTGAAATTCAAGAGTTGCGCAGAAACCAAGACTCTTTGACGTTGTTTGTTGCTGATAAAAAGGTTCATATTGAATCTATGGCTATTATCAGCGACCGCTTGATTGAACGTATCAATACCGCTTTATTGCTGGATAAAAAATATATTAAAATGTCTACTGCTGAATTATCTCAGCTTTCAGACGATGAATTGATTACTGCCTTATGGACACGCACAGAAAATATTGTTTCCTCTAAAACGGACTTATCGGAAGGCTTTCTTTCTCTCAACGAAGAACAACGTATATTTTACGCTGTTAACTATCTTGATCTGGAGGTTAGCAATGGCGGCTTGTGTCAGTTTTTTGTTAATCCAAGCCGAATTTTCGCACCAAAGGTTAGCGAATATATGAGAATTATCGGTGCAACAGAACACAAAAATTTGTATGACACCTTTGTTTCAAAGCATCAAATCAATCTCTACGATTTATCGTCCTTTGATTGTGAAACAGTTGAAGTATTCAAATCGCAGTATGAGCGTTATCCCTTTGACGAATATGACGATAAATTTTGCGAAATTGAGCCTTTACAAAGCTATTTAATTTCATTTACTAAGAAATACATAGAAAAATTTTAACAAAAAAGCGACGGTAATTTTTTGCCATCGCTTTTCTATTAAAACAATAATGAACATTTTTTGCACCTGTGCCTAAAAAAACCCTTTGCTGCTGTCAATATAGGACACAGCATTAATGAACGCAAGTGCCTTGAACAAAAGAAACATCTCGGTAAAAAATGGATATGGATATTTATTTGGCCGATTATAGTTATTTTTTGTTTCATTATATTATGTTTGCCATTTCTAAGAATTCCGTTTTTCAGTTAAAAAGGCTTGACCGATTGGTCAAGCTTTTTTAATATTTCCTATTCTTAAATTCCTATCGGTTCATCATTTGCCAATGCTTCAAAAATTTTCTCAAGCAACATAAAAGCTCGAACATTATGGAATGGGCCTTTCCAATCACTTCCCTTAATCTGTGAAATGGGTGTGCCGTCACGGTGCAAATGACCATACCATTCAGGATAGCCCTCATCCTTAAAATACTTTTTAACGTATGTGAATATCTCTTCAAAACCGTCTAAATACCGTTCATCCTTTGTGTACCAATAGGAATAAATCAACGCCACCATCGCCTCACAATGGACCCAGAAAAGTTTCATATCCCATTCAAGGCTGATAACAGGCTTATTTTTAAGATCAACAAAATAAAAAATTCCGCCCTTTTCTTCATCCCAACCACGCTTTAGAGACCACTCCGTGACCTTTATTGCTAAGCGCATCAATTCATTATCTTTTCTCACAATGGATTCTTTCATTAAAAACCAAGCAGTTTCCATACTGTGACCCGGATTTAAGAATCTACCCTCGGGAGTATCTAAAAACTCGCCGTTTTGATCGACAGTTTCAAACAGTGCCTTGTGCTCGGGCTTTATGAAAACTGTTGTGATAAGTTTAATACTTTCATCAATCATTTTTGCGTATATGGGCGCATCAACAATCTCTCGCATAGCTTGTGACACATTAAGCATTATCATAACAATACTATGCCCTTTTCGCACACGTGTTTCAGGATTTACCTTTGGAGCAAAATATCCCGGTGTTGTATAGTATTTTAAAAATCGCTCGTAAAGTTGAATGGCACGTTGCTTTACGCTTTCATCTTGTGTTGCTTTATAGTATTCAACGTACCCCATAATTGCAAAGGCTTCGGAGAAAAAATATCTGCGCTCTACAAGTGGTTTTCCATCACGGGTAACACGAAAATACATATGTCCGTTTGGAGCGAAACAATATTTATTTATAAAATCAAAGCCTATCTTTGCCGCTTCTAAGTGTTCGGGATTCTTGCCGAAATCATTATATAATTTTGAAAACATCCAAAGTCCTCTGCCTTGTTGCCAAACCGATTTATCCTCAAAAAAGAGTTCACCATCCCTATCAAAGCCGCAAAGATACCCACCATATTCTTTATCAGGTGAACGATCTGTCCAAAATGACACAAAATCGTTCATTAAAATATCGTGTATTTCATTTTTATAAGCACTAAATTTTTCTTTTAACATAAACAAACACTCCTTATTGAAAAAGAAATTTCTTTATGTTATAATTATAATGCTTATAATATATAAAAACTATAATTATTTAAGCATAAATTATAACTGTATTGACTTTTTAGGTGATGCAAATGTTTTTTGAAAACTTTCAAACAAGATATACGACCATACCGATAGCAACTTCCTCTCGCAATTATAAAAGCAATTTCTGCAAATTAGATTTTCGCACCTTTTCGCATATGCATAAAGAGTTTGAGATCTTGCTTGTCTTAGAGGGAGAAGCACACCTAAAAATCGATTCGGTAACACATATTATTAAAAAAGGTAATATTGTGGCATTAGCTCCATACACACTTCACCACTATACAATTTTCAATGACCGCAATTTTAGCCAAATTTGCTTTTGTTTCGATTTAGACATATTATACGATAAGCAATTAAAAACCGAACTGGAAAAGGGCACCATACTTATTAAAAATATTATCGAAAACAACCAATTTTGTTCCGCTCTTATTAAGGACATTTTTGAAGCCAACGAGGCAAAACCTCTTGGTTGGGAGATGTCAATTATCGGCAACATTCACCTTCTTTTTGGCGAGTTCAAGCAAAAAGGATATATAAAGCACAGCATTAACAATCCGACTCGTTCAATATATTGCAAAATATTTGAATATATCTCAGAAAATTATAAAGAAGATATAACCTCATCAGACGTTGCGACTTTTTTGAAGTTTAATAACAGCTATTTTTGCCGACTTTTTCGAAAATCATTTGGAGACTGTTTTCAAAACTATTTGTGTATGTACCGCATCGAAAAATCAAAAGTATTGCTAAAAAATACTGATATAGCAATTTCAGAAATAGCATCTAAGGTTGGTTTTAACAGTTTTAGCTATTACGGTAAGAAATTCAAGGAATATACTTCATTAACTCCTCGAGAATATCGAGATTGCAAAAATGAGTAGCCAATTTTGGCTACTCATTTTATATCATCATTGGTCAAGCATTTTTCTATCGATGTCCCAACGCTTTTAATATTTTATCCGCTTCATAAATATCATTTGAAGTAAACATACGGCAACCAAGTTGGATATATTTGTCATAATCTTCCAAAATATCCTGAACACAAATGCAGGGTAATATTTCATATTTCTCGCAGTAAGCAAAATTATGAGGAAAATCCAATGGCTTTTTTCCCCATTCATCAGGATAAAGGCAACACCAATCATAAAGTTCCCTTTGTAAAACTTCAGCTTTATCTTTTGTACGTTGACAGTTAAATATGCCCTGCCCGTGAATTTTAAATTTGTGTCCGTATTTTTTATAAATATGCTCTAAAACACGGTCACTAAAAGAATTGACCATCGAGCGTTTAGTTAAGCCGTTTTCTTCTATCAGCGCAATCAATTTATCTGCGGCAGAGAAAGCAAAATCGTCACCAACTTCAGATGGATAATCTTTAAATTCCCAATTAATAAGTATTGACGTATCCTTAATCAAATCGATAAATTCCTGAACGGTGGGAATAGATTCGTTTTTAAATTCTTCTGAAAACCATCCCCCCGCATCCAACGTTTTTATTTCTTTCAGCGTCATTTGGTCAACTAATCCATCATACCCTGTTGTACGCTTGGTGTTGCGGTCATGAATGACCACCAGCTGTCCGTCCTTTGTCATATGTATGTCGGTTTCTATCATATCTACACCAAAATTAATTGCCTTTTTAAATGCAGGCATTGTGTTTTCCGGACAAGTTTTGCGATCACCGCGATGAGCCGCAAGAATTACTCTGTTTCCGTTCATAATATCCTCCTTGCACTATTTGCTAAAAACATTTTTCTATTCTTAAAAGTGTCAATCTGTTTCTTACCATCGGTGCGTTTTCAAGCAAAAACTCTTCGTAATCGTTTGAAACACCTATATCCTTTAATTCAGACTTAACACCTATTCGAACGTATAATTCTTTTAATTCATAAGCACCGGGCAAGGTTGATAACAACGAAAAAACCTCCTGCCATTTTGCTTTCAAAACTTCACTTGTAACGTTTTGCGCGGCATCATTTAAGTTCTCGTTTTTAATATCATCAAAGCGTTCTTTTTCAAATACCTTTAAAATCGCTTCATCAGACGGACTTATATAATCAGTAAAATTACAGTCCGTTTTATTAATTAACGACTGATATTTTTTCATTACAATTAGCGTACCAACGCCCACTTTTTCGCCATGCAACGCATCAAAATCAACTTTTAACCCTTTGGGTGCCATTTCTATCAAGTGGGAAATGTGGTGTTCTGCCCCTGATGCAGGACGTGAATTTCCTATCATCTGCATAGCAAGACCTGATAACAACAACCCGTAAGTGAGTTTTTCATAAGCATCCTCTTTGCCGTTTATAATACCTTCAATAGAATTCATTACTTCCTTTGTGGCATCCATAGTCATTCCTGCAATTTTTTGGCAGTAAAACTCATTTAAAAGAATGTTGCCGATTTTCCAATCAGTTAAAGCAATATACTTTCCAACCATATCACCAAAGCCTGATTTAGCAAGGCGGATAGGTGCATTTTTGATTATTTCCGTATCAGCAACAACTATTTTAGGCGCAACTGCCGTTAACGTTTTTTTGCAACCGTGCCACGTCATTGCCGCAACGGATGAACAGAAGCCATCAACGCTTGCTGCAGTTGGGCAGGACACGAAATCAATTTTCTTCTTGTATGCACAATAGCGCGTAATATCGTGAACCGTTCCCGCACCAACGGCAATTAAAAAGTCAACTTTTGGGGGTAATCTTTCTAAAAGCAGATCAACACCGTGCTCATTTGCATGAAGATTTTCTTGGGGAAGCACCACCTCAAAGTCAACCTTTGGGTGACGGTCTGACGTTGCTTTATAAGTGTTTTCATCATAAACTGCAACGGAAATGCCTTTTAAACCGTACTCATTTATATATTTATCAATATTTTTAAGGCATCCGTTTTCTATAATGCAAAATTCCGTTTCCATTTTATGTTCTCTGTTGCAAAAACACATTCCGTTATATTTTTCACTGTCAATTATCATTTTTTGCTCTCCTGACCGTAATATGCGTTGGTGCCGTGCTTACGCAAATAATGTTTATCAAGTAATTCCTTTTGTAATTGAGCATCCTTGTTTAAAACGATGGTGTTATACGCCATAAATGCAACCTCTTCAAGAGTTATGGCATTTTTAACTGATTTTAAAGCATCTTTGCCCCAAGCGAAAGGTCCGTGAGAGTTTACCAGTACCGCAGGTATATCGTTGGGATTGATATCTTTAAAAGTTTCAACAATTACTTTGCCCGTTTCCTTTTCATACTCGCCCTCTATCTCTTCCTTCGTCATTTTTCTCGTTACGGGAACTGTTCCGTAAAAAGCATCAGCATGAGTTGTGCCAAAAGCTTCAATTACCGCGCCTGCCTGCGCAAATGACGTTGCCATTTTTGAATGGGTATGAGTAATTCCGCCAATATCAGAAAAAGCCTTGTAAAGTTCAATATGAGTAGGAAGGTCAGATGACGGCTTTAAATTTCCTTCTATAACGTTGCCTTCCATATCAACAACCACCATATCGTTTTCAGTCATCGTAGCGTAATCGACTCCTGAAGGCTTTATAACAATATAACCGCTTTTTCTGTCAATTTCCGAAACGTTGCCCCACGTAAGCACCACAAGACCGCTATTTTTTAATTTTAAATTTGCCTCAAAAACGCGCTTTTTTATTTGCTCTAACATAATAAATTCTCCTTATTGACAAGTGTAATAATTTATAATATAATCATATTGGAATGCGCGTATTTTGTCAATATGTGGTGCGTTTTTAGGAAAATGAGCATAAAAAGGTGTTAAAATGAGCATAAGTGAGCGTCAAAAACAAATATTGAACTTTTTAAATGAACGCAATTTCATAACGGTCAAGGAACTTTCCGCAATAACTTTTACATCGCAATCAAGTATTCGCAGAGATTTAACTTATTTAGAGAATAACGGACTTGTGAAGCGTTTGCACGGCGGTGTTTCTTCAATAGAGCCTATCGCAAGCGTTGCAAGTTATTATGACCGCCTGCACAAAAGTGCAAATGAAAAACGAATAATCGCCCAAAAGGCTTCAAAACTTTTAAAAGAAGGTCAGACAGTATTGCTCGACAGTTCTTCAACTTCAACCTTTCTTCTTCCCTACATTGCAAAAATCCGTAATATTACCGTTTTTACCAACAATCTTTCAACGGCAATGCACGCAGTTGAAATGGGAATAAAAATTCATTGTTTAGGTGGTGAAGCCATAAACGGAACCACTGCCCTTTCAGGTAGCGAAACTTTTATGAATTTAGAAAACATTTTTGTTGATATCTGTTTTTTCTCGTCACAATCAATAAATGCAGAGGGTAATATTTCCGATTCAACCGAGCAGGAAAATTTAGTACGAAAGATGATGCTTAAATCAGCAAAAGTTTCCGTTTTTCTGTGCGATTCGGCAAAATTTAACACCCAATCAACCTATAAACTTTGTAACCTCGATAATATTGATTATGCAGTTTTTGATAAACTCTATGACGACTTAAAAACTGATTGCACTATTTTTTGATTTTCTTCTATAAAGCACGAAAGCTAAAATATTTATAGAAATAGCACCCTGCAAAAATTTGCAGGGTGCTATCAGTCTGCTGACAAAGTCAGCAGACTGTCAGAGTTCGAGAAACCCTTGCAAGCCAAGGCGCTGAACTTGCAAAAAAGGGAGTTTACACAGACGTAAATGACCGCATTTTGCAAGTGAAATGCAACGATGGAAACAAA
>JAZNSH010000031.1:0-23645 GCA_045591115.1 Clostridia bacterium
GTTTATGATCCTGCTGCTATGAGATAATTTCTAACCTTTCTTTTAAAGTCCTTGAAACATAGGGCTTGTTTAAGTGCGCCTATTTTTGATTTCTAAACTTTTTTAAAAAAGCACTTGACTTTTAATAGTTAGTCACCTCGCTTTTCTAAACGTTAGAGTTGGGCCTCAAATCAATGTGCTTCAATTATAGTTGCTTTTTATCTATACATTTTTTCGAGGTCATTCCAAAGACGTTTCGATTCGTGCGTTTTTTCGTATGAGAATCTCTCCCTTTCTTTTTGCTCAATCTGCAAGGAAAGTTCCTTTTTCTTTGAAAAAGCAAAGAAGCCTAACCGTTCCTTTTCAGCTTTCAAACGATCTATCTCGCTTTGCATCATTTTAATTGCTTCATTCAAAGCGGCCTTTGATTCTTCATATAACTTTAATCTGCGCTTCGCTTCTTCAACATACGCCATTGCAACTACGGTTAATTCATTTATTATCTCTGCGTTTATTTGGCTTAACTCAATAGAAGAGCTTTTCGCAATTCTGATATTCTCCGGATGTAAAAGTCCCATTTCAATAAATTCAGAATATCTTTCTTGCGCTACAACGGAACAAACCGCCGTGCTTACCAACTTAGAAATATCAGCTTCATTTTTCCTAGCTACATTTACAATGCTCGCATCAACAAACTGTCTAATAAATTTATCTAAATCAGATTGACTTTCGATGGCAAGTTTGAAGTTTTTGTATGTATTTTCAATGTGGAATATGGTGTCACTGTATATATTATGCCATATTGCCAATTCGTCTGTGTTTCTGTACTTGGCAAGGATAGCAATAATCGGTTCAATGGATTGTTTGCTTTGCAGATTTTTATGTATATATCCATCCATTTTTTCTATAAGTTCATCTGCAAGTCCAAAGTATTCGGCTGTTTGAAACGTTCCAGCATCAAGTACACCTTGGTTTAAGCAGGTTTCATATAGTTCTGTATAATATGGACAAGTCACAAAAATTTGTTGCAGAAACTCAATTTTATCAGGAACACGATAAAGATTGGTCAGCATTTGCTCAGCTTTTGTCAAGCTGTTTTTTTCCATACTCTCAAAATCGAACTTTCCTCTTGATGCCAATTCATAAAGAAACAATGGCATAATCTTGTTCATAAAGTCCATCACGATATTCATCAAGGATGGATAAAACTGCTTTATCACAACTTCGCAAGTCATTTTATCTACAGCGTGAATGGTACTTTGCGTAATCGCTCTAACAGCCTCATCATATTCCTTATCTGCTTGTTTTGCTTGCCGAGAAAGTATTCCATATTCAACAGCGGAAGTAAGCATAAGTGTCGTTATGCTACTTGTAAATATTGTGACACCAGATCCGGTAATATTACTCGCGGCACTTCTATATGCTCTCTCAATGCCTCTATCCTGCATATCAGAATATCTTTGACCTTCGTGTAAAACTTTAGTCATTGTATCTTCAACCAAGTTTTCCAACTCTTGAGCATATGAAATTTGGCTTAATAATTCCTTCGGTGAAACGTCATAAACACCACGTGCAAAAAGTTCATTTACCAAACCCTCAGCACACTCTTCTAAAAGTTTTTGGTAAGCTGCAGTTCTATTTTGAAGATGGTACGAAGTTTCAGCACTAAATGTCAGTCTGGTAGCATCTCTTTTAATATCTTGTGATAGCATTTGAAGCGTTTTTGCCCTAACGGGATTAAGTAACTGATCGTAATGTAGAAAATCTTTCACTGCTTCAGAAACTTGAAACTCCTTACCCAAAAACTTTAATGTTACATATCTCATACATATCACCTATTCCACTAAAAAGTAGTAGTTATTATAGTCCCTCTCCAAGGACAATAGAAAAGTGCGTGACCGAAGCCACGCACCGAAAAGCGCAACCCCGATTGTCGCCAAACAAAGCTTAAACAAAAAAAGGAAACCCTTGTTACCATCCGAGTGGAGTTGCGTTTTTACCGAACTCTTTTCAGATGCTAACCAAAAAAGGGTATAATATCCACGTAATATAAAGGTGTCCTTTTCCTTATTCTACTTTGTTTGGCTTGTATATTATATCACAGATATCTTCAAAAATAAAGTGTTTTCGGAAAAGTTACTGTTTTTGATGCAAAAAACAGCGGCAGAGAGAATTAATCTCCCTGCCGCCCGTGCATTGGTTGGTTATTTATAAATTATATCGTAGTTTATGATTTCTGTGACACTACTATGGATATATTTGAGTTTTAAATAAAATGATAATAAAAGCAGTAGCAGACAATAAAACACTGTCTGCTACTGTTGATAAACTTTATTAAGTTGGTATTATTCCCACTCGATAGTTCCAATAGGCTTGGGTGTAAGGTCTAAAAGCACACGGTTGATGCCTTCAACCTCGGAAGTAATACGGTTTGTGATGGTATGAAGAAGTTCATAAGGAATTTCTTCAATAGTTGCGGTCATAGCGTCTGTTGTGTTGACTGCGCGAATGATTGCAGGCCAACCTTCATAGCGTTTATTGTCTTTTACGCCAACACTTTTCATATCGGGTACTGCAATAAAATACTGCCAAACCTTTAAGTTAAGACCGTTTTTATCAAATTCTTCACGAAGAATTGCGTCTGCTTCACAAAGAGCGTGAAGTCTATCTCTTGTAATTGCACCTAAGCAACGAACACCAAGTCCGGGGCCGGGGAAAGGCTGACGGTCAACCATTGATGCAGGCAAGCCTAAAGCCTTACCAACAACACGAACTTCATCTTTATAAAGAAGTTTAACGGGTTCAACAAGCTCAAACTGCATATCTTCAGGAAGTCCGCCAACGTTATGGTGAGCCTTAACGCCGTCACTTTCAAGAATATCGGGATAAATTGTTCCCTGAGCGAGGAATGAAATGCCTTCAAGCTTACTTGCTTCCTCATCAAATACTTTTATGAACTCGCCGCCAATGATCTTGCGCTTCTTTTCGGGTTCTGCAACGCCTTTAAGAAGATCAAGGAAACGGTCGGTAGCATCAACATAGATAAGGTTAGCATCAAGCTGATTTCTGAAAACCTCAATAACCTGCTCGCTTTCGCCTTTACGCATTAAGCCGTGATTAACGTGAACACAAACAAGTTGTTTGCCTATTGCTTTAATAAGAAGTGCTGCAACAACTGATGAATCAACACCGCCAGAAAGGGCAAGCAAAACCTTTTTATCCCCCACTTGCGCTTTAATTTCTTTTACTTGTTCATCAATAAACTTTTGAGCAAGCTCAGGTGTAGTAATACGCAACATTGAATCCGGACGCTTAACAATATCCATAAAATTATTCCTCCTAATATTTTATGAAATGTATTATACAATAAAAATTATTTTTTTGCAATTATTTCTATAAAAATATATAAAAAAATTTTTTCAAAAAATAAGTTGACAAATTTTTTATAACATTGTATCATATATTTAGTTAGCTGAGGCTAACTGTTATGTTTGTGTTTCGGTTAGCATCGGCTAACTCACGAAAGGAGACTGAAAAATTGAAAACCTTAAAAGATGCTAAAATAGGTCAGACGGTAATTGTAAAGAAGCTTCATGGTGAGGGTCCTATCAAAAGACGCATTATGGATATGGGTATAACAAAAGGTGTTGAAATATACGTAAGAAAATTTGCTCCATTAGGAGACCCTATGGAGCTATATTTACGGGGATATGAGCTTTCATTAAGAAAAGACGACGCACAGATGGTTGAAATTGAGGAGTAATAGAAATGGAATATAAAATAGCAATAGCAGGCAATCCTAACTGCGGTAAAACGACTCTTTTTAATGCACTCACAGGCTCAAACCAATACGTTGGCAACTGGCCCGGTGTTACAGTAGAAAAAAAGGAAGGAAAATTAAAAAATCACGATGACGTAATTGTTACAGACCTTCCCGGTATCTATTCCCTCTCCCCTTATACTTTAGAAGAAGTTGTTGCAAGAAATTATCTTATTCAGGAAAAACCTGATGCAATACTTAACATCGTTGACGGAACAAATCTTGAAAGAAATCTTTATCTTACAACACAACTCCTTGACCTTGGTATTCCCGTAGTTATTGCAATAAATATGATGGATATTGTGCGTAAAAACGGTGATTCAATAAACATTGAGCTTCTTTCAAAAGGGCTTAAATGCAAGGTTATTGAAATTTCAGCCTTAAAGGGCGACGGAATTCAAGAAGCTGCCGAACTTGCCATCAATGAAGCAAAGAATAGTTCTTTCCATCACATACATATATTTTCAGGTACAGTTGAGCACGCACTTGCACATATCGAAGAAGCAACCGTCCATAATATGCCTGAGGACACACAGCGTTGGTATGCAGTTAAACTTTTCGAAAGAGATTCGCGTGTTCGTGAAGAATTATCCTTAAATGAAGAAGTTTTAAATCATATTGAAAATGATATTGTTGACGTTGAAAAGCATTATGATGACGATGCAGAAAGCATTATTGCAAACGAAAGATACGTATATATAACCAGTCTTGCAAAAAAATGCTTTAAGAAAAAGCATTCAGGTAAATTAACCATATCAGATAAAATTGATAGAATTGTTACGCATAAAATATTTGCACTTCCAATTTTCGTTTTAATTATGTGGCTTATTTATACCATTTCAATCGGAACTATTGGCGATTGGACAGTTGGATTTATGAATGACACTTTGTTTGGTGAATGGATTGTTCCCGGTGTTACGTCAGTACTTGAAGGTTGGAGCTGTGCCCCCTGGCTTACAAGCCTTGTTGCTGATGGTATAGTCGGCGGTGTAGGTGCTGTACTTGGTTTCGTGCCTCAAATGCTCATTTTATTTCTTCTTCTTTCGATACTTGAAGACTGCGGTTATATGGCACGTGTCGCCTTTATAATGGATAGACTTTTCAGAAAGTTCGGTCTTTCAGGCAAAAGCTTTATTCCTATGCTTGTTGCTACAGGTTGCGGCGTTCCCGGAATAATGGCAAGCCGTACAATCGAACAAGACCGTGACAGAAAAATGACCATTATAACCACCGGATTTATTCCCTGCGGTGCAAAAATGCCAATTGTCGGACTTATTGCCGGTGCACTTTTCGGTGGAAGTGCAGTAGTTGCAACCTCTGCTTATTTTATGGGCATCGGTGCAGTTATACTTACGGGACTTATGCTCAAAAAAACTAAGCCTTTTGCGGGTAATCCTGCTCCCTTTGTTATGGAGCTTCCTCAATATCACGCACCTGTTGCATCAAATATTTTCCGTGCAACGTGGGAACGAGGCTGGTCATTTATTAAGCGTGCCGGAACAGTAATTTTAGCCGCAAGCGTACTTATATGGATTCTTAATAATATTTCCCTTGAAGGCGGATTACATTATATTGCTGAAAGTAGTGACGATAAATCAATTTTAATGGTTATCGGCACGCCTATTGCAACTTTATTTGCTCCTTTAGGCTTTGGTCATTGGGAGGCGGCCGTAGCAGCAATTCTCGGTCTTGTTGCAAAAGAAGAAGTTGTTGGTGTGTTTGGTTCCCTTGGTTACGGAAGTGCCGAAGCTGCCATACAGCAAATTCTAAGTGGTGGTGCACTTGCTGGCTTCTCATTTATGACATTTAACTTGCTTTGTGCCCCCTGTTTTGCCGCAATGGGCGCAATAAGACGTGAAATGAACAGTTGGAAATGGACGACATTTACTATTACTTATATGTGCGTTTTTGCCTATGCTGTTTGCTTAATGATTTACCAGTTTGGTTCTTGGTTTACAGGTAACGGTAATCTTATCGGAACAGTTTTTGCTTCCTTAGTGCTTGTATTTATCTTATATATGCTTTTCAGAAAAAACAAATATAAAAATTAGGAGGTTTCTTTATGTGGCCTACAATCATTATATCATCAATAATCGGTATAACCGTTATAGCAATAGTCGTTAAAGAAATTATGGATAGAGTTAACGGTAAAAGTTCCTGTTCTTGCGGTTGTTCAGGTTGTGCTTTAAAGGATTCGTGCCATAATAAAAAGTAAGATAGAAAATGACAGTGTTACATTCAACACTGTCATTATTTTTTTGTATCTAATAAATCAAGAACACTAACTTCAAAAATCTGTGCTATTGCGTAAAGCTCAATATCCGTAACTGTTCGGGAGCAATCTTCAATACGTGAAATAGACCCCCTGCACACATAAACGCCTAAAAGTTCAAGTTTGTTTGAAAGAGTTTGTTGGCTCATTTTTTTTGCTTTACGTATCTTATGAACGTTCTGCCCTATCAGGTTCATTTTTACACCATCTATTATACGTGCCATATTTTTCTCCTTTATAATATTTGTCTTGACTTAGGACAAATTTTATGGTAACATATGCCCAAGATTATTTTGTCCTACCATAGGACATTTATAAAAAAGGAGTAAAAAAATGAAGAAAATAGTAGATAATATGAATTATGTAGTAAACGACGTTAGCCTTGTGCATTCGCTGCGAAAACAAATTTTTGAAAGAAAAATTGAAATTTTTAAATCTCCATACGTACGAGATATAATCAATTCAATTTTTCAAACACCTTCTATGCCCCCTATGGCGATATCTGTTTGTCATGACGGAATTATTACTAAAGCGTTTGATTCTGAAAGTCATACATATCATCCTATTGGCGAAACCGTTTTTTGCCCTGACGGCGCTCTTTTTGATTATGAATTCTGTTGTGCTCTGTGTTTAATAATTCAAGATATATATCCAAAGGCATATAAAATGTCTACCGCTTCCACGCAAGAGATTGCAGAAGCACTGCAGTTAGGACAATGGAATATTTCATTAACGTTAGATAAAAATTTATTACACCAGCCTGTCTATCCGGCATTTGATATAAACGAAATTTCAAATATTCCTTTAGATCAGCTTCCTATTCAGCAAAGTGATCCAAAAGAAAAGAAGTTTAAGGTGTTTGCCCCTATCTCTATTGTTCTTTCAATGTTAAGTATTATACTTTCTCAATCAGTTTTTGCACCTTTTTTTGCGTTAATTGCTTTTATTATAGCTAGAATAAGTATAAAAACCGTCAAAAATAAGGGGCTCTCAATAATTGCAATTATTTTTTCCATAATTGCAATATTACTGCCGTTTTATTTTATCTTTATGAAAATCAATAACTTTTTTAATTAGTAAATAAATCTGTATATAAAAAAGGTGACGATTATGAGAAAAATTTCTTTTTTATTTATTATTGTATTTCTTTTTTGTTCTGTATGGGGAAGTTTCTCTTTTAGTGCTAACGCAGCTACGTCCGCAGGATATGTTTGGCCTGCAAGTGGAGTATCAATGTCGCAAGGATATTATCCTCCTGGAAATTCTGCAGGTCACGCAATACATAGAGGTATTGATATTACCGGAGCATACGGTTCTTCAATATTTGCCGTAAAATCTGGTGTAATCCTTTGTGCTTCAAAAAACTCAACTGCAAAAGATTCTTATTGTTCAAATTGTACCGCAACAGGTGCCGGATATCATGTTTTAATAAAACATAACGATGGATTGCTTTCGATTTATTCACACTTGAGCGATGTAAATGTTTCCACAGGTTCAACTGTTTCAACCGGACAAATGATCGGAAAAATGGGTTCAACTGGAAACTCAAGTGGAACACATCTTCATTTTGCAATGTACAGTAATAGCTTTAGAAATGAAAATTCTGTTAATCCTTTAACGCATATTTCGCCATTTTCAAGTGTTACCGCAACAAACATAACAAACACGAGTGCAACATTATATGCTTATTTTGGTGCAAGTGCAACAAATATTGACAGTGCAGGTTTTTATATTGGAACATCAAAATCAAATTTGAAAAAATATACAGAAGTTCTCAATTCAAACGGAATTGACGGTAACGGAAATTATATAACTCATTTATATTATGGGACAAATAAATGGCATGGAACATTAACTCCCGGAACAACGTATTATTACAAATTTTGGATGAAAGCATATGATACTATTTATGAAACTGACATTTATTCATTTACAACTACCGGAGAATGTTCTCACAATTGGCCTGCAATTAACGAAACTGCTTGTAACTGCTATACCGGTGGTTCAATAGAAATTCAATGTCCAAAATGTGGTCAAAGAAAAAAATATACTTTCAGTCAAACAATTCATGATTATTCATCATCATACACGATAGATAAAGTAGCAACGTGCACCGAGCCGGGCGAAAAATCAAAGCATTGTAAAAGATGCGATTCACGAACTTCTATATATATTATACCCGCTACAGGACATTCATACACATACTCACCTACGTTGAGTTATGCTTCAACGTGTACAAAAGCAGGCGAAAAAGTATATATGTGTTCAAAATGTTTAGCAACAAAAAGTGAAGTTTTACCATTGTCTTCACATAGTTACAGTCTTTCTTGGGTAGTTGATAAATCGGCAACGTGCACAGCAGCGGGCAGTCAATCAAGACATTGTACTCATACGGGTTGCGACGCAAAAACTGACATACGAACAATCCCCGCATTAGGGCACGCTTGGGATGAAGGAAAAATAACACAAAACTCATCGTGTGCAGGTTCAGGCGTAAAAACGTTTACCTGCAAAGCCTGCAAAACAACGAAAACAGAAGCTGTATCTTCAAACGGCCACACTTGGGGAGAATGGACAGTATTAACAAAATCTACCTGCATTTCTGAAGGCTTAAATCAAAGAAAATGCACAAAATGTTCAGCAACAGAAACCAAAACGGTTGCAAAAACCACTCATACATATAACGTAGCAACTACAATTGACCAAGAAGCAACTTGTACGCAAGACGGATTATCCTCAATTCATTGTTCTATTTGCGATAGTAAAACAAATATTTCAATAATAAAAGCAACCGGACATATCTTTGGCGAATGGAAAACAATAAAAGAAGCAACTCCAACCGAAAAAGGTGTTTCTGAAAGAACTTGTGAAAAATGCAATACAATTGAACAGCAAGATATTATACCGCAATCCACTAGTGACCACACTCATACTTTTGGTGATTGGGTAGTTCTTACCCCGGCAACGTGTTCAAGTACGGGCACGCAAGCAAGAAAATGCAATGAGTGCGAAATAACAGAAACATCTACACTAGCAACAACCGAGCACAAATTAGGCGAATGGAAAATAATTAAAGATTCCTCCTCTTTGGATGACTCAACTCTGTTAGAAGCAGGTCTTGCTGAACGAAAGTGTGAATATTGTGATTATTCACAGCAAACTTCATTTACCTCAAAAAATGATATAACCCTAGATAATAGTGAATACAAAGAAGACATTACAAATGCAAACGGTAACTTCGAAACAAACGTGCCAAATGATGATGATATTAACGAAACAAAAGAAGATTCAAATAAACCTAAAAAAACTTTTTCAGAGCTCTTACCTTTAATTATTTTAGGAAGCTTCCTTTTAGTTCTTATCGGGTATGTTATTGTAGTATTATTAAAGCGCAAACACTAAAATGCAATTATTGTACAAGTAAACAAGCCACGAAGTTTTTAAAACTTCGTGGCCTGTTTTTTAAAAGAATTCTATAACAATACTATCGCAAAGGTCAAGCCCTTTTTCTGTTAAGAAAAAGTATTGTTCATTATAATCAACAAGATTTAACTTTTTTAATTTTTGAATTGTGTTTTTATGTTCGGAAATAAAATCAAGGTTAAATCTTTTTTTATACTCAAGAAGATCTATTCCCCTATTCATACGCAGCCCAAGCATAATAAACTCTTCCTGCATATCTTTTAATGAAAGTGTTTCTTTATTGCGTATAATATCTTTTTGGCTTATATATTCGTGAAGGTCACAGGTGTTATTATATCTTATACCGTTATAATAAGAGTGAGCTGCACAACCTAAGCCAATATACTCATTACATTTCCAATAGTTTATATTATGCTGACATTCATAGCCTTTTTTTGCGTAGTTTGAGATTTCATATTGATATATGCCTTTTTGCGAAAACGTTTCAGATATTGCTTTATACATCAAGCGTTCAGTTTCTTCATCAGGCAGAGTTATCTCATCTCGTTCAAAAGAAGCTCCTAAAGGCGTTTCAGGGTCAACTATGAGGGAATAGCAAGAAATATGGGTTGAGCCATAATTCAGCGCCTTTTTGAGGGTATTTTGCCATTTTTCAAGCGTTTGACCGGGCAAAGCAAAAATTAAATCAAGATTATAATTTTTAATATCAGCTTTTTTAATGTTTTCAATAGCATCCTCAAACTGTTTCAGAGTGTGACTCCTACCCAATTCATTTAAAACCTCATCAGACAAGCTCTGTGCGCCTACTGAGAATCTGTTTACTCCCCCATTTTTTGCCGCAATAATTTTATCAAAGGTCAATGATTGAGGGTTCGCTTCCATTGTAAATTCTGCATTGCTTTCAATATTGAAATTCTGATTCAAAAATGAGCATAGATCCTCTATTTGCTCAGGCGACATCATACTCGGCGTACCTCCACCGATAAAAACCGTTTCAATCCTTTCGCCCTTAAAATTTTCGGCTTCTTTTTTTAAAGCAGATAAATATGGCGGTAGAAATTCACTTCTGCCGCCAAAGGATACAAAATCACAATATGAACATTTTTTATAACAAAAAGGTATGTGAATATATAATCCGCTCATTTTAATCAAGTTTTAATACTGCAAGGAAAGCTTCGGAGGGAACTTCTACGCTACCAACCTGGCGCATACGCTTTTTACCCTCTTTTTGCTTTTCAAGAAGCTTTTTCTTTCTTGTAATATCACCGCCATAGCACTTAGCTAAAACGTCCTTACGCATTGCACGAACAGTTTCACGGGCAATAACCTTTCCTCCGATAGCGGCCTGAATGGGAATTTCAAAAAGCTGACGCGGAATAACGTCTCTTAACTTTTCGGCAACCATTCTGCCGTGGGCATAAGCTTTATCTCTGTGAACGATTACAGACAACGCATCGCACATATCGCCGTTTAAAAGGAAATCAAGCTTAACTAAGGCACTTTCCTGATATCCTGCAAGTTCATAATCAAAGGATGCATAACCGCGTGTACGGGACTTTAATGTGTTAAAGAAATCATAGATAATTTCGTTTAAAGGCATTCTGTATTCAAGAACGGCACGGTTTTCATCAGCATAGTGCATATTGATATATTCACCGCGTTTTTCAATACAAAGATCCATTACGGCGCCAATATAATCCTTGGGCGTCATAATATTTGCCTTAACGATAGGCTCACGCATTTCCTTTATTTCATCAACCTTAGGAAGGTTTGCAGGGTTATCAATACGAAGCTCCGTACCATCGGTTTTGGTGATCTCATAGATAACGCTTGGCGCAGTTGTTACAAGGTCAAAATCAAATTCACGTTCTAAGCGTTCCTGAATAATTTCCATATGAAGAAGACCCAAGAATCCGCAACGGAAGCCATATCCTAAGGCCGCTGATGTTTCGGGTTCAAAAGTAAGTGAAGCATCATTTAAGCCTAACTTTTCCAAAGCATCACGGAGATCGTCATACTCGCTTCCGTCAGCAGGATAAATACCGCAGAAAACAGTTGGCATTATTTTTTTATAACCGGGTAATGGTTCACTTGCCGGATTTTCATCATCAGTAATCGTATCACCTACACGTGTTTCGCTTACTGTTTTGATGCTTGCCGAAATATAACCAACCTCACCTGCAGAAAGAGACTCCGTTTCACGGTAGCTTGGTGTAAAAACGCCCACCTCAGTAACATCAAAAGTATGGTTAGAATGCATCATTCTTATTTTTGTGCCTACTTTAACGGTGCCGTTCATAACACGGACAAAGCTTAATGCGCCTTTATAGTTATCATAAACGGAGTCAAAAATAAGTGCTTGCAGAGGCTCGTTATCATCGCCCTTTGGCGGTGGAACATCACGAACGATCATCTCTAATACTTCGTGAATATTTATGCCCTCTTTTGCAGAAATTCTCGGAGCATCCATACACGGAATACCGATAATATCCTCAACCTCTTGTGCTACACGTTCAGGTTCTGCACTTGGAAGGTCGATCTTGTTGATTACGGGAAGAATCTCAAGATCCTGCCCTACCGCAAGGTAAACGTTAGCCAAGGTCTGCGCTTCAACGCCCTGAGTTGCATCAACAATAAGGATTGCCCCCTCACAAGCGTTAAGTGAACGTTCAACCTCATAGGTAAAGTCAACGTGACCGGGGGTATCGATGAGGTTAAGCATATACTCTTCACCATCATCTGCAGTATAGAACATTCTTACTGCCTGAGATTTTATGGTGATTCCGCGCTCCTGCTCAAGCTCCATCGTATCAAGAAGCTGAGCTCGCATATCACGGGAGCTCACCGTTCCCGTTTCATCTATCAGGCGATCGGCAAGAGTAGATTTACCGTGGTCAATATGGGCAATTATACAAAAGTTTCGTATTTTGCTTTTATCAAATGACATTGTATTCCTCAATTACTTGCCGCAGCATTTTTTATATTTTTTACCGCTTCCACAGGGACAAGGATCATTTCTGCCAACAGTATTTTCACTTACTGCCTGCTGTTCCTGACGCCAGGAACGAGTGATTTCTGTACGTTTTTCTTCAGGAAGAACGTCATTCCACTCCTTTAATTCATAGAGCCACTTTGCCTTTGCGTTGAGCATATTATAAAAAAGCTTTTCGGGAAGAATTGTTAACTCAAGCTCTGTTTCCTCTTCAACTTCCTTAACGTCAATTTCCTTTTCAAGAGAAGTGTTGATACCATCAAGGAACGGTGCAAGAATTGCAAGCTCCATACCGAACTTTTCAGCAAGCGCCTTTGCGGTTGACTTAATTGTAAAATTCTTTTCTGCCAAAATAATCTTATACGCTTCGGTTTCCTGAATATAGTAAGTGTTCCAAAGCTCTCGCTGCTGCATTTCGCTTTGGCAAAGCTCCTGCATATTTTCCCAGGTTTCATTGATTTTCATTTTATTTTCTCCTTACATCTGATCAAATTTATTTTTAATTGCTTCAAGGAACTGACGGCTGTTTACTGCAATCTTATTTTCTAAGGTTGAAAGAAGATAAAGATCCTTCGTCATAATTCCGCTTTCAATAGTGTCAATAGTTGCTTTTTCCATTTTATCGGCAAACTCAACAAGCTCCTGATTGTTATCAAGCTGACCGCGCTTGCGAAGACCACCAGTCCAAGCAAAGATGGTTGCAACTGAGTTTGTGCTTGTTTCCTCGCCATCACGGTATTTATAATAGTGTCTTGTAACTGTTCCGTGTGCGGCTTCGTATTCATACTTACCATCAGGTGAAACGAGAACACTGGTCATCATAGCAAGTGAGCCGAAAGCGGTTGCAAGCATATCAGACATAACATCACCATCATAGTTCTTGCAAGCCCAAATATAACCGCCTTTTGAACGGATAACACGAGCAACTGCATCATCAATAAGAGTATAGAAATACTCTATGCCAGCGCTTTCGAATTTTGCCTTATATTCATTTTCATAAATTTCATTGAAAATATCTTTAAAGCGGTGATCATAGGTTTTGGAAATGGTATCCTTTGTTGCAAACCAAAGATCCTGCTTTTTATCAAGAGCATATTCAAAGCAAGAGCGTGCAAAGCTTTCGATTGAAGCATCAATATTGTGAAGTCCCTGAACAACACCTGCACTCTTATCAAATGTAAGTATCGTTTCCTTTCTCTCTCCGTCCTTGCCTCTTATAACAAGCTCAGCAGTTTCGCCCTCTTCAACGCGGAATTCAACGTTTTTATAAACGTCACCATAAGCATGACGGGCAATAATGATGGGTTTTTCCCAGTTGGAAACAACGGGTTTAATGCCATCAACAACAATAGGCTCACGGAAAACAGTGCCATCTAAAATAGCACGAACTGTACCGTTGGGGCTTTTCCACATCTTTTTAAGATTATATTCTTCAACACGCTGAGCATTGGGAGTAATGGTTGCGCACTTTACGCCGACACCGTACTTCTTAATTGCTTCAGCAGCTTCAACAGTAACCTTATCGTCAGTCTTATCACGATACTCAAGTCCCAAATCATAATACTCGCTTTTAAGATCAACATAAGGGAGAATAAGAAGCTCCTTTATCCATTGCCAGAGAACTCTGGTCATTTCGTCGCCATCAAGCTCAACGATAGGTGTAGTCATTTTAATTTTTGCCATTTTTTCTTTCCTCCTGTATATAAATTAACACATTAAATGTATTATACTATAAAAACGAAAAATCTCAAAGTATTTTTTTCAAAAAGTGATTGACGAACAAAAAAATTTATGTATAATATAATATGTGCTTGGGGGTATAGCTCAGTTGGCTAGAGTACTTGACTGGCAGTCAAGGGGTCATGGGTTCGAATCCCATTATCTCCACCATATTTCTAAGAACGCTATATGCGTTCTTTCTTTTTACGAGGTTTAAAATGAGATTGCTTATTATCAGGCACGGTGATCCCGATTATGCTATTGACGGACTTACCGAAAAAGGAAAAATTGAGGCCGAGCTTTTAAAAAACAGAATGATAAAAGAAGATATTTCAAAAGTTTTCTGTTCAATATACGGTCGTGCAATGAAAACCATCGAACCCACCCTAATAGCAAAAAATATGACGGCAACCTATTGTGATTGGCTGAGAGAATTCGATTACAGCAGAATTAAAGTTCCATATCTTGACCGTGAAAAGATCGCGTGGGATCTTTTACCCTCTTTTGCAAATGATTATCCGGATTTGTTTATTGCCGATAAATGGATGAACGTTGATTTTATTAAAAATTCAAGCGTATATGAAAGTTACAATCACGTTTGCAATGAATTTGATAAGGTGCTTGCCGAACACGGTTACATAAGAGACAAATTCAATTATAAGGTAACAGCTTCCAACCACGATACGCTGGTATTTACTTGCCATTATGGGCTCACAAGCGTACTGTTATCCCATTTAATGAACTGTTCTCCATACACCTTATGGCAACACGCTTTTACACCGCCTTCATCGGTAACAACCTTCTTTTCAGAAGAGCGCGAGGACGGTATTGCATCCTTCAGAGCATCGGGAATCGGTGATATTTCTCACTTATATATTGGCAACGAGCCCGCCGCTTTTGCAGGACGTTTTTGCGAATGTTTTAAAGACGATACAAGACATTAAAAAATTGGCTATCGATTGATAGCCAATTTTTTTATAATGTTGAAGCCATAATGGCTTTAATGGTATGCATACGGTTTTCAGCTTCATCAAACACAATAGAAGCATCACTTTCAAAAACCTCATCGGTAACTTCCATACAATCAATGCCGAATTTTTGGCTGATAGTTTTGCCAATGGTTGTATTGAGATCGTGGAAAGCAGGAAGGCAGTGCATAAACTTACACTGTGGGCCTGCATTTTTCATAATTTCACTATTCACCTGATAAGGCATTAGATCATTTATGCGCTCTTCCCAAACTTCGTCAGGCTCGCCCATTGACACCCAAACATCAGTATAAATAACACTTGCATCTTTGGTTGCAACTTTTGCATCCTCAATAAATTCAAGAAACGCGCCCGTTTCCTTTGCGATATTTTGGCACTCAGCAACAAGCTTTTCATCGGGAAAATACTTTTTATTTGTGCAAGCCACAAAGTGCATACCCATTTTTGCACAGCCTACCATCAAAGAATTTCCCATATTATATCTTGCGTCGCCCATATATACAAGTTTGATATTTTCAAGGCTTCCAAAATGTTCTTTTATGGTCATAAAGTCTGCTAAAATCTGTGTGGGATGAAACTCGTTTGTAAGTCCGTTCCACACGGGAACTCCTGCGAATTTACTGAGTTCTTCAACTATCTCCTGACCAAAACCGCGGTACTCTATACCATCATACATTCTCCCCAAAACACGGGCAGTGTCGGCAATGGATTCCTTTTTGCCGATCTGAGAGCCGGTAGGATCAAGGTAAGTGGGATGCATCCCTAAATCAGCGGCGGCAACCTCAAAGGCACAACGGGTACGAGTGCTTGTTTTTTCAAAAATAAGCGCGATACTCTTTCCTTCGCAGAGTCTATGAGGAACCCCTGCCTTTTTCTGTTTTTTCAACTTGATAGCAAAATCGATAAGACCGTTTATTTCTTCGGGAGTGAAATCAAGAAGCTTTAAAAAGCTTTTTCCTTTTAAATTCATAATAAACCTCTTTTAAAGAACTTTAGCAAGGAAAGATTTAAGTCTTTCACATTTAGGCTCATTGAATATCTGTTCAGGTGTGCCTTCCTCTGCAATATAACCATCATCAAGGAACAGTACTCTGTTTGAAACCTCACGAGCAAAACCCATTTCGTGTGTAACGACCACCATTGTCATACCTTCCCTGGCAAGTTCTTTCATAACGTCAAGAACCTCCCCTACCATTTCAGGATCAAGAGCGCTTGTGGGTTCATCAAAAAGCATAACCTCAGGCTCCATACAAAGAGCACGAACGATAGCTACACGCTGTTTTTGTCCGCCTGAAAGCTGATTTGGATATGAATCTGCCCTATCAGCAAGTCCAACACGTCCTAAAAGCTCTAAGGCCTTTTCTTTTGCCTGCTGCTTGGGAATCTTTTTGAGCATAACCGGTGCACAAATAAGATTTTCAAGAACCGTCATATGTGGAAAAAGGTTAAACTGTTGGAAAACCATTCCCATTTTTTGCCTATGAACGTTAATATCTACCTTTTTATCGGTAAGATCATCTCCATCAAAAATGATGTTTCCACCCGTAGGCTTTTCAAGAAGATTAAGGCAACGAAGGAAGGTGGATTTACCTGACCCTGAAGGACCTATAACGCAAACAACATCGCCTTTGTTTATAACAACATCCATTCCCTTAAGAACTTCTACGCCTTCAAAGCTTTTCTGAAGATTATTTACGCTTATCATTCTTTGCCAATCTCCTTTCTACAAAATTAAGTATTTGTGTAAGCACTACAACAATCACAAGATAAATTAACGCTACAAGAATACGAGGACTCATAACATCATAAGTATGTGCACTGACAATGTTACCCATTCTGGTAAGATCCTCAACTGCAACGTAGCCTGCAACTGACGTTTCCTTCAAAAGAGCGATAAATTCATTACCGATTGCAGGAAGAATATATCTGACTGCCTGAGGTAAAATGATCTTACTCATTGTTTGCATTTTGGTCATTCCCAAGCTTCTGCCGGCTTCCATCTGTCCTTTATCAACTGCGTTAATACCGCTTCTGATGATTTCAGCCATATATGCACCTGAGTTAATACCAAAGGTGATTATTGCGGGAATCAAGCCGTTCTGGGTTGACGACATTATAATAAAGAAGGTAATAATCAAAAGAACTGTTACAGGGATACCCCTTATAACCGTAACATAAATATCACAAAGCCAGGAAATGGGTTTTAATGCAGGAACATCCTCTGAAAAATATTTTGCAACGGCAATAATAACACCGATAATAACACCAATGATCAATGCACCTGCTGTGATAGTAAGAGTATTGCCTAAACCGCTTAAAATGTCCTTTAAACCGTTTTGTTCGATAAAGGTTCTATGTAATCTTTCAAAGAAGGTTTTATCATTTACCTTTACTTCTGTTTCTTTAGTAGTTAATACAGTGCCGTCCTTAGCGGTAATAATACAGTAATAGCTTCCTGAATGATCAAGGCTAAGTGCGCCTACCCTATAAGTTGCCTTGGTTTCTTTATTTATAGGAGTGCCTTCTGCTTCACCGGCTTTTTTAAAATACCACTGATATGAGCTGACCGTACCTTCTGTTTCGACCTTTAAAATAAGTTCTTCGCTTGTTTTTCTTTCAACAACCTCTGAATTATCAAGATCAGCAACTATTTTAACGGGATCTGCCGCTTTAATATTAACCTTAACATTACATTCAAGAGGCAGGTTGTTACGGTTAACTACTCCATCATTAAGCGTGATGGTACCAACCATCGTAATGGTTTGCTCCCCTGCATTTTCCTTATCGTATTCAACGTTTTTGGTATCCCATTTAATTTTATTGCCCGCACTTGATAAGGTTTTATCACCTACGTTGTACTGAACAGAAATTTCCTTGGGAAGCTTTTTTGAAATTTCTTTTGCGGTTAAATTATTTTCAACCGTTACATCTTCAAGTACATCAACAGAAGCAAATGTATACGGAATATTTACCGTAACCTCGTTTGACTTTATGCCAGCATCATCGTTTTCATCTGCAACAGAAAGAAGATAATACTTTTCTTCCCCACCATCTGTGCAAGGATACGAAAATGAACCTGAAGAGATATCCTCTATCTTCTTAAGCTTTTCATCTGAACAAAGCCATAATTCATAAGGTGTATATTCCGGTGTATCCCATTTAAAATCAACGGTATCATCGGTTGCATTATAGGTTGCGGTAAGATTTTTTGCCTTATATGATTCATCTAAATTTTCAGCAAAGGCATTTAAGGGAAATATTGTGATAAACACAAGCGTAATCAAAAGCAATGCTAAGGCTTTGCAACTGATTCTTTGCGCCAAGTTTAATTTTTTCAATTTAATTCTCCTGATATAACGGCAGGGATAGCGTATATTCGCTATCCCTTCCGAATTTTAATTTTAAAAATTATTCTTCAATAGGTGAAGTATAGGGTGCATAATACTTATCAAAAAGTTCTTCAACTTTGCCGTCCTCAACAAGCTTATTAAGAGCGGTGTTTAACTCTTCAACAAGAGCTTCGTTGCCCTTTGCAAGAGCAAAAGCATAAGGTTCGGTTGTCATTGCTTCATCAAGAACAATAAGCTTTGTTGCTGAATTTTCTGCATTGAATACTTCAACCATCTCAGCAGCTGTAAGGTCATCGATTACCCAAGCATCAACTTTGCCTGTAACAAGAGCAGTCTGTGCATCAGCATTTGCTTCATAAGCATCAACTTCGTAACCGTTTGATGTGCAGTAGTCCTGAGCAGTTGTGCCTAACTGAACTGAAACCTTCTTGCCTTCAAGATCAGCCTTTGACTTAATGGGGCTGCCTTCAATAACAACGATTGCCTGAGCTGCAAGGCAGTAAGGATCAGTAAAGAGCATATTTTCTTCACGTTCAGGTGTTACAGAAATACCGGAAGCACCAACTGTGTACTTATCTGTGCTAACGCCTGCAAGAACTGCATCGAAGTTCATTGTCTGAAGATCAAGCTCATAGCCAAGCTCATCACAAATGAGATTAAGAATATCGATTTCAATACCGATTACATTACCGTTGTCATCATAGGACTCAAAGGGAGGGAAATCGGGGCTTGTTGCAACTGTAAGCTTTTTCTTTGCTGTTGCATCATCGTTAGGTGTTACATTCTGATTGTTGTTCTGTTCACCCTGATCTGTGGTGTTCTCTTCGGTTCCGCAGCCTGCAAAGCAAGCCACGATCATTAACATTGCCATCATAATTGCTAAAAACTTTTTCATAATAAATAACCTCTTTCTTAATTTATATATTATTTTTTTGGTTAACATAATTTATTTGTTCCTCAACTGACTTAAAGCCCGTTCCACCCTTGCTGATTCGCTTTTCAACACAGGTTACAAGGTCAATCTCATTATAGAGATCACTTTCAAAGAGCTCCGAAAACTCCTTGTATTCTTCTAAAGTCAAAGTTTCGAGAACCTTATCTTCTTTGATGCATTTTGCAACAAGCTCACCTGAAATCTTATAGGCGCTTCTGAAAGGCATCCCCTTTTTAACAAGATAATCAGCCAGATCTGTTGCATTTATAAAGCCTTTTTGTGCGGCTTTTTTCATATTTTCGGTGTTCGCTTTCATCGTTTTGATCATCGGTGCGAATACCTGAAGGCACATTTTCAAGGTGTCACAAGCATCAAAGATGCTTTCTTTATCCTCCTGCATATCTTTATTATATGCAAGTGGTATTCCCTTTAGAGTTGTTAAAAGTGCCATTAAATCACCGTAAACTCTGCCCGTTTTTCCTCGGACAAGCTCTGCCATATCAGGATTTTTCTTCTGCGGCATTATTGAAGAACCGGTTGTAAAGCTGTCAGAAAGCTCAACAAACTTAAATTCCCAGCTGGACCACAAAATAATTTCTTCTGAAAATCTTGATAAGTGCATCATCGTAATTGCTATCGCAGAGAGCATCTCCAAGCAAAAATCTCTATCGGAAACGCCGTCAATAGAATTAAGACAGATGCCGTCAAAGCCAAGTTTTTCTGCTTCAAACTCACGGTCAGTATCATAGGTAGTACCTGCCAACGCGCAGGAGCCGATGGGAGAAACGTTCATTCTTCGTCGCACATCCAAGAATCTGTCAACATCTCTTAAAAACATCATTGCGTATGCCATTAAGTGATGCCCAAAGGTTATGGGTTGCGCTCTCTGAAGATGCGTATATCCCGGCATAATAGTTTTTTTATATTCTTCAGCCTTTTCACTTATTGATGAAATAAGGCTTCTGATATAACTTATTATGGTGTCGGTTTCATCCCTCAAATACATTCTTATATCAAGGGCAACCTGATCGTTTCGGCTTCTTGCGGTGTGGAGCTTTTTACCAACATCACCAAGACGCTTTGTTAATTCCTGCTCAACAAACATATGGATATCTTCACATTCCATATCAAATTCAAGTTTGCCGTCTTCAAGATCGGAAAGTATTTCGCCAAGACCTGAAATCAATGTGCTTGCTTCATCGGGAGTGATTATTCCCTTTTCCCCAAGCATTGCGGCGTGTGCCATACTTCCCATAATATCTTGCTTATACATTCTTGAATCAAAATGTATTGAGGAATTAAAGTCATCGGCAATTTTTTCTGTTTGACCGGAAGTTCTTCCTGCCCACATTTTTGCCATAATACTTATCTCCTATTTTTTACCGTCAACAATAGCCTGAACCTTAATGGGAAGACCGTAAAGGTTAATAAAGCCTTGTGAATCCTTCTGATCATAATCGCTTTCGCCAAAGGTCGCGATTTCTTCAGAATAAAGTGAATAGGGACTCCAAACACCTGCATTGATCATATTACCTTTATAAAGCTTAAGGCGAACCTTACCGGTGACTCTTTCCTGAGTTTTATCAACGAAAGCACTTAATGCTTCTCTTAAAGGCGTGAACCACTGGCCGTTATAAACAAGTTCAGCAAAGGTAATTGAAAGCTTCTGCTTTTCGTGCATTGTCATCTTATCAAGGCAGATAGTTTCAAGAACGTTGTGTGCTTTGTAAAGGATTGTTCCGCCGGGAGTTTCATAAACACCTCTACACTTCATACCTACAAGTCTATTCTCAACGATATCAATTATACCGATACCGTTGGCACCACCGATTTCATTGAGCTTTAAGATGATCTCTTTTGCAGTCATCTTCTTGCCGTCAAGTGCAACGGGAATACCTTTTTCAAATTCAAGCTCAATATAGGTTGGCTTATCGGGTGCCATTATAGGCGAAACACCCATTTCAAGGAATCCGGGCTTCTCATACTGAGGTTCGTTGCCTGTATCCTCAAGATCCATACCCTCATGTGAAAGGTGCCAGAGATTTTTATCCTTTGAATAGTTGGTTTCTCTGTTTATCTTTAAAGGAATGTTATGAGCCTCTGCATAATCGATCTCTTCTTCTCTTGATTTAATATCCCACTCTCTCCAAGGAGCGATTATAGGCATATTAGGTGCGAAGTGCTTGATTGCAAGTTCAAAACGAACCTGATCGTTACCTTTGCCTGTGCAACCGTGAACGATAGCATCAGCGTTTTCCTTTAATGCAATCTCAACAAGTCCCTTTGCAATACAAGGACGGGCGTGGCTTGTGCCGAGAAGATAATCTTCATATACTGCGCCTGCCTTCATTGTCGGAATAATATATTCATCAACGTATTCTTCTGTCTGATCTAAAACATAAAGCTTTGATGCACCGGTTTTAATAGCCTTTTCCTCAAGGCCCTCAAGCTCATCAGCCTGACCCACGTTACCTGAAACAGCGATAACTTCACAATTATTATAGTTCTCCTTAAGCCAAGGGATGATGATAGACGTATCAAGACCTCCGGAATAAGCAAGAACAACTTTTTTAATATTCTCTTTGTTCATACTAAAACCTCTGAAACAATTTTTATGTGCTTATTATATCAGCATTTGTTTTTTTGTCAACTGTTTTTGCATAAAAATTCTAAAAAAATTATTTTTTATGCATAATATTCACTTTTAAATGCAAAAATATGCATTTTTAATGTATATTTCATTAAAAATGCATATTCATTATTATAAAATTTGCTTTAAAACTTTTAATATAGCTGATGCCATTCGTGAAAAACCCAAATCGGTTGGGTGGCAATAGTCAACAAGGCATTCATTGCCAAACTCACCTTTAAGCATTTCATAGCCATCAATAAAGTAAACGTTATTATCTCCCTCAGCCTTTAATTTATTATATGTATCAATAATTATCTGTCTTCGATCATTGTCCTGATAATCATTAACATTAAGAGTAGGCTTGGAAAGCATTATTACGGGAACGTTTGGATGCTTATTCTTTATTATCCGCAAAAACCTTTCGTGAGTTTTCTTTAAATGATCCGCATCAGGTGCATTATGATCGTAATCATAAACAAAAATGCTCATTGGCAGAGATGCAATATATTCTGCCATAACGTCTTCACCCTTTGCACTTCCCGAAAAGCCAAGGTTTATATAATCAATATTATTTTCAGTACAAATTAAATTTTGATAGCAAGTTCCGGGCCGTGATGCACATCCGCCCTGAGTAATTGATGATCCATAATAAACAATAGGCAATTTATTCTCATAATCCTTACCCTCAAAAAGAGATGAACCTCTTTTAATTCCTACGTATACATCGTTCACCCCTGCATAAAGTGGAAAGTTTATGGTATAATTATGTACGCCTTTTTCCCAATCGCGACCTGTCATACGCACTACGTTTCTCGTTTTTTTAATACTGCAGTCAGGTTGAAATGAACCAACAAAGCCTTTATTTCTGCCATCATCACAATAAAGATCAAAGCCACCGGAAGCTAAAGCCGTTATATGAGGACCAATCCAGAAATCCGGTTGTTCAACAGCAATAGCAATGAACGGAGAATCAGATGCAAAGCGAACTCTGCCGCCCGCAGTGCATTTACTAAGCGTGTTTACGCCATCACTAACCTTTTCAGCAATTTCGGTGGGCATACGAAGAAACTGTTTGCCATCATCAAGAAGTCCGTAAATCTTAAAAGGAGCTTTTCTTATATCATACCACTCAATATCCAATCCTTCAAAGGATGCTGCCGCAAAATTTTTATCTATTTCTTCAATTTTCATTTTATCACCTCAGATTAAAATTTTATCATAGACGTTATGCCAAGTCAAGAAAAAAGAACAGACAAAAAGTCTGTTCAGTCTGCTGACAAAGTCAGCAGGCTGCCAGAGTTCGAGAAACCCTTGCAAGCCAAGGCGCTGAACTTGCAAAAAAGGGAGTTTACACAGACGTAAATGACCGCATTTTGCTATATACTATAGCGCGTGCAAAGGAGTCCGATTTTAAAGGATAAATTTCCGTGTCTGCTTTGTTGAAATACTCGGCAATACTCCACTCGTATTGCCTGCGTTTTCGCCGCGCATCCTTCAAAAATTTATTCCTTTAAAATTCTCCGACCGAAAATGTT
>JAZNSH010000032.1:0-11010 GCA_045591115.1 Clostridia bacterium
CGACAAACCCGAAAGCAACGCTGATACAGCATTTGAGGCGAACTCCTTTACGCGTGCTATAGTATCAATGCAACGATGGAAACAAACCCCTGCAAAATTTTTGCAGGGGTTTGTGTTTGCAGGGGTTTGTCAGTGCTCTGAAAACTCCCTATAGGGAGTTTTTTACATTACTGTATTTTGTGGCTTTCCGTCTAAAAATGCCTTTATGTTATTATAAACAATATCCAAAAGCCTTAATCTTGTTTCCTTGCCTGCCCAGGCAATGTGCGGTGTTATATAACAGTTTGGCGCATTATATAAGGGACAATCCTTATCCATAGGCTCTTGCCTTAAAACGTCAATTCCCGCACCTAAAAGCTTACCGCTCTCAAGAGCATTTCTCAAGGCAACCTCGTCAACCATTCCTCCGCGGGCGGTGTTCACAAATATAGCACCGTCCTTCATTTTTTTGAAGGCTTCTTCGTTCATTATATTCTCCGAATCCTTATTTAACGGGCAATGAAGAGTCACTATATCGGATTTTTCCAAAAGCTCATCAAAGGATACCTGAGAAACGGAATCATCATTGACCTTGCTCCTGTTATTTACAAGCACGCGCATATTAAACGCCTTTGCAATATCGCCTACGCGCCTACCGATGGAACCGTAACCAACGATGCCTATGGTTTTTCCCGAAAGCTCGCTTAAGGGTAATGGGAAGTAAGAAAAGGTTCTGCTTTTTATCCAGTCCCCCTCTTTAACTGTTTCGTTATATTCCCCCACTCTGTCCAAAATGGCAAGGATAAAGGCAATGGTGTGCTGAGCAACGGCTTCAGTTGAATACCCGGGCGCGTTGCACACAACGATATTATTTTTTTTTGCATATTCCGTATCGATATTGTTATACCCCGTTGCAAACAAGCCGATATATTTTAAGCTTTTGGCATCCTTCATATTTTCGGCATTCAGCTGATTTTTGTTGGTAATAACTATATCCGCATCCTTAATGCGCTCTGCTACCTGATTTTTATCGGTCAAGCCGTAAATTTTAAGCTCACCGAAATCAGAAAATCTTTCTAAGGAAACGTCTCCGCTTGTAACTGTATCTGCATCCAAAATAACTATTTTCATAAAAAACTCCTTTAATTTACCGAATGATCACTTTTTTCTCTTTGTCCCGACCATATTTTTCTGCTTGTCCAAGGTTCATCCTCACCTTGCCAGAAAGGATGATTTTCGCTTAACCCCAACACAAGAAATACCGCAGCGCAGAGATACAAGCTTCCCGTATTTATATACTCCTCGGCAAGCTCAGGCTGATAGCCGTATACTCCCGGTCTGAGCCAGCCATTTTCATCAAACATACCGCCTTCAATGCATTTTTCAATCACCGCCGTTAACGCTGAACGTACTTGCGCAGGTGCAATGCTTTCAGGCAAAAAGTCTTGAAGCACACTTTGTGAGAGAAGCTGAAATGCACCAAAGCGATAGGTGGAGGATCTGCCGATAACAGTATAAGTTCCGTCAGGGGCGATCATCCTCTCCTGAATAGCCGCATAGCGTGACGCGCGCTTGATAGCTTCAGGCAACAGCTCCTTATATTGGGGAAAGGTTCTTAAAATATCAACATACATTGGGTGAATAACAAAGCTGTTATAATAATCAAAGGCAAAGTGAACACCGTCACCGTAAACGCCGTCACCTAAATACCATTTTTCATTAAATCTGTTCAATGCATCTTCAACTCGGCTTTTTTCTATTTTCTCACCCATTATATAAAGTGCCGCCTCAACCATCGCACCGAAAAGCACCCAGTTATTTTCATAGGTTCTTAAAACCCTTGATGATTTAAGCGCGCTTTTAAGATTGTTTTTAACCTTTTCATCAAGCTTAAAATAAAGCTCCTCAGGCGCTCTGACAATTGCGTGAGCAAGAAATGCCGTATCCACAAGCGGTTGCTGACCCTCGCAGAAATTCATAAAATCCTTTGATTCAGGGTTTGTTGCCTTATCAATGGCTCGCCGTGCAAGATTACGCATATTTCCCTGAAAAAGCCTTTCTTTGCCCTGCACATCCTTTAATTCAAGCCAAGGTGCGATACCGCACATAGTTCTTCCAAAGGCCTCAAGGCACCTGAAATCCGCCCTATCCTCATGAAAATCCTTCGGAAAAGCTTCATTAAGCCCTTCGTTTGCCAAGCTATCAATCACGGGCAAGGCAATTTTTTTCATTACGTCTATCCATTTTTCACGAGTGGTCATATTATCTCTCCTTCTTCTTTAAAAAGAACGGGATCACCAACACCAAAACGATCAGCGATGCAAGAAAAATGTTTTCATTTGGCAGGAAGGAAAAGGTGCCGTCATTATTAGGTACAGTTTCCGCATTTTCAAGAATCGTTTTACCGATAAAGGGACCTACCACCCCCGGCACCAACACCTGAGAAAAAATTCTGATTCCTTGCAATCTGCCCGATGCGCCCTTAGGCGTATTATCGCGCACAGAAGCGCCGAAAACTGTCATTCCTGCAAGATATCCGCTCATCATCAAAAGGGAGCCGATGAACACGGGAGCTATCGCTTTTGTGAAATAAAGAATAACGTACCCCATCGCCAGCATCAATATTGCAAAGCGACCTGAGAAAGTGAAACCTTTCTTATCGTAAACTCTGCCCCACAAGGCTGTTACAACGGATGCGATTATGATCGCAGGCGCCATAATAAGCACGTAATTGTCCATTTTCAGAGTCTTCTCATAATAAATTATCAGATATGGCATAAAAATCTGAATGGAAATATTAAATATTGCAAAGCCAAGCAAGTTAAAATAAAGCTTTTTATTTCTATTTACTGTTGACGGTCTGAATCCATATAAAATAGTTCCGAAATATGAATCCCTTGTGGGCGTTATTTCAGGCTCTTTTATTATAAAGAAACCAAGAATGCCGATCAATGTTACAAGAGTACCTATAATTGCGAAAATAACCGTCCAGCTTGATCCCTGATCGAGATCAAAAAACATAAATCCGCCAAACACCACAAGGATGCTTACAAGTGGCATCATTGCGTTTATGCCTTCTGCCTTGCCTCTGTTGGATGAATCAGTTGAATCGGTAAGCCAAGCGTTAAAGGCGGCATCGTTTGCAGTTGAGCCGAAAAAGGTCATAACACAATCAAGAATGATAGTAAGGCTTACGCCTACCGCCATTGCCGCCACCGTCATACCGAAGGTTTTGCCAAACGTCAACAATACAAAGCTGAATATAGATATACCCCACAAAATATAACCCAAACAAATAAACAGCTTTCTTTTGCCGATTTTATCTGACAATGCACCCATAAAAACAGTTGTGAGCGTTGCCGTTACTGCCGAAGCCATTACCATATTGGATATATCAGCCGCCGAAGCATTGAACATTTTATATATGAACACGTTGAAATACATATTTTCAACGACCCACGCTATCTGCCCCATAAGGCTGAAAATCGTAAGAGCAAGCCAAAACTTTCCTTTTGCTTTCATATTAAAACAACTCCTTTTTTAAAGTATAACACAAATATAAAAATAAGTACAGTTTTTGTTGATAAAGCTCTGTTTTTATGTTATACTATACTCAATAAATAAGTGTATTGGAGAAATCAATGGGTATTCACGATGGTCACCGCGAGCGTATTCGCGATAGTTTTTTAGAAGCCGGCTTAAAAGGAAAAACTGACCACCAGATTTTGGAGATCATATTAACTTACATAGTTCCACGCAGAGATGTTAACGATCTTGCCCACGAGCTTATCAACAGATTTGGCTCTCTTGCAGGAGTAATGGATGCCGAAGTTGCGGATTTAGTAAAGTTTCCTTATATTACAAAAAAGGGTGCGACTCTCTTAAAGCTCTTTCCTGCAGTTTTCGCGCCATATCAGGAAAGCAAGTTCAAAAAACGCATTCCCCTGAAAAATGCAGCGGCCGTAAAGGAATATATGATGCCGATATTTGCTAAGGAAACAAATGAAGCTTTTTACGTTCTTTGCTTGGATACTCATTTATGCCTCATCCGCCTTATACGTCACTCTGAAGGTACGACGGCCTCAGCTAATATAAATGTGCCGTCAATTGTGGCTGAAGTGTTAAAATCAGGAGCTTCAAGGTATGTTCTTGCCCACAACCATTTAAGCGGCAACGTTACGTTTTCAATCGCAGATATTGAAACTACTGAGGTTATAAGAAAGGCTTTTAAATATTTGAATATTGAATTTCTTGATCACTTTTTATTTTCCGGAGCAAATTTTGCAAGCTATAAAAGTTTTATGGGTATAGAAGAAAATGCTGAAATTTAACTTTTCAGCATTTTTTTATTAAGTTCTTTTTCCATCCACCCATAAAATAATATACCGAAAGAGTTATTGCCGTAAGCACAAAGGTTATGGGGTATATAATAAATATACTGCTTAAGGATTCAGTATCAATGCCGGGAACCCAGAATCTGAAGAAGAATATCCACAAAATTCTGAAAATACACATTATTGTTATGTAAGTTACCATTGGCACAGTCGCCTTGCCCGTGGCGCGGAGAAATGATGAAAGATTATCGTTTATCCCCACTATAAAATACGGAAGCGATACAAAAAACACCTTCATTGCGCCGTAATACACTATTTGATCAAAGTCAGCATCATTTTTATCAACGAATACCGCTACAATGCTTTCACGGAAAATGGTGGTTACAACTCCGAAGATGAGCATAAGGCACACTGAAAGCCCAACGGAAACGGCAGTGCCTCGCTTTGCACGTTTAATGTTTCCTGCGCCAATATTCTGTCCTACAAAGGTCATAAGTGCAAGGGACAAGCTTTGAGAAATAAGAAGAATAAAGTTATCAACCTTAGTTGCCGCTGATGACCCCGCCGCTGCCGCAGGTCCGTAAGAATTAACAAAGGCTTGGATGATAACGTTTGAAAGGCTGATAACCATACTTTGTAAACCCGTAGGCACGCCTATCTTCAAAGAGCTTATCAATGACGGCTTATGAAAAGCAGTTTCCTTTATGAAAAGCTTATGAGCACCATCACTTCTTATCAAGGTAATAATAACAAGTGCCGCCGAAACAAATTGGCTTATCACCGTTGCTATTGCCGCACCTGCAACGCCCCAGCCGAACACCGCAATAAACACGGTGTTAAGAACAACGTTTGTTACTGCAGAAATGCAAAGAAATATCAAAGGATGCCTTGAATCGCCTACGGCACGCAGGATTCCTGCACCGATATTATATACAACAAGGAACAGCGCGCCTGCAAAATATATTCTCAGATATTTAAGTGCCTCACTAAACATTTCACTTGACGGTTCCACCTGAATAAGCGTAAGTAACTGAGGCGAAAAAACAAAGCCCAAAACTGAAACGACAATACCGCAGACAAGGCTTAAGGCAATGCCGTTATGGACTGCATAATGCACCTTCTTTACATTTCCTTCGCCAAAGGCACGGGAAACTATAACGCTTATACCTGCACCAATACCTAAGAACAAGCCTATAAGGCAATTACATATTGCCTCGGTCGTTCCTACTGCCGCAAGACCGTTGCCATCACAAAATCTGCCAACAATAAAGGAGTCTGCCGCATTGTATAAATTCTGCAACAGATTTGTAAGCAATATGGGAACAGCAAACAACAGCAGTTGCTTTGCAATATTCCCCTTTGTCATATCTACTGCACGCAAAAAAACACACCTCTTATTCGTTCCAAGGCAGATAGAGCTTTTCTATCTCTTGAGCCTCCGTTTTTCCGCCCGTTACCTGAACGAAATAATCGGAAAGCTTTTCAAAATCGTCCTCTTTTACAGTAAGATAAAGATTAACCTTATCAAGATATTCAATGTTTTCAATTAAAATATAATCGCTTGCCCGCAAGGTCTTTTCAATGCGTGAAAAGGTGGTGTAATCAACAGATACAAGTGCTTTTTTGGACATTATCATCGTTTTAATGCCCGTTGCATCCACCGCTCCTGCGGCAGAGGAGGAGTATGCCCGTGTAAGACCGCCTGCACCAAGCAAGATTCCGCCAAAATAGCGTGTTACGGTAACCAGCACGTTGGTTATATCCTTTTTCACCAACACCTGAAGTATCGGCTGACCTGCGGTGCCCTGAGGCTCACCGTCATCAGCATAGCGCATAATATCCTTTTTATCGCCTAAAAGATACGCCCAACAGCAGTGACGGGCATCGGGATATTTTTTCTTCTCTTTTAAAATATATTCCTGGGCTTCTTCTTCACTTTCTATATGAAAAGCACAGGCGATAAACGTTGACTTGTTTATCACCTGCTCGAATTCGCCCTTTTCAGCTATAGTTTTATACATTATTTTACCTGAATCTTCTGGTGAACCTTTTTGCCCTTGTGGAGAATAAATTCACCCTTTGAAATAATTTCTTCAGGAACGGAAGCGTTAACGTCGGTGATCTTTACATCATCAACGGAAACCGCACCGCCTTCAATAAGACGTCTGCCCTCACCGATGCTCTTTGTGATGCCTGAAGTAATAAGAAGCTCTGTTACGCGAACGGAAACCTGCTCACGTGTTAATTCCATAGCGATCATATCATCGCTGTTGCCGCCAAATGCAGCCTTTGCAGCCGCCTGAGCTTTTTGGGCATCCTCTTCAGAATGAACGATCTTTGTAACCTCAAAAGCAAGACGCTCTTTTGCAAGGTTGATTCTTTCATCCTTATATTTGCAAAGCTCCTCAATTTCATTTAAAGGCATAAATGTAAGAAGCTTTAAGCACTTTTCAACGTCAGCATCATCAACGTTTCTCCAATACTGATAGAAATCGTAAGGTGAAGTTTTTTCTGCTGAAAGCCATACTGCACCGCCTGCAGTCTTGCCCATCTTTGTTCCATCGGATTTAGTTAAAAGAGTAAAGGTCATTGCAAAAGCATCTTCCTGCTCTTTTCTTCTGATAAGATCTGCACCGCCAAGCATATTTGCCCACTGATCATCACCGCCAAGCTCAAGCTTACAGCCGTACTTCTGGTAGAGCATCAAGAAGTCATAGCTCTGCATAAGCATATAGCTGAACTCAAGGAAGGTAAGACCCTTTTCCATACGCTTTTTGAAGCATTCAAAGGTGATCATTCGGTTAACTGAGAAGTACACACCGATATCACGCATAAATTCAACGAAGTTAAGGTTTAAAAGCCAATCGCCGTTATCGACCATAATAGCCTTATCATCAGTAAAATCAATGAACTTTGAGATCTGCTTTTTAAAACATTCAACGTTGTGGCGGATAGTTTCCTTTGTCATCATTGAACGCATATCACTTCTTCCGCTGGGGTCGCCTACGAATGCAGTACCGCCACCGATAAGGCAGATGGGCTTGTGACCTGCCCTCTGCATATGTGCCATTGCCATAAGCACAAGAAAATGGCCAACGTGAAGACTGTCTGCCGTAGGATCGAAGCCAACGTAGAAGGGCACGCTTTCACTGCCTAAAAGTTTATACAGATCCTCCTCAAAGGTGATCTGTTTTACAAAGCCGCGAGCCTTGAGAGTGTCCAATACATTTTCTGCCATTTGTATATATCTCCTTAAATTGGTTTTTATATATTATACTCTTAAAAAAAGAAAATGGCAAGCCGATTTCATTAACATTTAACTTCCTTTTTGCATAAAGTAATAAAAAAAGGAGGTTTTTTATGTTAACACGCAGATTTGATTACATAGTAGAGGAAGGCGACACGCTATTTTCCATCGCCCTTAAGTTTAACGTGCCGCTTAACACGCTTATTGAATTGAATAATCTTGAAAATCCCGATATACTCTCAATCGGGCAGATAATAGAAATACCCGTAACGGAGGAATTCTATCAGATTGCCGAGCTTGTAAAACGCCAATGCGGTTGCACAGACGTTCCCGCCAATGCAGAAGCTCAAGTTGAAAGCGAGCCTGAGCCTATCTTAAATAATATGACATATAAACGGCACAAGGTGCGGCGCGGTGATACGGTTTATCTGCTTGCTAAGGAATATAACACAACAACGGGCAATATTTTAGCGCTTAACCCACAGATAACTGACGTGCGCAACATTCCCATCGGCTCAGTTATCACCATTCCCATTCCGCCCGAAAAAGCCTTTATCTACGTTGTGCGCCCCGGTGATACGCTATATAAGATCGCCAAAGCAAACGGCATTTCTGTTGAGGACATTATGGCATATAACTATATTGAAAGCGATTATACCATCTATCCCGGTCAGCAGTTAGTGATAGTGAAATAACTAAAACCCCTGCGTTTGCAGGGGTTTTAGTTTACACTAAGCAGTGCAAAAAAGCTTGAAAATCAGGTAAATAAGTGATTAAAGCCGATGGAGCTTTAACCCGCCCAACTTAAGAGTGCGAGAAAACCCGAAATTCAAGGCACGGATGGGTAAAAGCGAGGGAGTTTACAAAGACGTAAATGACCGAGTTTTTATCCCGTCCGTAACACAGAAAAACCCCTTGCATTTGCAAGGGGTTGATTTCGGGGAATTCTCGCGCTCGACTTAAAATTCGGCGGAATTGGGAGTCCTAGGATAAGGAATAACATCTCTAATGTTTTCCATACCGGTAATGTAGCGCATCATACGCTCAACGCCCATACCAAATCCACTGTGCTGGCAGGAGCCGTACTTGCGGAGATCCATATACCAGGAATAATCATCGGGGTTAAGACCAAGTTCATCAATACGCTTCATTAAAACGTCATAACGCTCTTCACGCTGTGATGAACCAACGATTTCGCCAAGGCCGGGGAAAAGAAGGTCGGTAGCGGCAACAGTTTCGTTATCATCATTAAGACGCATATAGAAGCTCTTGCACTCCTTGGGATAATCGGTAACAAATACGGGACGCTTGAAAACAACGTCAGCAAGATATTTTTCGTGCTCGGTCTGGATGCCTGTGCCCCATTCTGCAGGAATATCGAAATGTTCGCCGGACTCGTTAAGGATCTTCAAGGCTTCACGATACGTTATGCGTGCAAAATCGCTTTCAACGGTGTGGTTAAGTTTTTCGATAAGACCTTTTTCCATAAACTTATCAAAGAAGTTAAGTTCATCGGGACAATGTTCAAGAACATACTTAATAACGTACTTTGAAAGTGCTTCAATGGTATCCATAAGATCGTTAAGATCAGCGAAAGCCATTTCAGGCTCAACCTGCCAGAACTCCGCAGCGTGGCGGGGAGTATTACTGTTTTCAGCACGGAAGCAGGGACCGAAGGTATAAACCTTTCTGAAGCCCCAACAGAAGGGTTCAACGTTAAGCTGACCTGAAACAGTCATAAAAGCCTGCTTGCCAAAGAAATCCTTTGACCAGTCAACTGCGCCTTCCTCAGTGCGGGGAGGATTATCAACATCCATAGTGGAAATGCGGAAAACCTCGCCTGCGCCTTCGCAATCACTTGCCGTTACGCAGGGTGTTGCAACGTAAACGAAGCCGTTATCCTGCAAGAACTTATGAATAGCAAAGGTCAAAACCGAACGAACACGGAATACTGCGGTAAAGGTGTTTGTTCTTGGGCGAAGGTGAGCAACTGTTCTTAAATATTCAAAGGAATGTTTTTTCTTCTGAATGGGAAAATCAGGCTCGCTTGTGCCGTGAATATCAATTTTTGTTGCGTGAATCTCCAGTGGCTGACGTGCATCCGGTGTAAGAACAACGTCGCCCTCGATGATAAGGCAAGCAGAAACGTTCTGCTTTTCAACCGCATCAAAGTTATCAAGCTTGCGATCAAACACTATCTGAATATTTTTCTGTGTTGTACCATCATTAAGCTCAATAAAGCCAAAATCCTTACTTGCTCTTATGGTGCGCACCCAACCTGCAACGGTAACGTGCTTTGCTTCCATAGAGGCATATATATCTTTTACAAGATCAGTTTTCATATAAAAACCTCCTTAACATAATCTTTCTATATAATACGATATTATACTTTGAAACATATAACTTTGTCAAATGATTTAAAGCAATTAGACGTTATATCATATTTTAACGTATCATATGGTATTTTGTTATTTTAAAATACCGATTATGTTTTCTTTTGCAAAAATTATATCGTCAGGGCTTTCGTTTTTATCGCCTTTAAGTATATAGCCTTGAGGCGTAATATTGATAACACGGTGCAATATATAGACCTCATATTCAGGTGCATATGCAAGCACGATATCACCTTTTTCAGGGGCGTTTTCCGTTTTTTCAACGCAATAAATCTTTTCGCTTTCAAGGGTAGGCATCATAGAATCGCTTAACATATAATATGAAAAAACGTTTTCATTCTTTTTAAGACCGATAACATCATAAAAACGACTTTTTTCATCGGGCAAATCAGCACAAACAAAATTTCCAAAAATGTTTACTGCGGTTTGACCTTGTCTATGAATGGTTATTATGACCTTATCTTCATCATTTTCCGACACAAAATCAATTATATAATCTTCACTTATCTGCAATTTTTTTGAAGAATATTCTTTCCCGTTGTACCGAACAATTCCATCGCTTAATTCTTTTTCGTTTTCAAGGTTTTGAAGTGCGGCAAAATCGTCATCAAGGTTAAATTTTTTATTATATCCAAGTGATTTTACCCACGTGTTTTCATTTATAACCTCACATACGCCGTCAGCATTATAACGCATAAGAGTATCCTCATTATCAGTTTTCAGTGAATAATATGTAAAACCGTCTTTTTCAAACAACTCATATTGAAAAATTTGAGGCGATTCTTCGTCTTTTATATAGGTATAGCCGAAGGGAATCGAACCCATAACGCCCAATAGGACTGCTTTTGCGCACAAAACGACTCTTGTCGCTTGAAATACGCCCGGTATTCCTTCGCTTCGCGAGCCGTTTTCTATCACAAAATCAGTTCCTTTGGGTTCGCAGAAGTTTAAAATAGCAATTTTTGTTCATATCAAGGCACTTGCACAGGGACATACAGGACGTATTTCCCTGTGTAAGTAACGCAGAGATGGGCAAAAATGGCATTTTAAACCGTTG
>JAZNSH010000033.1:0-14525 GCA_045591115.1 Clostridia bacterium
CCAAGGCGCTGAACTTGCAAAAAAGGGAGTTTACACAGACGTAAATGACCGCATTTTGCAAGTGAAATGCAACGATGGAAACAAACCCCTGCAAAATTTTTGCAGGGGTTTGTGTTTGCAGGGGTTTGTCAGTGCTCTGAAGCACTTTGTTTTAAAACAAGGTGCTTTTTTTCAATTCTACTATCAGGAGAGTTGCAGTTTTTTTACTCTACTGCTATGGTTTTAAATTGTAGAGCTCATTCTCCCACAAATAGGTTTATTTTTTCCGTTGATGAATTTATAATGATCTCATCGAAAACGGCAATGAAGCCTAATAAAGGAGTAATAAAAATGACAAACGAGATTCCAATATTTTTTTCCATTGACGATAACTATGCACCGTTTTTAGCTGTGGCGCTTACCTCTGCAATAAAAAATTCTTCGCCTGAAAGACAATATAAAGCCATCGTTCTCCATCGAGACTTAAATGAGGAAAACATAAAAAGGTTAAAAGCTTTGGAGCAGAAAAATTTCTTAATCGAGCTTACGCCAATGCAAGATATGAACCAACTGCTTAACAGTGATTCTTTCGTTCTTAATTATTTCACCCTTGCAATATATTTCCGCTTATTTATTCCGGCAATGTTTCCTCAATACGATAAAGGAATTTATATTGACAGCGATGTGGTTATAACAAGCGATATTGCAGAGCTTTACGATATAAACATCGGTGATAACTTAATTGGTGCCTGCAACGATTTATCTATTCAGGACGCTCCACCATTGGTTGCTTATACGGAAAATGCCATTGGTATAAAAAAAGGAGAATATATAAATTCAGGTGTTCTTTTAATGAATCTGAAAAAGCTGCGAGAATGTGATCTTGAAGGACATTTTCTTAATCTTTTAAACACTTATCATTTTGACACCGTAGCGCCTGATCAGGATTATCTTAATGCAATGTGCAACGGAAAAATATATTATCTTGACAAATCCTTTAACACTATGCCCAATGCCTCAAGACCTCTTTTAGAGCATACAAATATAATTCATTATAACCTCTATTCAAAGCCCTGGTGTTATAGTGGAGTGCAATATGAAAACCTTTTTTGGGAATACGCTGAGGATAGCGGTTATATTGAAGAGATCAAAGCTCGCAAAAATTCGCATACCGATGATAAAAAAGCCACTGATAAAAATTGCTTTAATGCACTTGTTCAAAAAACGATAGAGATTCCAAACCAGGAAATTACCTTTAAAAAGCTTTACGAAAAAGGAGTTAAAATAAGATTATGTTAATAGGAAAAGACCGCAAGGCCGTTATTGAAAATATTAAAAAATTTGCCGAAAGCGGACAGTTTCATAATAAAGTTGAGCTTAACGATCCCGTTCTCACGCCTGAACAGAGCAAAAAAATAACGGATGATTACATTGAGAACAGAAAACGTTTATCTTTCAAGCTCAAAACTTTTTTCGGCGTAACACTTGCTAAGACCGCAACGAAAATAATTAACAAAAATACCGAGATCATAGGGCTTGAAAAAATACCAACATCACTTGAGGGCGTTCTTATTACGAGCAATCATTTCGGTCCACTGGAAAACACGGTTATTCGCCATCTCACCAACAAGCTTAAAAGACGAAAGCTCGGCATCATCAGCCAAACCTCAAACTTTGCAATGAAGGGCTTTATCGGCTTTCTGATGAACTATGCCGATACAATTCCCATTTCAACTGAGCCACGCTACCTTATAAAGGACTTTTTATCATTGATGAAAGAGCGATTAGTTGATAAAAAGCACGCAATTCTGCTTTATCCTGAGCAAGAAATGTGGTTCAACTATCGCAAGCCTCGTCCTCCCAAAGGTGGTGCATACTTCTATGCGGCGAAGCTGAACGTTCCCATTATTTCCTGCTTTGTTGAAATGGTTGATTCCGATGAGGATGATACCGAAGAATTCAAGAAAGTTAAATACGTTCTTCACGTGCTTGATGTTTTATATCCGGATAATGAAAAAACAGTTAAAGAAAACACCGAGCTTTTAGGTAAAAAAGATTACGAATTAAAAAAATCCTGCTATGAAAAAGTCTACGGAAAAGAGCTGACATATGAATTTAACAGCTCAGATATTGCAGGATGGAAGAATGAAAAATAAATAATTAAAAATGCTTTCCTGCACCAAGCAAGAAAGCATTTTTTTCTTTAACTTTTTATATTCGCACTATCTTCAAATCGTTCATTATAACATTCTTTACATATCCAGTTTCCGTTTAAAAGAAGCATATCATCAATATGCTTTTGTGCGTTGCATATTTTGCATTGTGGATGTTCTGCATCGTAAAATTCGTCTTCCTTTTTCTCTTCCATCTTCTTTTCAATGCGTGGGAGGCGTTCAGCTAAGATACGTGCAATGACGTGCTTTGCAGTTCTTATTCCCGGTGCTGAACCTATTATCGCGCTCATATAAAAATCCAAAATGAGATACGAATCCAATAGCGTTTTATCATCAGCACCACTCCACATACTATAATATAATGAATGCTTTTCTTTCGATAAAACGTATTCCGTAACCGTGATCAGCTGACCTACCCCGTGTGCATTATCCAGCACACCATCCTCCACCTGCTTTATAGCAGGATGCTTAGTAAGCACCGATAGCTTGGGGACAAGCTTAACAAGGCTCTCTATAAGCTCCTTCTGATCCTCAATTGAGCTTATTCCTTTTTTGGCACGTTCCAGTATAATTTTGCTTATTTTGCTTTCAAGTTCTATATCTTCTTGTAATAAAGGAGTATTATCCTCTGTTTCGCGCACAAATTCTTTTTTTGCGCTTTTTGTAATTTTTGCGCCAACCATTGAATCATAGATGTTTAAGAAGCCCCTCAAAATAGTTGCACCAAAGCCAATAACCATAAAAAGGATTCCTAAAACGTTATCTTCATCGTTGATCAGTATCAAACAGCCGATAAAAATAAATATCGCCATATAAATACAAATATCTTCAAGCTTTTTTCTATTCATTCTTTATCTTCCTATCTCCAGTTGCTTAAAAACGCCTTGTTTAAATCCATATTATCTATCTGATTTAGCTTGCAGTTATTACCGTAAACTTCTTCGTTTATGCTTTCAGAAAAAAGTTTGGTCGTTCTGAAATTTTTATCAGAGGTATCTATCCATCTGAGAACAATGTGATCTTCTTCAGCAAGAACATAAACCTTTAAGGTTTTGCGTGCAAGGAATGCACATATATATGAATACTTTAAAGAACCATCTCTGCCCCTATGCCATTTCACATCCTGCTGTTTATTGTTAAAATCCTTTTCCATATTACTTTTGAACTGCTCGTAGTTTGTATATACTGCATCATAAAGCACAACGCCGTTATCTGTTATATCTTTTACACCGCCTCCGATGCTCGCCTTACAAAATACAAAATTACCATAGATTAGACGATCCGCAACCTCGATAATACGTGAAAACAATGATTGATCCGTAACACCGCTTATCTCATAGCTTATCTGCATCAGCTCATCTATGTTTACTTCATTTTTACCATTATCGCTGATAAAGCTATAGCAATCTCTGCAATAATAGTTGCCGTCAGCAAAAATCATTTCAGTATCGGAAAGTTGCTTTTTGCAAATAAAACAAATGTATTGAGGTGGTATGTTTGGTGCAGAAGTATCTTGCATTCCCATTCTTTTAGGAACCGTTTCCAAACCAATGGGCTTTGCGCAATCCTCACAGAAGCGATGGTTGCCATGCCACACCGCTTTAGCCTCAGGTATGTTTTTTTTGCATCGTGCACAGACAACAGTACCTTTTTGAGAAATCATATTTTGTTGCCTTTCTACCCCATATTTAACATTTTTACTGTAAGTGTTTCTTGGTGCTTCTTTCTTTTCTTTAATTCCTTGAAAGAGAATAAATAGGCCTGATAGCGATATTGCCGTTCCAATCATAAGAAAGAACGGAGTTAATTTAAAAAATAGCATAATTGACAAATAGCCGCCAATCAGCATCCCTATTCCCGTGCAAATCTTTTTATTCATTTTTTTCGCCTTAGGGGATTCATTGCGTTTCCTTTTGATCCAATCTTTTATTCCTTTTATTAAAATCAGTAATCCAAAGGCAGCATAAAGCCCTGAAATTCCAACACCTGCATCTATGAAATGATTTGCCTCACTCATAAGAACGAAAGCAAAAAACATCATAGCTCCCCCAACAAGTATCAGTTTGGGATTTTTTCCTTCCCTTAAATCAAAGAAAAGAATTAGGCAAAGAGCAACACTGATTCCGCAGTATAATCCTAAAATAAGAAAAATCTCGGAAATAATACTTAGCCCAAGGGCAAATATGGGCATCATCACGCCTAATATGGTCATTATGATTAGTAAACTTTTTTCGGACGGCATAAATTTCACCTTTATAAATTTTCAACCGATTAAACAGTATGAAACAGTTTTTCCACTTCTTTTATGGCAGTTAAGTAACGTTCTTGATAATTTCCCGAAACACAAATAAAATTTTTATTATGCTTTAAGAAAATTTCTTTTATCTGATTACTGTACTTTAATCTGTCATTATGAATAATCTCACTTCTTCCTCCATCCTGAACAAACTTAACGTCAGGCTCAAGGAACAAGATCAGATCGTAGGAATTGATTGCATCAATGGCATCTGCAAGGGCAGCATTCTTTTCTGACGTTTCCTTATCAAGAAATTCCAGATAAAATCTTGTTATAAGGGCATCAGTATCTATAAAAAGCACTTTATTACTATATTTCATTGCTTCAATTTCATTGAGCTTCTGTTTAAGCAATATTTCCGTATAGTCTTCTTGAAGCATTAGCCGATCATCACCTGAACGCATTGATATTTCGCGACCTGCCTCATCAATACAGTTAGTGTTAAAATAGTGTGCCAAATTGATGGTTAATGTTGATTTGCCAACACTTTCGCCACCAATGAGCAGAACCTTTTTAACATAATAAGGCCTTACGATTTGTGGCAGCCAATCCCAGTGTTTATATGGATTTTTTTTGATTTCGGTAGAGCTTATTTCATTTCTTTCAAAGGACACAAACTCACATTCAGGATAACAAACACGCCAAAAGCTATCCTTTCCGTAATCATTCCCACAAAAGACTGCATCAATGGGCTTTCCTATAGTTTTTCTCACATAGTCGCAGTCAGCCATCGCAACTTCAGGAGTATATTCAGTTTTTTTATTGCAATAGTCTTTTAAAATCAATATCTTAACGTTGCCTATATGCTCAGTTAACTGATATAGCCAACGATAACGGATCCTATAATCAATCTGTTCAAGCTTAACCGAATGGCTTAAAATAATGTACAATTCTTCACACTGATTTGCCGCCTGCAAAATGCAATGAACGTGGCCTAAGTGAAGTGGATCAAAGCTACCGCCGTATATTCCTACTTTGTATTGCATTTTTTCACATCCTTGCGCCACTTTATATACATAATTATTGCGTTTATGAGATATACCGCCCACATCATTAAGGTCGCTATACTCTCGCCGCCGTTTATATAGTTATATGCCCACATAACAACGGTTACTGTATCTATAATGATCCACATTATCCATTGCTCGGCTAAGCGCCTTAAGCAAAGAATCTGTGCAACAACAGAGAGAACAGTGCTGATACTGTCAACAAAAGGCAACGTTCCCCCCAATGCTTTTAGAATGAAACCGTACGCAATGACACCTGCCGCAGTAAGCGGATAAACTATCATTGCGCCTCTGATACTTAAGCTGTTTTTTACAACTTCTCCGCTTTCTTCATCAACGTGCTTCCCCCATATAAAAAGACCGATAACACTGCACGGCAGATAGTATAAAATATTGAGCATTACTTCGCCATAATACTTAGCCTCAAAGGATATGTAAGCATAAAGAATAACGTTCACTATTCCAAATAAAAAGTTAGAAACCTTACCCTTGCCGGTCAAAACAACACACCAAACGCCGGTAAGTGCCGATATAATTCCAACTACCGTATCTCCCCAGTAAATGGAAAGTGCAAGTATTACTGCCGTTGCAATTCCAAGCCAAATAACCTCAAGGGGCTTCCATCCGGATAATTCAACTTTTATAAAGGATTTAATTTTGTTCATCATTTTACTTTTCTACTCCCACATTGCGAGCCATTTGTTATTTCCGCTTGAAAAATCATCATCTTCAAGCCCTAATGCATACTTATTATGTTTAATAAATGAAATAATATTGTTGTCGTCCATTTCCATATATACCTTTTTAACAACTCTTCTGTTAAGGTCTATAATGCTTTTCAATCCCACTATAACATATTCAGCCAAAGTAATGCGGAATAACGCCCTGATAACCTGCTCAAGCACATTTTTTTGCTCAGCACTAAGCTCTTCAGCATCATTCATACTGCCAAGGAACGAAACCTTATTTACCATAGACGTTACAAGAATTGAAAGCTCATCAGGAGATGAAGGTGCTGATGCACGACCACCGATAAATTGATCAGCAGTTACAACATTCTGATGTTTTTTGCAAAATTCAATAAACTGTGTTCCTTCGATTTCACCTATATTACCGATAATTTTATGCATAATAACCTTATTATTGATATTTGAATCAAATTTAAGAATGTCGCTTACTCTTACCCAGGAACGAGGTGTTGCAAATAACATATTACCCTCACTGGCGGCTTGAGTATGTAATGCCGAAGGCTTGAAGGTAAGATAGCTTACTACTAAAGGATGTACCCCGAATTTAAGTGCAAAATCATTTTTCCAATCTTCAAAATTCGGTTCAAGATAGTGAATTTCAAAACGGTCAGCCAAAGGTCCTGCAAGCTGAATATAAACTCCGTCATCATCTTCCCTGTTTCCAAGCGCAATAACAAAAGTGCCCTCAGGTAATGTGTACTGTCCTATCTTTCTGTCAAGGATCAGCTGATATGCCGCAACCTGAACTCTTTTCGTGCAAGATGTGATCTCATCCAGCAAAAGAATGGTGTTTTTGCCGTCGCGCTCCTCGTTAGGTAATATTTCGGGCGCAAGCCATATTGTTTTTGTTTTACTTTCGTTAGGATAGATAAGTCCGCCGATCTCAACCTCTGACATCTGCGCCAAACGAATATCTATTACCTTATATCCATACTTTTTACCTATCTGTCGGATGAGCTGTGATTTTCCTACACCGGGAGCGCCAAGTCCCAGCATAGCGTGTTTAAGGTTGTGCTGAATATTATATTCAATACATTCTCCGAATTCTTTAATCGTCATATTATTGCCTCCTAAAGCTTTGCAATCTTTCCTATTTTTTTCATATCTTCGTTAACAGCTATATCCGAGCTTAAAACAAGAATCGTTTTCTTGCCTAAATTACGGCTGAACGCAGATGTTGTAAGATTTCCAAAATATCCGTCTGTCAATATAAGCATAACGTCAGGCTTTACCTTATTTTGAGCTATCCAGTCATATACGCAGTTAATATCAGTGCCTCCTGAATGATGAGGAATACATTTTAAAATCTCATCCTCGCAAAGAATTTTCTTATACACTTCTGTTACTGACGTATCCCAGTAGCAAATATTAAAAACACACTTAAACTCCTTTGAAATACGATAAAGCTGAGTTAAAAACTGTTCCATTTCGTTATGGCTTACCGAGCCTGATGAATCCACAAATGCCCATATTTCTTCAATGGTTTCTTCTGTCAACGAATGTCCCGGTAAGATCAGATCCATATGAAGATATTTCCTTTCAGGTGTCGTATATGACGCATCATCACCGATCTCTTGCGATAAAAAATCCTTTAAAAGCTTCTTCCAATGAAGCTTTTTGCTTTCGCTAAGCGCATAAACCTCTTGAGGAACGTAATAACTTCCCATTGTCCCGCGGCTCTTTTGTGTCGCATTTCTGATAATCTCCTGAATCATCTGATCGTTTGCGGTTACTTCATCTAACGTTAGCTTGAAGGTTCTTATATCAGATGGAATGTCTATCTCCTTCGTTTTAGGTAAATGCGGACCGTAATCAGCGTAGATTTCTCTGATATGTAGTTTTCTTGTAAACTTGTTTTTCCTTGCATTGTCCGCTTTTATTTTTTCATACAAGTTTTCTGCAGTTTCATCCCTGTTTATATATGCAAACGTTCCTGATTGAGGTTTCTTAAACGGTATATCTGCTGCGCGCATATTATTGCTAAGCTTAATAAGCATATCGTTAATAATAATATCACAAGCTATATTCCAGATATCCTTATCTCTTTTTCCATCAGAATTTCTTACTCCGTGTCGCAGAAGAACGTGAAAAACTTCGTGCATAATTACAAAATTTCGCTCACTTCGCTCCATTGAAGAAAAAAACTTGGGATTATACCATATTGTTTTTCCATCAGTTGCGGCAGTAGGAACCCTTTTATCCTCAACAAAGGTGAGGTGCATCATAACATCACCATAAAATGGCATTTTACGAAGCAGTTCCATTTTAAAACGTTGTACTTCTTGTTCTATGTTCATATTACTCACCTATAAAATGATTTCCCCATTAAAACCTGACCGCAGAAAATTATCAGCACCATACACAAATCCTCTGCAATAATTGCAATCATTTGCATTTGTACTGCGCCCATAAAATTCAATAATATTACCATTATCTGATGCATATACTCCATCCTGACATCTACAGAAGTCAAAATCCTTAAAACCGCGCGTAAATAATAGAGCAGGATCATCTTCTCGAAGCACACTTGTATAATCTATCGTATGCGCTTTTGCAAAATCATTTATCGGCGTGCAGGTTATAAATGCAACCTTAGCAACACCGACCTCAATAGCAAAATCCAAGAACTTGTGCACCTCTTCCGTTGTTCCTATATAGTCTTTCAAGAGCATACAGTTAAGAACGAACAGATCTCTATAGCTTACCGAATGGAGAATTTCGGAAAGCTCGTCCTTTGAGGGAACCTTAACGCCAAACAATTCAGAATTTATCCGATCATTGTAATGATGACGGCTTATATGCAGTGCATCAAGATATGACAGCATTTCGATCTCGTGCATTCTATGAAGGTTTGTTCCGTTTGTTGTTATTGAAATTTCAATGCTTTTACCAAAAATATCAAAAACTAAATTTATGATATTATTTAATAATTTTATGTCAGTAAAGGGTTCTCCACCAGTAAAGGATACTCCTCGAACAAGATTTTCTGCCTTCAGCTTTTCCAGGCATTTTTTTAATTTATCAATATCAACAAAACGCTTTTCGCTAGTATTCTTTGCTATGCAAAAGGGACAGGCTGCTTCGCAAAAGCTTGTAGGACAAATAGATAACTGTAGCTTAATATCTTGAGGCTTCTGCTTATAGTGAACTCCATCAGTAGAGCAAATATAATTCTTTAGTTTCAGTTCCTTACCAAGTACGTTTACCGTTCTCGTTTTTTGGATCTGCTCACAGGATAGACAAGAGCTTATACTTTGCATATACCTTTTGTGCCTCCTCACGATTGTTTACGATTCCTTCGTCAGTATACACGGCAATGTCACGTCGAACATATTCCAATTCCGGATCAGAACTAAGATAGTGTCTGCGATAGATATAATATTTTTTATTCTCATAAACAACTGCTTGCGCCGATTGCCAGAAAAAATACCCTATTTTTAACGTGGCCTCTATCATAAATCTTCCGTTTTTTTCTTTCGTTTTAGAATCATCAAAAGTGAAAATTATGGTTTTAGTTCTTGCAGGTATCTTTCCTACACGAACGTACCAATCATTTTTTTCTTCTGCTTTGCCGTTATAATCTTCTTTTTTAGAGCTCTTCATATAGCAAAAAAAAGCGTTGTTTTCCGTCATAGAAACCGACGGTACCGTAAAACCGATAAACGGTATATTCTTTTCAATTGAAAACGAGGTCTTTTTTTCATCAACATCTGTCGGTCGAAACAGTGACGTTATGTTTTCAGGAATCTTACACGCCGCCTTAGCGCTATTAATTGATGAAACAAGCTTACTTACAAGTTCATTATTTGGCATTTCACACAACACGTAAATATTATCGCTTTTTTTACCAAGTATTTTGAACGTATGATATTCATCAGCAGAAAGCTTTAATCCACATATCGTAATACTATGTAAATTATTGCAACCGGAAAATGCCCCCATTCCAACATCGGTGATCTCGCCCGAAACTAAAACTTCCGCCAATTCATCACATTGCCAAAAAGCCTGCGTACCTATCTCTTTTACATTTGATGGCAAAACAATTCTTTTCAGTTGAAATGACTCCATAAATGCCCCATCGCCTATTCTCGAAACTTCGATATTTGCAAAACGCTCAGGAATGCTTAGTGTATTTTGTTGTCCGCTATAAGAAATAATTGTGCCGTCTACGACAACAAAGGAGCTATCCATATAATTTCCCATATCAGCACCTACCATAGTGACGTGCGGCTTCTTCTCGCTGCCTGCGTTCGTCTGCTCTTCTCTTTGCTATATTTACGTCGTCTTCCGTCAAAATTACTTTTTGAGCCATCTCTTTCATTTCAGGTGCGCTTGAAATCATTTTTTCAATTAAATCAATCTTGCTTTGGCTCTCGCCCTGTTCTTTAAGAAGTGTCTGCAGCTGACGCAACGCGACCTTTGCTTTCATTTCAGAGCTGCTGTTAAATATTCGCTTTGCAAATATCAAAAGTGTTTTTTTATCCATTTGCATTCTCCTAAATTCAATCTTTTCTCCGTAAAATCAGCTTTATATGTGTCGGAGTTGTCAATTCAATACCGAAATCATTTTTTATCTGCCAGGCAGTATACGGCAAAGTAAAATGATCCATATATGTAATTTCATATTCGTCAGGTATAATTGCCAATAATTGCTCAATCGTTATGGGAACATAGTTTTCCCGCACCTCACGTTCCAAGTTTTCCGTATATTTATATTTAAGCAGATAATGAACCAAGTCGTGTTGAGTTGATATTTTTCCCCACACTCTCTCATAGTCTTTCAACTTATCTGCATATTTTTCATTTTTAATGATTGCGCTAAGTTGTTCTTTGTTTATTTCTGTCTTATCAATGTCCGATAGCACCATATCGCGAATGGTAATATACTTAAATCCACTTTTAAATACTCTTTTCCAAAATTCGTTTATGCCCTCTTTTGACCCATATGAGTACACCTCGTGCACAGTGCTTGATATGTTTAAAAGTGAATCTTCAAAATCAACTTTAATATCGTTCCACTTTTCATAAAACTCAGCAGATGGAACATTTTCTTTAGCCGCAGAAATCATCTCCGGGCTAATGTCATATCCAATATACCGATACTCACTAAAAAGGCTCCGGAGCGCCTTAATGAGCTCTCCGTTAGCGCATCCAAAGTCCACAATATTAGAAAAAGGCTCGAACACCTTATCAATAAAAAACATCTTATCAAAAACCGACTTCTGCATTCGGGTGGTATAAATGGTTAGGTTGTTGATTTGACTTTCGTTAAATGACATTGTCGTTCCTCTTAAAATGAATTTAGAAAAGAACCGCATTCATTTTTCAATGAATGCAGTTTTATAATCCTATAAAACCAGTAAAATAAAAATATTTATCAAATTATGTAATTTAGTATATCATAAAAAGATATTGATCGCAACAGTTTTTCGTTTTAATCACTGCGCTAGTATTCTTATATTATCCTTTTGATAGAAACAACTGACTATAGTTTCCTTCCAGTTAACTAATTTTGTTTATGATGGAAAAGAAAGAACAACCACTTTTGTGGTTGTTCTTTCTTTGGCGCCCCAAACAGGACTACGGACTCACTACGCTCCCTGCATAAGTTCGACTTTGCCAATCAGGCTACGTTATCACTTGCCTTCTTGGAGTCTCACTTGTCGAACCTGTGACACGTCGGATTGCGGTGCCCGATATTTTCTTAGGCTTTGCCTTCGAAACTTATCGCCCCCTGCACAGAAGTCCCCTCCTTTCATCCGCCACTGGCGGCAGTCGGTGACTTGCAAGTTTTCGCCGCATAGATACTTCTGTTAAGCAGTGGTGCAGGTTCGGAATTCATATTATGGGTAAAAACAAAGAGATACTCGTTTGAGTATCTCTTTGTTTTGAGTGTTTTGAACTTAATGACACGAATAAAACGTACCTGAAAACCGAAAAATTTCTCAAATATTACAGTAACATATCAATAATCTGTTTAAATTTATTTTCAAAGAAAGGCGTAGTTAAATTTTGACACCCATGATTAAAATGCATATCTAATATTTCTGCTAATTGCTCAAGCTGATAACAATAAAACAATTCACATTCTGTGTCAATATCAAAAATACTTTTATAACCTTTTAATAAACTATCATATTTTTCCCAATAATGCCACTGTAAATTAATTCTGGCAAGTTCGTTTAATGGGTCACCTAACTCACATGTTTCTGCATCAATAACAAACATTTTATCATCTCTGCAGATAATATTATCAGGTCTAATATCTCTATGTAAAAGGCACTGTGTCAAAATAGGTTGTTGTTTAGAAATATTTTTACATAATCGTTCAATTTGCTCAATAGTTATAAGTTTATTGCCTACAATTCTTAAAAGTTGTGGTTTCATAAGTTTATTAATATAATATGTCAACCACGGTTCACTATTAAACAATTCGTTATCATGAGGATTAACTTCAATTCTATTAATTTTAGCTATCGTTCTACCAAGTTCATAATAGAGCTTGGTTTTATAATTGGTATCCGTCGATTGTAAAACCGTTCTCAAACTATCGCCTTTTATATATTCTGAAATTTGGAACGACTTATCATAATATTCTAAACTGTCATCAACAACATAAACTTCGGGGCACACTTTTCCGATACTTTGGTTTACTGTATTATAAAAGAATCGTTCTCTTTCAAAAAAATCGGTATAATCTTCACAAGCACGGAATATTACTTTTTCACCGTCTGATAAGGTAAGCAACCAAGACTCTTTCCAGCCGTTTTGCAAACGCAATTTATTGATAATATCTTTATTAAAATAATGCTTAATGGCTTCTTGCACAACCTCACTTCCTTCGTGTTGATTATACTACAGATCCATAATAAAATCAATGACTTGCCGTTGTATATCATTAAATTCGTGATTATTTTAAAATATATAGTCCGTTATACAGTCATACCAATGAACATAAGTTTCTCCATTAATAATAAGTTGTTCGTTGTTAGGAAGTTGCTCACTCCATTTCATTTTATAACGTTTTATTGCCCAATCATCACGGTTGAATCTACGCCAAAGAATTGTTCGTCCGTTTTCATCAATATACTGTTCTATTGCAATCGCATTGTTAAAATGTCCTAACTCCATTACACATACTGTATCAAAACTCTTTTTACCTATTTCAACTTTGAAACACCCTACAATGTCTATTACATCAGTATCGCCTGTTTTGGTAATGTTATTTCCAATACGGTTTATGATACCTTTGGATTTTAATTCAGTTTCGTTTCCGCAATTATCTTCACCAAACCCCCAGTTGTTCATAAAAATCTCCCCATCAAGAAATGTAATAGTTTTTTTAACATCGTTTTCTTGATGAGTTTCCGATAAATACCTACAATGTGTATCTGTTAATTGAGCAACAAATATTCTTTCATTTACACGTTTGTTTTTAATATCGTGCTGAATGCTCATTATTTCAACACCTTCAATACCGTGTACTTCCGCTTTGCCTATTACGCTAACCTCAGAATACTCATCACATTTTTTAGTTTCAAAATCATACAATCCCCAAGTTGTTTTTTCTCCGAGTTTTGGTATAATACTCAAACCTTGAAGTTCCTCACATTTTACAGTAAAGGGTGTTTTAGATAACGGTGTGATTTTATAATCAGGTAATCTATCTGGTAGTTTATTCATAACATCATCAACCTTTCTAATATAAGTGTTTGTTAGATATATCCTTTTGAAATTTTGTTTAGCAGTATATAAGCGACTTTTGACAGTCCCAATAGGAATGCCCAACCTTGCGGCAATTTCAGTTTGAGGCAACTCTTTCCAATATGATAGATAAAGAATTTGTTTATCTTTATTACCTAGTGCCTCCAATACATCACTGACTGTATTATTCTCAACATATCCAAATCGTGTTTGCGAAAGTTGAAATTCGTTTAATTCTTCTATAGGTATTTCTAAATCTTTGGATTTTTTCCTAAAATAATCATTACACTTATGTCGTGCAATACCTATTATCCACGCTTTGAAAGATGCTTCTGTTTTAAGCTGCCCAAAGTTCTTAAATGCAGTTAAAAATACCTCTTGCAGAATATCTTCCGCATCCGAAACATTTGGAATCCTAAATTTCACAAATCGTTCAACAGACAATTGATTACAGAAAAGCAAATCTTCAAATTTAGACATCGCCTCACCTCCTATAAGTTCTTTAAAACCGGTTTCACTTATATAGTCGTAAAAACACACCAAAAGGTTCATTTATAATTAATTTTTTGTCCCTATTGTAGCGCAAGTATAGCATAAAAGCGGTGAAAAATCAACG
>JAZNSH010000034.1:0-118178 GCA_045591115.1 Clostridia bacterium
AAATCTTTACAAGGGAGTTCCTTGCATTCTCCACAATGCCGAAAACCTTTTGCAGTTGCACATTTATAAATGTCACACTCTCCCCAAAAGATCTTACCTTCTTGTTTGTTACAACCATCACAGTTGAATTTTTCTTTGAACTGACAAGTGTTGCAGTTTGTTCCGCATTTACCTTTAATAATCTCCATTGTTATCACTTCCGCTTCTTATATACTATGATTTCAGGATCAGAACCGTTGTCACCATATTCACAAACTAAAAGATAGTTTTCATCGGCAGTCAAGCCATAACAACGGTTGCTATTCTCCTTGCAAATTTGGTTGCCCAAATAGATTTTGTCATCTTCCCAAAACTTAATCGTCTGCCCGCTTGCAAGAGTGTATTCAAGATTGACAAAGGAGCCTTTTAGAGCATAAAGGTCTTTAACCATTTTCATATCAGCAATACCGAGTGCATTAAATTCATCGATTAACTGCTTTTTAAGTCCGCAGGGACTACTTAAGCAGTTATCGCAATGCTCGTGACCTTTGGTTTTGCAACATACCGCAATCATACATTCACTACCAAACGGATGTCCATTGGTTGCAACACAACCCCCACAGTTTTCCTTATAACTACATCCACTACAGTCAATACCACATATTGTTTTACTCATACTAACTCTCCTTGCTTACTTGGTTACAAAATAACAGTAATCAAGAATTATATTTCCGTTTTCATCGGGTGTGGTATAACGGGGACACAAACAATTTTCAAATGACCAAACGGCACCATTTTCATCTTGCCATATTTCTATACCGACCTCTGCAAGTTTCTGTTTGCAGGCACTTGTATTGTGAACTTCATTCTCTTTTCCGTAGATCCAACAAGTTCCCAAGCTCAAATTTTTGAAATCAATGCTGACAAATCCGTCAGGAACGGGCGTGTTTTCAGGAGTGAGCATACCTATATAATATTCAAAAGGTTCTCCTTCGGCTCGTCTTTCCACACCGATATAACCGCCGCCATTTTCCCAAATGGCAAGGATTTTGTCTGTACCGCCCATAGTCTGCTCAAGAAGATCAAACCAACCGTTTTCCCACCATTCACCCCAATGTCCAAAATTGTCGTACTTCTTTCCAATAAATCTCATTGTGGGGATGTTTTCTCTAAATACCTTAATAATTTCAGCCATAATTAGCCTCCTTAATTTGATTGCATTTATTCACATATTTTATTTGGTAGTCCTTGAGCGTAACACAAGGATATTTGCTACACTCAGTACAAGATTCAATGTTTTGCTCAATACAACATTTTCTAAAAGGACAGTCCTGACAGAGTTCAAATACATTATCAGTTCTGCCGCTACAACAGTTAAATTTCTCTAAAGGAATATCTATTCTAAATTGCTCTTTATAAAAGCTCTGTGACTGTTCTCGCAAAGAATCATCATCGGTTTGGGTTGCAATATATGTAACACATTTTGAACAATCGTGACCGCAATAACATATTTTTTCATTTTTACAAACAACTATTTCATATAACTCAATACCTAAAGCACCATATTTTTCTATTTGTTCTTTAGTATAAAAATTTTCCATATCTGAATAGTGTGCTGAATTAAGTTCGTTTTCAGAATATCCGCATTTTTCAATTGGCAAGGCTTTATACAATGCTTTGAAATCCTGAAATTTATACAAGCGTTTAATTTTTGCTTGAACTTTATTGCTGAAAGTTTTACTTGTGAAAATTATTGTATCTCCGCAATTTAACTTTTGACGTTTTTCGTCATTGAGTCTTAATTCAATTGTTTTGCTACCCTCTGCAATCTTGCAAAAAGCAGATGGAACAAGATTCATATAGTGAATCATAACAAATACTCCGTAATGTCCCCGACAAACTGATTGCCACATCGGGTAAGTTCGCCGAGAACGCGGTCGATACCTTGCTCTGTTTTATACCAATTATCTTTAGTGATACCCATACATACAATAGGGCAAACACAGAACTTTGTATCGGGAAAAGCAAGACTATAAAGCATCATGCATCTACGTGCGTGAAATGCTTTGCAAACAATAATTGCAGTCTTAATTTCAAGTCCGTTTTTGTCAGCAACAATTCTTGAAAAGAAAGCATTATCTCTTGTGTGTCCTGACTTATCCTCACCATAAATTGCCGACATTGGAACACCGTTAATGTTTAATACATCAGTTAAGAATTCGCAGTCAGTTTTATATTCTTTACTGTAAATATCTGATTTCGATTTAACACCATCAAACTTTTTCTTCTTAACACTGACTCCGCCTGAAACAATAAGAGTAGGTGCAATACCTTTTTTATATAGCTCAGCAGCATATTCAGGCTGTTCGGGGTGAGAACCACCGGGCAGAAAAATTGCATCTACCTTTTGTGGTTTATCTTCAACAAATATAAAATTTGTTATATCATTTATAATGCGATTATTCATATTGTGGATACCTATTCGTATATCTTCTGATAGAATTTAATTTTATATATTTAATCTTTATCACCTATAATGACTTTTTGCACATCTTTTGAATTTCTAAGCCAAACAGTTTTATTTTGATAAGTTGAAAGTATCTTTCTGATTTCAACCATATCTTCATTTTGGAAAGTGTCTGTCCATTTAAGTAGATTGTAAACTGATTTTAAAGTTTCTTTTTTGCCTTTTTCAAGGCCAAGTTTTCTTTTGATTGCTCGCTTAATTATTCTATAGGTATAAACTCGTTTAGGCAAATCAAGCACATAGATTTTATCGGCATCTTCAAAGCACTTTCCAACCCAAGCATAATAAACACCTTCAATTATCCAATTCTCATTTTCAAGGATATTATTTAGCAGCTCGGTGCGTTTTTCAACAGGCATTTTAACGCCATAACCATCTGCATTGTTATCCCAATAAATATCATCTAGATCAAAGTGGGGAATACTGTAATTTTTACTTAGTGCCTTTGCTAAATATGTTTTACCTGAGCCACTGCAACCGATTATATGTATTTTCATCTATACCTCACCGATGGTTTTAACAAAAAGTTGATCAACAGTGTTATGTATAGTTTCAAAGTCTCCTATTTTTTCAAAACCGTACCTTTCGTATAAACCACGTTCACCACTCATAATGTATATTTTTTCAATACCGAGTTTTACCGCATAAGCAATCACACTATTTATCATTTGTTCAGAAATTCTATTTCCACGATATTTTTCATCAACAAAAACAAACCCAATAAATGGTGAAAAGTTATATTGTTCAGGCAATTCGTCTTTTTCTGCAAGTGTACAATATCCAATGACCTTTTCTTCTACACAAGCTATAAAAACTTTTTCCCAATCAAGAAATTTGTTTTCTTTCATCAGTTTAGCAAGAAATTTTCCGGCCTTCCACGAGCAATTATCAGCAAATTCGATAGCGTCATTCCAATATTTGTGTGTGCTTGTAATTTCATATATTTGCAATAAATTTCACCTTTAAAAATGTTTTTGTAAATTTTTTAAATAACTATTAGCCTGTTTTCTGCTTTTGAAAATTATAACGTTTTTATCTTTTTGTTCAGTCAAAAGCTTATAATATCTTTCTCTGTTTTGTTTATTGAATTTTAAGATAGAAAGATACAATTCCCATTTATGCTTGTCAAAATATTCGGGACAGTAACCGCCCATATCATCTCTTGTATTTCCGTAATTTTGAATAACGCGTTTTGTAGAGCCCCATAAGCAAGACAGTATAGGTAAGTCAAAATAAAAAACGGTATCGCACGCTTCAAGACGGCGGGGGAGAGTACGATTAAAATTTCCGTCAATTATCCAAAAATCTTTCTGCAATTCTTCCTCTAAAATTTTGTCGAAATTTTCTCTTGAAATATGATGCCATTTTCCGCACCAAAAGATTTTATCAAGATGAACCAACGGTAGATTTAATTTTTTAGCCAATGCTTTTGAAAAGGTGGTTTTTCCGCTTCCTGCATTGCCAATAACAATAATTTTTTGCATAAAATTTTTCCTTAAAATATGTATGTTCTTACATCATTTTATCAGAAATATGTCAAAATTTCAATACTTCCACAGTAGTTTTATAGTATTGTTCTTGAAAATGAACGTATTCTTCTATTTCGTGTTTAGTATAGAAAGTGTTTATTGGAGCGGCAACAAGTTTATCCTCAATATCGTTTTCACGATGGATAATACCGATTATTTGAGCTTTATATTCATTTACAGGCTTGTTTACTCCTAACAAGTAAACATCAAGTTCTTCACCGTCACCGCCTAAAACGTTGGGTATATAACCGTAATTGATGGGATAGGTTATATTATATTTTTCTTTTTTGTGCACATATCCCATAGGACGGTCTATTTTAATGTCTACTGTTTTGCCGAGATAAGATTTTACGAGTGCTTTTCTCAAAGTATAAACAATAAAATCGTGTTTACCTTTGAGATACTTTACTCTACCACTATCAATAGGCGCTTGCATAGCAAGGGACACTTTTAGATCCTCGTACTCTTTGGCGATGGAGGGGATACTATTAAGATAATCTCTAAAATTTATGTAGTTCTTCCAATCCATACTGTTTGTACGGACAACGTGGATAAAATGGGTTTGTAAATCTCCTGTACCTTCATAAAGGCTACCGGATGCAAATAACAACTGGTCTCCGAGATCTGACTGCGGTCTATAATAAAAGCCTTCGTATTTTAGCTCCTTTTCAAGATCGAGAATATCATTAAAGTCATCAACCGCAACGGCAATGTCAATTATAGGTTTTGCCTTTATAGAAGGTATAGCGGTACTTCCCACATGCTGAATATCTTTAGCAACATCGCCTAAAATCTTTTTTAAACGAGAAATGGTTTTCTGAGCTTCAATTTCCCATTCTTTTTCGTGTTCACACAGTTTTACAGTTCCTCGTTTTAACCCAATCATTCTCCATTCTCCAAGGCACATTTAATTTCATACATTGCAACCTTGTTTGAATCCCATTTTAACAGTTTTCTTGCCTCATCATATGTAAGCCATTTATACTCAGTATGTTCATTCGATAATATAGGCTCTGAATCACACTCAAAGGCAAACGAATATTCGGGTATAACGCAAGTGTTTTTATCCCAATGTTGTCTTTTGTTTTCCATAATAACTTCTGCAGGAACAAATGCAACACAGGTAAGTTGCTTAATGTTTATAGGATCAACACCAATCTCTTCTATTGTTTCTCTTTTTGCTGCCTCTATGGGTGTTTCTCCATTTTCTCCGCCACCTGCAATAAACTGCCAATAGCTACTGTCTGCTCTGCGAAATATACAGAACAATGGCTTACCATCAACAATTCGATATGGTATTGATAATATCTGATATGGTTCTCTCATTTTTAGTCCTCCTCGTTTTCGTCAATTGTTACGCTGCTGCTTGTTATATTTGCTCCTTCTGAATTTACTATATTTACATCCGTTGCGGTAATATTTGCTCCTTCTGAATTTACTATATTTACATCCGTTGCAGTAATATTTGCGCCTTCACATTCGGTTATTTCAACCGTATCAATGGTGCATCCTGCAATATTTGTATCTTCACTTGTTTCAAAGCTTAAAGCGCTAATTGTGGAGGTGTTTATATTTACATCTTGAGTATCTTCAAAACCTAAAGCATCTATAGTTGAAGTTGAAATATACACGTCGCCTTGTGCTTTTATTCCGAAAACGGGGAAGGTGCCTTCAGAAATATAAACGTCATTTTTCTCATCAACACAAATACCCAAAACTGTTTTCTCTAACTTTGCAACCAAATTTTCTAATTCGCTTATTCTTTTTTCAAGTTCTGTTATTTTATTTTCCATTAAAATTTTCCTTTCTGTTTTTTACTGAATTTTTACGAAATTCCGCAGGTGTTGTAAGTGTGAATTTTTTAAATATTCTATTAAAATGCTGAACTGTTTTAAAACCAACCATATTCGCAATGTCTTTGATAGGAACATTGGTAAAAGCAAGTTGCTTTTTTGCAATAGTGATTCTGTATTGCATCAGATATTCAATAGCAGTACAGCCAAGTTCCTTTTTAATATAAGAGGTTAGAGTTACAGAATTTATTCCGGCGCTTGAAGATATATCTGATAAAGTAATATTTTCACCGTAATGACTCTCGATATAAAGAACTGCTTCGCGAAGCTTTGGATTTTCGATAAGGGGCATATTATCTGCTTTTTGATGCTTTGCGCCGTATCCGATGAGTCCGTACATTCGCTCTAAAGCGATGATTATTTCCATAAAATATGAGCGTCCTCTGCACGACCAATACCAATCACGTTGATATTCAAGTTCTTCGCCCATACAGTTGGCTGAATATTCAATTTTTTCAATTTGTGTGTTTACTATAGGGATAGTATATGCTTTGTTTATAAAGGGCTTAAGCATAAACATATCGTGATTTGTTGCAATATCGTCATAGCTTTTTGTGCGAAGAAGTTTAAAAGTCATATTTACGTTTAAGTACTTGGGATGAAAAAATATTGAAGTATAAACTGCTTTTTTGATGTTGTGAAAGATGGGATTTTCTGATTCATCAAAGCAGATAAAGCACGGTGCAGTTGCCGTAATTTTTTCGTGATTTACTTCAAAATCAATTTTTCCTTTTGATAGAATTATAAGAAGAAAACATTTGTCTTTTATATTGACGTTTTCAAGATCATTGTTTTTAAAACATTTAACAAACGCAATTTTGCCTTTATTATATTTTTTTCCTACCGTTATGTGATCCATATTATTTTCCTTTTTTTATTTAATATTAACATAGGATAAAACTGTTTTCAATATAATTTTTTTATCTGAAATTAAATTTGTTTTATCCAAAAAATAAAGTTCCTGCATTTTTATTTTGCAGGAGCTTTAAAATAATCATATACCGCTTGTGCACTTGGTTTATTCATTCCCTCAACACTTTCAAGTTCTTCTAACGTTGCTTCTTTTATTTTTGAAACAGTAGAGAATTTCCTTAAAAGAGCTTTTTTTCGTGTTGAACCGATATGTGGAATATTATCAAGCTGAGAAATAAGAGAATGTTTGCCTCGCAAGCTTCTGTGAAAGGTTATAGCAAATCTATGTGCTTCATCACGAATCGCCTGCAAAATCTGTAAAGATGGGGCAGAACGATCAAGAATTAAGGGCATTGATGAATGGGGCAAATATATTTCTTCAAGTTTTTCTGCAAGACCAATGACGGCAACATCAAAATTAAGTTTGCCTTTTATAATCTCCATTGCCGAACTAAGTTGACCTTTTCCGCCGTCAATCACGATAAGATCGGGAAACTTACCAAAGCCTGTTTTTTGTGTTAAATAGTCGTTATAACGGCGAGATACAACTTCTTGCATTGAAGCGTAGTCGTTGTTACCCTGATGAGTTTTGAAGCGTCTATATTCTTTTTTATCAGGTTTGCCGTTAGTAAAAACAACCATTGAGGCGACGGTGTCGGTTCCTTGAATATGAGAAATATCAAAACATTCAATTCTTTTTGGAAGCGTTTTAAGGCCTAAATAAGACTTTAATTCTTCAAGACCGTTAATTATACGTTCTTCTTTATATGTTATGCTTAAAGATGATTTTTCAAGCTTTTCACGGGCATTGCGCTTTGCCATTAGGCATAATTCAAACTTTTTGCCTCGTTGAGCCAGATGGATTTTAACGTTCTTTCTGTTTTGCTCGGATATAAGTTGTTCAATAATTTCTTTGTCTTCAGGAAGAACGTCACAAACTATTTCCTTGGGGCAAAGTTCACCCTCGGAATAATGCTGAATTATATATTTTGAAAGAATTTGCGATTCGTTATCGTAGGTTATATCCTGCTGTTCAATTGTATTGGCACCGATGAGTCTGCCCCCACGGACATAAAGAGAACAAATAACGGCATAAGTATCTCTTAAAACAACGGAAATAACGTCAATATTCTCGTTTTTATCAAGAACAATCTTTTGCTTATTAAGAATCTCATCTGCTTTTATTAGTTTATCGCGTAATTCTGCGGCAAGCTCAAATTCAAGCTTCTCGGATGCACGCTCCATTTTTGCTCTTATTGCATCAAGAACCGCGGTGTTATTTCCCTTTAAAAAGGAAATGATTCCATCAACGTTTTTCTTGTATTTTTCTCTGTCGTGGGAAACACAAGGGGCAGGGCAACGGTCAATGTGATATTTAAGACAAGGTCTTACATTTTTTTGCTTTGTGAAATCATAGTTGCAGGTTTTTAGAGGGAAAACTTCCGTCGCAATATCTGCTATTGCTTTTGCACTTCCTGCACCGTGATAAGGTCCAAAATACTGTGCACCGTCAAACTGAAGTTTTCGGGCAAGCTCTAACTTAGGAAAGCTTTCTTTTGTATTGATCTTTAAGTAAGGATATCCTTTATCATCCTTTAAAAGAATATTGTACTTTGGTTTGTATTTTTTTATAAGGTTATTTTCCAACAAAAGAGCTTCAAGCTCATTGGCGGTAACAATGTAATTTATATTTTTAATATTTGAAACGAGAGTGCGTGTTTTTAAATTAAGATCACTTGAATGAAAATACGAACGCACACGGTTCTTCAGATTCCTTGCTTTACCAACGTAAATAACCGTATCGTTCGCATCTTTATAAAGATAAACTCCCGGTTCATTCGGGAGTGTTTTTAAAATGTTTTCCATATTATTCAAAATCACCAACGTGAAGCATACCCTGAAGAAGAATCTGACCGATATGATCGTCATCAAGTGAATAATATACAACCTTTGCATCTCTGCGATATTTTACAATACGGCTGTTGCGAAGAATCTTCAACTGATGAGAAATGGTTGATTGATTCATATCAAGAGTAGCGGCAATATCTGAAACGCACATCTCGTTCATTGTAAGAAGATATAATATTTTAAGCCTTGATTCATCTGAAAACAGTTTGAAGAAATCAGCAAGACTCATAAGACTCTTTTCGTCAATAAGTCTCTGTGACATAGTTTCAACCAATTCAGTATTTATGATAGGTCTGTTTTCTGAAATTTCGCTCATAACAATAACTCCTACATTTAAAATCAATATTATTATAGCCTTAAAATGATAGATTTGTCAATACAAAAAATTGAAATATTTACATTTGTGCATACATAATATTAACAGAGGTGGTTGTTTTTGAAAAAAATAATATGTATTCTTGTTATAATTTTATTCTGTACCGTATCTTTTTTTGAAGCTTTAAGTTTGAATACTGATGTGCAGGCTTTCAGCTACGGAAAAAATAAGAAGCCTATTTATTGTGTTGATACAAGTGAAAAAAAGGTTGCTATCAGCTTTGATGCTGCTTGGGGTGCTGATAAAACAAAGCAAATACTTGATATACTTGATTCTTATGAGGTCCACGCGACCTTCTTTCTTGTTGGATTCTGGATAGAAAAATACCCTGAGATGGTTAAAGAAATTGATAATAGAGGGTATGAAATTGGAAATCATTCACAAAATCATCCCAAAATGACAGAATTGAGCAAAGAACAAATGAAAAATGAAATTACTTCTGTCAATGATAAAATATACGACCTTATCGGCAAAAAAACAGATGTATTTCGTCCTCCCTTTGGTGATTATAATGATACAGTTATAACTGCAATGGAAGAGCTTGATATGCACACAATACAGTGGTCTATTGATTCTCTTGATTGGAAAGAGTTGGGCAAGCAAGCGTTAATTGATCGTGTGCTGAAAAAAGTTAAAAACGGTGATATTATTCTTTTTCATAATAATGCAAAATACACGCCGGAAGCGCTTCCTGTTATTTTAGAGGAATTGCAAAAAAGAGGCTTTTCCGTATGTTCGGTCAGCGAATTGATTTATAAAGAAAATTATTCTGTCGATATTCAGGGAATTCAGAAAAAAATTGCAAACTAATATTATTAAATTTTCACAAAGTAAACAATTTTGATACACAAAAATATATTAAAATGTAATAGAAAGGTAATAATTGGATAATGTTACGCATATGATATAAAACAAAATACTTTAATGGAGGCAGATGTTTTATGACACAAACATCAAATAACAAAATTACTCTTTGCGGTACAGTAGTCGAAGAACCGACGTTCAGCCATGAGGTCTTTGGTGAAAGTTTTTATACTTTTAAGCTTGAAATAAAGCGATTATCAGGTCAGAATGATATTTTACCTATAATGATTTCAGAAAGAATTTTTTCTGACAATATTAAAATCGGCAATCGATTTTATATAGAAGGTCAATTGCGTTCATACAATATTGTTTCTGATAATAAAAGCAGATTGCAATTACAGACCTTTACACGTGAAATTAAAGAAGATGAAGAGGGAACGGACATTAACCAGATATCTCTTGATGGATACATATGCAAGGTTCCTGTTTACCGTGTAACACCTTTTTCACGCGAAATTGCAGACATTTTAATTGCAGTTAATCGTGCGTATGGCAAAAGCGATTATATTCCTTCAATTTGTTGGGGAAGAAATGCACGTTATTGCCAGCAGTTAAACGTTGGCGATGGTTTACATATTGAAGGCAGACTTCAGAGCAGAGATTATCAAAAAAAGCTTGATGATGAAACGATAATAACAAAAACTGCATATGAGGTTTCGGTTTCAAAGCTTTACGTTAATAAAGAAGATATTGAGGAAGAATTTGAAGAAGAAATAGAATAAGGGCAGAAATTTCTGCCCTTATTTTTCAATTTTTCTCAATCCTTTTATAATTGATTCATCGTGATTGATGTAATACGTTGTTTGATTTGTGTAAATGACCTTCCCCGGCAAAGCACCTGAAGGTTTTTTTACATATTTTCTTAAGGTTGCATCTACCGGAACTTGTGATGAGCCGTTACCTTTTGAGTAATGCACTGCAAGCTGAGCGGCTTCTTCTATCGTTAAGTTATCGGGAGAAGAGGATTTTACGATAACGTGTGAACCGTGAATATCCTTTGTGTGAAGCCATAAATCGTTAGAAGAGGCAAATCGCAAGGTAAGATAATCATTCTGAATGTTGTTTTTTCCAACGTAAATGTCGATTCCCTTTGAAGAAAGAAAATGGAGAGGTTTTGATTCTTGCTTTTGTTGTTTTGATTTTTGTTCGCGAATATATCCCTGATCAACAAGCTCTTGTCTTATCTCGTTTATATCTTCAACAAATTCACACTTTTCAAGATTTTCAAGGAGAGATTGAATAAAGTCAATTTCTTTATTTGTTTCATCCATTTGTCCCGTCAAAAGCTTTGAGGCGGTTTTTATTTTATTATAAGTTTTAAAATATTTTTGTGCGTTTGCGCTTGGGGAAATAGTGTTATCAAGAGGTATCTCAATTAGATTCATATTATCGTAAAAATTTTGTACGCTAACGCTCTTTGCACCCTTATTTATCAAATAAATATTTGCGGTGATCAGTTCACCGTAAACGCGATATTTTTCCGCATCAGCACATTCACGCATTTTTTCTAATTGAAGAGCACGTTTTTTCTCTGCTTTTTCAAGTAAATTATTTAATTTGATTTTTAACCCGTGTGAACGTTCTTTTATTCTTTGAATTTTGTCTTTTAAAGTAAAGTATTTATCAATAGCCTCGTTGACAGTTGAACATTTTTGCTGAAAATCAGGCATAAAACGTGCTTGTTCAACGGCATAAAAATCCTGAGGCTCGTTGTTTTCGTCAACCAACAAAACAGGTGAAAAAATATGCTTTTTATATAAATCAATATACTCATTAAAACCTTTGTCGTTATCATTACAACGATATGCAATTTCCTCTGCAGCTTGCCGAGAAATGCCCATATAAGTATCACTGATTATACGGGCGTAATCGAACACATAATTATTTTCATCAAAAGGATTTTTTTTGCCTTGAGATGGGGGAAGAGTATATTCGATTCCCGGCTGAACAACTCTGACACGGCTCATAAGCGAATTAACGCGCTTGATGCTGTCAAAAATTCTGTTATTTTCATCCATAAAAATTATATTACTGTGTTTGCCCATAATTTCAAGAATGATTTTTCTTGTAATCGGTTCATTAAAATCATTTAAACAATTAAAAGTTATAATAACGATTCTTTCATTTTCGATTTGTCTTAATGAAGCCAGCCTACTGCCGACCAGGTGCTTTCTTAGAAGCATACAAAAATTTGATGGCGTAGGTGGATTGGGCTTAGATGAAGATGTAATATTCAATCTTGCAAAAGAAGCGTTTGAACATAATAACAGCTTATAGTTTTCACCGTTATTTCTTAGAAAAAGATATATCTCATCCTCCTCGGGTTGATTTATTCTGTCGATCCGAGCGCCTTCAAGTAAAGTATTTAATTCATAAACGACCGCACCGATCGTAAGACCATCCATTGGCATAGAAATGCACCTCATAAGTGATTTTTTATGTATTATAGCATTAAAAAGGAATATTTAAAACAAATATTTTGTCTTTTTTTTATTTTTTTAAAAAAAGTACATCAAAAAATGTCCTTTTATAGTTGCCTAAAAAATGCGAATGTGTTATAATTACTAACGATTGTATTGATAATTTACTTGGAGGTAAATATTTATGAGCACCATGGTTAAAAATGAAAAAAATCAGGCTGTGATCAATTTTGAGATCAGCAAAGAGGCAATGGATAACGCTACAAGTGCGGTATTCCAGAGAAACAAAGGCAAGTATGCTATCCCCGGTTTCCGTAAGGGTAAGGCTCCCAGAAAAATGGTTGAGCAGTATTACGGTGCAGGCGTTTTTTTTGAAGATGCTTTCAACGATGTATTCCCTTCATTCTATGAAGCCGCAGTTAAAGAGCACGAGCTTCAGCCTGTTGACAGACCTGAGATCGAGCTTGAGGACATTACTGATGATGGTATTGTTAAGGTTAAGGCTACTGTTACACTTATGCCTGAAGTTAAGCTTGGTAAATATGAGGGTATAAAGGTTGATTTAGTTGAGTATAATGTAACTGACGATGAAGTTGATCACGAAATCAAACATGCGCTTGACCGTGCATCACGTTTTGTTGATGTTGAAGATCGTGCAGTTAAGATGGGCGATACAGTTGGTCTTAACTATTCAGGTAGCGTTGATGGCGTTAAGTTTGATGGCGGTACAGCTGAAAATCAGACTCTTGAAATTGGTTCAGGCAGCTTTATTCCCGGCTTTGAAGAACAGATGGTTGGTATGGCTATCGGCGAAGAAAAAGCACTTAACGTTAAGTTCCCCGATGATTATCACGCAGCAGATCTTAAGGGTAAGGAAGCTGTTTTTGATGTAAAGGTTCTTTCAATCAAGGAAAAGCAGGTTCCCGCTCTTGATGATGAATTTGCAAAAGATGTTTCAGAATTTGATACTCTTGATGAATATAAAGCCGATATTAAGGCAAAGCTTACTGAGCGCAAGAAGAATCAGGCTGATACTGAAATGGAAAACAAGATGGTTGAGGCTATTGCTGAAAACGCTGAAATCGATATTCCTGACTGTATGGTTGAACAGCAGATCGATGCTCAGCTTCGCGATATGGAAATGCGTATGAGCTATCAGGGCCTTAAGCTTGAAGATTATATTAAATACACCGGTATGACAATGCAGCAGATGCGCGATATGTACCGTGAGGGCGCATTAAAGACAGTTAAGATCCGTCTTACTCTTGCCGAGATCATCAAGGCTGAAAACATTGATGCTACTGATGATGAAATTATGGAAGAAGTTAAGAAGTATGCTGAAAATTACGGTTCAAAGGCAGAAGATTTTGTTAACAACGTAACAGACGATCAGAAGGAATACTTCAAGGAAGTTGCTGTTATGAACAAGACTCTTGCACTTCTTAAGGAAAAGAATCCTGCAAAGAAAGCAGTAAAGAAGACTGCAAAGAAAACAGAAGACGCTGCTCCTGCAGAAAAGAAACCTGCAGCAAAGAAAAACACAGCTAAAACTGAAGGCGCAGAAAAGAAGCCTGCAGCAAAGAAGACAACAAAAAAGGCTGAAGAAGCTTAATTGGAGGAAATGTAATGCCTGTTATCCCTTATGTAATTGAACAGGACGGCAGAGGGGAAAGATCCTATGATATTTATTCCCGTTTGCTTAAAGACCGCATAGTTTTTTTAAGCGGTGAGATCAATGATGAAATGGCAAATACCATTGTAGCACAACTTCTTTTTCTTGAAGCTGAAGATATGGAAAAGGATATTATGCTTTATATCAATAGCCCCGGCGGTTCAGTTACTGCCGGTATGGCTATTTATGATACGATCCAATACATTAAACCTCAGGTTTCAACGATTTGTATTGGTATGGCTGCATCAATGGCCGCAGTATTGCTTTCATCGGGTGCAAAGGGAAAACGCATTGCATTACCAAATAGTGAAATTATGATTCATCAGGCTTTGGGCGGTGCAAAAGGTCAGGCAACAGACGTTCTTATTCACGCAGAACAATTACTTAAATGCAAGAATAAGCTCAATAAGATTCTTGCTGATAATACCGGCAAGCCCTTTGAACAGCTTGAAGCTGATTGTGAACGCGATCATTATATGACTGCTCAGGAAGCTCTTGAGTACGGCATTGTTGACGCGATATATTCAAAAAGACAGTAAGGAGACTTTATGGAAGAAATAAGATGTATTTTTTGCGGACGAACACCGCAAGCGAATATTTCATTTGTATCCGGCCCTCCTGGCGTGTATATTTGTGAAGATTGCGTTCAAGATTGTGTCGATTCTCTTGAAAATGACAGAGTTTCAGGTTTTTCTGAACAAAAAGTTGAGCTCTTAAAGCCTCAGGAGATTAAAAGTGTTCTTGATCAGTATGTTGTTGGTCAGGATAATGCCAAAATTGCTCTTGCGGTAAGCGTATATAACCATTATAAGCGCATAAATGCGCTAAAAAGCGGAAACAAGCCTGAAGTTGATATTCAAAAAAGCAATATTTTGCTTATAGGTCCCACGGGAACGGGCAAAACTTATCTTGCACAAACCCTTGCTAAAATTTTGGATGTTCCATTTGCCATTGCAGATGCAACAACAATTACTGAAGCCGGTTATGTTGGTGATGACGTTGAAAACATCTTGCTTCGTCTTATCCAAGCCGCTGATTATGATGTTTCAAAGGCAGAGCGTGGTATTATTTATATTGATGAAATCGATAAAATTGCCCGCAGAAGTGAGAACCCTTCAATAACAAGAGACGTTTCAGGTGAAGGCGTTCAGCAATCCCTTTTAAAAATTCTTGAAGGAACAATGTCAAATGTTCCTCCTAATGGTGGAAGAAAACATCCTCATCAGGAATTTATTCAGATAGATACAACAAACATCCTATTTATTTGCGGTGGCGCTTTTGACGGTCTTGATAAGATAATTCAGCGCAGAGTAGGCAAAAAAACTGTTGGCTTTGGTTCTGAAATCAATCAAGTTGCAACAACCGAGGATGTTGGTAAGATTTTTGAAGCTGTTACGCCTCAGGACTTGCAGAAATTCGGCTTGATTCCTGAACTTATAGGCAGACTTGCTCAAACAGTTACTCTTGAGAGCTTGAATGAAGCAATGCTTGTGGATATTCTTAAAACCCCCAAGAATGCTCTTACAAAGCAGTATGCTGCATTGGTTAAGATGGATAACGTTGATCTTGAGTTTACCGATGAAGCTTTAGGGGCTATTGCAAGAAAGGCCATTGAACTTAAAACAGGTGCTCGTGGTTTAAGATCTGTTATCGAGGGAATTATGATGAATATTATGTATGAGATTCCTTCTATGGAAAACGTTGAAAAGTGTATAATTACACCTGAAGCAGTTAATAAAACGGAAAAACCCAAACTTGTTTTTAAAGAAACATTACCGTTAGCTGAATAAAATCAGACAGCCATTTTTGAAGTGGCTGTCTTTTTTTATTGTAATCTTTTAATTACGTCGATATAAATATTATTTTTTGATGGAGAAAGAATATTGATCATCTCATCAAAAGAGTAGAACGCGATCTCTTCAACCTCGGATTTTTGAATTGTGCAATCATCCACCTTAAAATCAAGCTCAAGAAAAAAGATATCCAAAATAATTTTGTTTGCGTAAATGCCGTGAAAAATCAGTTCGTAATTATCTTTGATGGTATCAAGACCTAACTCTTCATTTACTTCTCTGATTGCGGCGTCAATTCCGCTTTCTCCTGCCTGAACTTTTCCGCAGGTTGCGTCCCATTGACCGGGATAATATTTTTTGGATAATGATCTCTGTTGCAGAAGAAATTTTCCGTCTTTATTTTTTATGATAATATGTACAAGAAAATTGAATTCACCGTCTTTTAATGTTGTACCTTCACAAAAAGTTTTCCCGGTAGGCTTTAATTTATTATTATATATATCCCACAATTCCATTATCCGAAAACCTCACAAGCTGCTATCAGTTTTAAAACCTCTTTATCGAAATTTTTTCTTCCGTATGCATCAAAAAATCTATTAGTATATTTTTCTGTTTTTAGGTTAAAATTTAGTGTCCATACTGCCCAAAATATATCAATATGTTTATCACCGACTCCGCTGTTGCCTAAGTCAATGAATCCTGAGAAATTAAAATCTTTAAGAATAATATTAGGTAAACAATAGTCTCCGTGAATTAACGTATCATTTTTTAAGGCTGATTGGTTGCTTAATATAACATCATAAGCTTCTTTCGGAGAAGAATAACCCCAATTATCGGGAAAAAGATTAGTATCATATATTCCATTTTTAAAATTAAAATGTGCAGTAGCAAGATAATCTTTTGTTCTGTTCCGGATAGGGCAATCGGAGAAATCAGTATGATGCAAATTATAAAGAATTTCGGCAAATTTGTCACATAATTTTTCAGGTTGATCGATATAATGAGTGCAATCTTCACCCAAAACTTCTTCTGTCAAAAGAAAATCTCTTTCATAGGAAATATACTTTAATACTTTTGATGATAAATTCTTTTTATGAAAATAATCATTCATCATAGCCTCATTTTTTAAAGTATTTTTTTGTGCGGATTTTAAAAATAAATGATGATCCTTTAAATAAATTACTTTGGCTTCTTTTGAACAACTGCGAATAAATGTTAAAATAAAAATCCAAATCCGGTATAAGATAATATATATCTTCGTTTAGGAGTGATTCAATTTTTTCAATATATTTTATCAAATGATCTTTTGTTTCTTTGCTAATAATGGTATTTACAATGTTCTTTGGAATTGTACGGTTTTTGGATTTGCAATTTGACACAACATCCAATTCCATTTTTTTGTGAGATATATAATAATTGGGAATATACATCTTTTTCGTGCACAAAGAAATTAATATTTTCATTATAGGTCAACACCAATTTTTTGTATTTTTGAATATGATTTTCAAATTCAAAAATTAATTGTGCCAATTCATTTAATGTATCGATAGCCAATTCTAAATCTTTTTTTAAATTATCAATAACTGCAAGATTTCTAATAATTAAAAATTCAGATTTTTGTATTATTTTCGTATATTCTTTAGCATAATTTAGAAAACAAAAATAATATTCTACATCATTATTAACACACATTAAATTCTTCTTGTTTCTCACTAATGACTTGAGGCCAAGATGGAAATCATACAAATTATCAAAAAATGCCTTGTTATCCATACTTTTAAAAAAAGATTGTCTAGCGAGAATTTCATCATTAGAACATTTTTTTGTCAAAATGTTAATCGTATTTGAGTTGAAAAGTTCTTCCAGTTGTAAATCCTTGACAGATTTTAAAGATAGAATTTCAGAATTCGGTTCATCTAAAAATAACAGCGAAAACATTAATACTCTCTCTTTTCCCTATTAGAAATATACCAAAAAAGATACGGTGTATCGGCAAAAATGATATTGTCAATTTTATCTCCAACTTTTAATTGTTTTAACTGATTTTCTTGTGTTTGAGTAATGCGTAATAAGTTATTGCTTGGAGAAAAAAGAAAAACAGGAACAGATAACTTATAATCGGAATTGACTTTTGTATTTATAGGGTTGAAACCTCCTGTTTTTCGTCTATAGCATTTTTTTTGTCCTAAGGGGGTACTTGCGATAAATTGCTTTACCAAATAATATTTCTTTATTGAATACTCATTAATATTCCAAAAATGCACTTCGCAATGTTTTCTTAAAATTCCAAAGACCTTAATGTTATAAATAGTACTGTCTGTTTCTATTGATACAAGTCCATTATTACTAAGATTTAAAGGTATGAAAAACAAAGGATTGACAATTTTGCAATTACAACTATTTTTTTTAGCAAACTTTTTTAGTTTGAAAATCAAAATAAACCTTTTAATGATAAAACAAAGAATATTATATAAAAGAACAATTAACGAAAATATTGATATATACAAAAGAACTTTCACGGTTATACCTCCTCGACCAAACCATTTATGACAAGTGTTTCTAAAGCATCTAATATATCTTTCGTTTTTGTTGCTGCATCCACAGATTCATCAGAAAAACTCGAATTTTCAAAAAGGTTCTTTATAATTTCATCTAAATCTTTGCCATCACAAATAGCCAAAATTTCATATGCTGATTGATTTAAAAAACAAACTTTATTATCTAATAGGCAAACATAACCATCATCTATACATTCTATTTCCAGGTTGGGGACGGATTTATAAACATTCATCATACTACTCCTTGACTTTAAGTAATTTTGTTCCTAAATTATTCAATTCTTCAAAAAAACACTCACGTCTTAACAAGCAATCATTGCTATCAAAAATTTCGGTGTTTTTAAAAAAATAATGAAGCTCGGAAGGATAATCGTTTAAATTTATTTCAACTTTTCTTTTTAACATTTTAATCCTCTTTATAAAGTGTTACGATGCTTTCTATATGCTTTGTGTGGCAAAACATATCAACAAAAGTAACGTTCGTAGAAATATATCCGAATTCACTTAAAATTTTTATGTCCCGTGCAAGAGTTGCCGGATTACATGATACGTAAACGATCTTTTTAATGCTGTTTTCAGCGATAGCATTAAGCAAGCTTTCTTCACAGCCTGCGCGAGGCGGATCTACAACTAATACATCTGGCTTCTGTCCTTTTGAAAGAAGATCAGGAAGAATATCTTCACAGGCACCAACAAAAAATTCCGCATTAGTTATATTATTTAATTTTGAGGTCTCTTTTGCGGTTGAAATTGCTTCGGGAACTATTTCAACACCGATAACTTTCTTGGATTTTTTTGCAATCATAAGACTCATAACACCAATACCGCAATAAGCATCAAAAACAATTTCGCTACCGCTTAGATTGGCCATATTAACGGCAGCATTATAAAGCTTTTCGGCTTGCAAGCGATTTACCTGCAAAAATGCCAATGGACGTAATTTGAATTTTATATCACAAAGCGAATCATAAATGAAGCCATCCCCAAATAAAACAGAACATTCTTTTCCAAGGATAATATTGCCTTTTTCACAGTTAATGTTTTGGATTACTGTAGTTATCTGGCTATTACTTGAAATAAGGTCGTTTATGAAAGCATCTGGCAGTTTTTTTGTTGAATTTGTAACTAATATCAACATTAAGCCATCGTTGCTTGAACGGGCTATTATGTGCCTTAAAATGCCCTTGTGCGAAATTTCATCATATATTGAAATTTTATATTTTTCACAAAGTTTTTTGATATCCGCGATTATGCTATTGCATTTTTCTTCCTGAAGCATACAGTTGTCAATGGAAATGACTCTATGACTTCTTGAAGAAAAGAAACCGAGAATTATCTTACCGTCGTTATTTTTTGCAATGGGAAACTGTGCTTTGTTTCTGTAATTCCATACTTTATCAGCTGAAATGATCTCTTGAATTTTTATATCTTTTCCCGAAAGCTTTTGGATATTTTTAATTGTAGAATTACATTTTAATTTAAGCTGTTCTTCGTAGTTTAAATGTTGAAAATCACAACCACCGCACTTATAGAAATATGGACAAGGCGGAGTTTGTCTAAATGGTGAGGGAGTTATAACGTTTAAAAGCTTTCCGACTGCATAGTTTTTTGCGACCTTAATTATCAGCGCTTCAATTTTCTCGTTTGGAAGGGCATAGGGAACAAAAATAACTTGACCGTCATATCTTCCAACGCCGGCACCCTCACTGTTTATATCGGTAATCTCAAAAGTTAAAATATCATTTTTTTTCATTGTTTTTTCTCCCATTCTAATATTCATATTATAGCTTAAAGATCAAAAACGGTCAATATAATACTAAAAAAATACAGAATGAGGTTATGGTTATTGACATTAGAAAAGTTTTTTACTATAATTTTCGATATAACAGTAGTCTTAATGTAAAAAAATTGTAAATATCCCATATTATACTTGAAAAATACATGAAAGAATTATAAAATATAATAAATATGTGCTTAGGATGGTTTAATAAATGAAATTAGTAAATAAAGCTATATTATGCATCATTTTTTCTTTTCTTTTTATATTTCAAGTTGGATGCTCCGGCAATAATTTCGAGGCCGTTGCACCGCCTTTAAATGATTTTCCTATGCCCACAGGAGATTATCCCGAAGTAACTTTAGCAATTAGGGACGATTTTATTGAAAAAAAGACTTTACGTGTTGATAAAAATTCAAACACGGAGTTTATACCAAGTGTTTCACAGGAAATTAAAAACTTTTCAGTTGACGAAAAAGGAATTCTTGAATATAACTTCAGAGATAAGAAATATAAGGTTAATGCAAAGATTGTAAATAATTCTGATACCGGTGGTTTTATGATAATTTCAGAAGAATCTTTAAAAGATATTCCAAACGGTCTTTCAGGTGAATTTTCTGTAATAACTAATGAAGAGAAGGATTGCATTCTTGTAGATAAAAAAGCCATACTTTTATTAGATGATAACAGTGCGATGATTCTTAAAGTCGACGAAAAGGGTGTTCTTTTTGAAAAGGAAATAAAAGTTGATCGTGCAAACGATCAATATTATAAAGTTCTCAGTGGTCTTGAGGAAGGTGAAAAGGTGGTATTGCGTAAATGATAAGACTTGCACTTAAGAAAATGATAAAAAACAAGAGCTTAACTCTTTCACTTTTTGTCGGTATTCTTGTTGCGATAGTAATATCTTGCACAATACCGATTTATTCGCAAGGTATCGCTCACAGAATGCTCGTAACACAGTTTGAAAATTATCAGAACGAGAATGAAATAAGCCCTGCGACTACCATTATTTCCTGTTCGTTGACCTCATTTGGCCAGTCCGGTGATGGGACAGAAGCAGATAAATTTAATAGCTCTGTCAGCGTGAATAATTATAATTATTTCACAAATTATCTTAATAATCATTTTTATCCAAAACTCAATATGCCTCCGCTTGTAAAAAGCGTTACCTTATCAACAACTGTCTATAAGTCGTGTGATTCAAGGACGTCTAATACGCCATTAATAACAGATGCCGTTTTTAAGGCTACAGACAGCTATGAAGGAGCTATAGAGATTATAAGCGGAAAAATGCCTGAAAAGCAAGAAGATGATGAAATTATCGAAGTTATGATAAGTAAGGCTACTCAGGCAAAAACAAAGTATGTTGTTGGAACTATTATTAACGTTGGAGAAACAACTAACAAGCTTAAATTTAATGAACTGATTTTTAAGGCTAAAATAGTTGGTGTTTTTGATTACGTTAATAATCCATACAGCACGATTATAGATCAGGATACAGGAATTGAATTCTATCTTGACTATGAAAACTTATATGATGAATTATTGGTTAAAAGAAATCTTATTTCACAGGGGACCTGGTATTATGCAGGTGATTTTACAAAGTTAGATGCAAACAATTCTGCTGAAATTATAAGTGCCGTTAAGGATCTTGAAAACAGAGCGATAGAATGGGGGATTATAACTGATCCTGATGTTAAAATTCCACCATTGGCACAATATGAAGAATATTATAAAAATTTTAGTTCCGTAAATGTTTTACTTGTGCTTTTTTACGCACCCGTATTGATTCTTGTTATTTTTTTCATTTTTATGATCTCAAAATTTGTCGTTGAAAATGATAAAAATGAAATTTCAATGCTCAATTCCAGAGGTGCTTCAAGATGGCAAATTCTCTGGCTGTATTTTTTGCAGGGAGGAACAATTTCGATCGTTTGCATGATCGTTGCACCTTTCCTGGCACTTTTATTGTCAAATTTTTTAGGTGCAACGTCAGGTTTTTTGGAGTTTGGTCAGCGCGCTCCAATCAAGCTTGATCTAAGTCTTTCAGTTATCTTGTTTGCATTTGTTGCGGCGATTCTTTCTGTTGCTACTATGCTTATTCCGGTTTATAGAAATGCTAAGATTGAGATTGTTCAGCATAAAAACAGAAAAAGAAATCCTTTGATTGCCAAAATTATTTTGGCTGTAATCTGTGTGTTTGCTTTTTTACTTACAATATATGCATATTACGTTCTTGTTATTGAAAAAGGCGGGTTATTTACAAAATCAGATAGTGTTCAACCTCTTGCTTATGTATTCATTATAAGCTTTTTTGCAGCAGTTGCTTTGTTGTTTATACTCATTTATCCGTATATTTTGAATTTTATTATAGAACTTCGTCAGAAAAAATGGAGTGCGGATAAGTTTTCTGCGTTTTCACGAATCTCAAAGCTTGAGAACAAAGAAAAATTCATAATGGTGTTTTTAATTCTTACCATTGCAATAGGGGTTTTTTCTTCAATTTCTGCAAGAACTTTAAACACTAATATGGATAAAAATACTGATTATCAGTATCCTTGTGATATAATGGCTGATGTCAGATATCTCGAAACACCAAATCGCAGATATCTTTTTGATGATGTTGATGGAATTGAAGCGACAAAAATTACAATAGGTAATTCGCCGATCTTAAATTCAAACAGAAGAAACCTTGAAAGCGATATTGACTTGATGGGAATTACTCCTAAAGAATTTTCAAAACTTATCACTTGGGATGATTCGATCTTACCTCAATCAATGGATGAGTATATGAGGCAAATGCAGAATGATATTAAATCTTGCATCATATCAAGGAATGTCGCTGAAAAACTTAACGTTAAAAAAGGTGACGTTATAAACGTTTATGTTGATGAAACCTTGAGCCGAAGAACCGTAATTGATGCAAATATAATTGAAATCGTTGAAGCTTGGCCAACATATTATCCTACTGAAATCAACGAATTTGGTGAAGAGGTTGACAGATACCTTATAGTTTTGAATAATGATGCTATTGATAAGGTTTCAAAAAATCAAAATTATAAAGTTTGGATGAATACAGATTACAGTGTTGATGAGTTAAAAACACTCACTATGACTTTGGGAGCCAGAGCCGACAATAATTATGATAGAGTAAGGGTTTACCTGGAAAATATTATTAATGGTAAAGAAGAACAGTATTTAAGTCAAATTAACTCTGTCAGACAAGCTACTAATGGGTCACTTACATTAGGTTTTATTTCAGTTATATTTGTTTGCGCAATAGGTCTTGTTGTTTATTGGATCATTTCATTAAAGAGTAGAATGCTTCAAATTGGAACTATGCGTGCACTGGGTATGTCATTTAAGAATGTGCGCAGTATGGTGATTTTAGAAGAAATTCTTTTGTGCAGCAGTGCTATAGCTGTAGGTTTGATCGCTGGTGTTGTATCAGGTGTGCTGTTTTCACCCTTATTCCAATCAGCCTTTGGCGAAATGGGACAGATGCCACCGTACGTTATATCGATAAATTTCAATGATATCTTTAAATTGATGATTCTAATAACTTTATTAATCTTAATTTCAACAAAAGCAGTTACGTATATGCTTAAGAGAATTAAGGCAACAACTGCTATTAAACTTGGGGAGGAATAATATGGCAACAATAATTAAAGCAATAAATATTTGCCGTGATTTTCCCTCAGGAAATTCTACTGTAAGAGTATTAAAATCAGTAAATGTTGATTTCGAAGAAAAGGCATTAACTGTTTTGAAAGGCAGGTCAGGTAGCGGTAAAACAACGCTTATGAATATTCTTGGATTACTTGATAAACCTACCAGCGGACATATTCTTATTAACGGTCACGATATAACTGACATAAGCGATGATGATGCTGATGAGATCAGAAAAAGATACATATCTTTTGTTTTTCAGTCGGTTGCTTTAATGAGCTCAATGTCAGCATTTGATAACGTTGAATTTATGCTTCGTGTTGCAGGCCTTCCACTTGACAAAGATCGAGTGCTTCATTGCCTTGACCTTGTCGGTTTAAAAAATAGAGCATACCATATGCCTTATCAGCTTTCAGGTGGCGAACAACAACGTGTTGCCATTGCAAGATCAATAGTGCATAAACCGCGGATAATATTTGCTGATGAACCAACAGCTCAACTTGATAGTGAAACATCAAGAATTATTATGGAAATGTTTCATAAAATTATTAAGGATGAGGGGACGTCAGTCATTATGACGACTCATGATGCCAATATGATGGAGTTAGCTGATAGGGTTTATACTCTTGATGACGGAAGAATTACCGATATTCAGATAAATATGGAGGAGGTATAATATGGCTATTGTTTCCTGTGAAAACCTCGTTCGTATTTATAAAACAAATGAAACGGAAGTTCTTGCACTGCAAGGGCTCGATATTTCTATTGATGAAGGCGAGATCGTTGCTATTATCGGCGCAAGCGGAAGCGGTAAAAGTACATTTTTAAATATTCTTGGCGGGCTTGATAAACCAAGTGCAGGTAAAATAACTGTTGCTGGAATGGATCTTTCAAAGCTAACAGATAAAGATATGCTTATATACAAACGCAATATTGTTTCATTTATCTGGCAAAACAGTGCAAGGAATTTACTTCCTTATTTGACTGCTATTGAAAATATCGTTCTTCCTATGGAATTATTAGGAAAAAAGCCTGATTACAACAAGGCAAGAAGATTATTAAAGCTTGTTGGAATAGGTGATAAAGCAGATTCTAAGCTATTTACTTTATCCGGCGGTGAGCAACAGAGAGTTGCTATTGCGATGGCTATTTCAAATCAACCAAAAATTCTTTTGGCTGACGAGCCAACCGGTGCAGTCGACAGTAAAACCGCCAATATGATTCTTGATCTTTTCAGAAAGATAAATAAAGAATTAGGTGTAACGGTCATTATAGTTACACATGATATGAAGCTTTCGGCAAAGGTTGACAGAGTAATAAAAATTCGTGATGGCAGAACAAGTACTGAGTATATTAAGCTTGATAAAGATACGTCAGATCTTATGTTTGATCACTCAGGAGCTGAAGCAACACATAAGGAATTTGTTGTTGTTGACCGTGTTGGAAGACTTCAGATTCCTGCTGAAATGCTTGAAAAAGCGCAAATTCAGCCTATGAGCCGTGTGCGTCTTGAATTTGATGAAAATAATCATATTGTTTTAATTCCGTTTGAATAAAATAGTTGACAAAATTCATTTGAATAATTATAATTTTAAAAAATCTTTAGGAGAAATTACAATGATTAAGCATATTTACCTTTTAAATAAAGATATGCAGTCCGTCAATGTTATGCTTTGGCATAACGGCGGGCTTACATTGCTATATCATTGTTCGTAGCTATTTCTATGTAGATTTGATATAAGCAGTGCAGGCTATTATATATGCTTGCACTGCTTTTTTATTTGGAGGTTTTTATGAAAGTTAAAGAATATTTATCAGAGTATTATAAGGTCAAGGATGAAAATAATCGTTTGGCTTCAAAATGTGGAATGGTTGAGTATATAACAACAATGAAGTATATAGAAAAATATTTGAAATATGGTATGAGCATTCTTGAAATTGGCGCAGCAACAGGAAGATACAGTCATACTTTAGCACGAAAAGGCTATAAGGTAGATGCGGTTGAACTTATTGAGAGCAATATTGAAGTTTTCAAGAAAAACACACTTGAGGGTGAAAATATAACTATTACACAAGGTGATGCGGTTGATTTATCCGCTTTTAAAAGTGATACGTATGATTTAACATTATTGTTAGGACCGATGTATCATTTGTTTACCGTGAAAGATAAAATAAAAGCTTTATCGGAGGCAATACGTGTTACGAAAAAAGACGGAATTATATTTGTTGCATATTGTATGAGTGATCCTACGATATTGAACTTCGGCTTTAAAAAGGGTGAAATTTTCGATCTGATAAACAAGGGAATGGTTAATATTGAGACATTTGAAACATTATCTCGTCCGCAAGATATAATTGAACTTTCGAGAAAAGAAGACATTGATAAATTAAGAAATAATTTTAACGTAAAACAATTACACTTTGTTGCGTCAGATGGATACGCCAACCATATGAAAGAATTTTTGAATGAAATGGATGATAAAATGTATGATCTTTATATTAAGTATCATCTTGCAACTTGTGAAAGGCAAGATATGGTTGGCTATTCACATCATACTTTAGATATTTTTAGAAAGGAATAAAAAAATGATTACACATAAAGGCACTCAAACTATAAAAACGCAAAGACTGATTCTTCGAAGATTTACTGTTAATGATGCAACTGATATGTTTAACAATTGGGCAAATGATGAAAGAGTTACAAGATTTTTAACTTGGGAGCCTCACGGTAACCTTGAAAATACCCAAAATCTTTTGAATTTATGGTGTTTCGGATACGATAGTGTTGAAAACTATAATTGGGCAATAACATATAATGAAAAAGTTATTGGTAGTTTGAGTGTTGTTCGTATGAGCAATAGAGATGAATATGCTGAAATCGGGTATTGTTTGGGTTATGACTTCTGGAATAACGGAATGATGACAGAAGCAGTTAAAGCAGTTATCACATTCTTATTTAAAGAGGTTGGGTTTAACAAGGTATGTATTTCTCACGCAGTAAAAAATCCGGCATCGGGAATGGTGGCAAAAAAATGTGGTTTAAAACTTGATGGAGTAAAAAGAGAAGATTTTAAATCAAGAGATGGCGAGTTTTATGATATTGCAATATATAGTATATTAAAAAGTGAATGGGAAAGAAATAAGCGAGAGTTATAAAAAACTCTCGCTTTATATTTTTATACTAAATTAAACTCCTGAATAAGCAGCAAAGCCACCGTCAACGGGAACTACAACGCCTGTAACAAAGCCGGAAGCTTCGTCGGAAACAAGCCATAAAAGAGTTCCTGTAAGGTCATCCATTTCGCCAAAGCGATCCATAGGCGTGCCACGAAGAATCTTTTCGGTTCTTGCGGTAGGTTTGCCGTCTTTAAAGAGAAGGTCTCTGTTTTGGTTTGTAACAAAGAAACCGGGCGCAATAGCATTAACACGGATATTGCAGGGAGCAAAGTGAACTGCAAGCCACTGTGTAAGGTTTGAAACGGCTGCTTTTGCGGCAGAATATGCAGGGATCTTTGTGAGGGGACGGAAAGCGTTCATTGATGAAACGTTAAGAATTACACCGCCATTTTTAACCATTTCCTTTGTAAACACCTGAGTTGTAAGCACAGCGGCAACAACGTTAAGGTCAAATACGAATCTTATTCCGTCAGGATCAAGATCAAAGAAGGTTTTAAGATCTTTGTTATCAAGCATATCAGGTGTCATTGTTTCATTATCCGTTGTGCCACGGGGGTTATTTCCACCTGCACCGTTAATAAGAATATCACAAGCACCTAATTTTTCAACAACAACTGCGTGTGCTGCTTCAAGGCTTTCTGTTTTTAAACAGTTTGCTTCAACTGCAATTGCACAACCGCCGTCTTTGATAATTTCATCTGCAACAGCCTGAGCAGCCGCTGTGTTAATGTCGAGAAGTGCTACTTTAGCACCGCATGCAGCAAGTGCTTTTGCAAAGCCTGAGCAAAGAACGCCGCCTGCACCTGTAATTACTGCAACTTTATCTTTTAAATCAATTTGAAAAGGTAATTTCATTTATTTATCTCCTTTCACAATGGCTTCCCAAAGACCATTAAGGTAGGAAGCGCCTAATGCTCTGTCAAATAAGCCGTAACCGGGTCTTCCGTCTTCGCCCCAGATATTTCTGCCGTGGTCAGGACGAGTATAACCGTCAAAGCCGTTATCATAAAGAGCTTTCAATATGCCGTACATATCAAGTGATCCACAAGCAGTGGGGTGGGGGCTTTCATTGAAGCGAGCATCACCTGTAAAACGAATGTTTCTTGCGTGGAGGAAATGAACTCTTCCCATTTTTGCATATTTGGCGGCAAGTTTAACCATATCGTTTTTAGGACTGCAACCAAGTGAACCGGTGCAAAGTGTAATTCCATTATAAACAGAATCTACTGCCTTGAACATTCTGTCGATATTTTCTTCATTTGAAATGATACGTGGAAGACCAAACATACTCCACGGCGGATCGTCCGGATGAATAGCCATTTTAACGTCACATTCTTCACAAACGGGAATAATTCTTTCAAGGAAGTAAATAAGGTTTTCGAGGAGCTTTTCTTCGTCAATGTTCTTGTATGCATCAAGAAGTCCCTGGAGCTGCTCTTTAGTGTAGCTTTCATCCCAACCGGGAAGAGAAAGCTCTCCCTTTGCCGGATCCATTGCATTAACGGTTGCCTGATCATATGCAAGGCAGGTTGAACCATCTTCATTCTTCATTTTAAGATCTGAACGGAGCCAGTCGAATACGGGCATAAAGTTATAGCAAATAACCTTAACACCTGCTTGTCCCAGGTTACGAATAGTTGTGCAGTAGTTTTCGATAAGCTTATCACGTGTCGGCGCGCCCATTTTAATATCTTCGTGCACGGGAACACTTTCGATAACTTCCATTTTAAGATTTTTAGCATTAACTTTTTCTTTAAGTGCCAAAATACGCTCAAGGGGCCAAACTTCACCAACGGGAACGTCATAGATTGCAGTAACAACACCGCTCATCTGGGGAATCTGGCTGATATATTCGAGGGTAACGGGATCATTTTCACCGTACCAACGGAAAGTCATATCCATATATATGTATTCTCCTTATTAAAAATTAAAATATTTTTTTGCATTTTCGTATGAAATGCCCTCAATAAGCTTGCCACAGTCCGGATCAAACTCACCATTTTCAACCCATTCACCAATTTCATTACAGAGGATTCTTCTGAAGAAATCAAAGCGAACGTATGAGGTGAAGCTTCTTGAATCCGTAAGCATACCGATAAATCTACCCAAAAGACCTGCATTTGCAAGAGCATGAATCTGTGCTTTGATGCCATCAACATGATCATTGAACCACCAAGCTGAGCCAAGCTGCATTTTACCCGGAACTTCACCTGAAAATGCTCCTGTCATTGCGGCAATCATATCGTTAACTGTTGAGTTAAGGCAATAGAATATAGTTTTGGGTAAGTTGCCTTCTTTATTGATATCATCAAGCATTCTTGCAAAGTGTGCTGCAGAGATAGGATCACCAACAACGTCTATTCCGCTATCTGCACCTGTAAGTGAGAAAAGTTTTGAGTTAACGTTTCTTAAAGGAGCCATATGTATCTGCATAACCATATTCTTTTCAGCATATCTTACTGCGAAGAAACGAGTCATATAATCAGTATATTTATCAAGATCTGCTTGGTCAATCTTTTTGCCTTCAAGTACCGAACAAAATGCTTTCTTAGCATCTTCGTATTCGCCTTTTACGGGAGGGATATAACCAAGAGCATGGTCTGCAACAACACATCCTGCTGAAACGAAATATTCAAGACGTTTTTCAAGAACTGTCAGCAACGTATCAAAACTATCTATTTCAGTATTTTCTGTTGCACCTAAACGCTTAACGTAATCGAGAATATCATCACGATTAAGGCCGAAGCAAATGATATCAGGGCGGAAGGTAGGCAATACCTTTGTATCCATATTCTTCATAAGCTTATGATACTTAAGATCATCAGCAGGATCATCAGTGGTACATATTACCTTAACATTGCAATGTTTAATCAGCTCTTGTGATGAGAATCCGCCTGCTTTGATCTTTGCGTTGGCTTCTTCCCAAATGCCTTCAACGCTTTTTTCGGTTAAAGGCTTGTTGATACCAAAAAGCTGCTTTAACTCCATATGCGCCCAATAATAAAGCGGGTTATGGGGAGCATATTCAAGGGTTGAGGCAAATTTGATGAATTTATCCTTATAATCTGCATTACCCGTTATAAATGTTTCATCAACACCGTTTTGACGCATTGCACGCCACTTATAGTGGTCGCCTGCCAACCATAATTCACCGATATTCTCAAAAGCTTTATTTTCATAAATTTCCTTTGGATTAAGATGACAGTGGTAGTCGATTATAGGCTGATTTTTAGCATATTTTTCATACAATTCTACTGCTGAATTATTGTTAAGCAAAACTGTATCGTCAAAAAATTTTTTCATAATAAAATCCTTTAAAATATAATTTCGTTTCCTCTTGATTCATACATAGCCAAAAGAACTTTAAGTGCTTTTGCTGCTTCCTCAACACCGATAGGCATATCTTCATTATTTTCAAGGCGACGATAGAAGTCGTTGAAAAGCATCATATGTCCAACACCCCAATAGCCTTTACCATCAGAGCTTGTTGCTGTATCATAAAGCTCTTGCTTCTTACCATCAATAAAAAGATCGTCATCAACAAGCTTTAACGTCATATTTTCACAAACAACTTCAAGAGAAACAGGTGAATCGGTATAGTGTGCTGTTGTTGCATAAAACATACCTTTTGCACCGTTTTTAAAGGTAATGTATGCACTTGCGGTATCTTCAACATCTATAATGTTTTTTAAGTGGTAATTTGCAGTCATAGCGGTAAGCTTTTCTGGAGCACCACATAACCATAACATTAAATCCAGCGTATGAATTGCTTGATTTATCATTACGCCGCCACCCTCGGTAGCCATAAAGCCTCGCCAATGGCTATCCACATAATAGCTTTCATTTCTTGACCACAAAACGGATCCGTTTGCAAATTTAACAGTACCTGCTTCGCCTGAAGAAATAAGTTCTTTAGCTTTTTTATTTCTCAAAAGATATCTGTTCTGGAATGAAATGCATATTTTTGCATTACTTTCTTTCTCTGCTTTTATAAGCTCTTCAACCTGTGTGAGATTGATACACACAGGTTTTTCGAGCATAACATTAATATTTCTTTTTAAAGCGGCAATAGCCATTTCACTGTGGAGATAGTGGGGGGTACACACGTGCAGAACGTCCGGCTTAACAGAATCAAGCATTTTAACGTAATCATCAAAAATTTCCGCATCAGGTGCATAAGTATTTTTTAATTTTTCTGCGCGCTCTTTTAAAATATCGCAAACTGCAACAATTTTTACATTGCTCATTTTTGATAAATAAGTTGCATGTGTTTGTGCAATTCCACCGCAACCAACTATAGCAGTTCTGAACACTTTATTTCATCTCCGATTAGTTATTATAGGTATTGGAAAGGTCTGCAGAGCCTGCTGCCTTAACTTCTTTCTTTACAACGGTTGAATTTTTGATTTTTTCCTGAAGTAGATCATAGAACTTCTTGCCATCAAAAGGAAGATCAATTGTTTCATTTGTCCAAGTTGAAAGAAGCATAGCGTTTGCAAGAGTAACGCCTTTAATACCGTCAGCAGCAGGAGCATAAAGTTCCTCAATACCGAGAACAGCATCTGCAAAGTTGTTAAGAATGCCAACGTGTTGTGTATTTTCGCCTTCGGGTGTAAGTTCGATAACTTCACACTTAGGTGTTCCGAAAGGAGTATCTGCTTCAACAAGATGTTTGCTGATAGGTGTATCAAGCTTTTTGAAAGTAACTTTTCCGTTATCAAAAATGAGAGTTCCCTTGTCACCGGTAACTTCAAAGCGGTTAGTTCCGGGAGCATCTGCAGTAGTTGTAATGAACACGCCCGTTGCACCGTTGGGATATTCAAAGTATGCAGTTACGTCATCTTCAACTTCAATGTCATGCCATTTTCCGAAGTGACAGAATGCACGAACCTTATTGGGCATCATATCAGGAATCCACTGGAAAAGGTCAATGTTATGAGGAGCCTGATTATAAAGAACGCCGCCACCTTCGCCTGCCCAGGTTGCACGCCATCCGCCGCTGTTATAATAGAATTGATTTCTGTACCAGTTGGTAATGATCCAGTTAAGACGTTTAATTTCGCCAAGCTCACCGTCAGCAATCATCTTTTTCATAAGCTTAAATGCGGGGTTTGTTCTCTGATTAAACATAATACCAAGTTTTAATTCAGGATGCTTTTTAGCTTCCTCGAGCATTTCATCAACCTGAAGAGTATAAACACCGGCGGGTTTTTCAACAATAGCGTTCATACCGTTCTTTAAAGCCTTAATAGCATACTCAGGGTGGAAATAGTGGGGGATAGCAACAATAACAACGTCACAAGTTTTTGCGGCAATGAGTTCATCACCTGAATTATAAAAATTAATTGTGTTTATAGCATAGGGGTTATCGTTCTTAATAATAACTTTTGCGTTTTCAAGTTTTGCAGGATCAATATCTGCAATAGCTGTAACAATACCATTCTTAATTCTGTTGTTTATTAAATTTCTTAAGTGGCCTGAACCCATATTGCCAACACCGATAATACCAAATCTTACTTTTTCCATACTTTGTCTTCTCCTTCAACATATCCTAAATTTTTTAATATATCCTTAAGTGCGTTTACTGCCGCATCAAAAGATTCGTTCTGATTTTCGAAATGGAATTTATGCTTTAATTCTCTTGTATCAAGGTTGGAATAGCCCATAAAAGCGAAAAGATGAGGCTCTACAGAAACAAATGTTTCATCATCTTTTATTTCTGAGATCTTTGTGAGAACTTCTGAAATTTTACCATCGCCATGTCCTGCAGGAACAATAATATGTCCGTCAAGACAAGCATCTTTAATATGAAGATACTCAATATAATTTTTAGTGTTATCAACAGCCCAAGTTATATCTGCATCATCCATAATATAGTTTGCCGGGTCAAAAATACCTCTGATTCCTTTAACGCTTTCAAGAATATCCTTAACTTCTTCCGGTAAGCATCCGTAAATTTTTGCTTCATTTTCGTGGCAAAGAAGTACGCCTTCTTTTTCAGCATACTCAACCATAGCGTTAAGACGTTTCATAACTTCATCTCTGTAGTCTCTGGCTTTTTCACCTTCGGGAATAAAGAAGCTGAACATACGGATATTCTTTGTTCCAAGAATCTGTGCAGTTTTTACTGCCTTCTTAAAACGCTCAAAATGAGGCTGAAAATCATCAACAATATTGTATTTGCCAATAGGGGAGCCGATAGAAGAAACTTTGATATTTGCTTCCTTTAATTGTTTCGCAATCTCTTTGAGCTCCTCTTCAGAATAATCAATAATACATTTGCCCGCAACGTTTCGAACTTCGATATAACCCATATTATTGCGTTTAAGTGCGGCAATCTGACCCTGAAGGTCACCGGCTGCTTCGTCGGCAAAGCCTGATATAATGTATTTTGCCATTATTTTACCCATCCTTTCTTTTTAAGACCTTCAATACTTTTTTTCATTTCATTTAAACTATCACCTGATTGAGGAGCATTATCCTGCTCAACATATGCAACAAGTGTGTTTGTCTTATTAAGTGCTTCAATTATGTAATCAATAGGTGTATCTCCTGTATACAAGGGAGTAATTTGATCAACAATTTTTCCATCGACTTCAATTTTCTTTTTAAAGTCTTTAAGATGGACGTATATAAGGCGATCAGCAAATCTTTCAATATCTTCCTTTATATCACATGAATTTGCAAGGTCTGCCCAGCCTGTATCAAGAATAATTTTCCAATCGGTTTTATTATAAATTTCATCAATAGTACGATTTCCAACTTCACCAACAAATTCAAAAGCGTGGTTATGATAACCAAATGTAAGACCTGCCTCGTTTATTTTTTTGATAGCAGGGGACATATCTGCAATCATTTTATCAACATCAACAGGGCCCGTTCCATTGGGACGATACTCCCAACCACCACCAATACCAACCATATCTGCACCCATTATTTTATGTTTTTTTATAACTTCGTCAGTATTGTTAATTATTTCTGAGATAGATGTATGCGTAAGGCCGATATGTAATCCATTTTTGTCAGCCTCTTCGCGTACTACTTCAGCATCGTAAGGAAAACCACTTACCTGTACAGAAACGTAACCTTGATTTTTTAACTCTGCAAATGTTGCTTTTATGCTCTCGGCATCACCACAACAATCTCTTACAGAATATAATTGTGCGCCAATTTTCATAATAATCACCTCAAATTTTTTGTTGTAATTTTCTACAAAATGTATTATACTATATTTGATAAAAAAATGACATTGTTAATAATGCTGTTTTTTTGAAAATTTCTCGAAAAATTTCAATGTTTTAAGGATTTTTTTATGGAAAAAAGTAATCATATTCGTTTTAAAGGCTTTTATTATCATCATACTTGTGATGAAAATCCTTCTCCAACAGAGTTTTCACGTCATTGCCACAATATGTATGAAATAATTTACATAAAAAGAGGTAACGGAACGTTTTATGTTGAGGGTTCAAAATATACAATATATCCGGGATGTTTGCTTGTGTTCAGACCTCGCGAATTTCATTGTGTAAACGTATCTTCAAAAACACCATATGAGAGGTTAGTCGTTCATTTTGATGAATCAACGGTGTTTGAAAATGCTGCATTGTTGCTTGATATATTTCATAACAGAGAATTGGGTGTTAATAACATTTATCCTGATATTAAACAAAATATTTCTCTAACATTTGAACGTATTTCATCTTGTTCGGAGTTGAATGAGCCTGAGCGCTCAATTATGGCAAAGCTGATTTTAAACGAACTGCTTGTTGTTTTACATAATGAATTTGCAACGAATCCTGAAAACGAAACGGGTGAAAAGTTAATAACGAGGATTGTTAACTATATTAACGAAAACATATCTACTCAATTTAGACTTGAAGAACTTGCCGATAAATTTTTTATCAGTAAATATCATTTAGGGCATATGTTCAAAAAGCATACCGGATTACCTGTGATGGAATATATTATTCGCAAACGCGTTGTGATGGCACAACAGCTTATTTCTGAGGGTTGCCAAGCGTCAACAGCTGCTACAATGAGCGGTTTTAATGATTATTCTGCATTCTACCGAGCATACACAAAATATATTGGAACAAAGCCCTCAGGTGAACTTGCAAAATAGAATTTTGTGAACGTTTTGAGAAAAATAAATAAAAAAAGCGCTCTTTTTGTAGTGAGCGCTTATTTTTATCTTGACACGAAAAAGTTTTTATTATAATATTGTATTTGCTTTATATAATGGAAAGGTGTGATCAGCATTTTATCAAATGATGAATTTTTCTGGTTGTATGTAAATAACAGAGAAAAAATGAATGCTTTGCAGTTTTCCAAGTTATACTTTAAGTATCAGACGAAAGATGCACTGATTAACGCATTACTTCGCGGAGAAATTTCTTTTTCACAATTAGGCAAAACTGAAATTTTAAATGATACGTGGAAGACACAATGCTATAAGCTTGTTGATTATATGGATAAAAGGAATATCCGTGTTATATTTTATTCATCGGATAAATATCCCATACAATTAAGAGATATTGATTCACCTCCACCGATTTTGTATTATATTGGAGATTTTTCTCTAACAGAAAATAATTGTGTTGCTATTGTAGGCTCAAGAGTATCTTCGTCCTATGGAAGAAAATGCACTGAAAGCTTTGCAGCTGAGTTTGCTAAACACGAAATTTGCGTTATATCAGGAATGGCTGAAGGAATTGATTCGTTTGCACAATGGTCTGCACTCAATAATGGCGGAACGACAATTGCAGTTCTTGCAGGTGGAGTTGATTATATCTATCCTGCATCAAACACATCTCTTTATAATGAAATTTGTGCAAAAGGTCTTGTTGTAAGTGAATTTCCTTTGAGCGAACAACCTCAGAAAAATAATTTTCCATACAGAAACAGATTGATCATTGGGCTTTCTCAGTGTCTTGTTGTAACCGAAGCAGGTATGCCAAGCGGAACAATGTCAACGGTTGATTTTGCTCTTGACCAAGGCAAAGAGGTTTTTGCAGTTCCGGGAAGTATTAATTCACCGACAAGTGCAGGAACGAATTATTTGATTAAAAACGGTTGCCCTTGCGCCATTGATCCATATGATATAATGTCAATCTTCGGTAAATTCAAGGTTGATAAAAGTGATGGACCTATTCCTGATGACGATGATCTTGACGATTTACAGAAAGATATTTTGAAAGTTCTTCATATTGAGGATTTATCCTTTGAGGAAATAGAGGAAGCACTTAATGTAGATACAGATCAATTAAATATGGCGCTTACAATGTTAGAAATATGCGGGTATGTTGAACAAGATGCCGGCAGAATATATTCATCAAAAATAAAGGCGGAAATTTAATGGCTAAATTAATGATCGTGGAATCACCACACAAAGCAAAAACTATCAGTAAATTCTTAGGCAAGGATTATAAAATTTTTGCAAGCGTAGGTCACATTATTGATCTTCCCAAAAGCAAAATCGGTATTAAAATTGAAGATAATTTTCAGCCTCAGTATACTTTGATCTCATCAAAAAAAGAACTTGCAAATGAGTTGAAGGATGCGGCATTAAAGGCTGATGAAATATATCTTGCAACTGACCCTGATAGAGAAGGAGAAGCAATTTCGTGGCATCTTGCAAGCTTATTGAAGCTTCCTGAAACTGCTTGTTGCAGAGTTGTTTTCAATGAAGTTACAAAAAAATGTGTAACCAATGCCCTTGAAAATCCAAGAACAATTGATCTTGATCTTGTAAATGCACAGCAAGCACGCCGAATATTAGATAGACTTGTAGGTTATCAGATAAGTCCGATTTTATGGCATAAGATAAAGAGCGGTCTTAGTGCTGGACGAGTTCAATCAGCCGTTACAAAAATGGTTGTTGACAGAGAAAGAGAAATTGAGAGTTTTGTTCCTGAAGAATATTGGGAGCTTGATTCCGTTTTCTCAACAATAAAACCAAAAAAGAAGTTTAATGCACATTTTTATGGAGATGTAAACGGTAAAATTGATTTAAAAAATGAAACTGAAGTTCAAAACATTATAAATGAACTTGAAAACGCAAAGTATTTTGTAACTGAGTATAAAGAAGGCGTTAAAAGTCATAATCCACAACCTCCTTTTACTACAAGCGTTCTTCAACAGGATGCTTCAAGAAAGCTCGGTTTTACCACCAAAAAAACAATGATGCTTGCTCAGCAGCTTTATGAAGGTGTTGAAATTGAAGGTGTCGGCGCAATAGGTCTTGTAACCTATATTCGTACAGATTCAGTTCGTATTGCTGATGAAGCCGTTGTTGAAGTTAGAAATTATATTAAGAATAATTTTGATGCTAAATATCTTCCAAACAAACCTAATGTATTCAAAACAAAGAAAAATATTCAGGATGCTCACGAGGCAATAAGACCCGTCAGCACAGAACTTACACCTGAAAAAGTTAAAAACAGTCTTACAAATGATCAGTATAAGTTATATAAGCTTATTTTTGATAGATTTGTATCCTGCCAGATGGCACCTGCAAAGTATTCGACTATTAACGTTATAATCACTGCAAACGATAAGTATGTATTTAAAGCCAGCTCATCCAAAAAAGTTTTTGATGGCTTTATGGCAGTGTATGTTTCTGATAAAGATGAAGAGGTTAAGGCAACATTGCCTGAATTAACGATTGGCGAAGAAGTAATGCATCTTTCCTTTGAAAACGAACAGCATTTTACACAGCCTCCGTTAAGATACAATGAAGCATCTCTTGTTAAAGAAATGGAAGTTAAGGGAATAGGCAGACCAAGTACCTATGCACAGACTGTTTCAACCATTCTTGACCGTGATTACATTGAGCGAGATAAGAAGACATTAAAGCCCACAACTCTTGGAGTGTGTGTAACTGATATGATGGCTGAAAACTTCCCTGATATAGTAGATCTTAAGTTTACCGCATCAATGGAAGAAAAGCTTGATGACATCGAAAACGGAAATAAAGATTGGATAAAGGTTATATCGGATTTCTATGGACCTTTCAAGAAAACTCTTGATAAGGCAAGCCAAATAGAACGTGTTAAGGTTCCTGTTGTTGAAACTGAAGAGCTTTGCCCAAACTGTGGCTCAAAGATGGTAATAAGAAGCGGTAAATTCGGCAAATTCCTTGCTTGTCCCAATTACCCGCAATGTAAAACAACAAAGCCTTTACCTGCTGATGAGGTAACTGTTCCATGCCCCAAATGCGGAGGAAAGCTTGTTCAGAGAATATCAAAGAAGGGTAAGAAATTTTTCGGATGCTCAAACTATCCTGAGTGCGATTTTGCATCGACGGGACTTCCTACCGGTGAAACTTGCCCTCAGTGCGGTGGATTTTTGATCAGAGGTTTTAAAGGAAAAATTCTTTGCAACAATTTTAATTGCAAATATATAAAAACACAGAAAAAAGAACCCGATAAAGAGAGTGAATAAATGAAAATTAAAGTTATTGGTGCTGGTCTTGCAGGATGTGAGGCCGCATACCAGCTTTTAAAGCGTGGGGCAGAGGTTGAACTTTACGAGATGCGCCCAAATAAAATGACACCTGCTCATCATACTGATGGCTTTGCCGAGCTTGTTTGTTCTAATTCTCTGCGTTCTGACAGACTTGAAAATGCCGCAGGACTTCTTAAGGAGGAGCTGAGGCAGCTTGATTCCGTTATAATTCGCGCAGCTGATATGTGCAGTGTTCCTGCAGGTGGAGCGCTTGCGGTTGATAGAAATAATTTTTCAAGCAAAATCAGAGAAATTCTATCAAGCTTTGATAACTTTTCTTTTAAAAATGAGGAAGTTGTTGAAATTCCAACTGATTGTCCCGTAATTATTGCGGCAGGACCTCTTTGCAGTGATGATCTTTTAAAAAAAATTCAAAAGCTTATCGGTGAAGATTATTGTCATTTTTTTGATGCGGCAGCACCTATTGTAACAAAAGATTCCATTGATATGAACATTGCTTTCTGTGCAAGCAGATATGGAAAAGGCGATAGCGATTATATAAATTGTCCGATGACGGAGGATGAGTATAATAGATTTGTTGATGAGCTTGTAAATGCAGAGGTTGCACCTGTGCACGGCTTTGAAGGGCAGGTTTTTGAAGGCTGTATGCCCGTTGAAGTTATGGCTTCACGAGGAAAAATGACTCTTGCCTTCGGACCTTGTAAGCCGGTAGGCATAATTGATCCCAAAACGGGAAAAGAACCCTTTGCCTGTGTTCAGCTTCGCAGAGATGATGCACTTGATACACTATACAACATTGTCGGCTTTCAAACACATCTTAAATTCGGTGAACAAAAGCGTGTTTTTTCAATGATTCCCGGTCTTGAAAATTGTGAAATCGTGAGATATGGTGTGATGCACCGTAACACGTTTATTTGTTCGCCTAAAGTACTTGACAAGACTTATGCCTTAAAAAGCAACCCGCAAATTGCCTTTGCAGGTCAGATTACAGGTGTTGAAGGGTATATTGAATCGGCTGCATCAGGTTTTCTTTCTGCGGTATCTATGTTTGAGCGTTTGAGTGGAAAAGAAATTACTGATTTTACAGATGAGACAGCCATAGGTGCTCTGGGGTACTACGTTTCAGCGGGCAGTGGCAGAAATTTTCAGCCGATGAATGTAAACTTCGGCATAATTAAGCCGCCGGAAGCAAAGATTAAAGGCGGAAAACAAGCGAGATATTTATATATATCAAACCGTGCTCTTGCACGTATAAATGAATTAAAGGAGAAAATTTAAAATGCAGTTCAGAGGAACTACTATTGTTTGTGTCCGTAAAAACGGTAAATGTGCTCTTGCAGGCGATGGCCAAGTCACGATGGGCGAATCTGTTGTAATGAAAGCAACTGCAGTTAAAGTGCGTAAATTATTTAATGATACTGTTTCTGTAGGGTTTGCAGGGTCTGTTTCAGATGCTTTTACCCTTTGTGATCTTTTTGAAGCAAAGCTTCAGGAACATTCGGGAAATTTATATCGTGCAAGCGTTGAGCTTGTAAAAATGTGGCGAAGAGACCGTGCTTTAAGTAAACTTGAAGCAATGCTTATTGCCGCTGACAAAACTACTACGTTGGTTTTATCAGGCACAGGTGAAATTATCGAGCCTGATGACGGTGTTGTTGCTATCGGCAGTGGCGGAAACTATGCTTTAGCCGCTGCACGGGCATTAAGTGAAAATACTGATCTTGAGGCTAAAGATATCGCATATAAGGCCCTTAAAATAGCAGGGGATATATGTGTTTATACCAACGATCATATTACTTTATTGGAGGTGTAAAAATGCAGTATTCACCAAATGAAGTTGTTGATGAATTATCAAGATTTATTATTGGGCAAAATGAAGCCAAAAGAGCTGTTGCGGTTGCGTTAAGAAACCGTTATCGCAGAAGCAAGCTTTCCAAGGAACTTCAGGATGAAATTACGCCAAAAAATATTATTATGTCAGGTCCAACGGGTGTTGGTAAAACTGAAATTGCCCGTAGAATCGCTAAAATAGTCGGTGCGCCATTTGTAAAGGTTGAGGCAACAAAGTTTACTGAGGTTGGTTACGTTGGAAGAGATGTTGACTCGATGATTCGCGACCTTGCTGAGGCTTCAATCAGACTTATTAAAGAAGAGAAGACAAATCAGCTTCACGATAAGCTTGAAAATTTAACAACTAATAGACTTATAGATATTCTTCTTCCTATGCGAAAGAAAAAAGAGGAAGAGGCTGATGATATTTCTTTGAGGAGAGATGCTATAAAATCCGATCTTGAATCAGGGAAAATTGAAGAGCTTACCATTGAGCTTGAGGTTGAAGATAAACCGCAAGGAATGAACGTTGAAATGCCCGGGCAACCTGAAATTGTTATTGGCGATATTTTTGGCAATATGATGCCTAAAAAAATGAAAAAGCGTAAAATGCCAATAAAAGAAGCAAGAAAGGTTATTTCTCAGCAAGAACTCAATAAGCTTCTTGACATGGATGCAGTTACACAAGAGGCGTTAGAAAGAGCAGAGCAAAGCGGAATTATCTTCATTGACGAAATTGATAAGATTGCATCAGGCTCGTCAGCAGGCAGAGGACCGGATGTTAGCCGTGAAGGTGTTCAGAGAGATATTCTTCCTTTAGTTGAGGGGTGTACCGTTACTACAAAATACGGTCCAATTAAGACCGATTATATTCTTTTTATCGCCGCAGGTGCTTTCCACTTATCAAAAATAACAGACCTTATTCCTGAACTGCAGGGCAGATTCCCGTTACACGTTCAGTTAAGTGCTTTAGGCGAAAGCGAATTAAGAGATATTCTTGTTCGTACCGATAATGCTCTTATTCATCAGTATCAGGCACTTTTAAAGGTTGATAACGTAAACCTTGTGTTTGCTGATGAGGCAATTGATATGATCGCTCACTATGCTTTTGTCGAAAATGAAGTTAAAGAAAACATCGGTGCTCGTCGTTTAACTGCAGTTATGGAAAAGCTTCTTGATGAGGTTTCCTTTACAGCGACAGATGAAATTCCTATGCATGATGTTGTTGTTGATAAGGAATATATTGAAAAATATCTTGGTGAAAATGCCTCTGATAAGGATTTAAGAAAATATATTATTTAAGCCGATTTTTTAATCGGCTTTTTGTATATAAAAAAATTTTTCGCAAAAAATAATTGCACAAAATTTAAGGAGAATTTTATATGAATGCAATTATTTTAGCAGGTGGAATGGGGCAAAGGCTCAGACCGCTTACAGAAGAATTACCAAAGCCTATGATTCCTATATTAAATAAACCGTTAATGGAATATTCTTTAGAGCTTTTAAAGAAAAACGGAATAACATCAATGGGTGTAACCCTAATGTATTTACCGCAAATGGTTAAAAACTACTTTGGGGATGGAAGTAAGTTCGGTGTCGATATTTCATATTACGTTGAAGATGAACCCCTAGGCACCGCAGGCTCTGTTAAATTAGCGGAAGAAAAGCTTGACGATACCTTTGTTGTGATAAGCGGCGATGCGCTTACAAATGTTCAGATAGATAAAATTTTAAAATATCATAAATCAATTGAGGCAGATGTTACTATTGTTTTATCAAAACAAAGCCAGCCTCTTGAATACGGTGTTGTTTTAACCGATACTTCGGGGAGAATAACTTCATTTATGGAAAAACCTATGTGGGAAAGCGTTGTATCTGATACTGTAAATACAGGTATTTACGTTATTGAAAAGAAAATTCTTGAAAAAATTCCTCCCAAAACCGAATTTGATTTCAGCAATGATCTGTTTCCGTTGCTTTTAAGAGAAAATTACAGATTATTTGGTTATATTACGGAGGATTACTGGTGTGATTTAGGAAATCCGCAAAGCTACAAGAGAGCAATAAACGATATTTTGGCAGGAAAAGTATTTGGAAAGAAATATGAAAACGTATTAAATGAAGGCGTTGTAATATCAGAAAATGTTAAACTTAATCCTCCTGTTTATATAGGAAAAAATGTTGTTATTAACGGAAACTGTACCATCGGACCTAACGTCTGTGTGGGGGACAATTCTATCATTGAAAACAGTAAAATAACTTCGTCAGTTTTATTGAACGGTGTTTTAATAAATTCATCAAGCTTTAATGATTGTATTATCGGAGAAAATAGCGTAATTGACAAATGCATTTTATCAGGTAATAATACTGTTGGCTCAAAAGTAAAAATAAATAAAAATTCTCTTATTAAAAGAGATGTTTCAATAAACAATAATATGGAAATTCCTGAAGATTCCGTAATTGAGGAAAACGTAATCAATGCATTTATAACAAAAGGGAATTTTTTTTGTGATAATGGCATTTGCGGTTTGTGGAATCACGAAATTTCTTATCAAGATCTTTTGGGAATTGCCTCAACTTTTTCTTCTGAAAAAATTTTAGTTGCCTCCAATAAAAGTGATTTGGCTATTGCGCTTTCAGAACTTCTTGCTTCATTTTATATCTTGTGTGGGTCAAGGGTATATTTAAGTGTTGCAAATGAAGCATCCTCCAATTTTTTTGCTTTTGCAAACAATGTTAAAGCTGTTTATATTTATGAAGAAAATGAAAAAATCAATATTCGTTTTATAAATGAAAAAGGTCTAAACATTTCACATAAAGACGAAAAAAAGATTGATTTTAACAAAAAAGAGTTTTCATTAAACAGAGGAAAAATTATTCGTGTAAAATCAATTGATAAAGATTTTGAATTTTATCTTAACTCATCTATTCCATTTTCAAAAGAAAACGTTCAAATAAGTTCTGATGAGAAATTCAGGCTTCATAATATTATATGGAGTGATAATAAGGAAAGCTTTCTTTCCGACAAAATCGCAAAAGCATTTATTTCTGCTAAAAACGGCGCAATCAGCAACGTTTATAATCAGTCAGGAAGAATATCAACTGCTGACTTTTTACGGCTTAAATGTGATATTATAAGCTATTTGGGAGGCAAAAATGTATTTCTTCCAGCATATACGCCTGATGAAATAATTGATGAAGCAAAGAAAAATGGGCTGAATATTTTAAAAAAAATGCAGCATATGGGTGACACAATGAATCAAGCAGAAAGCTTTGTTGATATTGCTGTTTTAATGGAGTATGTTCCATCGTTTTTTGCTCAGGCGCTTGCTTTTTATTTATCTAAAAATGAAATAAAAAATAATAACGTTTTGATTGCTCGATATGACTTTAAAACGAGTAATCCCGATACTTGCAATACTATTTTTTTATTTAATAAAAACAGAGGAAAAGATAAGATCTCTGCAAATTACAGAAACGGACATATAACCGTAGTGCCTCAAAACAACGGTTATTATTTTACGGCTTACGGAAGGTTTGCAAATGAAGAATATGCACCGGATATAATTGAAAACTTCGTTTCTGAAAATACTGTTAAAGAGTAAGACCGATGATTTTTCATCGGTTTTATACATAATAAAACATATTTATTATATTTAATTACTTGCAATTTTGCATTTATTGTTGTATAATTTTATTAAGTATGTTTATGGAGGTATATTTGTGGCAAAAACAAAACATAAACTTAAGATAATACCTCTCGGCGGTGTTGAAGAAATCGGCAAGAATATGACCGCCATCGAGTATGGTAATGATATAGTTGTTATAGATTGCGGATCAATGTTTCCTAATGAGGATCTTTATGGAATTGATCTTGTTATTCCTGATACCACTTATCTTGAAAAGAATATTGATAAGCTTAGGGCATTTATTATTACGCACGGACACGAGGATCATATAGGTGCAATTCCGTATATTTTTCAGCGAATAAACGCACCTATTTATTGTACAAGGCTTACTCAGGCTTTAATTGAAAATAAGCTTAAAGAGTACAATATGCCTCAAAAAATCAAAATTAACTGTATTAAAGAAAAAGAAGTATTACGCATCGGATGTTTTTCCATTGAGTTTATAAAAACAAATCACTCAATTGCAGGCGCTGTTGCATTGGCAATAACTACACCTATGGGAACTGTAATACATACCGGTGATTTTAAGGTTGATTATACGCCCGTTGATGGTGACGTTATCGATCTTGCAACCTTTGCACGTTACGGCGAAGAAGGCGTTCTTCTTTTGATGTCTGACAGTACCAACGCTGAGCGTGAAGGTTTTACGATGAGCGAAAGCAAGGTAGGTGAATGCTTTGAAAAATATTTTGACGAGGGCAGTGATAAGCGAATAATTATTGCGACCTTTGCAAGTAATATTCATCGCATTCAGCAGATAATTGACTGTGCTGAAAAATATAACAGAAAAATATGTTTTTTAGGCAGAAGTATGGAAAACGTTTCAAAAATTGCTGCTGATTTGGGAGAGCTTAACGTTAGTCCAAAAACAATAATTTCTATTGATAAAGCTGAAAATCTTCCTAAAGAAAAGGTTGTTATCATTACTACCGGTTCTCAAGGAGAGCCTATGAGCGGTCTTGCGAGGTTAGCCAATGGTGATCATTCTCGACTTAAGCTTTCAAAAGGTGATATGGTAATTCTTTCTTCCTCAGCAATTCCGGGAAACGAAAAAATGGTTTACAGAGTGATCAATAATCTTTATCGTCTTGGCGTTATTGTTATCTATGAAGCACTTGAAACCGTTCACGTTTCAGGCCACGCTTGTAAGGAAGAATTGAAATTGATTCTTTCACTAACAAAACCAAAGTACTTTATGCCCGTTCACGGCGAGTACAGACATCTTATGCAACATGCGTTACTTGCTGAAAAGATCGGAATATCATCAAATAATATTTTTATGCCTGAGATGGGACGTGTTCTTGAAATTTCAAAGACTGATGCAAAGCTGAATGAAACAGTTCAAAGCGGCGTTATTATGGTTGATGGTCTTGGCATTGGTGATGTTGGTAACGTTGTTTTAAGAGATAGGAAAGTACTTTCACAGGATGGTTTGCTTGTTGTTTGCATTACTCTTTCAAGCAGTGACGGTTCCCTTTTGACTGAGCCTGATATAATTTCACGCGGTTTTATTTATATGAAGGAAAACGAAGATCTTATTCAAGAATCTAAAGATATCGTTCATAAGCTTATGGACGGAATCAGGACTGACAGACTTCGCGATTGGTCTTATATAAAAAATGAAGTAAGGCGCCAATTAAAGGAGTATTTATATTCAAAAACAAAGCGTACTCCTATGATTTTGCCGATGATAATTGAAATATGAAAAAGAAAAAGAAATTTAATATTATTGAATCTTATAAAAAATACAAAAAAAAGCGTGATTCACGCCCGCCTAACAAGGTGTGGAGAATTTTGCGCCCTATAACTATTTATTTGATAAGCACCGTTCTTGTTGTGACGGTTTTTGCTTATGGAATAAATGCTATTCTTTATAAGTTTTTCGGTGCGGTGGATAAAAACGATGATTCGCCTGTTTTGTTCACAATAGGTGAGGGTGCATCGTTATCCTCTGTTGCAACAAAGCTTGAGGATGCGGGACTTATAAATTCGTCCTTTGGTATTAAACTGTTGGCTGATTTCACAAGCGTTTCTTCTAAAATTAAAAATGGGGAATATATCCTTGACAGAACGATGACAGTTCAGGAAATTCTTGATATAATTACTCGTTCAACGGCTTCTACCGGCGTAATAAAGGTGACTCTTGTAGAAGGTATGACGGTTAAAGATTTTGCTGAAATACTTAAAAATGCAGGTGTTATTTCGTCTGATGATTCTTTTTTGAAGGAATGTGAAGAGCCTACTAAATATTCCCAGTATTATTTTGTTTCGCCTGTTTGTGAAATGGATAACCTGAAATATGGGCTTGAGGGATATTTGTTCCCTGATACATATGAGTTTTTTGTAAATTCTTCAAATGAAGAAGTTATTAAAAAGCTTTTAAACAGAATGAACACGATTTATACTACTGCGTATACAGAGCGTGCTGATGAGCTCGGCTTAACAATGCACGAGGTAATTACCTTGGCTTCAATAGTTGAGAAAGAGGGCAGAGGGGAAGATTTTAATAAAATTGCTGCTGTTTTCCATAACCGAATTAAAAAAGGTATGCGCCTTGAATCTGACGTTACAGTTCAGTATGCTTTGGGAATTAAAAAACTTGTTCTTACAACTGAACAATTAAGGGTTGATTCGCCTTATAATACATATGTTGTTTCCGGCATTCCTGCTGGTCCTATCTGTAACCCCAGCCGAGATGCGATTAAGGCAGTTTTGTATCCCAATGAAGAGATTTTAAATGGAAATTATCTTTATTTTACTTTAACTGATCCTTACACCGGTGAAGTTAAATATTCAAAAACATATGAGGAACATATTTCAATAAAAAATCAATATAAAGATGCTTGGGAAGCCTATGATAAGGCGCAGGGAAATTGATGAAAAAAGTAACTATATATACAGATGGCGCCTGCTCAGGCAACCCCGGCGTTGGCGGTTGGGGGGCAATTCTTTTCTATAATGAGCATAAAAAAGAGATAAGCGGATATGCTGAATTGACAACCAATAACAGAATGGAGCTTACTGCCGCCATTAAAGCTCTGGAATTGTTAAAAGAAAAATGCGAAGTTGAGTTGTATTCGGATAGTGCATATCTCGTAAATGCTTTTAATGAAAAATGGATATTCGGTTGGAAGAAGAAAAATTGGAAAAAAGGCAATGAAGATATTCCCAATGTAGATTTGTGGCAGAAATTATTTTCGCTTTTTTATCAACATGAAATTACTTTTATCAAAGTTAAAGGCCATTCGGACAATGAATTTAACAATCGATGCGATAAACTTGCAACAGGTGCAATTAAAGAATTTATTATGTCAAAACAGTGATTTTACTCACTGTTTTTTCTTTTATTTAGTGCAAAAAGTAGCATTTCAGGTATGAATTTTAGCGTTTGAGGTTAAAGAATTTGTTGTTATATTGACGTTTTTTGTTTAAAAAAGTATAATTTTGTTACGATTTTATTACAAAAGGACGTGTTTTGCCAAAATGAACTCAAAAACAGAAATGAAATTTATTTTGCGAAGAGTTGGATTTGCCGTTATAGCGGTTTTGCTTGTTATTATACTAATGATTATCGTATTTTCAAATAAAAAAGATAAAAGTAATAATTCATCTTTTGTTCAGAAAACACCTGAAAACACGGAGAGCATTGGTGTTTTTAATCCAATAACAACACCGATACCAACGCAAAAATTAAAACCAGAAAAAAGGTCTATTTTAATTTATCACACACATAATGATGAAGCTTATTATAAGGGATCAAAAAAGTATGTGGAATCTGATACCGGAAGAAGCTTTGATGAAAACTATAATATTATATCAGTTGGAAATGCTTTAAAAAACAATTTAGAATCAAGAAATTTTAATGTAATTCACGATAAAAGCGATAGTGTTTCTGCAGGGTTTTATTCAGCATATGATACAAGTTATCAAAACATAAAAAATTATATAGGCAAAGTTGATATTTTTATTGATTTGCACAGAGATGCGTATTACAATACAAAACAAAATTATTTAAAGAAAAATTCAAAGGAATATGCATATATAAGGATGGTTGTTGCAAACGGAACAAATTATGATAATAAACCAAACTATACAGAAAATTTAAAATTTGCGGAAGCTTTAGATGAAAGATTAAATAATATTTTACCTGGAATATCAAAAGGAATTTTTATTAAGGAAGCAAGATTAAATCAACACATATCAAATTTTTGCTTACTGATAGAAATAGGAAATGAAAAAAATGATATAGAACAAGCTAGAAACAGCACTGAAATTATTGCACAAGCGTTAAATGATATTTTTTATTGACAAAAAGCTGTTTTGGGTTTAAAATATACTCAACACTTCGCAAAACTTGTGTTTTGCGAAGTGTTGACAAAGTGCCCTATATTAAAAAAAGGACGTGTTTTTTATGACAGATTCTTATTATTTAACCAGAACAAAGAAAACAAATGAAAAATTAAATATTGTTTTAAATGAATTGCCACCTTTTTGCAAAACATTATTTATCGGTATTCAAAACAATACCGGTCCACTTACAAGGCTAAACTATGCTTATGATCTGCGTTTATTTTTTTCATTTCTTTCAGGTGAATTAAATAAACAAGTTAAAGATATTTCCTTAGATGATCTAAAAAAAATAAATGTACACGATATTGAAAATTTTATAAATTACATTTCACTTTATGAAAATGAAAATAGTAAGCTTATTGAAAATCGTGAAACGGGAAAAGCAAGAAAAATAGCATCCATACGGATGATGTTTAAATATTTTTATAAAAGCGGTGATCTTGAATCAAACGTGGCCTCCCTCATCGACCTGCCTAAATTGCACGAGAAGGCAATAATTCGCCTTGATGTTGATGAAATTGTGAAGCTTTTGGATCAGGTTGAAAATGGTGATGGATTAACTGAAAAACAAAAGCAATTCCACAATTTAACAAAATCTCGTGATTTAGCTATGCTAACTCTTTTTCTTGGCACGGGAATCCGTGTAAGTGAATGTATTGGTTTAAATTGTGATGATATTGACTATGAAAATTATAGCATTCGAGTAACAAGAAAAGGTGGAAATCAGGCTGTTCTGTATTTAAGTGAGGAAGTTGTTGAGGCTTTAAATGCATACAATGAAGACCGTTCTGAAATGAAAGGCGCCGACTCACCTGCCTTCTTTTTATCACTTCAAGGAACGCGGTTAACAACACGTTCCGTGCAAAACCTCGTAAAAAAATATGCTTCAATTATAACCCCGTTAAAGCATATTACACCACACAAATTGCGTTCAACATATGGTACGACCTTATATCAGGAAACCGGAGATATCTATCTTGTTGCCGATGTTTTAGGTCATAAGGACGTTAATACTACTCGAAGACACTATGCGGCACAAGCTGAAGAGAACAGACGGCTTGCTGCGCAATCGGTTAAATTAAGGGATAAATAAAAGAGGATGTTTTGCATCCTCTTATTTTATTCAGATTGCGAACCTAAAAAATACGCGGCAGTTTCGGCATTTTTATAAGCAATATCGGTTAAGCTTTCATTATTTGATGCAATAATAACAGATCCGAGCACATCACCGTTAGACAATATGGGAATAATGCATTGAGATTTATAAGAAACAGAGTCGTAATCAGTTATAGGAATAGGTGCTTCCCTACCGTTTTTATCGGTTTTAAGGCCTTTTCTGGCGTCAATACGCTTCTGTAGCTCCTTGGATAGTGCTTTGCCTAAAAGCTCTTTTTTACCCTGTCCTGAGGCCGCTACGATGAAATCCTTATCTGTAATTAACGTAGTGTGTCCTAACGTTTTATAAATTGAATTTGCAAACTCCTTGGCGTGCTCTTCAATATCCCCCATTACAGAATATTTTTTTAAAATTACTCCCCCATCTTTGTCCGTAAAAATCTCAAGAGGGTCGCCTTCTCTGAAATGTAAAGTTCGCCTAATTTCTTTGGGAATTACTACTCTGCCTAACTCATCTATTCTTCTCACAATACCTGTTGCTTTCATATATACATTTCTCCTTAAATTATAAATTGTGTTGTTATTATTTGTATTTTAAGGAGATTTATACTGCCTCGTTGAACGTTATTTCAACATGATAATACATTTGATAAAATTTTATGATATAATTAAGAAAACATTGAACCGAAAAGCTATTGTTGCGACCTTGTAGGTGAAAGCTTTCAAAAGAGGTACCGAAGATGCAAAGTAAAGACTTAGAAAACTACATAAAATTCCTGTTATCTGCAGCCCTACAAAAATGCGGCAATATATATGATGCTGAAGATCTAACACAGGAGACACTTCTAGCTGCACTGTCATACATGGCACGTGGCAAAGATATTCAAGATGTAAAAGCATGGCTTCTCGTTGTTATGGGGCGAAAATTTAATGACATGCTCCGTAAAAGATATAAGCAACCAATAGTCAGTATTGGAGATGACTTTGATATCGTTGATGAGAACGCAATAATCCAATTAAATGATGAAGACGACGAAGCGGAGAACGTTCGTAAAGCAGTTGCATATCTCGCAAAAAACTATCGCGAGGTTATCGTGCGGTACTATATGAATGGTCAGAGCGTAAGTCAGATTGCATCAGAATTGGGCATTCCTGAGGGAACTGTAAAAAGCAGATTGCATCTTGGCAGGGATCATGTAAAGAAAGGAATCAGCGATATGGAAAAATATTCAAAGCAAAGTTATTCACCTATAACACTTCATGTTTCTTACAGTGGAAATCCCGGATTGAACGGAGAGCCGATCACACTTATCAAAAACGATCTTATTGCCCAGAATATCCTGTGGTTGGCTTACTCTAAGCCGGTAACTATTAAGGAGATTGCATTGTCTATCGGTATTCCGGCAGCATATATAGAACCTATTGTTGAAAAGCTGGTAGACGGTGAACTAATGAAAAAGGTTGGGAACAAAGTTTATACAGACTTTATGATTTCAACTTTGGATGATAAGGAAAAGCATATTCCTGCGCAGAAAAAATGTGTACATGAGAATTTTGAGTTATTCTGGAATGCTATCGAAAAAGCCCTTGTGAAGCTCCGTCAGTGTGAGTTTTACGAAAGGTGTTCATTTGACGCAAGAAACTCCCTGGAACTGTATGTTGCATTCAACTGTCTGGATTACGGAACATATATGACCTTCTCTGAAATATTCAATGCTGAACAGCAATTCAATGAACGTCCTAACGGTGGACGATGGATTGCCTTTGGCCATGTTAATTTCAAGGAGTTTGATTACAAGGATCATATCGAGTTGTTGGCACATTCTTACTCGGGTGAACGCGTTGTAAGGTTTGATAAATATGCCAATTGCGAGATGCTTGAAATGCACGTGTATGGTGCAGATGGATTCCCGTGTTACCCATATTATTATTCGGCAGATTATACATTTCTCCCTGAGAACACCTTTGTTGATGCCGAGATTGCAAAGCTGCTCTACATTATGCACACGGGAATTGATCCTGAAAGTGTAGGTTTTAATCCGGAATATCTCAAAGCCATTCCTTGGCTCACAAAATGTAAGATCTTCCGCGAGGAAGCCGGAAAACCAGTCATAAACATTCCTATTCTCAATAAGGATGAGGCACAAGTTTTGTGGAACCTTTGTACGGAAGCGAAGTGCGAGATAGTAAATGATCTAAAAGAGCTGCTTACCGAGTTTTTCAGAGGAAAGAAGCAAGAAATACCTGCACATCTGGATAGTGTTCCTCTGCAGAAACAATATCTGTATGCAGATAATGCTATGCTTTTTGCCACAATAAGAGAGGCTATTTCAAAAGGCAAGCTGTATGACGGTAATTATGACGACGATAGCAACGGCGTCAATCAACCTCCTTGCCCTATGGTTTTAATTGTTGAATAAAAGCGTATACCGCAAAAGCGAGGTGAAATACACCTCGCTTTTGCTATGTATAGGTCAAAATATGCTGTTTTTCGTCAAAAATTTTTCTTCAAAAATCTCCCGAAAAGCCAGTGTTTATAAGGGTTTGTTGCACTTTTGTGTTATTATAACACGAGCCTCTATTCTGCGAACGATTCCGGTTGCCTTTATATATACATTTCTCCTTAAATTATAAATTGTGTTGTTATTATCTGTTAAAAGGAGAAAAATATACTGAATTTATGCTTGGGATTGTTTTTTATAATTCAAAAAATAGCAAATAATATAATTTATCAATCCTGACATAAAAACGATTATTATGTCCATAGGAGCAAGGATAATTCCGGGAATACTTTGAAAAATAAATCCTGCACCTAAACTGTATAGATGCCCGTTCAGCAAAAACATTTCCCCTATATACATTAGAAGCGTCATTATAGAAGCAACTATGGATGGAATCCATATTGAAAAAAGTTTTTGCTTTTCTAAGAGAAAAGATCCGGTAAAGACTCCAACCGTTACACCTAAAAGAACAAAGAATATTGTCATCAATGTGGCCGATAATGCAGATACGCTAAGGCTTCCATCTCTCCCAAAAGCCGTAAAGCAAGCGAGTATGCAAAGGCAAAGGAATGTAAAGGAACAAACTGACTGAATAATAAGAGACTTAAGACGTTTGTTTTCACCGTTATTTATCATTTGCCCAAAACCATACAAACAGTTCAGGATCGTAATTATTAATACAACGGAAATAATGTAAAAATGCATCTTGAATGCAGGATTATAGTCGCCCATTAAGATATCAACTGCAGTTTGTGTTTTGTATGTAGTTACAGTTTCTCCCCAACCTTCCGGAGGGATGTAACACATATACATCTGCCAGTCCTCAAGCTTTGTGAATGTTTCGGCCGTTGACACCACAACTTTTTCCTCAAAAAACAATTCTAATCCAAAGAAAATGCTTGTTGAAGAAATTGCTCCGCCGACAAATGCGAATCGCTTAAATAATTTGATAAACAAAGGCATTAAGAGAACAACGATAATGATAGCAACACTGATTGGTGTGTACGGAATAATGTATTTAGGATAATTCTCTTTCATTACACTTCCGTCAACAAACATATCTGTAATAACACGAACTCCCATTGATAACGGATAATACGATGCTATCAAAACACCGAGACAAGAAAACAAATAAAATCGATTAAACTGTTTATTTTTCATATTTAATCTCCTTTCATCCTGCATTTGTTAATAATGCATAGAAAATCGTTCCAATCAACACAATAAATACAGTAAGTGAAAACCAAGTCAACTTTTTAAAAGACAATATGTTCTCAATTCGTGTTTGCATTTTTGCGCCGCCAAAAGCAGATGCATATACCGTTACTTTTTGCTTGCTTTCTAACAATGACGATGCATAATCTTTTGTACGGTTAGATCCAATTTTTATAAGAACACGCTCATCACAAGAGAGTTCGAGATCCTCGAGAAAACATTTTAAGAATAGCCAGCAAAGAGGATTAAACCAATGTACTGCAACAATTACAAAAGCTATAATTCGCCACAAGTTATCAAAATTACGGATATGTATTTTTTCGTGCAGTACAATTAATTCAACATCTCTGTCTTTATAAGATGATGGCAGAATAATTTTAGGTTTTATAATACCGTATACAGCAGGAGATAAAATTTTCTCTGATAGATAAATGTTATTTTTTAGATGGGTTGAATCTTTGATTTCATAAATTGATGTAAAATATGCAACAACCAATATTAAAAGAATGGCCAATAATACAATAAACCATATAACCGAAGCTACACTAAAAATGTTTTCAAGTAAATCGACTTTATATGTTATCGGGAAGTAAGTATTTGCTGCCATAATACTATTCGTCATTGAAAAAGCTATATCATCAGTAGGCTGGTATACAATAATAGTTTTTGTAGTAAGTTTTGATAATAATGACATCAGTCCATAAGGACTGTTGAGTCCAAAGGGAAATGTCATTCTAAGAAAGGGAATTATCCATAAAAACACGGTTATTCTTCTCGGAATTTTTTTTATAAGTCTGAAGAGCATGATAATAACGCTGGTTATGGTGGCAATTATGCTCATATTAAATATCCAATAAAACACTTCTTGTAACATAAGCGTTACCTATTATCAATGAGCTTGCGCAGTTCATTGATTTCTTCTTCAGATAACGGTTCATCTTCAATCAGTGCTGAAAACAGAGCCTTGCGAGAACCACCGAACACCTTTTTGATAAGTGAAGCAGCTTCTACCTTTTGCATTTCGTTTTGAGATACAAGCGGAGTGCAAATGAATCCTGGATCTTTACGCTGAATAAATCCTTTTGTTTCAAGCTTTTTAATTATTGTGTAAGTGGTATTTTTATTCCATCCAATAGTATCTGTGGCAATTAAGCTAATATCCTTGGCGGAAATGGGGCTTTTCTCCCATATAATTTCCATCACTTTCGCTTCACTGTCAAAAAGTTTTTCTTTCATACTCGATCCTCCTTGGACTATTTCTATAGTCTATACTATCATAATAGTCTGAACTTGTCAAGTGGTTAGCTTTTCTTTGTTTTAAAAAATTAAGCGAGGTAAAAATCACCTCGCTTTTTCTATATTATGGATAAAAATTTACTTTGTTTAGTAGAATATTTTTTTATTTGAACAAAATTCCGTTTATAATGCTTTGTAAATATTCTTGTTTACCGCTTGATGGGAGATTTGGTGCGCCCATTTCTTCGGCAATTTTTACAAGTTCTGAAAGGCTTACGTTGCCATCAACGATTCTTTTGCCAATACCCTTTTCGAAGCTTGAGTATCTTTCCTTAACAAAGTTGTCAATTCTACCATCCTTAATAATTTCTGATGCTTTAATAAGACCGAGTGCAAACGTATCCATTCCAAGGATAAATGCATGGAACATATCTTCATATGTATAGCTGGCTCTTCTTGTTTTTGAATCAAAATTAAATCCGCCCGTAAGACCGCCGGCTTTAAGCACTTCATACATACACATTGTTGCATCATATACATTGGCAGGAAATTCATCGGTATCCCAGCCGAGCAATAAATCACCTTGGTTAGCATCTATTGAACCTAACATACCGTTCATTGCAGATACTCTGAGCTCGTGCTGGAATGTATGACCTGCAAGAGTTGCGTGGTTTGCTTCAATGTTAATCTTAAAGTCTTTATCAAGACCATATTGACGCAAAAATCCTATTGCAGTTGCCGCATCAAAATCATATTGATGTTTCATAGGCTCCTTGGGCTTGGGTTCAATGTAGAAATCACCTTTAAATCCAATAGAACGACCATATTCAACAGCCATTTTCATAAGTCTTGCAATGTTTTCTTGTTCGAATTTCATATCTGTATTTAAAAGAGTTTCATATCCTTCTCTTCCGCCCCAAAAAACATAACCTTTTCCATCGAGCTTTACTGTAAGATCCAACGCTTTTTTCACTTGTGCAGCTGCAAAACAAAAAACGTCAGCTGAGTTTGTTGAGCCTGCACCGTTCATAAAACGAGGATTTGAGAACATATTTGCAGTACCCCATAAACATTTAATTTCGGTTTCATTCATTTTTTCAAGAATATAATCAGTTATTTCATCTAATCTGCGGTTTGTTTCTTTAATATCGTCTGCTTCAGGAACAAGATCAACATCGTGAAAGCAAAAATATTCCACACCAAGTTTTTGCATAAATTCAAAGCCGGCATCGACTTTTGCCTTTGCGTGTTCCAATGTGCCTTTTTCAGCGCCGAATGATTTATCACCGGTATCTCGGCCAAACATATCTGTTCCTGCGGCACAAAGATTGTGCCACCAAGCCATTGCAAATGGTAAATGCTCTCGCATTGTTTTTCCCATTATAACACGATCGGCATCATAAAATTTAAAGGAAAATGGATTTGTGCTATCCTTTCCTTCATATTGAATTTTTGGAATGTTTTTAAAAATTTCTGTCATAATCTTTTACCTCATTTTATTTTTTTGTATAACTCTTTTACCGCAGAATAAATTTCTTTAAACTTTTTATATCGTTCTTCATATCTTGCTACAATATCTTTTTGTGGTGAAATAATTTTTTTTATCTCAAAAAGTTTTTTTGCGCACTCATCAATATTTTTTAATTCACCGCTACCGACCATAGCAAGTATTGCCGCGCCATATCCCGGTCCTTGTTCTGTTTTGGGAATAGCAATATTCACATTTAAAACATTACATAAAATTGTTTGCCAAAGTTGTGAGCGTGCGCCACCACCGCAAAGAGTACTGAGGGAAATATTGATGCCTTGTTCTTTTGCAATCTCAACATTATCACGAATAGCAAAAGCGACTCCCTCCAACACTGCTTGCACCATATCTTTGCGCAAGGTATTCATTCTAAGACCGATAAACATCCCTCGTGCATCGGTATCATTGATTGGACTACGCTCTCCCATTAGATAAGGCAAAAAATATACGTCGTTGTTACCTAATGATCTTTCTGTTATTTCATTTTGCTCTTCAACGTAATTATCGTTTTTTAAAATTTCTTCACAGAACCATTTATTGCAAGATGCTGCTGAAAGTATACACGCCATAAGATGATATTTTCCTGAAGCGTGACAAAAAGAATGTAATGCATTTTGCTTATCAACAGTAAATTTATCAGACGAAATAAAAACAGTTCCCGATGTGCCTAAAGAGATATTACACTTACCGTTTTTAACTGTTCCGGTGCCAATAGCTGCGGCAGCATTATCCCCTGCACCTGCCACTACTTTAACCTTTTCTGATAATCCTAATGCTAAAGAAATTTCAGGAAGAAGTGTTCCTACATTTTCATAGCTTTCAAATAAGGTAGGCATTTGCTTTTTTGAAAGTGAACAAATTTTTAACATTTCTTCAGACCAACATTTGTTTTTTACATCAAGCAAAAGCATACCTGATGCATCAGAATAATCAGTGCAGTGAACACCTGTTAACCTATAATTGATATAGTCCTTCGGAAGCATAACTTTTGAGATTTTTTTGAAATTTTCAGGTTCATTACTTTTAACCCAAAGAATTTTAGGTGCAGTAAAGCCTGCAAATGCTATATTAGCAGTTAGCTCAGAAAGTTTTTCTTTACCGATAACGCTATTCAAATAGGATGTTTCCTTATCAGTTCTTCCATCATTCCAAAGTATAGCGGGACGAATTATGTTATCGTTTTCATCAAGAATAACTAGACCGTGCATTTGTCCGCCTACGCCAATTCCTGCTATTTCAGAAGAATCAATATCACAAAGAAGATCTTTTGTACCCAAACAAAATGCATTCCACCAATCATCCGGATTTTGCTCACTCCAACCGGGATGAGGATAAAAAACATCATACTCTTTTGTGACAGTTTTAATAATTTTTCCATCAGTATCAACAAGCAAAAGCTTTAACGCTGATGTTCCCAGATCGGCACCTATATAATATTTCACGAGTTACCTCCAATGCTTTTTTTATTAGCATATCGCATATAATTTGACTTTTCTCGCAAAATAGTATACAATATATAGACGAAATTTGACTTTTGGAGGAAATATGTTTTATCAATATAACCATTTAGGTTCACCTGATTATTTGAGGATAGAGAAAAATGAAAATTTTTGCTTTCCCCCACACTTGCATCAATGCTTTGAAATAATAGTTATTCTTTCTGGTCAAATGAAAATAACTGTTGACGGAAAAACATATATTTTAAATAAAAATGAAGCGCTAATTATTTTTCCTAATCAAATACACGAGCTTGAATCAACGGAAAGTAAGCATATTTTGTGCATTTTTTCACCAAGAATTGTTCAAGCTTATATTTCTAAACTTTCAGATAAAATTCCCAATAATAATAAATTTATTCCTGATGGATATTTAGTGGATGCTCTTGAAAAGCTTAATTCTTCATCTTCTTCAGTTGAAAAAAAAGGCGTATTGTATTCGTTATGCGGGCAATTTGATAATCAAACTGAATACATTGAAAAAAAGACGGATAGTGAAAAGCTTTTACACAAAATCTTTTCCTTCGTAGAAGATAATTTTAACGGAGATTGCTCGTTAAACAACCTTGCTAAAAAAACCGGCTATGATTATTCATATCTTTCTCGTCATTTTAAAAGTATAGTTGGAATTTCGTATAATTCTTATGTAACCCACTATCGTCTAAGCTATGCGTGCTATCTTATTGAAAATGCTGAACAGAACATTCTGCAATGTGCATATAACAGTGGTTTTTCATCACTTAGAAACTTTAATCGTTGTTTTAAAGAATATTTAAAGATTACACCAACACAATATTTTGAAAAAATAAAATCGGAGTGAGTGCACTCCGATTTTTAAACTTATAATCCCATAACCGAATCGATTGGAAGCGAAACAACAATGCCTTTTGCATCACTTTTAATACCGTATTTTTCGCTTATTGCTGACATAATTTTTACCTTAACATCTTTTTTTGCAAGAATCAAAATCATTTCACGCTCTTCTTGCACGCTTAAGCCCCAGAAGCCAATAGCCTCTTCATTTTCTATTGCTCTTGCGTGAATGATCGTTCCGCCACCTGCACCTGCTTCACGGGCACAATTCATAATTTCTGAACTATATCCTCGGTCAACGATTGTTGCAATTAAAGAATATTTATTTTCCATTAAATTTTCACTCATTTCTATATTTTCGATGTTTTCGTTGATTTTGTTCATCATATTGAATACTAATTTGCTTGCTCCTGTTAGAGGAATGGTAAAAGCTATACCACTATTGACCATTTCAAGGCGAAGCTCATTATGGAGAATTGAAAGCATTTCATTGCCGAAAGCTCGTGGAACGGTGCTTATCAAAACGCCCTTATCAATACTTCCTAAACCCAAGGTATCCATTATTTCACTGGAGGCCGTACCTTCGGCAGATAATCTGTACTGCAAAGGAAGATTGTTTTTTAAAAACATTTCTGCAGCGGCATCAACGAGCTTAGGTCTTGCAATAAGCACGATCAGTTGATAATCTGACATTGTATTTAAACCTCCTCAAAATCAATAATTTCATCACAATCGTCAGTAAGTCCTGTATGAACAACTGCAGGCTTAACGATTTTATTACTTTTAATTTTATAAACAATACCCATCGTTTGGATTGCGATTAGCGGCGTAAGAGCAACTAATGCAACAACACCAAATGCATTTGACATAATATCTCCGCCCAATGCACTGCAAACACCTATGCTAAGTGGCAAAAGGAATGTTGAAGTCATCGGTCCGCTTGCAACTCCACCTGAGTCAAATGCAATACCGACAAATATTTTAGGAACAAAAAATGACATTGCAAGTGCAAGTACGTATCCTGGAATGATTATCCAATAAATATGAAATCCTATAAGAATCCTCAACATCGCAAGTCCAATACTAACTGCAACACCAATTGACATACTTCTATTCATTGCTTTAACCGAAATAGCGCCATCGGTAACATTTTCAACCTGATGATTTAAAACCTGAATAGCCGGCTCTGCTTTAACGATAAAGTAACCGATAAGCATACCCAACGGAATTACGATCCAATTATATGATAAGCTTGCAAGAGAAGTTCCTAACTGAGCACCAACAGGTGCGAAGCCAACATTTACGCCGCAAAGAAAAAGAACAAGACCGATAAAAGTGTATACTAAACCAAATGATATCCTTAAAATCTGTCTTTTCTGATATCTGTGAGTAAATACCTGAAACAAAAAGAAAACAATGAGAATCGGCAATAGCGAAACTGAAACCTCGGCAGCAAATAAAGGTAATTTTGTGCCGAAAACATATACAACATCTCGTGTTGTTATAACTGCTTCAACGTGAGCTAAGGAATATTCTGCCTCAGTTGGTTTAAAGAAGCAACCGAGAATGAGCACTGCTAAAATAGGTCCGATACTTGATAATGCAACCAAGCCAAAGCTATCGCTCGCTGAGTTTTTATCACTTCTTACAGATGCAAGACCAATACCCATTGCCATAATAAACGGAACTGTCATAGGACCTGTGGTAACGCCGCCGGAGTCAAATGCAACTGCAATAAATTCTTTTGGAACAAAAAATGATAAAATAATTAAAATTAAATAAAAAATGATAAGTAGCTTTGATAGGCTGAAGCTGTATTTAATTCTGAGAATTGCAATAGCAAGAAATAATCCTACGCCTATTGCAACAGTTAATATCAACACCAGGTTAGGAATTGTTGGAACCTGCTCCGCCAAAACCTGAAGATCAGGCTCGGAAATAGTTATAATGACACCCATTATAAAACCAATCAGCAGAACAAGAAGCTCTTTTTTTGTTTTTGAAATTTGCACACCAATGCCCTCGCCTATCGGTGTCATAGAAAGCTCAGCACCAAGCTGAAAAAAGCCCATACCGAAAATAAGCAAAACGGCACCAACAAAAAACATAACCATTGTGTTAAGCTCAATTGGCACAAAAAAAACACTAATAAAAAGCATTATGCCTGTTATCGGTAAAACGGCAGATAATGATTCTAAAGTTTTTTCTTTTAACTTAGGATTCAAAAGAAACAACCCTTTCAAAAAATATTATAAAAAGTTTGAAGTAATGAAGTAAACTCCGTATATATTTAATGCAACGGAAAGCAGACAAATTTCAGCACGAATAACCTCAAATGTTGGGGTGAATTTTTGTGTTGAAAGATACATTGCAAGAAAAGGTATCATATCAATAAAATATCTTGCACCAAATTGCGCTCCGCCAAGTGTTTTGTGCATACACGTTGCAAGAATAAAAATTATAACTGCAACAAGGAAAAGATAATCTTCTGTTTTTCGTTTTATGATACAGTTTTTAAAATTATAATAGAAAAAAACTGCAATTATCGGATTAAATATGTAAAAAATATTTGCTGAAAATTTGTTTACGTTTAAAGAAAATTCCGGAGAATAATTAAAAGGTAGTTTTATTGATTGAATCAAATTATCCCAAAGATATGACAGACTAAACTGACCATCTTCTGACCTTGTAAATTCAGGCAAATAATTGTGGCCAAACTCAAATGGATTATCGAATCTGACGTAATTATATATCATCAACAAAAGGGCAACGACAGCAGGTGCAATTATATATGGCCAAAGCTGATAAATTTTTTTATCAGTGTTATTTTTATAAAGCTTCATCAATAAGAAAGGAATAAAAATAACGGTAAAAGGTCTGCATCCAACTGCCAGAGCCGCTAAGAAAAGAGATAAGCCGTTAAGCCATTTTTTATTGCTGAAAATGAATAATGCAGCAAGTGAACATAGCATAAATGAAAGGCATTGAGCTTCATGCCATACTCCGCCAAAGGTTGCAATGGAAAGCAAATTAGTACCTAAAGTCGCTGTCAACGCCATTATCACTGAAGTCAGTAATGAAAATTTTTTATAAAAAAGCAAAGTTATTGCAACGCAGGAAACAACGATATAAATAAAAAGCATAAATTGATTGGGTGTTTCCTGACCAAAGAAAATCGTTAAAAAAAACTCAACAACGGAAGGAACAGGAGGAAAGCTAACAAAATATTTTCCTTCATAAATTGCAAGCTCAAGATATTCAATTTCTCTGGGATCGTTGTCAAGATAGGTTTTTCCATCCTGCCAGGCAAGAGCCTGCCTTGTGTAGCTATCGTAGGGATTATGCTCGAAAATTTTTATATCAAACATCAGCACGATAAGTGCAAGTATTGTTATAGAAAGAAGCGCCGCGGTGAAAGCGGCGTAGAATTTATCCTTGTATTTCGACATTTGTTGTACCTATAGGTCTTACAGAAAGCTCAACGCAAGCTTTTTCGCCAAATACGTTTTCCATTTTTTCAATATATTCTTCTTGAAGCTTCTTAGGAACGAAAGCAAGAATTGTGCCACCGAAGCCACCGCCGTGAACGCGGCAAGCACCTTCGCCTTTAAGAAGTTTTGATGAAACTGCAAGAGCAAGTGTCATTGCCTGATTGGTGCTTCCTGTTGCGTGGGTATTTTGTAAAAGCTTCCAGCTTGATTCACCTGAGGCGTTGATTGCATCAAAAAACTTCTGAACGTCATTATTTTTTACAGCGTCAACAGCATCAAGAACGCGCTTGTTTTCATCAAAGAAATGAATTGCACGCATAACTGCTCTGTCACACACGTTCTTTCTTAAATCACTAAGTTTTGAATAAAATTCATTTTCATCAACTTCACGAAGAACGTTTTTACCGAAATATTTTGCAACTGCTTTCATTTCCTCGGTAATAGAAGCATATTCCTGTGTAAGATCTGCGTGATCTGCGTGAACGTCAGTTATAATAATTGAGAAACCTTCTTTATCAAAATCAATGTCGATTCCTTCGATAACAGGATTTTTTGGATCATTGAAATCAATAAAAACGAGCTTGCCGAGTGCACAAGCAGTTTGGTCCATAAGTCCGCAAGGCTTACCAAAGTAATTGTTTTCAGCCCATTGACTTGTTTTTGCACCTTCTACAGCATCAAGCTTCCCGTCGTTATAGAGATGGTTGAAAATTGTGTAAATAAGAACCTCGATTGCAGCTGAAGAAGAAAGACCGCTACCTGCAAAAACATCACTTTGAATATAAGCATCAAAGCCGCCAATATTCATATTAAGATCGTTTTTCATATGATAGGCAATACCGCGGATAAGAGCTTGTGTTGTGCTTTTTTCTGATTCAATGTAATTAAGATTTGAAAGATCAACAATATTTTTGGCATCATAACCTTCAGAAATTATCTGAACAATATTATTATCAGTTTTTCTTGCAGCACAAACTGCATCTAGATTAATACCTGCTGCCATAACACAGCCGTGATTATGGTCAGTATGATTTCCTATAATTTCACTACGCCCTGAGGTGGAAAAAAACAAAACTTCTCCCTCGCCGAATAGCTCTTCAAATCTATTTTGAATGTTTTCATAACGATCGACCTGATTTTTTGCATCGTCACCGTAAATTCTTTTTAAAATTTGTGTGTTTTTTATATCTTTTATAAATCCCATTTTTTATTCCTCACTAAATTTTTTAATATTATAGCATTAAATCAGATAAAATACAAATGTTTTTTGAGCTTTAGTTTGACAAAATATAATATTTAATTTATTATAATATATATACGAATTTTCCGGAGGCAAAAAGTATGCGTGATATTAAAGAACTTATTGAAATCTGTACTCAATTTTCACTAAAGAAGGGCTTATCTTATAAGGCTGATCTTCCCTATGTCAGAAATAGACTTATGTCGCTTTTCCACGTTGATGCACCATTTGATGGCGAAGTTTCAGTGCCTGACAGTATTATTTCCGTTCTTGAAGAAATGGTTGATTATGCTGCTGAAAATAATATGCTTGAAATGAACACTGCGGCATATCGTGCAATGTTTGATACGAAAATCTGCGGTTGTATGCTTATGATGCAATCACAAGTGCAGGATAATTTTAAATGTCTTTCGAATCAGTCGACAGAAAAAGCTACGGATTGGTTTTATAAGCTTTGTAAGGATGTTAACTATATTCGTACCGCTGATGTTGCAAAAAACATTCTCTATGATTATGAATCATCATACGGCACGATGGAAATTACAATAAACCTTACAAAACCTGAAAAAGATCCCAAAGAAATCGAAAAGCAAAAGTCTATGCCTCAGACAAATTATCCTAAGTGTATGCTTTGCCTTGAAAACGTTGGTTATGAAGGCAGATTGGGATATCCTTCTCACGAGACGCTCAGAACCATTCCAATTACGCTTGATAACGAAGAATGGAATTTTCAGTACAGTCCCTATGTTTATTATGATGAGCACTGTATTGTTTTCTGCTCTGAGCATACACCTATGACAATGAACGAGAAGAAGTTTGTTCGTTTGTTTGATTTTATTAAGCAATTCCCCCACTATTTTATCGGTTCAAACACTCAGCTTCCCGTAGTTGGCGGATCAATTCTTACCCACGAGCATTTTCAGGGCGGTAGACATATTATGCCTATGGAGAAGGCTGATGATCTTTATACTTTTGATTGCAAAAATTCAAATATCAAAGCATCGGTTGTCAACTGGCCTATGACGTGCATCCGCTTATCAAGCGAAGATTATAATGAGCTTATACCTGTTGCAAATCATATTTTAAAAACTTGGCAGAATTATTCAGATGAAAGTCTTAATATTTTTGCATTTACTGATGGAAACGAGCATAACACTATTACTCCTATCACAAGAATAAATTCTAAAGGACTTTACGAGTGTGATATTGTTTTGAGAAATAATCTTACAACAGATGAACTTCCTTTAGGCGTTTATCATCCTCATCCTGATAAACATAATATCAAGAAAGAAAATATCGGTCTTATTGAAGTAATGGGATTATTTATCCTTCCCGGCAGATTAAAAAATGAGCTTGATGAAATAGCAAATAAATGGCTTAATAATGAAGATATTGACAAAGCAAGCGTTCATTATGATTGGTATAATGGCTTTAGAAACAGCTACTCACCTAAAAACTATGACGATGCAAAAGAATATATTTATAATCTTGTTGGCGGAGTTTGCGAAAACGTGCTTCGCGATGCAGGTGTATTTAAAGAAGATGAAAAGGGTCGCGACGGACTTAAGCGTTTCTTGAATGCTTGTGGTTTTGAGGTATAAGATGGATATTTTATTTGTAATAACAAGCTTTATTTGCGCAATTATCGTGCCGATAATTAACTATCAATCACTTGGGTTAAAAGGATTTGTATTTTCCTTTATTTTGATTGTTTTTGCACTTGTTGTACTTGCTTATGCAATACTTTCTGTATATAAGTTAAAAATATCAAAGATAAGCTATCTTGATTCTCAAAAAATAGTTTCTTGGGGAAAATATACAGAGCCTGAAAGATCAAAAAAACCATTCATTATCAGCTTAATCATTGGGCTTGCTTTTGGAATTTTAATTTATTTTAACGGTAGCGGTCTTTTTTCGGCAATACTTCTTTCATTATCCTGTGCTTTCGCTGTTTTAGGATGGTGGCTTATGGGGATAAAGAGATATCAGCATAGACTCGGTGAAGTTGGCGTTTTTTTACTTTCTCATATGGGAGTGATTTATAACGGTAAAACTGAGGTCTTTAATGGTTATTCAAAAGGAATTACCGGTGCTAAAAGAGAAGAAAATCTTTTAGTTCTTACGATTCTTAAGAAAAAAAAGGAAAATGATTTCAGAATTGAAATTCCCGAAGAAAAAATTGAAGAAGTTGATAATTTTTTGAATGATCTTAAAAAACATTTCAGCGGAGAAAACGATGAGATCCAATAAAAAACAAAAAATGAATACGGCCTATCAGAAACATCTTGATTTTATGAAGGCTGCTTCAATAATTTTATTAGCGATACCCATTGCTTCTATTCTTGTTGTATACTACGTTCTTGAAGAGCAGTTTGAAACCAATATGGACGTTTTATACTATATTTTTGTTGTTGCTCTTTTAGGTTTTATTGCGGGAATTGTATTAGGCGTTGTCGCTTCAATGAAACAAAACGTGGCAGACAGTATCAATGAAAATTTATATGCTATCTGGAAGTATAAACCGGAAACAATTTATCGTTTTTACAGAAAAATGTGTAGATATGAAAAGAAAACTTCTTTCTGGAATTTCTTTTTAGCCGGCGCTTTTGTTCTTATTGTAGGAATAATTATGTTCAACAACGAAGTAGGACATTTTTTAGGAATAGTTTTTATTGTTGGAGCAATTATTTTAATACTTGCGGGAATAACTCGTCTTCCCTATTGCCAGTATCTCTTACTGAAGTTGCGCACAAAAATTATGGGCGATGCAAAGGAAATTATTTTTTCGCGAAGCGGAATATGGTATTGTGGGAAGGTTTGCTATTTCGGTGATAACGGTATAACTTACCATAGAGTTGAAAGAAAAGAACTCCACGGACAAGATGCTATAATTTTTTATTATACTCACACAAGAGGTTTTCAACAAACCGCAAAAGAGCTTGCTATTCCGGTTTCGCCCAAAATGGCATATGCCGCTGATGATCTTGTTGCAGAATTTAACAGAAGTGATCTTTTATCAAAATAAATTTGCCGACTTTTGTCGGCTTTTTTCAATTAATAATTGAATTTTTTTGATTTTCAACAAATATATTATTGAAAAATTTTTTTCTTTGATTTATAATACAGATGCATCAGGAGGTAAATGTGTAATGATCGATATTACCTTTTTAGGCGAAAAAATTCGCAAAAACAGAAAAGAATTAGGCATAACTCAAACAGAACTTGCGCAAAAGCTCAATATAAGCTTTCAAGCGGTTTCAAACTGGGAACGTGGCACAGCTCCCCCGGATCTTGATAACATTGTGAAGCTTTCCCAATTATTTGGAATAACCATCGATAATTTGCTTAATACTTCATTAAATGAAGAAAATGTTTATTTGGGTATTGATGGCGGTGCAACGAAAACTGAATTCGTTGTATTCGCTTCATCGGGAAAAATATTCAAGAAATTTAAGCTTGAAGGTTCAAATCCCAATGATATCGGTATTGAGAAATGTGCAAATGTTTTATCACAAGGTATTGATACCTGCTTAAGTGAGTACCCTTCGTTAAATAAGATATTTGCAGGCTTATCAGGTATCGGCGCAGGAACCAATAAGAAAGATCTTACGATGCTTCTTTCATTAAGATATAAGCATTTAAAGATTGAAATGGATACTGATGCCGCAAATGTATTTTCATCATCAGATGAAGTGTGTTCTTCTGCAATGATCTGCGGTACTGGATCAGTTGTATTTGCAAATGTTAACGGTGCAACCAAAAGACTTGGCGGATGGGGTTATTTCTTTGACAATGCAGGAAGTGCCTTTGATATTGGAAAAGATGCGATTTCTGCCTGCCTTTCATACGAAGATGGATTAACGGAATATACTAAAATCTATCCGTTGCTCTGCAGTGCCCTTGATTCACGTGCTACGAAGGTTTGGGAATCAATAAGTATGGTCTATAAAAAAGGCAAAGCATATGTTGCAAGTATGGCGCCTGTTGTTTTTAAGGCATATTCATCAGGTGATGCTACTGCAGAAAAAATTATTGATCAGAATATGAATCGCCTTGCATTGCTTATTAATAAAGCGACAGAAATCAGTTCAAATAATAATATTATTGCTTGCGGAGGATTGTTTGAACACTTTGGCGATATGCTCTTCCCCATTTTAAAAGAAAAATGCAAAAAAGCAAACTTCATCGTTCCTGATCTTCCACCGATTTACGGTGCTTGTAAGGAATGCTTAAAAAGGTTTGATATTGTATCTTCAAATAATTTTCACGATACTTTTTATAACGAATATGTCAGAGGTGTATAAAAATGCTTGATACTGAACGCAGAAATGAAAAAACTAAAAATATTGATAAAATGTCGACCCTTGAAATGGTTGATATCATTTCGGAAGAAAACTACAACGCTGTAAAGGCTGTTGAGGCTGAGCGCGAGAACATTGCTCTTGCAATTGATGCGATAAGTGAATCCTTAGCCAATGGCGGTAGATTATTTTATATTGGAGCAGGAACATCAGGCAGACTTGGTGTTGTAGACGCATCTGAGTGTCCTCCTACATTTGGTGTTGAATACGGACTTGTTACCGGCATTATTGCAGGTGGATATGATTGTATGTTCAAGGCTGCTGAAAATGCTGAGGATGTTTACGAAAAAGGTGAAAAAGATATTATTGATTACGGTGCTAAAAAAGGTGACGTTGTTGTCGGTGTTTCTGCTGCGGGCGGTGCTGCATATGTTGTTGGTGCTCTTGAAAAGGCAAAAGAAATTGGATGTGTTACCGTAGGCTTAACCTGCAATAAAGACACAAAGGTTCTTAAAGCGTCCGATATTAAGATCTGCACACAAACAGGTCCTGAGGTTATTACCGGTTCTACAAGAATGAAGGCAGGAACAGCGCAGAAATTAGTTTTAAATATGCTTTCAACCTGCGCTATGGTTAAAACGGGTAAGGTTTATGAAAACCTTATGATCAATCTTAAGCCTACGAATATTAAATTGAAGGATCGTATGGTTCGTATAGTTTGTGAAATTAAAGAATGTGATTATAATACTGCCGAAAAGCTTTTAAATGATAATAATTGGGTTATTCGAGATGCTGTAAAATAATTATTTGCCGAGGAAAAAACCTCGGCATTATTTTTTCACAATTTGTTTTATATTTTTGAGTTGACTCTATTATGAAATAAATATATAATTAAATAGTTAATTATTATTCAAGGAGTTATATTTATGATCAGACGGCTATTAAAATGCGTAAGAGAATTTAAACTGCCTACTATACTGACTTTTATCTTTATAATTTTAGAAGTTTTTATAGAAGTTTTTATTCCTTTCATAACAGTGGAGATAATAAATCAGATTTCTAATAAGGATCCACTTTCAGATGTTGTTAAGACTTGCGTTTTTCTTGCAATAATGGCGTGCATTTCGCTTTGCTGCGGTGGTATTGCAGGATTTACAAGTGCAAAGGCTTCAGCAGGGTTTGCAAGAAACTTGCGACTTGATGTTTTTAAGAAAATTCAAACTTTTTCCTTCGAAAATATCGATAAATTTTCATCAACATCACTCGTAACGCGTTTAACAACCGATATCGGTAACATTCAGATGTCATATATGACATTAATAAGAATTGCTGTAAGAGCACCTTTAATGCTCATCTGTGCTATCGTTATGGCTTTTATTATGGGCGGTTTCCTTGCGGCAACATTTGTTATTGTAGTACCTTTTCTTGCCTTTGGTCTATTTATTATTGGCAAAAAAGCTATGCCTGCATTTCGCCGAGTTTTCAAAAAATACGATAAATTAAATGAATCTATTGAAGAAAACGTTCGTGCAATGCGCGTTGTTAAAGGATTTTCGCGCGAAAACTTTGAAAAAGAAAAATTTAATAGAGCATCTGACGATATATGTGCTGATTTCACAAAAGCAGAGCGCATTGTTGCAATGAACACGCCTTTGATGCAGATTTGTCTCTATTTTAATATGATTTTCGTTCTCGTTATAGGTTCAAAGCTTATAATTGAGAGCGGTGGCACGTTGATCCAGGTCGGCCACATTTCTGCAATGCTTACTTACGGTATGCAGATTTTAATGCAGCTTATGATGCTTTCGATGATTTATGTCATCTTAACTATGTCAAGTGAATCACTAAAGAGAATCGGTGAAGTATTAAATGAGGAAACTGCACTTAAAGAGCCTGAAAATCCTATATATGAAATAAAAGACGGTTCAGTTAAGTTCGAAAATGTCAACTTTAAATATTCAAAAAATGCAAAAAAGAACTCGTTAAACAATGTTAATATTGATATAAAATCCGGTATGACTGTAGGTATCATTGGTGGAACAGGCTCAAGTAAATCAACTCTTGTACAGCTAATTTCAAGGCTATATGATGTAACTGACGGTGTCGTTTATGTTGGCGGTGTTGACGTTAAGGACTATGATATCAAATCATTGCGTGATTCAGTTGCCGTTGTTCTTCAGAAAAATCTTCTTTTCTCAGGTACTATAAAAGAAAATCTTCTTTGGGGCAATGAAAATGCCACCGATGAAGAAATTATTGAAGCTTGTAAGATGGCTCAGGCTCACGAATTTGTTGAAAGTTTTCCCGAAAAATATGATACTTTTATCGAACAAGGCGGAACAAACGTTTCAGGTGGACAGAAACAAAGGCTTTGCATTGCAAGAGCTATGCTTAAAAAGCCCAAAATACTTATTTTAGACGATTCAACAAGCGCAGTTGATACAAAGACCGATGCACATATAAGAAACGGCTTTAAGACCTTTATTCCCGAAACAACTAAAATAATAATAGCTCAGAGAATTTCGTCTGTTCATGATGCTGATATGATTATTGTTATGGATAACGGAAATGTTTCAGCTATAGGAACACATGATGAACTCTTAAAAACATCAGATATTTATAGCGATGTTTATGCTCAACAGACGGGAGGTGCTGAACTTGAATAAAAAGGGTGGAAATATAAAAAATATTCCTCGCGTAATTAAAATGCTTTTCAGCTATTACCCGGTATTACTCCCTATTACAATACTTTGTATCATTTTTTCTGCAATTGTTTCATCAATTCCTGCATTATTTATTCAAAATATTATTGCGGAAATTGAGTTTTCACTGGAAAACTCCGTTGCTTGGTCAGAAGCAAGTGCACGAATATTTCCGATGATCGGAATTCTCATTGTTTTATATGTGCTTTCTTTTGCATCGATTCTTGTTCACACTCAGCTGATGGCATATATGACTCAGGGATTTTTATCAAAAATGCGAAAAGCAATGTTCAGTGGGATGCAGAACTTGCCGATAAAATACTTTGACACAAACAAGCACGGCGATATAATGAGTCATTATACTAACGATATTGACACCTTAAGACAGCTTGTTTCGCAAACATTGCCTGCATTGATCCAATCTATCGTTATTGTAATTACAGTTTTCTCGATTATGTTATACTTTAGCATTTGGATGACGATGGTTGTTTTTGTTGGTGTATTCTTTATGCTTTTCATTTCCAAGAAAATCGGTGGCGGATCAGCGAAGTTTTTCATAAAACAGCAAAAAGCAATGGGAAAAACTGAGGGATTTATTCAGGAAATGATGAATGGACAGAAGGTAATTAAAGTTTTCTGCCACGAAAAAGAATGTGAAAATGATTTTGAGAAAATAAATAACGAGCTTTATGAGGATAGCTACCGTGCTCACGCATATGCAAATATGCTTGGTCCCATAATTATGAATGTCGGAAATATTCTTTACGTCATTATGGCTCTGGTCGGCGGCATTTTAATGCTTTCAGATATACAGAATTTCAGTATTTCCGGAATGGCTTTCAGCATAAGTATTGTTGTACCATTCCTTAATATGACAAAACAATTTACAGGCAACATCAATAACGTTTCTCAACAGATAAATTCCATAGTAATGGCAATGGCAGGTGCTGGACGAATCTTTAAATTGATGGATCAGGAGCCTGAGGTTGATGATGGTTATGTTACTCTTGTTAATGCGAATGTTCTTGATGACGGCACTATCGAAGAATCAACTGTTCATACCGGTACGTGGGCGTGGAAGCATCCACACCACGATGGCACACTCACCTATACGCTTTTAAAGGGTGACGTTCGTCTTACCAACGTTGATTTTGGTTATACTGATGATAAGCAGGTTTTATATGATGTCAGTGTTTATGCTGAACCCGGTCAAAAGATTGCTTTTGTTGGTGCCACCGGTGCAGGAAAAACAACAATCACAAACTTAATCAATCGTTTCTATGATATTGCTGACGGCAAGGTCAGATATGACGGAATCAATATAAACAAAATTAAAAAATCTGATTTGCGTCGTTCTTTGGGCATTGTTCTTCAGGATACAAATCTTTTTACCGGCACAGTTATGGATAATATCCGTTACGGTAACCTTCAGGCAACAGACGAGGAATGTATAAATGCTGCAAAGCTTGCAGGTGCGGATGATTTTATCTCAAGATTACCTGATGGATATAATACTATGCTATCAAATAACGGATCAAATCTTTCTCAAGGTCAAAGGCAGTTGATTGCTATTGCCCGTGCTGCAGTTGCAGATCCTCCCGTTATGATACTTGATGAAGCAACCTCGTCGATAGATACGAGAACAGAGGCTATTGTCCAAAGAGGTATGGATAAGCTAATGGAAGGCAGAACGGTTTTTGTTATTGCCCATCGACTTTCAACCGTTATGAATTCTGATGTTATTATGGTTCTTGATCACGGAAGAATAATTGAGCGCGGTAATCACGAAGAGCTTATTGCGCAAAAAGGAACATATTATCAGCTTTACACCGGCGCATTTGAACTTGAATAATAAAAATAACACCTTACAATTGCAAGGTGTTATTTGCTTTTTTATTCTGTTTCTTTATTTTGTTTTAAAAGAATACTGAGCTCTTTCATAAATGAATCAATATCTTTAAATTCGCGGTAAACGGAGGCAAATCTTACGTACGCAACCTGATCAAGCTGAACAAGCTTATCCATAATAATTTCGCCGATTTCAATGGAGCTTATCTCGTGATCCAATGAATTATGAACCTGACGGTCAATTTCATTAACAACGTGTTCGATCTGTTCTACGGAAACCTTGCATTTTTCGCAAGCTTTAACGATGCCTCTGCGAACCTTATCAATTTCGAACAGCTGACGGCTACCATCCTTTTTAACAACCATAACCGGTGCTGATTCAATTTTTTCATATGTAGTAAAACGCTTACCGCATTCGGGACATTCTCTGCGCCTGCGAATAACGCTACCTTCTTCGGTGGGCCTTGAATCAAGAACTCTGCTATCAAGACATCCGCAAAACATACATCTCATAATATTCCTCCGTAAAGTAATTTGTTATATAGTTCAAGGGTTTTTTCGCCTTTGAGCGAACTTTGAATAATTAAAGAACCTTTTTTGTTTGATAAATTTTTTGAATTGTTTTTTATTAGAATCTCTTTCAAGTGAGATATTGTGCCATCAATTCCGTCAAATATCTTAATATTATCCTTGCAAAGAGCATTTAAAATCTTGTCTTTTACAAACGGATAATGAGTGCATCCAAGCACAATGGCCGTTATATTAATGTTGCTATAGGGGTGCAATAATTCAGAAAGATATGCGTCAATATCAGACTCTGAAAATACTGCTTCTTCAATTTTTTGAGCAAGTTGTTGGCAAGCTACCTTAATTACACGATTATCAACATCATATCTCTTTATTAAAGCATTAACACGCTCTGAACAAACAGTAACCTGTGTTGCAAGCAACAGAACATTTCCTTTTGTTTGCTCTAAAGCAGGCTTTATGGCAGGCTCCATACTTATTATTGGAATATTTACTTTTTTTCTTAATTCATCAACTGCGATGCTTGTTGCGGTGTTGCAAGCAATTACTATAGCTTTTACACCTTGCTTAATCAGGCTGTTTATGGCGTTTTCGGTCAACAAAAATACGTCTTTCCTGCTTTTGGTGCCGTAGGGAGCATTTAATGAATCTCCAAAATAAATATAATTTTCTTCAGGCATTACTGTTAAAGCGTACTTTAAAACCGAAAGACCGCCAACACCCGAATCAAAAAAACCAATAGGTTTATTTTGCATTTTTTCTCCAATCAATATAAATCAAACGAAAAAATATGAACTTTATCTGTTTCACCCCATAAAGTTTTAGGAATTAGTGAAATGCTTTTTACAAGAGAATCTATGATAACTTCATTCATTCGTTTAATATTATTGTTAACTTCAATATTTTTTACTGTGCCATCAAAAGCAATATATTCTATAGTATAATCTTTAACAAGTGTTTTTGGCAAGTGCATTTTTGGAGAATCTTTAAAAATATTGCAACGCATACTGTGATAGCGCTCGCAGTCATCTCCGGGAAGAGTTATTCTGTCAAGGTCACTGTCAAATACAATATGTGCTTTTTCGACATATTGAGGCTCACTGAATGAATAAGTTATTTTATCATTTAGCTGACAAAATGCACCTTGTTCTTCTTCACCGTAAATTTTATTATTTCTGTCAATGCCGTTTCTTAAGTTTTCTTTATTTTCACAGCCTGAAAGTTCACCTATCTTTGAAGGTTTACCGATTTGGCGTGTAAGATACGGAATAAAACAGTCAGCGCGTAAAAGATTTTGCTGCAATTCTTCAATATAAAAATCATAAACTCCCTGAGGTGTTGTGTTGTATTCAACTGAAAGTGATGCGGCTTCACCAATGGCTTGACCTAAAACGGCACAAGTCATCATAACTCTTGTGGAGCTCATCGCAGCGTGGGTTGCACTTATATTTCTTCCTGCAAAAAACAAATTTTCGATATTAGCTGAAAATAAGCTTCTATATGGAATACCGTAAATCCCCTTAACCTGGCTTTCGCCCATATTGGTTCCTCTTCCTTTAAAATAGAAACCACGAGGATCGTGATCGTCAAGAGGCCAACCGCCATAAGCAACAACGTCATCAAAATGACCACCCTCAATAACTTCCTTTTGCTTTAAAATATGAGGACCGATCATTCTTCTTGATTCTCGTTTGCCCGGTAAAAAGCCAATAAACTCTAACTGCCATTTTTTTGCTTCAAATTCTTCGTCAAATTTGCCACTATTCTTAAAATAGTCCCAATATCCGTAAGCAAGAGCAACCAATTCATCACGAAGTATTTCTGTATCACCGATAGAATCTCTGTCACCGCCAAGCTCAAGATACCAGAAATTTTCCCAGTTACTATTGAGGTTGGGTGTACGACGTTTTATATCTTCATCAGTAAGTTTTTTTGCCCAATCTGGAGCGATAAAACTGATTTCTTCGTCTGTTTTTCTTGCCTGAATAAGACAACTTAAGCCCATTGTCTTTTTGTCAGCTTCAGTAACAGAAATTATTTCATCAAATTCTTCTGCGGCTTCTCTTCCCAAACGGAATTCTGCGTGTGTTAAGGGCGCAAGAATACTGTCACCTGAACAATCGGCATAGAATTTTGCCTGAACATAATGCCAAGATTGTGTGGTCATCTGCCAGGCAACAACTGTTTTAATTTTTCCGCCTTCCATATCTACATCACAAACGGAAGTATTGAGTAATAATGTTATGTTAGGCTCTGAAATAACAGTTCCATATAATACGCTATCCCAAATCGAATAATTTTTATATGGATTTCTATATAAATTTTCAAGATTTATTTCTTCCATAATACCGGTTTCACGGTTGTTCTCGCCCTGTGCACCGCAAACCCACATACGTATTTCACTGGACGCATTTCCTCCAAGAACGGGGCGTTCTTGAACTAAAACGACACTTTTTCCGCTTCTTGCAGCCTGAACAGCGGCACAGATACCTGCTAATCCACCGCCAACTACACAAAAATCAACGTTATATTCATGTCTTTTTATCATCAAATTTTCCTCCAAACATAAAACCTTATCTTTTTTGCTATTATATCATTAGTAATAAAAAATTGCAATATAAATCTTGAGAAATTTTATGTTGTTATTGCTTAATTTTTAAGCAATATTTCTATTTTTCAAAAAATATGTTTTACATAAAATTAAAGTCATAGAATTAGTATTACAATAAACTAATTTTACCGTCGCGTTCAACAGAATCAATCCATATCATAAGAACTGTTATGGGATGATTGTATGCATTATCGTTTTTGTGTATATACTCTGCAATTATAATCCAAGAGTTTGCATCATATGTATTTGCATTAACAAAAAATAAAGTTTGGCAAGTATAAAAACATCTTGCAATTACATAACATATTTGGTATAATATACTAAATATTTCATAAGGAGAAAAACAAATGAATTTAACTGAGTTCAGTAAAAACATTCTTTGTCCTCAAAGCAAAATATGTTATGCCGAAAGTGTAAAGCATATTTGGGGAACTGTAGATGATGTTGAAAACATTCTTGGCGCTGAAGGAACAACTGTATTGAAATATGACGGTGACGTTGCACCTAAGCTTCTTCTTCATTTAGGAAGAGCATCAAATGGAGGATATCCCGTTTTTAAAGTTAAATCATTCAGCGGAGATAAACCGGTAATCCGTCTTGCTTATTCTGACTGGTATGACTATATTATGGAAGAAAAACACGGTGAAAACGGTGATTTTGCCCGTGGTTGCTGTAAATATTTAGGTGTTGAGCTTCCTGTTCTTCCCGGAGATCCCAACCGCTTTAATCTTTTTACAATTACACATAGCGGTGAATATATCTCCCCTCTTGTTCAGGGACAGCAAAACTGGCTTATGATCAAGCTTGAAACTCCCGGAACTTCCGTAGAAATTGAATATGCATATATTTATTATACGTCTGATGATTCTAAGTACGATGGCGCTTTTGATTGCTCGGACGAGAATCTTACAAAGTTATGGTATGCATCCTGTTGGACCTGCCAGATTGCAACAATCACAAATTCTCATTCTTGGGACAATCTTAACAACACGTTGCTTCTTCGTGCATTAGCAAAAGGTGTTGATGCAGGTTTCTATAAGGATGGCATAAATTTGCAAAACTACACAGTTGAATTTGATGGAGCTATTGCTAACAACCCACAGATGTGCTCAGGTATCGGTGTTTTGTTGCGCGCTACAGACATTGAAAGCGGTTATGCAATTTTCCTTAATCTTGACGGTTCTATTGAAGCTTATTCAAGAAAAAACAGTGCTTATACGTTCATTGCAGGTACAAAAACTGATTTTGAAGTTATTGATAATAAGTTCTATCACATTACCGCTTCTGCAAACGGAAATGAAATTTCATTTGCTATTGATGGAAAAACATATCTTGCATTTAACGATGACACCTATCCCGTAGGTTCTTTTGGTTTCTGCCAGACAACTGAAAAATGGGCTCTTGCAAGAGATCTTAAAGTTATCTGTAACGGTGACGTAATTTGGACTGATGATTTTTCTGGAAATCTCGATTCTTATGATTTTACCCGTTCTGCCCCATTTGTTTCCGATGGTGCAAAGCGTGATAGACTTCCCTGGATCGGTGATCTTGATTGGGCAGGCAGGAATATTTATTATGCTTTTAAGAACTTTAAAGCTATGCCTGAATCATTAAGAATGTTTGCATTCCATCAAACGCCTGAAGGTTACGTTTGGGGTACTTGCTATCCTGAAAACACAAGGAAGCCTGAAATTGGAAATTACGGCTATTATGAATCAGACATTTTCTCTGCCTGGATAGTTCCCACCCTTGCTGACTACCTTCTCTATACTGATGATAAAGCTTTCTGTGAAGAAATTTATCAAAACATTAAGGATGATGTGAACTATCTTTGGAGATTTGTTGAAGCTGATGGTTTATTTAACCAGCGCTATGCAACAAGTAAAGGATTATGGGATCATACTCTTAATGATATGGGTAAGTTCACCTATAATAACCTTATTGTTTCGGAAGCATTTGGCGAAGCCGCATATATTGCAGGTGTTTTAGGTAAAACTGAGGACGAAAAGGATTTCTCACGTCGTAAAAAAGTCGTTAGAGATGCCATTAAGAAAAACTTCACCAGTCCCGAAGGCTGGCTTACAAAAGGTCTTGATGATCGCGATATGTGTGAAATGTCTAACCCGTTAGCTTTATCAATTCATTATTTTGAAGATAAAGCTCAGGCAAAAGCTGCTATTGATGCTCTTATCGACAGAACACCTGGACATGCAAAGATCACTGCTCTTATGATTCGCGGCGCATATATGTATGATTATGATGAAGAAGCCTTTGAAACAATGTATAAGCCCGGTTATACTTATGTTAAAGACAGCGAAGATTTCATTGTATATGATGCACTTGAGGATCCTCATTTTGACTTTAGATCTCATAATATGCATCCTGCAAACTGGATCAAGGCACTTAATGATTGGCGTGGACCTATGACAACTTGGGAATGTATGACATATCCTCCTCTTAAAGAAAGCAACGGTGGCGCTTGGGGTGACCGTTCACATCCTGATACTGCAATAGCGCATATTCTTTCAGGCTATATTCTCGGCGTAAAGCCTGAAAAACCCGGATTTAAAACATTCACTGTTGAGCCTCATACCTATGGTCTCAAAAATGCGAAGGGTATTATTCCTTCAGTTTATGGTGATATATTTGCATCTTGGTCAATCGAAAACAATGTTATGACTTTATCTATCGATTTTAACGGTGAAAATGAGCTTTCATCTATTCGCATTAAAAAGTCTGATGCTGATAAGTTTAACGTTATTGTTAACGGCAAGAGCTTTGATGCAAAATATGAAGAAAATGGATTTATTTATTTTTAATTTAAAGGAGAATTATTATGAAAAAAGTTTCAGTTAAACTCAACGATTCAACACTTATAAAAGCATTTGTTAATATCATTAACAAATATTCTTTTGAAATGGACCTTAAATCAGGCAGATATGTTGTTGATGCTAAAAGTATTTTAGGAATTTTTAGTCTTGATCTTTCAAATAACATTGATCTTGAAATTCATTCAGATAATGAAGATGAAGTTGCTAAGCTTCTTGAAGATATAAAAGACTTTATTGCCTAAAAAATTAAGCCTGCTTATGCAGGCTTTTTATCAAAGAGGAGTTTTTATGAATTTTACCGAGTCATCGCTGACAATTCTTTATTTATTACAAGAATCGAAGGTTCCGTTAAATATGGAACAGATTTGTGCTGCTTTGGCTGCATCGAGTGAATTTACTTACATTGATGCATCAATTTCTATTACAAATTTACTTGAAAAAAACTATATTTTAAAAGAAAACTCGCCTATCGGTGATACTTATACGATTACTGTTGACGGAAGAATTGCTTTAGCTCATTTAAAAACTGATATTCGAGGCTCTATCAGAAAAAAATTATCCGAGTATATTAACGATAATCTTTCAAAGTTAAGCCTTAAATCCAATTTATCATCGAGAATTTCTCTTCTTGATAACGGAAAATATCAGATCCATCTTCGTGTTTTCGATAAGGATATGTCAATGAATGATATTATATTAACCGCACACAATGAAGATGAGGCAAAAATCATCGTAAAGAATTGGGAAATGCATGCGGATGATGCTATCGCTGCATTATACAGCGTTCTTATGAAGGATATATAATATTATTTATTAAATCAAATCTTTTATTTGTTTTTTCAAAAATTGGAATATCACTGAATTTGCACAGGAATTCTCCTGTGCTTCTTTTTTGCGACAAAATATTTAAGTTTTCGGATAAAATATAATTAAAATCAAGGCCATTAAATATAATTCGATTATCAAATAAGAATATGTCCCCTATTTGTCTTTGAAAACTTATTGTTTTAAGTTCATCAAGATTAAAATTATACATTTTTATGTAACTATAATTTTCGTCGTTTAATAATATGTACACATAATTTTTAATAATAATTTTTTGCGGAATGTTTTGTAAAATTATCCTTTGGGAGTAATCATAAAAATTTGTTTTAATTAAAAAATTGTCATTATACGTTATTGCAAATATAAAATTATTAAATATGTCAAAATCAGCAAGATGCTCACCCATTTTAACTGTTTTAATAATATTTCCTTTTAAATCATAAGCTGAAATACATCCTGTATCTTCACCTGACACATAAATATTATCTTTTACAATAAGCTTATTTGAAAAAGAATCAATAACAGAAAATGAATATAATTCTTTATTATTTGAATAAACAAAAATTTTACCTTCACATAAAAAATAAATTAAAGTATTCTTTATTGTGACAAAACAACAATTCAAAATATTATATTCACATTTTTCTTTATTAATGGTCAAAATGATTTTATCTTCGAATAAATCTGCAAACCACACATAATCACCCGATAAATTATATGTGAAAAAATTAAAAAGCGTGCATCAAAGGATGCACGCTTTACTCGCTAAAAAAGAATTATTCTTCTTCCTTTGTAACGATCTGCTTGCCATTGTAGTAACCGCAAGCCTTGCACATTCTGTGTGCAAGCATCTTTGCATGACACTGAGGACACTCAACGATGCCGGGAAGAGAAAGCTTCCAGTTTGCACGTCTTGAGTCACGTCTTGCTCTTGAAATTTTACGCTTAGGTGCAATTGCGCCCATGTGAACACCTCCTTAGTCCACAAGTCCACGCAGGATAGCGAAAGGATTATCTTCATCAATATCACTGCATGTACAAGATGAAAAATTTTTATCAATACCGCAGTGAGGACACAGACCTTTACAATCTTCTTTACATAAACGTTCAATTGGTAAAGAAGAAATTACCGTATCATTCACAAGCGGTTGAAGATCAACAACTGAGTTTTTGCCAATGAGCAATGTTTCATCCTCTGCGACAGAAGAAAAAATTTCACTAAAGTTAAAACTAAAGCTTTTGTCAAATTCCTTAAGGCAACGATCACATTCAAAAATGCACTTAACGTTAACCATGCCATAAAAACGAACGTTATTTCCGTCTGCAAAATAGAAACCTGATACATTAACATCCTCGAATCTAACATTACCCATATAGTTAATAGGTTCGATTTCAGCATTTATATCAAATTCATATCTATCCCCTTCATTATAGAGGGAATCTTTAACCGAAACATTTATACTCATAACAATACCTGACTATTATATCTATATTTAAAACATTTGTCAATCATTATTTTGAAAGTTCTTTTGTATCCCTTGCAATAACGAGTTCTTCGTTTGTGGGGATTACAACGATCTTAACTGAAGAATCTTCAGTGGAAACAATAGCTTCCTTGCCGTGAATAGTCTTGTTTAAATCATAATTCATTTTAGCACCAAGGAACTCAAGGCCTTCTACTGAACCTGCGCGAACTGCATCGTCATTTTCACCAACGCCTGCGGTAAATACGATCGCATCAACGCCACCCATTGCAGCAGCATAAGCACCGATAAATTTCTTAACGTTATAACAGAAAATATCAACAGCAAGCTTTGCGCGCATATTACCTTCCTTAGCTGCAGCAGCAAGATCTCTAAAGTCACTGCTTACACCTGAAATACCAAGCATACCGCTCTTTTTATTGAGATATGAATCCATTTCATCAATAGTCATATTATATTTGTTCATAAGGAAACGAATAATTGCAGGGTCAATATTACCGCAACGTGTACCCATAGGAAGACCCTCAATAGGTGTAAGACCCATTGTAGTGTCAAGACATTTGCCACCCTTTACTGCCGCAATACTTGAACCGTTACCTAAATGGCAGGAAACAATGTTGAGCTCTTCGGGATTTTTGCCTAAAATTTCAGCACAACGCTGTGAAACAAATTTATGGCTTGAACCGTGGAACCCGTATCTTCTAACCTTATGCTCTTCATATGCTTCGTAAGGAAGACCGTAAATAAAGCTTGTTGCAGGCATTGTCTGATGGAATGCAGTATCAAATACGCCTACCATAGGAGTATTGGGCATAACAGCCTTACAAGCAGCAATACCCTGAAGGTTTGCAGGGTTGTGTAAGGGAGCAAGATCAATTAAGCTTTCCATCATATCAACAACTTCATCAGTAATCTTAACTGAGCAAGCAAACTTATCACCGCCGTGAACAACACGGTGGCCAACTGCATCAATTTCATCCATTGTTTTGATTACGCCAACCTTTTCATCGGTAAGCTTGTTAAGTACACGCTGAATTGCATCTTCGTGGTTTGGGATATTAAGATCCTCATCCTTAAAAGTTTCACCCTTAGCAACATATTTATGCTCAGAGCCTCCACCAAGACCGATACGGTCCATTGCACCTTTTGCGATAACCTGTTCATTATCCATATCAAAAAGCTGATATTTCATTGAACTTGAACCTGCATTAATAACTAAAACTTTCATAAAAAACCTCCATGAAAAAAATATTGATTTTTAATTTTTGTGTGTTATAATAAACATACATCGTTATTATAGCACAGTTTCTTTATTTAGTACAGAATTTTTAAGAAAAAAAGGTGATTAAAATTAAAATTTGTGGCATAATTTGCGAATATAACCCTTTGCATAAGGGACATATATATCAAATTGAAGAGGCGAGAAGTTTAACCGAGGCTGATTACATAGTTTGTATTATGAGCGGAAACTTTGTTCAGCGAGGCGAAAATGCAATTTTTGATAAGTTCAAGCGTTGCGAGGCTGTTCTGAAATCCGGTGCTGATGCAGTTGTTGAGTTGCCGACAATTTATTCGCTTCAATCTGCAGAATATTTTGCATACGGCGGAGTTCAGATCGCTGATTCTGTTGGTTGCACTCATCTGTGCTTTGGCTCAGAAGCCGGTGATTTAAACGTTTTATTTGACTCAAAGGATTCAGAAAATTTCAAAGAACTTTTAAAAAGCGGAGTTTCTTACGGAAAATCACTTTCTCAGTTTGATGGTGAGCCCAATAATCTTTTGGGAAAAGAATATCTTAAATCGATCACCTCATTAAATAGTGACATTATTCCAATAACGGTTAAAAGATTGGCAGAATATGCCTCAGCAAGCCAAATAAGGGCCGATTTAATGAACGGAACAATAAATACTGAGATGTACCCTTTCGATAACTCTCCCCTCTATTTTGATCGTTTTTTTGATCTGATAAAGTATAAGTTATTTGCAATGTCTTTAGATCAGATTTCAAGTATCTGCGGTGTTAGTGAAGGACTTGAGCATAAGATAAAAAAAGAGCTTGATAATTCAAACTCAATGGATGAATTGATACTTAATATTAAGAGCAAACGTTACACATTTTCCCGAATAAGCAGAATTTTGTGTTGTGCACTTCTTGATATTACTAAAGAAAAGCTTAATATGCTTATAAATGACACACCAAAGGTTAAACTCTTGGGCATAAAAAAAGAAAGCATAAAACTGCTATCATTTTTAAATAATTATTATATTTCTCCGCTTGATGCTTATAAATACAACAAAAGCACAGAAATCTCTTCTGAAACAAACGTTTTATCAACTCAAGTATATTCTGTATTATCAGATATTAAAGGTAATGAAGACTATACCAAAGGACTTTTAAAAATTTGATTTGTTATTAAAGCCGCACTTTGGTGCGGTTTTTTCATATTTCAGAGCGACTAAGACATACATTATTATGGTGATTATTTTGCTGTATATTGTATTACTATTCTTCTGTATAATATTTCCTGAAATAACTATAAGCACAACGAAGGAAACGGTTTATTTATGGGCAACAAGTGTTCTGCCATCATTACTTCCGTTTTTTATAATAAGCAAAATGATTTTATATAATGGTGGTATTTCTTATTTCTCAAAAATTCTAAAGCCTGTTACAAAATTTTTGGGTCTTCCCGAAGCAATCGCCTTTCCACTTTCGATGAGTCTTTTATGCGGATATCAGACCGGAAGCAAAACAGTTGCAGGTATGGGGATAAAAAATGCAAATTTATTTGGAAATATCTGCTTTTCGGCAAGTCCTATCTTCGTTATCGGAACAGTTGGAACTGTGTTTTTAAATAATCAAAAGGACGGATACATTTTATATGTGATTCACCTATGTACCTTGATAATTTTTTCAACATTTTATACATCGAAAACAGAAAAAAATATAAATGATTTTAAGTGTGAAAACGGAACAATGTTAGATGCAATAGCAAGTAGTATAAACTCAATTCTTAGCGTATGCGGATTTATGGTAGCATTTAATTTATGCACACAAATACCTGCATCAGTATTGCCTGAAAAAATTAACGTGTATATTTCAGGCATAATAGAATTTACGTGCGGAATTAAAAATTCAACCGTTTTATTATCAGATCCTATGCCCCTTATAAGCTTCTTTTTATCTTTCGGTGGCTTGTGTGTAATTTCGCAATGCTTGTACAATTTAAAAAATATTGATAAGATAAAATTTGTTCTTAATAGGGTTATTTGCGGATTGATTTCTTTTATTTTGTGTATTATATATAAAAAAACCGCCTTATATATGCCAATATTGATTACTTTTATAATAGTAATATCGGCACATATCCTCAGGCGGAAAAATATTATTGATTAAAATCAGCAAGATCTTGAGAAATCTGATCATCAATATCGTGAACACGAGCCTTAAGCTCTTCAAATACACTTAATGCATAATTCTTTGCAGAAATTTTAACTTCTTTAGCATTAGCGCGTGCATTATCAATGATCTTTTTCGCTTCTATCTCAGCGTTACGGGTTATTTCGTGCTCCATAACCATTTCTTCAGCGGTCTTTTGAGCAGCAGCAATGCACTGTTTTGCTTCTTCTTCCGCATCAATAAGAATCTGACGGCGCTCCTTCATAATATTGCAAGCTCTTTCAATTTCTGTAGGAAGGCTTTCACGAAGTTCATCAAGAATGTCCAGACAAGTATCTGCATCAACTAATGATTTATCAGAAAACAAGCCTTTCTTGGTTTGACTCAACTCTTTTTCAAGTTCGTCAAGTAAATTAGAAATAACGCTATCCATCTTAAATACTCCTTTAAACTTTATTAGATAATTTGTTTTTTACATATTCATATATTTCAGGGGCAACCATTTTTTTTATATCGCCACCTAATAAACCAATTTCTTTAACAATGCTTGAAGATAAAAAGCTGTGTTCGGGGCTTGCCATCAAAAAGACTGACTCAAAATTCTCATCAAGCATCTGGTTGAAAGTTGTCCATTGAAGCTCGTACTCAAAATCAGTAACCGCACGTAAGCCTCTGACCGCAACCGTAGCACCGATTTTTTTCATATAATCAACCATTAGACTTGTTGAATGATCAACTTCAACATTTTCGATGCCTACAATTGATTTTTTTATCATTTCAATTCTTTCTTCAACTGAAAATAAGCATTTTTTCTTGGGATTGTCCATAACGGCAACAACAATTTTATCAGCCATTTTTGATGCTCTTTTTATTATATCAAGATGACCAAGAGTAATTGGATCAAAGCTACCCGGATAAACCATTATTTTCATTTGTTGCCTCCTAAAAAGCTAAGGGACCTGCTACCATACACGCGTTTGTCAAAAACCTTATCATTTTCAATAGAAATATCAGATGAATGCTCTAAAATAAGAATACCGCCATCTTTTAGAATGGGAAGAGCATATTCTATAATTTCATCATATAAACCATCATTGTACGGTGGATCAGCAAAAATAAAATCAAATTTTTTATTTGCATTTTTTAAGTTTGCGAAAATATTTTTAAAGTTACCACATAATACTTCTACATTATCATTTTGCAAAATTGCTGAAATGTTTTCTTTTAGAAGTTTTACGTCCATATCAACAAAGGTTACGTTTGCGCCGTTTGAAACAGCTTCAAGCCCCATTTGACCGGTTCCTGAAAAAACATCCAAGAAATCTTTGCCGTAAAGCTCTGTGCGAATAATATTAAATAAAGATTCTTTTACCCTCTGCGATGTAGGACGAACAGAAAAATCTTTAGGGGACAAAATACCCTTTCCCCTATATTTTCCGCTGATAACTCTTAATAAATATCTTCTTTTCATAATTCTATCATATTTTTTAATTTTTTTCAATATAAATTTGTAATTATTTGTTGTTTTTTAGTTTTTTTACAACATCAGCAAGACGTTTGCGTTCTTTATGGCCAATGCAATAGCCAATTCCCGCAACAACAATAAAGACTATAATAGGAATAAAAAACAATGGTGCACTTACTGCATTGGGAACTGCAACATTATCAAGGGATGAAATTGCGGGCTGAGCAAAATCAATAGTGAACGCAGGATTAGATGGAACAAATAAGGATAATAACGGCGTAAAAGATAATAAGAATAAGTAAAGAATCATATAAAGACCGTCAGCAAGAACTCTATTTGAGCCATCCCATCCATTAAAAGAAACAAATAAATATATCAAAGCAACAATAAGTAACGGAAGCATTGAAATTGAAGCAGAAAGAAAGCCTTTATAGGGCTTATAGCGATTGTTTTTTGTGTCTTCTTCCCCGCTGATTACAGAGCTGCTCCACGCCATATAATTTATAAAAACAATAAAAAGAGCACCAATAGCAATTTTAATTGTTGTTTCAACGTTGGCGCTTAAGCACATCATCATCGTAATAAAAGCAATGGCACTGGTTGCAATAAAAGTAAGTACCAATTTTCCACTAAGTTTAAAAATACTTTTCATTCTTATTCTCCTAAATTATTTCTTTTTCGGTAACAATTATATCCATTTTAACGTCAGTATCCTTAACAATTATATCTTTTGTTTCTTGACAAGAAAATGCAACACCGATTTTCAAGCAGTTATTATTTTTTAGAAATCTATCATAAAAGCCTTTACCGAAGCCAAGCCTGTTAAGGTTTCTGTCAAATGCGCACATCGGAACGATTACAGCATCAATATTTCCCTTGAAAGGCTCTCCTGTAGGCTCCTGAATTTTAAATGAACCGCAAATAAATTCATTACCGTAAACAGCAACGATATTATTCCCCTCAACGCGCGGAAAGAGAAAAGTTTTATCTGTTTCTGAACGTAAAAAGCTTACGTCAACTTCCCCATCAATGGCATTGTAAAGCATAATAACTTTTTTATCTTTAATGTATCTACTGAGCTTTGAACAGATCTCTTTTGAATATTCATTATGAATTTTTTTATCTATATTTTTGCGGAGAGTTCTTCCTTTCGTTCGTTTATTCAACATATTTCTTAGGAACTCTCCCCGTGATAGATAGCATTATTTCATAGCTGATAGTGTCAGACCATTCTGCAAGATCGTCAGCAGTTATTTGAAGATTTTTTTGACTACCGATAAGAATAACTTCGTCACCAATCCTAACATCGGGAATCTCAGTAATATCAACCATAGTCATATCCATACAAATTCTTCCTGTAATAGATGCTTTTTTACCATTTATAAGAACGTGACCTTTGTTTGACATTATGCGTTTATAGCCATCGCCGTATCCAACGGGAATAACAGCAACCGTCATATCCTTTTCAGCGGTAAAAGTGCATCCGTAGCTAACGGATTCACCTTTTTTTACGCTATTTATAGCAACAATATTTGTTTTAAAAGATAAAACAGGTTCAACATTAAAGCTCTTTTTAGTTTCAGTAGAAGGATAATATCCGTAAAGAATAATGCCTGCACGAACCATATCGAATGTATATTCAGGATATTGAAGAATCGCGCCGCTGTTCGCACAATGAACTATAATATCATCAAAACCCATATTTTTAATCTGATCAACGGCTTTCAAAAATTCTTTCGCCTGAAAATCAGTGTAATTTCTGTTTGATGAATCAGATTCGGCAAAATGAGTAAAAACACCTTTGATTTTTACAAAATTAGATTTTTTTATTTTTGTTAAAAGCTCATCAAGCTCATTACCGCAATGAATACCGGTTCTGTGCATACCCGTTTCAATTTTTATGTGGATAAAAGCATTTTGATTATTATTTTTACAACAGTGTTCTATCCGATCAAATTCACTGACCGAACTGATAGCTTGGTCTATCGAATACTTAACACACATTTCTTCGCTTTCAAGAGGTAAAGGTCCAACGCAGAGAATGGGACAAGTGATGTTAACATTTCTGAGAATAACCGCCTCTTCAAGAGATGCGGTACCCAGATAATCAATATGAGCATTCTGAAGTGCTTTTGCGCATTGAATTAGACCGTGACCGTAAGCATCAGCTTTAACAAGTCCAAGAACTTTTTTACCAATGTGTTTTTTTATATTTTGATAGTTACAAATAAGCTTTCTTAAATCAATTATACATTCTGTTGGTCTTGCCATAAATATCACTCCATTTAAAGATATTATAATACATTATGAAAAAAAAATAAAGTAAAAACGCACATTTTTGTGCGTTTTTTGTATAAATTATCTAAATTATAAGCTTTCTGAATATAAAAATTTTTTTACCCTCTTCTAAGTTTTCGGTTAAACCATTATTTAATTTTAAAATTTCATCAATATCAACGCCATATTTCTTTGCGATTTCCCACAACGTATCATCTTTTTTTATGTTATAAATTATTATTCCGTATTCGGGAAAGTCTTCTTCATCTGAATAAATTACGTCTCCTATCATTTTTTCATTTATTTCAAATTCCGGAATTGATTTGACGTTAAACAATGCACGAATTTCAACTTTATCACCGGAAATTAAAATTGCCTGCATATCACCTATTGTTAAATTACTTAGAATATTTTTTGCGTTATCAAAGTCTGTTTTATCAAGAATCAATTCAAATTCAACAGATGTATTAAAACCGTCGGTTTCACCGCTGTTTGATGCTGAATATATAATACCCGCATCGCCTAAGCATTTAAGAATTACTTTTGAATCTAAAATTTCTTTATCAACGATACTTGCGTTAAAGGAAACAGAATTTACTCTTGAAATATGATTACATCCATCAGGAAGCTTAACAGAAATATTTTTATTTATTTGTTGTAAATTTTCTTTTCCGACATAAGTATAATTTAACAACTTTTCATCACACTTTACTTTTTGCTTCAATGAGTAAGCATCAGAAATTACGTTACAAGTAATTTCTTCAAAAGCAAAAGCATATCCTGATAATTCCATATTATATTGAACGATACGCATTTCATTTTGCTCGTTCAATCGAATATTTGTATTTATATCTTCAATATCAAGAGTAACATAGGGCTCATCATTAAATACATCCCTCAGATCAATCAATTGTGAAAAATCAAATTTATCACTTATTTGAACAACAGGCTCATATTCGTCTAAAGAATTATATATTGTTTGCAGATTTATTTCTCCGCCAAAGATAAGTTGACCTGCTGAAATATGTGCCTCTTTTAGATTTACAGATGCGTCAACGGATAATATTTCATTAATTTCGGGAAGTCGAGGCGACAATTCTGTTTCTTCATTAACATTAAATCGAATTTTTTCGATAAAATTAGTTTTAAGAAATTTAAGCGTCTGCTCTTTTTTTCTGAATTCGTCATCCATTGATGAAACATATTCTGTTTCTTCAGTAAAGATAACCAAGGCACACACATCAACAACTGAGCTGAAAACAAGATTTCCTGCCTCAATAAAGCCTCGAACCTTATTTATTGAAGAATAGGTTATTATATTTCCGTTGTTGGAAAATTCATTGGAATATTCATTTATCGAGAATCTTTCTGTTTTAATGATCTTTTTAATATTCTCATCATCTTTTATAATTGCCGTATATTTTACTACGCCTTCAATTATAATCTCGTTATTTACTATCTCGCTTCTCCCACAACAACTATGTGCAGTTACGCTTAAGATCTTAGCTGAATTATTTATTGCTTCTTTTCCTGCAACATTAACGCAAAAACATCTTTTTTTAATTGAATCAAACATAATTTTTTCAGTATTTAACTCCATAAACTTAACCTCCGCACGCTATTTTTGAAACTTTACAGTAAAATATATAATTTATTTGATAAAAATATGCTTATATTTAAAATTCATCATTGCAATTTTTATAAAATTTGATATAATATTGTAAAAGAAAAAATTATGAGGTGTATTTATGTTAAGCTATAAACTTAGTATCCGTAAAATGGAAAGGACAGATATTCCATACTTGGTAAACTGGGGCTCTAATCACACACATATTAAAGGTTTTCACGGTTATCTTCCCAAAAACACAAATGAAGGAAATAAATGGTACCAGCGTTCATTGCTTGATAAAACAAGAGATGATTATATGATTTATGTTTTTGAGGAAGACGGTAAAACATATCCCATTGGTATGCTTGGTTTAGTTAATATTGATGACGTTAACCGTAAGGGTGAATATTATATCATTATCGGCAATGAAGAATTCCTTCACAGAGGTATCGCCTATCGCACTTCAAACGAAATGATCAAAAACACCTATTTTAAAGGTTTTGATTTCAATAAGGTTTATACAAGGATCGATAAGGACAACTATCCTGCACAGAAATTAGCCGAAAAACTCGGCTTCCGTAAAGAAGGTATTATGTTATCAGATATTGTTCTTGAAAACGGAACACCCGTAGACAGAATTTATTACGGTTTACTTGCATCTAACAAGCTTTAATTTTATAAAAGGTTTTAAAAGCATCTTGATGGAGCTTTCCCAAAGAGATGCTTTAGTTTTGATTATGGTTATTTTAGGATTTGATCCGGGCCTTGCAACTCTTGGCTTTGGTGTTATAGAAACGAACGGACATAAGCATAAAATGATCGAATACGGTGTTATCTCCACACCACCGGATATGCCTACGCCCGTGCGTCTCAGAAATATTTATACTGATGTTCAAACTGTTATTGATCGTTTTAAGCCTGATGCTATAGCAATCGAAGAGCTCTTCTTTAATAATAACGTTAAAACCGCTATTAACGTTGCGCAAGCCCGTGGAGCTTTACTTGCCGCCGCTTCAATGAAAACAAACGAGCTTTATGAATACACTCCTCTTCAAATCAAGCAAGCTATAGTTGGTTACGGTCGTGCAGATAAGCATCAGATTCAGCAAATGGTAATGTATTTTTTGAATCTTGATAAAATACCTAAGCCTGATGATGCTGCTGATGGTCTTGCGGCCGCCATTTGCCATGCGCATACTGCAAAAATGAGTTCACAATTCAAAATAAAATAGGAGTTAATATGTACGCATATATATACGGAACAGTAGAAGAACTTGATTTAAATGGAGTGGTTATTGATAATAATGGAATTGGGTACTATATTCAATGCCCTTCAAGTGTCGTAAATACATTAACTATAGGACAAAACACAAAAATTTTCACTTATCAGCACGTTCGCGAAGATGCCATTACTTTATATGGTTTTGTTTCCAAAGAGGACAGAACAATGTTTTTAAGGCTTATTTCCGTAGGCGGAATTGGTCCTAAAATAGGATTACAGGTCCTTTCTTCCCTCTCAGCAAGCGATCTTGCTGTTATTCTTGTTGGCGGAGACGCCAATGCACTCACAAAGGTTCCGGGAATCGGCAAAAAGACCGCACAAAGAATTATTCTTGAATTACGTGAGAAAGTTGATAATGACGAGCTTGTTAACGCAACAGTTCAGAGAGGCTCTGCTCCCCAATCTTCAATGATTTCAGATGCAATATATGCTCTTGCGGCTTTAGGATATTCTTCACAGGAAGCATCTAAGGCGGTTGAGGCAGTAGCTGCTGATTGCAATAACACAGAAAGTATTATTCGTGCAGTTTTAAAAAGTCTTGATAGGAGATAAATAATTTGGAAGACGAAAGAATTATAACTTCAGGTCTTTTGGAAGAAGATATTGATAACGAGAATTCATTAAGACCAAAAAGCTTTGATGATTATATTGGACAAGAAAAAGTTAAAGAAATGGTAAGCATATTCGTTTCTGCCGCAAAGGAAAGAAAGGAAGCACTTGATCATACTTTATTATACGGTCCTCCCGGATTAGGAAAAACTACTTTAGCTAATATTATTGCAGCAGAGATGGGCGTTTCTATCCGCGTTACCAGTGGTCCTGCCATTGAGCGTCCCGGTGATTTAGCCGCAATCTTAACAAATCTTAACGAGAACGATATTTTATTTATTGATGAAATTCATAGGCTTAACAGAAGTGTTGAAGAAGTTCTTTACCCGGCGATGGAAGATTTTGCTCTTGATATTATGATCGGCAAAGGTCCTTCAGCGCGATCCGTTCGTTTAAGCCTTCCCCCGTTCACGCTTATCGGTGCAACAACACGTGCCGGTATGCTTACAGGGCCATTGAGGGACAGATTTGGTGTAATCTGTCGATTGGAGATGTACAATACAGAAGATCTTGCTAAAATTATTAAAAGAAGTGCATCGATTCTTGATATTCCCATTGAAGATGACGGCGCACAGGCTATTTCCTTGCGTTCAAGAGGAACACCTCGTATAGCCAACAGACTTTTAAAACGTGTTCGTGATTTTGCTCAGGTAAAAGGCGATGGCATTATTGAGAAAAACATTGCAAACGAAGCTCTGGAAATGCTTGAGGTAGATAAGCTCGGGCTTGATGGAAGCGATCGCAGAGTTTTATTGGCTATGATAGAAAAGTTCGGTGGAGGTCCCGTTGGTCTTGACACTTTAGCGGCATCAACCGGGGAAGAAGATATTACTATTGAAGACGTTATCGAGCCATTTCTTCTTCAATTAGGATTTATTTCAAGAACTCCCAGAGGAAGGATCGTTCTTCCTAAAGCATACGAACATCTTGGAATCAAGCAAAAAGAATCATCTAAACAAACAAGAATGCAGTTGGATTAAATATGAAAACCAGTGATTTTTACTACGATCTGCCAAAGGAATTTATTGCTCAAACTCCCACTGAGCCGAGGGATCACGCAAAACTTCTTGTATATGACAGATCAACAAAAAAAATTAAACACAAACACTTTTATGATTTACCGGAATTTTTGAATAAAGGCGATTGTCTTGTAATAAATGAAACTCGCGTTCTTCCCGCACGTCTTATAGGCGAGCGTGAAGATACCGGATCATTTATTGAGTTTTTGCTTTTAAAAAGAATTGACACCGATTCATGGGAAATTCTTGCACGTCCCGGAAAAAAAGCCAAACCCGGTGTGCGTTTTAAATTCGGAAATGAGTTATTTGCTGAAGTCATCGAAATCAAAGATGATGGTAACAGAATAATACGTTTTGAGTATGACGGTATTTTTGAAGAAATACTTGATCGTTTAGGCTCAATGCCACTCCCCCCTTATATTACCGAAAAGCTTGAAGATAAGGAAATGTATCAGACTGTTTATTCAAAAGAAGTAGGCTCAGCAGCCGCACCTACTGCAGGCTTGCATTTTACACCGGAACTTTTAGAAAAAATAAAAGAAATGGGTGTTGAAATCGTTCCTGTTCTTCTTCATGTTGGTCTTGGTACTTTTAGACCTGTTCAGGTCGATGATGTTTTAAATCACAAGATGCACAGTGAGTATTATTGCGTAAGTGATGAAGCTGCAGATAAAATAAATTTATGCAGAAAAAACGGCGGAAGAATTATTTCTGTTGGCACAACGAGCTGCAGAACTTTAGAAAGCGTTGCTGATAATAACAGAATTATTCATCCATCAAGTGGTGACACCGATATTTTTATTTATCCCGGTTATAAATTTAAAGCAGTTGATTGTCTTATAACCAACTTCCACTTACCTGAATCTACGCTATTGATGCTTGTAAGTGCATTATGCTCAAAAGAAGAAATTATGGAAGTATATGAAACCGCCAAGGCTAATAATTATAAATTTTTCTCTTTTGGCGATGCAATGATTATTTTATAAATGGAAAAGATATATGAAAACAGATAAATTCAAATTTGAAGTATTAAAAGAATGTAAGCAAAGCGGTGCAAGAATAACTCGTTTTACTACTCCACATGGCGTTATTGAAACTCCTGTTTTTATGCCTGTTGGAACTCAAGCAACGGTTAAAGCCGTTTCTCCCGAAGAATTAAAGGAAGTAAATTCTCAGATAATTCTTTCTAACACCTATCACCTATATCTTCGCCCCGGACACGAGCTTATAAAAAAAATGGGCGGTCTGCATAAATTTATGAACTGGGATCGACCTATTTTAACAGATAGCGGTGGATTTCAGGTATTTTCTCTCTCTGATCTGAGAAAAATTAAAGAAGAAGGCGTTTATTTTAATTCTCATCTTGATGGGTCAAAGCACCTATTCAGTCCTGAAAAAGTAATTGAAATTGAGCAGGCTATCGGCTCGGATATTATGATGCAATTTGACGTTTGCTCTCCATACCCTTGCGAATACCGTGATGCAAAGGAAAATATGGAAAGGACTCTGCGTTGGCTTGATAGGTGTCACAAATCCTGGACAAACGATAATCAAGCGTTATTCGGCATTGTTCAAGGAAGTATGTATAAGGATTTAAGGCGAGAAAGCGCACTGGCAACTGCAAGCTATGAGGATTGTCCCGGTATTGCAATCGGTGGTTTAAGCGTTGGTGAGCCTAAGCCTTTAATGTATGAAATTCTTGATGATCTTATGCCCGTTATGCCTAAAAATAAGCCAAGATATCTTATGGGCGTTGGCTCCCCCGATTGTCTTGTTGAGGGCTTTACTCGCGGTATTGATATGATGGATTGCGTTCTTCCCACAAGAATCGCACGAAATGGCACAGTTATGACCAGTCAAGGAAAAGTCGTTGTAAGAAACGCAATGTATAAAGAAGATTCACGTCCCCTTGATGAAGAATGTGATTGCTATGCTTGCAAAAATTATTCCCGCGCTTACATCCGTCATTTGCTTAATGCAGGTGAAATTATGGGTGCAAGACTTGCTTCGATTCACAACATCCGCTTCCTTCATAAGCTTACCGAAGATCTTAAAAAGGCTATCTGGGAAGACCGTTCTCTTGATTTTAAGAATGAATTCCTTAAAAAATACGGATATATGTAGTTTTAACCAAAAATTCACTTGTTAAAAAACAAAATATCTGTTAATATATACACATAATAATTCGAAAGGAAATAATTAAAATGTTTGAAAATTTTGTTTTATTAGAGCAGCAATCACAAAACCCGAATCCTCAGCAGCAAGTTGGCGGATTTGAAAGTATGCTTCCCTTCTTGCTTATAATGGCACTTATGATTTTCTTTATGTGGTTCTCAGGCCGTAAGCAAAGAAAACGTGCTAAGATGATGCAGGAAAGAAAGAATAACCTTAAAAACGGTGATCGCGTTATGATGGATTGCGGTATTTACGGTGTTGTTAAAAACATTGAAGACGATATCGTTACAATCGCAGTAGGTCCTAAAGAAGTTGAGCTTGTATTTAACAAGGCTGCAATTTCTATTGTAGAATATGACGAGGACAAGGTTGATCTTAGCCGCGAGCAGGCAAAGGATATGGAAAAGAAATAAAAAATTAACCGCTTACAATTAAGTAAGCGGTATTTTTTATGTACACAAAGCAGATCAAAAGAAAAATTGATCTACTTTGTATTTTAATTAGAATATTACTTATTATTCTGTTCGTACTGTTCTACCATTCTGCGAACCATTTCGCCGCCAACACGACCATTGTCCTTAGATGAAAGATCGCCATTATAGCCCTTCTTCATGTTTACGCCAAGGCTATTAGCAACTTCGTACTTCATGTTTTCAAGTGCTGCTTTATTTGACTTTGCCATTATAAATTCACCTCCCTTTGAAGTTCTGTTTTTATTTTTAACTAAAAAAGGGATATTATACATTTATTTTTATTGGAAAAATCAGTTATATGCGATATCATTAAATTCTTTATTGAACTTTTTGTTTATACTTTCAACTAACGATGAAAATTTGCTTAGTTCGGGTAAAATTTCAGTTTCAACAACGGTTTGTGTTTCCTTAAGCAACAACGTATTTGATAAAGCGTAGGAAAAACGTGCTTCGGCAACACCGCTTTGTCTTTTGCCAAGATAATCACCCGGCCCACGCAGATCATAATCATACTGTGCAATTTCAAAGCCATTATTTGTCTTGGTCATTATTTTTAATCTTTCAAGACTGTTCTGATCGTTTGATTTTGTAAGTAAGAAACAATAAGATTTCAAATTACTTCTGCCAACTCTTCCTCTAAGCTGGTGTAATTGAGCAAGACCAAAGCGTTCTGCACCGTAAATAACCATAATTGTGGCATTTTTAACGTTAACTCCAACCTCAATAACAGTTGTTGAAATAAGTGCCTTAACTTCTCCTTTTTGGAATTTATCCATTACGTCATTTTTTTCTTCGCTTGTCATTTTTCCGTGTAAAAGAGCAATGGGAATATCTTTAAATATATTTTCCAAAAGCTCTTCATAAAGGCCCTCAGCGGATACAAGAGGACTTTCCTCATCTTCTTCAATCAGGGGACAAACAAAGTACGCTTGTCTGCCGTTTAAAGCTTCATTCTTGATATATTCGAGCATATCTTTTTCACGGTTACCAAAAATAATGGATGTAGAAATTTTTTGCCTGCCCGGAGGTAATTCATCAATAATAGAAATATCCAAATCACCGAACACAATCAAGGATAAGGTTCGTGGAATCGGTGTGGCAGACATAACCAACGTATGCGGTGAATTTCCTTTAGCAAAAAATCTTGCTCTTTGAGCTACGCCGAATCTATGCTGTTCATCAGTTATAATTAAAAGTAAATTATTATATTCAACGCTTTTTTGTATGAGGGCATTTGTTCCTACAATATATTTTGCTTCACCGTTTCTTATTCTTTCAAGCTCGATTTTGTGCTCTCTTTGAGTTAGGCTTCCGGACAAAAACGCTACGTTTTCTTCTCCAAAAAAATCTACAAGCTGATCGTAGTGTTGCTTTGCAAGAATTTCGGTAGGAGCCATTAATGCGGCTTGTCCACCGTTTAAAACCGCAAAAAGCATTGAAATAATAGCAACAATAGTCTTTCCTGATCCAACATCTCCCTGAACTAATCTATTCATTGCCTTTCCGCTTATAACATCATTATAAATCTCTTTAAGGCATTTTATTTGCTTATTAGTTAATTTGTATGGTAATTTATTAACGAATGACGCTATGTCTGATTCATTTATCTTAAATATTTTACCTGCCTCAATTTCATTCTGCTTTTTTCTTAATTTAATAAAAATTTGAATGTTTATAAGTTCTTCAAAGCATAAACGCCTTCTTGCCGCAAGCAGTGCCTGATCGTTAATCGGAAAATGAATATTTTCTATTGCATATTCCCATGTACATAGTCTGTGCTTGGCTCTAAATTCAGAAGAAAACTGATCTTTCTCATTTTTTATGCAATAATCTATTGCTTGACGAATGATATTGCGCATCGTTTTCTGATTTATTCCGCTTGATGACGGAAGTCTATATACGGGAACTATTGTAAGCTCATCCTCCTGTTCGATGGATGGATTCATTATTCGTCTTTTACCCTGCTTGATTTCAATTGCACCATACAGATAAATATCCGTATCAACTTCAATGCTTTTTGCAATATATGGCTGATTAAACCAAATTGCCTGAGCACGACCTGAAATATCTTCAATTTCGCAAGTTACTATACTGAAGTTTTTTCTTGGAAATTTAACAGTTGGCTTTTGTAAAACTCGAACCTTAAAAAGCGACGGCACATTAACCGTCGCGGCATTTATTTTTTCAATTACGGTAAGATCTCTATACCTTTGAGGCAAATACGCAATTAAATCTTCAAGACAAAAAATCTCAAGCTTATTAAGCGATTCAAGTCGTTTTTGCCCTATTCCTTTTAAAACCGTTAATTCCATATAAATCCTTATATTTTTATAAATCTATGATTTCCTAAGCAATCGCAGAAATATACTGCTTTCTGCCCTCCTGAGGGGACTGTGAAATTATATTTTAAAGCAGGTTTTGCCGCTGTGCGAACCGAATAGTCTTCGGTAATAAACACACCATCCTCGATTTTTCCCACAGAAACGTAAGTCAAATACTGAAGCCCATCATTATAATGAGGCAGATCTATATCAACATCCAACGCTCTGTAACTGTCAAAGGAAACTGAAACAAAGCCATTTTCCTCATTTTTATGCAAAGAAATTCCTGCCTTATCATCAGCAACAGATGTATGATAAATAGTTGCATCAAAACAGTTTTTTTCTGTTAAGCGGCGCCTAAACGTCAACAAGCTTAAGGCTGATTTATCAACTCCAACAAAACCTCTTTTATTATTCAATGCACTAATAAGAGTTGTTCCGCTGCCTGCAAATAAATCACAAACAATATCGCCTTCATCAGAGCAAGATTTTATAATTCTATCAAGTAATTCCAAAGGCTTTTGTGTGCCGAATCCCGTTCTTTCAGGATGCTTTTGCTGTAAATGCGGTATTTCCCAAACATCATCAAAAGAAACTATATCGTCTTCGTAATATTTATATTCTTTTCCGTTGCTTTTTATAGAAAAATACACCCTGCCATCAATATCAATGGAACGTTTCATATGATTTTGGCGCTTATCCGTCCTCGATTTTCCTGCTGCAGCAGGCTTAATTTTAACTTTTGGCGTTTTTCCGTATAAATAAATATTATCGTGTTTAGCAGGAAAAGAGCTTTTACTGCTTCCACCTGAATGATAATGCCAAATAATTTCGTTAATAAAGGAATTTTCACCAAAAACCTCATCAAGAAGCAGTCTTACGTAGTGAGAAGCGTGTCTGTCAACATGAACACTTATAACGCCGTCAGGTGAAAGTAATTCCTTCGCTCCAATAAGAATATTTTTCAAAAAAGAGAGATACTCCTCTTTATTTTTCCAGTTATCTGAGTAGGATGGAATTTTTGAATAATACGCCCTATCACCCGAGAATCCTTTTTCGCCAACAGGCATACTTGCATCAAACTCACGGCCAGTCATAAAGGGAGGATCAAAGTAAATTAATTTTACTTTTCCGTTATACCTTGAAATTAACTCAGGAATAAGCTCAAGCGAATCGCCAAGATAAAACTCGCCATAAACAGGCACATCAAAGCTATTATTTACATATATTTTTTCACTGTTAATCAGCATAATATCACCAATAAATTATATTAAAAATAAAATTACTTATTACGATTTTTTCTAAACCAAATAATATTGCTAACAACAAGACCTATAACACACAAAGAAATTACTAAAATAATTATAATCTTATACCAATTAGCCATCAGCATTTGGGAATCTATTCCATCAAGAAAGGAGCTGTTTTCTTCGGGAAGATCACCTTCAAGATATGCCTCTGCAAAAACTTTTTGAGGAAATGTTAATAATACAAAAATAATGCTCACAATAATTTTTTTATAAAGCTTCACAAAAATCACCTAAATAATCTTATTTTAAGTTATTATATCATTTACATAAAAAAATTTCAAGAATATATTTGCATTGATTATATTTATTTGTTATAATATATAAAAAGGAGTGATTTTATGCCTATAGGTAAATATGAAGTGCCAATTCCTTACATAGTTATTGGCGGAATCCTTATTCTTTTAATAATCACACTTCTTGTTATTTCCTTTATTAAAAAGGATAAAAGCAAAGAAGATGTAATTGAAACTGAAAATGATGAAGCGCCAAAGGGTAAATTTTTCGGATTGCTTACAGAGGAAGATTTTAACATAAGATGTGATGATCCGATGCTTGAAATGTACCGAATGCAATGGATAAAGGCCGAACAAGGCGAACAAAAGGACGTTAATCTTGTTTTATATCTTGCTATGAAACAGCTGTTAAAAGAACAGTATGAAAGTGAAAATGAATGGACTCAAGAGGAATGCGAAAACAGAATGGATCAAATTATTCTTGAGTTAAGCGAGAAAACCGGAATAAAAGTTGATATTTCTGAAAATGATAGTGAATATGACGAGTTTTCAGAAGAAAATGATAAGGAGGATGAATAATGGATATAATACACGCAAACAACGAAAGCTTTGAAAAAATAATAAATATGCCCTCTGCTATCGTAGATTTTTGGGCACCGTGGTGTGGCCCCTGCCGTATGCTTGCACCGGTGTTGGAAGAATTAAACGATGATTTTCCTGATATTGTTATTGCAAAGATAAACGTTGATGATTTTCCGGAGTTAGCTAGAAGATTTTCAATTTCAAGCATTCCTGCAATTCTTTATTTTGAAAATGGTAAACTCGTTAGTCAAACCTTAGGTTTTATGGAGAAAGACCAGCTAATTAAAAAGCTTAATTTAAAGTAAAAAAGACCTGATTAGGTCTTTTTTTATTTCAGAAATATATAGTTAACAATACAACTTATAAAAATTATTCCAAGACAAACTGCAGCAATCATTCCGCTTTCCAAAAGCATACCTATTGCAATTCCAAATAAGCCGATAACATTGACAATTTTTGAAACGTTGTTCCAAATGTCGGTATTATACTTTTTTCTTTTTTTGTAAATTCTTTTTAATCGTTCATTTCTTTGAATTTCTTCAATTTCTTCAGGTGAAAGCTCTAAAAATTCATCATCAGCTTCTTCATCAATAATAATTACTTTATCACTCATTCTCTTTCTCCAAAAGATTATTTATAAGATTGCATATTTTTTTGTGGGTATCTTCACAAGTTCCCTCAACATTAACTTTAACAACTCTGTCTGAATTTTTATCAGCAGCACGTTCTAATCCTTTATTAACACGTTCAAAAAATTCATCTCCTGCCATTTCCATTCTATCTTTAGTATCGTTACCGCCTTTACGCTTGAAGGCAAGCTCAGGAGAAAGCTGCAGCATAAGTGTCATATCAGGATATCTGCCTCCAATAGCGTACTTGTTGAAAATCTCAACACACTCTTCCCCCATTTCACGACCGAAGCCTTGATAAGCAAGAGTTGAATCAATAAAACGGTCAAGAATTACAATTTTACCTTCGCTTAATGCAGGCTCGATTATTTCGTGCATATGCTGCGCACGTGCTGCCTCATATAAAAAAAGCTCGCACATAGGTGAAATTTCAATATTCTCTGCATTTAACAAAATTTTGCGGATCTTTTCACCTACTCTGCATCCACCGGGTTCTCTTGAAACCACAACGTTAAATCCTTTATTTTTGAGATATTCGGACAAAAGGCGAATTTGTGTGCTTTTACCACAACCGTCAGTTCCTTCAAAAGAAATTAATAATCCTTTTTTCATTTTTTCCTCACAAATAACTAAATATACTATTATTGTACTTCTTTTTTAATATTTTGGCAAGAGACAAATAAATCAGTTGCTAAAAATATGTTTTTTGTGTAAAATATAGTTACGTATCTGTAGCTCAGTGGATAGAGCACCAGACTCCGACTCTGGGTGTCGCAGGTTCAACTCCTGTCAGGTACACCATCAAAGACACGCTATCGTGTCTTTTTTATTTTCAGAATCTAAAAAACTTTGAAATTTTCTTTCCCAATTTAAAAATGGGACCTTCAAGCTCTTTTTGAACGTTTTTAAGTTCATCACGAATCTTTATGCCTTGGGGACAGTGCTTTTCACATTTTCCGCAACCAATACAATTTGATGCACAAGTTGAATTGGTTCTTAATGAAGTACACATAAAATAATCAACTAACGCGTGAAATTTTCCTTCTGAATATTTTCTGTTATATGCAGAAAAACATCCGGGAATATCAACATTTTTAGGACACGGAACACAATATCCGCAACCGGTGCATCCAACCTTCATTTTAGCGTTTATTGCTTTTACAACCTTAGAAAGCATAGCATTATCTTCATCAGTTAGCTCGTGAACAAAAGTCTCTGAAGCATTTTTAAGGTTATCTTCAACCATTTCCTCTGAATTCATACCGGATAAAACAACAGTAACTTCAGGCTGATTCCACAACCATTTGAATGCCCATTGAGCAGGTGTATGCTTAATTGAGTAATTATTAAAAATTTTCTTAGCATCATCGGGAAGATTTTTTACAAGCTTTCCGCCACGCAAAGGCTCCATTATCATAACAGGTAAACCTTTTGCACTTGCATAATTTAAGCCTCTTCTGCCTGCCTGAGAGTTTTCATCCATATAATTATATTGAATCATACAAAAATCCCAATTATATGCATCAATAAGCTTTATAAAAGCTTCAGAATTACCGTGATATGAAAAACCGATCTGGCGGATTTGTCCGCTTTTTTTCTTTTCTTCAAGCCATTGAAGAATTCCTAAATTCTTAAGCCTATCCCACGTATCAACATCGGTAAGCATATGCATTAAATAATAATCAATATAGTCTGTTCTTAAACGTTTTAGTTCCTCGTTAAAAAGCTTATCCAAGCTTTCTTTACTTTTTATAAGATAATGAGGTAATTTTGTTGCAATATTAACTTTTTCTCGAATACCGTTTTTCTCGAATATTTCTCCTATTGCCGCTTCGCTTCCAGGATAAATATAGGCAGTATCAAAATAATTCACCCCACCATTATATGCTTTCATTATTTGCTTTTCTGCTTTTTCAATATCAATTTTACCAAGCTTGTGCTTGAAACGCATACAACCAAAGCCAAGAATTGAAAGCTTATTTCCGTACTTATCCAATCGATAATTCATATTAACATTCCCTTTTTTCAAAAAATCCGAACAAAAAGTTCGGATTTTCTTGATTATTTGAGTTCGTCTACAAGCTTGATTATATCTTCAACTACAGTTTCTGTTGAAACAGATGTTTTGATGCTCTTATCACGCGTTGTAATTTCAACCGAGTTATTTTTAAGGTTTCTTGGACTAACAATAGCACGAACAGGAACACCGATAAGGTCAGCATCAGAGAACATAACTCCTGCACTTACCTGACGATCATCATAGATAACCTCTATTCCTTTTTTCAGAAGCTCATCGTAAAGCTTGTCAGCAAAGGCTTTAACTTCAGGATCATCTGCACGCATCGCACACAGATGAACCTGCCAAGGTGCCACTGACATAGGCCAGATAGGACCGTAATCATCGTGATGCGCTTCACAAATTGCCGCAGCAAGACGGCCAACACCGATTCCATAACATCCCATAATCGGATATTTTGAATTACCTTCGTTGTCAAGATAGGTCATATTCATTGATGTTGTATATTTCGTGCCAAGCTGGAATATATTTCCGACTTCAATACCTCTTGAAACGGTTATTGCTTTTTTACCGCATTTAGGACAAATGCCGCCCTCTTGTATTTTTGCAAAATCGTGGTATTCGGCGTTTTCAACGTCACGAGCCATATCAAGGCCGGTGTAATGATATTCTTTCTTATTTGCGCCGCAAATGAGGTTATTTCTGTCTTTTAATGATGAATCAAATAAAACTATAGCATCATCTGTAATACCTACCGGACCGCAAAAACCTGCGCAAATACCGCAATCATCGGTTATAACTGCAGGATGAATATCAAAACCAAGGAAGTTTGTAAGCTTCGTTTCATTTGCTTCCAAATCGCCGCGAATGAAAAGAACTACATATTTATCGTCTGAATTTCTTTGATATACAACTGCTTTACAAGAATTTAAAGGATTTGTATTTAAGAAATCGCAAACCTCTTCAATGGTTTCCTTATTAGGAGTATGAACTTCTTTAAGCTCTTCTGAAGGCTTGTTCTCAAATTTGTCTATTATGTTTTCAGCGGCCTCCATATTAGCTCTGTAATCGCACTCCTTGCAGATAGCAATGGAGTCCTCTCCAATAGGCGTAAGAAGCATAAATTCGTGCGAAATGCTACCACCCATCATACCTGAATCTGATTTAACAGCTATAACTTCAGGAACACCTGCGCGAGCATAAATGCGCTCATATGCCTTATAGCATTGATCATAATATTGTTCAAGATCCTCTTGGCTTGTATGGAACGAATAAGCATCCTTCATAGTAAATTCGCGAACACGGATAAGACCGGCTCTGGGTCGTGCTTCGTCACGGAATTTGGTTTGGATCTGATAGATCATAAAGGGATATTTTGCGTATGACTGACCGTATTCTCTCACAAGATGAACGGCAGCCTCTTCGTGAGTCATACCAAGAACGAGAGGGCTGTTATTTCTGTCAGAAAAACGCATTAACTCCTTGCCAATGCTGTTATATCTGCCTGATTCTTCCCAAATATTTGCAGGCATTACAACAGGAAATTGAACCTCCTGACCATCAATAGCATCCATTTCCTCGCGCATAATCTGTTCGATCTTACGAGTTACACGCTTTAACGGCATATAAGAAGAAAAAATGCCGTTTGCAACGTATTTGATATATCCGCCGCGAACCATCAAAGCGTGGCTATCAACGCTGCATTCTGAGGGTCTGTCTTTAAAACGATCTCCTACAAGCTTATCTAATTTCATAAAAACCTCCAAAAAAATGCCCCAAGTTGCTTAAAACAACTCAGGGCGAAATAATATTCCGCGGTACCACCTGAATTCGGATAAAATCCGCACTCAATTCTCTGTTACGGGAGAACCCGATAAAACCTAAAAATTCAGTTTTACAACTCCGAGACGGGTTCAGAAATGCGCTTTAAGAACTTTCACCAACCGTTCTCTCTCTAAAAAAACACAATGATCTTACTATTTCTCATCACAGTATTTATTATGTAAAACCCGAGAAAATGTTTTCTCGGGTCTGGTGCAGGTAACAGGACTTGAACCTGCATGAAATTACTCTCACACGGACCTGAACCGTGCGCGTCTGCCAATTCCGCCATACCTGCATATCCCATATTTTTACACGGTTGGGAAAACCGAGGCGGAGCTCATCGCTTAATCCGCGCATCCTTAAAAGGACATATAAATTATATGAAATATAATTACTTTTGTCAATTACTTTTTATTAGATATTATGAGCTCCATTAAACCGTCATATCGAGAAGGAATTAAAATTCTGTTATTAGCGCATAAAGGTTTATAGCATGTTGCTTCTGTATATATTTCACCTACTGTTTTTGGATTTTCTTTGTTAGAAATGTCCGTAATGGTAATTATTCCTTTAGATCGTTCAACAGAAATAATCTTATTGTCAAAAATGACGAATTTTCCGCATATTGGTACACGTGCATTATATCTATTTAACGTATCAGCATCAACCTCTTCAAAGGGAAGGTTAACTATTCCATTATCAAGGTTATAATACATATTTTCCCCATCAGTATCAAAACCATTCTCAGGTCCAAAACACATAAAGCCAGAGCTTTTCTCGTAAAAAATATTCTTAAACTCTCTATCACCCTTGTCGGGATTAGAATAAACTACGCCATCTCTGTGCCAAAACATAAGCATTGTTCCGTCAGAGAGGAGATTTGATGCAAAATTCTCTCCATATAATGGGCCTCGTTGTGCTTTTCGTGAATACAATAGCTTAATATTAAATTTATCAGAAATATCAAGCATTATAACATCTGTGCTGCCAAGACAACAGGCAACATATTTTCCGGTTTTACTAAGCAAGAGCTGTTGAATTGCCTTGTTTGCTTTGTATGATGAGAGGAAATTGAGAGATTTGTTTTTTAACTCATATATACAAATTCCGTCTTCAGAAAACGCCGCTATTATATAATTATCAACAATTTTCACATCGCAACAAGCGCAGTTTCTCTTTACCTTACATAAAAAATTAAAATTATCGTCAAGAATATGCAAGCCATCATTTCCGCAAGCAAGAGCATATCCGTATTTAAATGATGCTGTTGAAACTACCGAAAAATCTCCTGAATAAACTTGCTTTAATTCCAGTGCTTCTGTTTTTATTGATTTAAAGAAATCTTTTTCTGAAATTAGTTTTTTATCTGTAGAGCAAAAATAAGTTTTATCAAAAGATAAATCATTAAATCTGTATATTCCTCTTTTCTCGGTGGTAATATAAAGATTATTGTTGCAAGAAATTGCGCTTGTTACTGCATTATCAACAAAATTATTTATTTCTGTCAATTTTATAAAACGGGTTGCATCGTAAATGTGTACGCCTAAAACAGAATCACAGCAAATTAAAAAATCTCCGCACAAAATTGGCTTCCAGGTGTCTATGTGAATATAATATCCCTTTCCAAAGCTATCAAAAAAAACTTCAACATTCTTTGAAATATCAAAAACACTGATACCATTTCCGTTTCCAAAATCAGGGTCCGATTCATCTTGTAAATTTTTAATATTCTTTCCGTGCTGACCTGAAACGGCATATAAGAAATTATCACAAACAACTACGCCATCACCTCTGCCGTGAAGCTCATATTCACCTATTTTTTCAGGACTGTTTAGATTGTTAATATCGTAAGCAACAACTTTCATATCACCCCATAAACCGCAATATAAGACGCTATCGCTAACGCAAGTTGATTGGACTTCCCCACATCTGATAATTCCGATATAAGTCGGTTTTTGAGGCTCAGAAATATCAATGATCTCTACACCGTATTGTCTGCAGCTAACAAACACAATATCTGAATAGAGCGTTACTCCCGTTGCAAACTCTACGGTTTGATATTGTGAAAGTTTTTTGGGACAAACTGAACTAACATCAAAAATAAATATTCCGTTTGATCTTGCAGATACTACTGCAATATTATTTAAAATTTTTATTTGACGTGCATCCCCAATGTTTTCAACAGAGCACAATAGCTTAAGATTACCATCAAAAACACAAAGTCTTCCACCTTTATACTGACCTGAGTTTTGAATTGCATATAATAAGCCCTTATGCTCGGCTATGTCCATAAAACCGCCAAACTGCTCTTCAATAAGTGAAAACATATTACTCATCAGGTTATCCTCGTTTTGGATAATTTTGCGTGATTAAAATAAAGCAGTGATAGAACAGCTGCAACAAGCCATCCTGCAGGATATCCCATAGCAATGGGAATTTCTGTATTTGAAATATGATTTGCCATTATATATAAATAAATTTGTCTGAAGAAAACAAAGGAAAATAACATAATCAACATCGGAATCTTTGTATTTCCGGCACCACGCAGAGCTCCGGTACATATTTGATTGACACAGCAAAGCAAATAAAACGGTGAAATCCACCTTAAAAGCATTGTAGCATTGGCAATAACATTTTCTTCACTGTTAAAGAAAATAGCAAGTTGCGGAGCAAAAATTATTATTGGAATTAAAAGTATCGCAGTGCTTGATAACGCAAGAAGTATTGATAATGAAACGCCTTTTTTAGCCCTTTTAACGTTATTTATACCAAGGTTTTGCCCAACAAACGTTGTTGCGGCAAGTGATATTGATTGCATTGGTAAAAACATAAATTGGTCGATCTTTGTATATGTCGTCCACCCTGACATAAAATCAGCACCAAAGAAATTGATGTAAGATTGAACAAATACGTTTGAAAAAGCGGTGATTCCCATTTGTAATGCAGACGGAATTCCTATAGAAAATATTTTTTTCAAAACTGAAAAATCAATTTTCAAATGTGAAATAAAAAGCTTAATACAGTTAGTGGTATTAAGCAGCTGTATAATTACAAGCATCGCCGAAATTCCTTGAGAAATTATCGTTGCATAGGCAACACCTTCAACGCCCATTTCAAACTTAATAACAAATAATAAATCGAGAGCCACATTTAATAAGGCCGATACAACGAGATAATAAAACGGATGCCTTGAATCACCCCCAGCACGCAAAATACCCGAACCCATATTATATATCATAAGTCCGATTATACCTGAAAAATAAATCATCAAATATTTTTTTGCTTCGCCCGTTACATCAATAGGCGTTTTCATCAATTCCAAAGCAAAAGGAGTTATAAAAATACCAACAAAAGTAAAAATAAGACCTAATATTATTGTAAGTAAAATCGTTGTATGTACGGTATCGTGCACCTTATCAAATCTTTTTGCGCCGTAATACTGCGAAATAACAACACCTGCGCCGCTGGAAAGTCCCATAAAAATACCAATAAGCATATTTATTATCGGACCTACTGATCCAACTGCCGAATATGCTTCATTGCTAACATAATTTCCAACAACCCAGGTGTCAACGGTATTATAAAACTGCTGAAAAAGATTTCCGATCAATAACGGAATAGCAAACATTATAATATGCCTGATTATGCTGCCTTCCGTCATATCAACGTCATTTTTCTTTACTCTGAAAATGCCCAAACTTACTCGCCTCTAAAAATTTTTTCTAAATGTATTTTAACACAGCGCACTAAATAAATCAATAAAAATACAGCTTATTTTTTTAATGTTTTATTTAAAATATAAAGAACTCTCGGTCTGTTATACCTCTGCATAATAACAAATAAAAGATCAAATAGTGCCGATAAGATCGAAGTAATCAGAAATACATAAAAAGAACCGAAAAAACAGGATGAAATTATCGGCAAAAAGCTTAATACAATAATGATTTCGTGCACAATTTCTGCCTGACACATTGCTTGAGCTATTTCATCCCACGTATGTTTATTTTTATCAAAAAGATTCGGCTGATAGCTAGGTAATTTATTTTTCCAACCTTTAACCTTTAAAAAACCATATAGCTTGTTTTCAATATTCGTTATTTGAAACCATTTTTTATTATAATCGGCTTTATTTTTCATAATTCTATTGACTATCGTACCCACGAGCAATCGCATTGCAAAATGATAAAAAACTGTACCGAAAGTTATTGTTAATGAATATAAAAAATTTTTAGCAAAAACCAAATAAAATATAAAAAATATAATAAAAGAGAAAAAGCTTAAAACAGCAATAAGTTTAATTATTTTAGCCATAAAAACCTCAAAAAAACTATCTTACTCCGTACATTTCCATCAGCTTTTGCAAATCACCATAGCTTTTATTGTATTGTGCTTGTGTAATTGCTTTGTTTTTTAAAAAAACATCAAGCGTCTGCTTCTGCTTAAGAAACAATTCAACCTTTTGCCAACGTTCTTTGGTCATAAGGTTTGAATGCCCTGTTCTGACTTCATTAAGTTGTTTTACAATTATTCCTTCTGTTCTGTTTTGATAGATGAACCCAAGCTTTTCTTGAACTTTGCGGGATTTTTCGTTGCCATCATAATATCCACACCATATTTTGTTCATATTCAGCGTTTCAAAGGCATATTTAAGCATCGCCCGTGCCGCTTCAGGAATCAAACCGCGTCCCCAATAGGGTTTACCAATCCAATAACCAAGCTCATATTCATCATCATTTTGAGCAAGATCATTACGATGAAAGCCAATACTTCCAATAGGCTTATTATTTTCTTTTAAACAGACCGCATATGTTTCAGGTTTAGATAGAATATTTTTTATAATTTCAAGACTGTTTTCTACGCTTTTATGCGGAGCCCAACCTGCAGGCGGACCTATATCAGGATCACTTGCATATGTATATAAATCCTCGGCATCTTCTTCTCCCCAAGGTCTAAGAATCAATCTTTCGGTTTCTAACTTCATAACCTTCTCCAAAACAAAATTTAATGTAAATATTATAACATATCCAATTAAAAACTTCAAGCTCCATATTCTTTGGTACTGTATAAAAAATTTTAATTGTAAACAAAATGTAAAAACAAAATTTTACTATTGACATTTTCATTCTATTCTGTTAGACTGAACTTGTACTAATGGATTAGAATGAAAGGAAGAATTATTATGTCAACACCAAAAATTTTTGAAAGCGAGTATAAATTTTGTTTGATCTTATGGGAGAACGAGCCCATAAAAAGTCCTGAACTTGCAGAAATTTGCAAGGAGAAATTAGGTTGGTCAAAGACCACTACTTACACGGTAATAAAGAGATTGCGTGATAGAGGCGTAGTAAAAAGTGAGGATACTGTTGTAACATCACTTATAAGTAAGGATGCAGTGCAAATGGCAGAAATAGACGAGCTTATGTTGAAAAAATTTGACGGATCTATTTCTGCTTTTGTGGCAGCTTTTTCAAAATATCAAAAGCTTACGGCTAATGAAATCTCGGAAATCAGGCGTATTATAGACGAAGGTGAAAAGTAATGGAAGGGATTCTCGCCTACCTTATTAACGGGGCAATTCAATCAGCACCTATAATTATTGTTGTCTTTTTAATAAGATTTTTTAAAAAACTTCCCAGAAAATCAATGTATTTTTTATGGGCGCTTGCATTTTTAAGGCTCTTAATACCTTTTTCATTGGAAACGGTTTTTAGCCTTTTCCCCAAAGAACAACCTTTTATATATTATAAGCAAACGGATGCCGGTGAGATTTTAAGTGAAAATCTTTCCCTTTACGGAAGTTCAAGACTTGATGCTCCAGTTAATTCCTTAAGAATATGTACAATTATTTGGCTGACAGTAGCCATTCTGATGCTTGTTACTGGAATTTTTGCGTTTATAAGTTTAAAACGGCTGATACTTGATTCAACAATAAAGAAAGACGGCACTTGGGAGAACGAAAAAATTTCAACCCCATTTATTCTTGGTTTAATCAAGCCGAGAATTTATGTTCCATCAAGCATCAACGAAAGCACCCTTGAATATGCACTTATGCACGAGAAAGCACACATTAAGCATTTTGATAATATTATTAAACCTCTTTTATTTATTGTTTTGTGTATCTATTGGTTTAACCCGTTTATATGGTTAGCATACATATTATTTTTAAAAGATATGGAATTATCTGCGGATGAAACGGTAATAGAAAAATTATCAAAAGCACAAAGAAAAGATTATGCAGAAGCGTTACTTCAGTGCAGTATAAATCAAAAGGGATTAAATCCTTACCCTATTGCGTTTAGCAGCGCCAACGTAAAGCAACGAATTAAAAACGTAATTTTTCATAAGAAAGCATTGGCACACAGCGGTATTGCAATTTTTTTGATATGTACTGTTTTAGCTTCTTTATTTTTTACCAAAGGCGTATCGGCTAAAGAAAACGATATTATATTAAGAGAAAGTTTTCCTGAAGAAGCCTTGATTCCCATAGATGTTTGTGATGCCAATATTATAGACACCTTATCGTGCGAAAACGAATTATTTGTTTGGGCGCAAAACAGTACAAACACCATTGTATACTACTTTGAGAAAGATAATGAGAATTACATTCTTAAATCAAAAGCAAAAGGTAAGCTAATCGGCAATGACCTTGTGTATGAATTTTTCTGTGCTCATTTTAATGACAAAACGTTATTTTTTACCTATGCAGGATATATTTATACCGATAAAAACGGAAATGATAAAACTGATAAAAACACAACACAAGTACAAAGACTTGAAATTGAATTTTCCAACGGTCAAAAAGCCGAATTCTCACGTCTTGACGAAAACAGACGTCTGATGTTTATCGTCGACGGAAATGTAAAAATAAAAAATATGCGTGTTTTTGCTTCTGAGGAGCTCATTGATGCAAATATCGTCAACTATAAAGGAAATATACCTATTTACGAAGCAAACAAATGTTCAAAAGGATGATTTTATGAAAAAGACATTAATTTTACTCATTGTAACAATATTACTCTTTTGCGGTTGCGAATCTAACGTTATTGTTGAAGATTTAGCCGAAACTCCCGACCTTTTTACTCCTGCACAAACACAACCGAGGATAGAAAAAATATTTGATTTTAACACCAATCCCGTTGCACAAAGTACGTTTGTGCTTCTTGAAGATGGCTCTATCTGGTATTGGGGACTATTCTATAAGCCCGGCAATAAAATTACCGATATTGTTTATGAAACCCAATCGGACCCGATAGAAGGCAAATACACACAAGTAGAAAAAGAAGTAACGTATAATGACCTTGCTTTAATAGAGCTTCCTCAAAAGCTTGAATTTGATGGACTTGATTTAAAAAATAATGTCAAGGATATTATAAATCTTGGTTTATCTACCTTTGTGCTTTTAAAGAACGGTGACTTATATTCTTTTGGTGCAAACAACGTTGCGGGAATTTTAGGCGATGGTACAACCTATGACAGAGCCACTCCTAAAAAGATATTAAGCGGAGTAACGCAAATTTCAGCTCGTTCTAACGGCGCTTCTTCAAACTATCCGCCCTCAAATTCTGTTAAAACTGAAATTCAGTATCTTTCCCCTCTTGAAAATATCAAATACTTTAGCGGATACGTTATGTACGCATTAAAAGAAAATGGAGAACTGTATTCCTGGGGTTATAATTGGATGGGAGAATTATATAACGGAACATATGAAGATTCAGCCTTACCTATTAAGATACAGGATAATGTAAAATCACTTTTCTGTGACAATTGGAATGGTCTTCTTATTGAAAAAAATGACGGCACATTATTTGTGCCATCACCATCTGACGACGTAACAGGTCCTTCAACAAAACTTGAGGCTACTTTCAAAGCAAAATCAGAAATTTTAAATGCTTATAACTTATGGATAGATAATAAAAACTTCATCGGTGTTCTTTATAAAAACGGTGAGTTATGGCATTATAACAAAAACGGACAAGGTAATTTGTTTGAGAAAGACGTTAAGGAGTACAATGGTTCCGAAATCTTAAAAACTGACGGAACGCTTTATAAATATAAAAGCATTGACGAGTCAACCAAGATGGATTCAAACGTAAAAACAATTAAAGACGGTACGATTATTTACAACGATAATTCAATTTATACTTCCGATTTAAACGGAAATAAATATCGGATCGAAAAGGTTTTATCGGCAACAAATAGTTACCATATAAATAATGAAACAAAACATCTCTATGCGCGGGGGTTTTGCGGTAAAAACTGTGCGCTGGGTATAGAGCTTAATCCCGGTGAAGAATTTATTGAAGTACCCGTTCAAGTATTATTTCCTGCGGGGTGGAATAAATGAAAAAATTGATATGCACACTATTTTTATTCATACTTTTATTTAATTGCGCCTGCAAAAATGCTCCCGCAAGTGAAGCAATTGCAACGCCCACATCGCAAGCAGAAAAAACACTTATCCCAAGGCAGACATTTGCACCGACACCCGTGCCTACACATTCGCTCTATTGTGAATACGAAAAGGACATCGGTTCTTTTCTTCAGATTACGGAAGACTATTGGGCAAAAAAGAATTCAACCAACCCCTGCAATGTAGGCGTTATTGATACGTTTAAAAGTCAGCGTTATTTCTATGTTTTTGCAACGCTAACCGAGAAAAACGCACCTATCATGATAACAAATAAAGTTTATCAGTTTTTAATAGAAGGCGAAAAACTAAAGCTTATTGCTTCAAAAACCTTTCCAGCGCTTGGGAATGAATATATTTACGATTTTATGCATGCTTCTTTTAACGGAGAAACAGTATTTTTCAGCCGTTGCGGTAAAATATATGCTTATAAAAATAACGGTGAAGAAATCTTTGAATGTGAAAGCTTTGAGGATATTGACAAGCCTGACTATGAAAAAATTCGTACACGCCCCACAAAATTTGTCTTTGAATTTTCAAACGGAAAAACTCTTACAAAAGATATAAATGATACTAAATTGATGTTTTGCGTAGACGGCGAAGTGAGTATTAAGAATCTTACAGTATTTTCAGGCACGCGTCAGCTTGTAAATGCTAATATTGTAAATTATCAAGTCCCTGAGTTCTATCATTTTTATAAAGCAGATAATCTGCAAATTTATTAACGGAGCAAGTTATGTTAAAACGAATTTTATTTATCCCTTTAATTATGCTTATTTATTTTCTGTGCGGTTGTGCATTTTTTCCCGAAAGCAGTTATAAGGAATTTACACCGCCTGAGGTTCAGGATGCAATTCATCTTCAATATGCCACCGAAAAAGCAAAGCTTATGGATATAAGTGATGTTAAAGAATTTTCAGGCGAATTTGTATATTCATATTATAAAAGCTATAATATCAATTCTTTCAGAGCTGAGGGCTTTTCAACCGAGCTTACAGTCAATGTTACTGACGGTGAAGAAGTCAGCGAAAATATGCTTTTGTTTCAATTCAGCACAACAGAAATTGATGAAGAGATTGCACATATAAACGTTAATATTTTAGATTTTCAAAATCAATTAAAATCAATAACCGAGCAAACAGAAAAAGATCTTATTCTCGCTCGCATAAGTGAAGCAAAAGCAACGTTAAACGTGCTTTATGAAAAGAAGAATTCATCCAGCATCTACTCCCCTTTTTCAGGCAAAATCCGAATAAATTACACCAACCCTCAAAATGAAGCAGAAAAGTCGGTTAAAGAAATTATTCTTTATCGTGAAGACGGAGTTTCCCTCTCAATAAATGCAGAAAACTATTATAAAACTCTTAAAGAAGGCGAAACAGGTGAAATTATTCGTCTTGAGGGTGACACCTTATCAGGTATAGGAACCGTCAGAAGAGCTCCTGTTTTAACTGCTAACGGCTATTCCCCTGACGATAAGTGCTATTTTATCGATACTGATGCCGCCTTTAGTTATGGCGATAAAGCGACTTTCACCGTAGTAAATGAAACACACAAAAATACCGTTTGTATTCCTGCGCGTGCCCTTAATCAATATAAATCAGACGATTATTTTGTTAAAATTTTGGATGCTGACGGAATAACCAGGCGCGAAGTTCTTGTTAAGGTAGGTATAATCAATAGCGATTATGCTGAGATTCTTGATGGCGTTTCTGCCAGTGATACCGTTATTTTAGGATGAAATTATGATTTATTTAACCATATTGCGAATGTTAAAGAACAAATTTTTAATGTGTGCTCTTTTCTTAGGAATATTGATTTCTGTAACTGCTGCAGGAATCATTCCGGTTTATTCTTCAGCATTAAGTGAAAGAATGTTAATAACAGAATTAAATATATCCGCCAAACAAGGCACACATCCCTCAGCATATAGCTTTTCACTTCCCTTTTCAACGCTCTCTAAAGAAGCTCATAGCGAGAATATGAGGCAAATTGAAGCTTCGGTAAACACGCTTTTTATTGATGCTTTACCAATGAATGAAAAGGTATATTCTCAAAAGATAACGAGCAAACACCTTCTATACAGTCGCGATGATATAAGCAATTCTTCATTAGACACAATTCAAGTAGTTTCATATAGTAACAATGATGATTTTTCTCTTCTCTATGGCTCCTTTCCGCAGACAAGAGACGATGGAATGATCGAGGCATTAATAATAAAAAATGCAGAAATTAGCAAGGATTTAACCCTATATAAGCCATATTTTTTAAACGAGGAAGGTTTTGATAACGGAGTATACATTATCCCGGTAGGCGTAGTTGAAATAACCGATTCTTCTTCAATTTTTGATGAGGCTTCTCTTAATAATTCATTTATAATCAAAAGTGATGATATGAAAACCTTTTTTCTATCAAACGGACTTGTTAAAGATGTTGGCTTTAATCTCATTTTTGATTACACAAGTTTAAAAATACAAGATATTCAAAGCGTAAGCAATGCAAACAGACAGATAAATAAATGGCTTGATTATAACAGTGCAACAAAAAACGTTCCTGATCAGAATTTATTTGACTCGTTTTCTAATAAAAAATCAACTGTAGAAACATTGATTGTACTGTTTGAAATTCCTTTAATTTTCCTTGTTATTCTTTATTCAGGCTTCGTAAGTTCATCTATTATAAAAACAGATAAAAACGAAATTGCACTTTTATTATCAAGAGGCGCAACAAGGAAGCAAATAATAAAAAGCTATTTGTTTCAAAGCGGAGTTTTAACTGTTTTAGCGTTGATTATTTCTATTCCGCTTTCTCTTTTGTCCGTAAAACTTTTAGGAACTGTTTCATCTTTTTTTGAGTTTAAAAGCACTTCTGGACTCAATGTGCAGTTTTTGCCGGAAAGTATTATATATATGCTTATAGCAAGTATTATAAGCATTATAGCGATGCTTTTGCCCTGCATAAAGCTTTTCGGCAGTAATACTGTAAAAATAAAAAAGAAAACTGACATAAAGCCTTTTTGGCAAAGAATATATCTGGATCTTATTTTACTGTGTGTATCAATTTACGGATATATTTCTTTTAATTTAATGAAAGAAGAAATTCACTCCTTAACTGACGCAAAAACTATTCCTGTTGAGCCTATAGTCTTTATAACTGTTTTTACCTTTACATTGGGATGCGCCCTCTTGTTCACGCGCCTATTTAAACCTCTACTGAGCGTATTTAATCTTTTCAAAAAAAGATTGTCCGTTGGGATTTTTTGTGCATTAAAAAATTCAATATCAAAAAGCAACGGATATGGAATGCAGATTTTTACCGTTGTTGCAATTGTTTTATGTATTTTTTCTGCAAATTCAGCAAGAAGCTTATTTTCCCATAGTTTAGATAAATTTTATTATTCTACAGGTGCAGATTGCGTTATTGATCTTGATTTCGGAACAACCGCCGTTGAAGATACTTCAACACAAAATAAGGTTGAAACACCAAAGCCATTTTTGTTTAATAATTTTTCAGGCGTCAAAGAAGAAACTCGAATAATAACCGGATGTTCCCCTACCGTTAACGATTCTGACGTTACCTTTATGGCAATTGATACTAAAGAATTTTCTTCTATTGCTTATTGCCGAGGTGACGAAAATGAATCCCACCTTAACGCGTATCTTAATCTTTTAGGAAGTGCGCCGAATGCTTGCTTAATTTCAAGTACATTAGCCGATAAATTATCACTTCATAAGGGTGATGCAATCTTTATCAAGCCAACAAATTCCAATAACAAAACCATTGCGCTTATTGTGTATGAAGTTGTTGAGCTTTTCCCAAGCTTTAACCCTTATAATAATCCGCCATTAGTTGTTGCAAACAGTGAATATATTGATTATATGCTTCCTAATCTTGATTTTGATGTATGGATGCGTTTAGAAGACACAACTACATTGCAAGATATAAAAAAACAAATTGACGAAAGTTATTCCGTAAATAACATTACTATCAGGCAGGAGCTTCTGGATAGTGTTCGCTATGAAGCGACCTTGCAAGCTTCAGGTGGAATACTTACGTTTAACTTTATTATAATTTTAATAATATTATTTTTAGGTTATATAATTTTTAATATTCTTTCATTAAAAAATAATACGCTCCAATTTGCAACACTTCGTGCGATAGGAATGGAAGAAAAAGAATTGACATTTATGCTTATTACGGAACATATTTTAACCGGAATTATTCCTATTATATTTGCCGTTGTTTTAGGATATCTGGCAAGCATTATGTTTATTCCTATTTTGGGAACAGCGTTTTCACTTGAAGCTCAAATACCAAGCATTAATATTGCATTTAATAATGACGACTATCTTAGACTTTACTCTTTAATTGTGTTGTTATATGTGCTTATCAGCATTATAACTATTCCCTTTATCAAGAAGCTTCAGCCTGCCAATGCCATAAAATTGAGTGAGGAATAATAATATGATACAAGCATTTGATGTTAAAAAAGAATTTTTATCCCCCACACGAACAGAGATATTAAAAGGAATATCTTTAGAAATAAGTGGCGGACTTAACATTATTTCAGGCAGATCAGGTTCAGGTAAGACAACGCTTATGAACATCCTTTCAGGTTTAGATAACGCAACAAGTGGAAAAGTAATTATCGATGAAACAGACATCACACACTTAAGTAAAAAAAATTCAGATCGCTTTCGCAGAGAAAATATTGGCTTTGTGTTTCAATCTGTGGCTCTTCTTTCACAATTTAATGCCTATGAAAACGTTACTTTGGCACAAAAGCTTGCAGGCAAAAATGAAGATAAAGATTTAATACTTAATTTGTTTGACGAATTTGGATTATCAGGTAAAGAAAAACGTAATGTAAAAGAGCTTTCAGGCGGTGAGCAACAACGTGTTGCTATTATCAGGGCAATTATAAACAAACCAAAAATTATTTTTGCGGATGAGCCTACCGCCCAGCTTGACTTCGCTTCGTCACAACAAGTTGCAACTATATTTAATAATTTAAGTAAAGATATCACCATCGTTATGACCACACACGATAGCGAAATTCTTTCCTTTGCAGACAAGATTTTTAGAATAGAAGACGGTATTATAATATGATTTTATGCGAGAATATAGTTAAAATATATAAAAGTGGCGAAAGCAAAGTACTTGCCCTTCAAGGTATTGATCTGCACGTAAAGAAAGGTGAAATGCTTGCAGTTATGGGAGCAAGCGGTAGTGGAAAAAGTACACTTTTAAACATTATAGGTTGTCTTGAAAAAGCTGATGCAGGTTCTCTTTTTATTGACGGAACAAACGCTATGAAATTGAGTTTTAGAGATATCAACAATTTTCGAACAAATAAAATCGGTTATGTCTGGCAGAATAACGCGCGCAATCTTATTCATCATCTTTCTGCACTTGAAAACGTGCTTGCACCGATGCGAATAAGCGGAAAAATTGATAAAAAACGAGCGATGGAGCTTTTAAAAACAGTAGGACTTGAACACAGAATTCACAATACGCTTTTTGAACTTTCAGGTGGTGAACAACAACGTATTTCAATAGCCGTTGCTCTTGCAAACGATCCGAGCATCATTCTTGCTGACGAGCCAACAGGAAGTGTTGATACAACAACTTGCGATGAAATAATGCACCTTTTCAGGAAAATCAACACCGAGCTTAACAAAACAATCGTTATCGTTACCCACGATACACACCTTTCGAGTATGGTAGATAGAGTTGTTTATATCCGTGATGGTAAAACATCTTCCGAGCTTATGCGTGCCCGTGAAGGCACAACAGTTCAACAGACCCACGATGAATACTCTGTTATTGATAAATATGGTAGGCTTCAAATTCCTAAGCACATTCTTGAAAAAGCCGAAATATCAAATATGGTTACTTTTGATGTTAATGAAAAAGGAAGAATTATTATTAATGGCAAAAAACAAGCATAAAAAAGCAAACCCCCGAAAACCGTGATGGAATCGGGGTTTTTGATGCTTTTGAAGATAAAACAATTATTTCTTTATTTTTCGGTGTACCGTTAATATCGTATAGACTAACTTATGTGTATATTTGTTTTTATTTCTCTTTCATAAAATTTAAAAGTAAGATGTAAACGATATTTAGATTTGTTTTTTTATTTCAAGTAATCTTCTTATAACTCTAAAAACAATCAAAAGGATTCTTTATTCTTTTGTAAGTCTCATAACCCTAATTACTCTATGTTTAAGACAAAGACTCATCATGTTTATATAATCATGATGATTAATAAAGAGTCTTATATAAAGAAAAAGAGGCTGTCTCACTAACTAAGTGAGGCAGCCTTAAAATTTTGCTAAAAAACGCACGATTATACACAGTATTGTGGAAAAACATTGTATTTTGGGCACATTAAAACAGAGATATTGCTATCTCTTAGTTTAAAATAT
>JAZNSH010000035.1:0-2821 GCA_045591115.1 Clostridia bacterium
GTATAATGATTGTTGAACGTTGAAATAACAATTATTTCAACGAAAAACCGTTCCAACGGTTTTTAATCAATCAAATATGATTATATTTGATTGATATTCAACATCATTGCAAAGATATCGAAGTTGCAAAAAATATTTTAAGATGTTTTTTGCAACGTAAAGCCGATTTCTATCGGCTTTGTCGAGAAATTTAATCAATTTCTCGACATTTGATAATCATTATAAACTTTTTAGGAGAGGTATAAATGAAAAACTTCAAGCTTCTTTCACTTGTGCTTGCGTTGGCTTTATTTTTTACCGGATGCACCGGCGATGCAAACACAGATGGAAATGACTCAAATCAGCAGGACGAGCTTCCTGCTTACACTGAAGAAATTATTGAGAAAGAACCCACACCAACGTATCTTCCCCGTCCTTTAAAGATGGAGGATGAGGATGAAGGTGGTCAGAACGCTTGTGTTCAGATCGAGCCGGGCGGAGAATCAGAGGTTAACACTCTTCTGCCTTTAATTGACAGTACCTTTGATGATGCTGAAGATATGAAGGATACAAAGTGGACAAGAATCGGCAACTCCGTTGAAATGGAAATTGTTGAAGACGGTTTTTCGGGCAACTGCCTTAAATACAACAAGGAGGCCTCCAAGGATGCCAGCTTCCACTCTGCATTTATTGATATTAAGCCTTATATTAAAAATGCAGGAACCTACACTTTAAGATTCAAGTTTAAGGTTGTTGGCTCTGATGGCTCAAGCAATGCTTTTGCAGGCGTAGTGCGCACAGATTCTAAGGATAAATACTCTTTCTGCCCCGAAGGCAAGGATTTTAGAGGAACAGGCACAGTTGGTGCCGTTGATGATGAAACCTGGTATCTTTATACCGCATCTCTTACTATTTCACCTGAAGACGTTGCAGTTGAAAAGGGCTCCTGGAGATTCGGTCTTCAGTCCATTCAGGAAGGTATTGAAACCGTTTATCTCGATGAGGTTGAAGTTTTTGAAACCTCTTATGATGAAGAAACTAAGCACGTAACCGAGGCGCAGACCTGGGTTGCAAATGAAGTGGTTCTTTTAAGCGATAAGAAATATGAAGATCCTTTTATGGATGTTGATGTTGACCTTATTTTAACAAACGGTACTGTTACCTACACTGTTCCCGGCTTCTGGGATGGAGGCAACACTTGGCGCGTTCGCTTCGTTTGCCCCACAGAAGGCACTTGGACGTATAAAACAGTATGTACCGATGAAACCAACACAAGCCTTCATAATCAGGAAAGCACCGTAAACTGCACTAAGTATGTTGGAAACCTTTTTGTTTATAAGCACGGCTTTGTTAAAACCGAGCCTAACCAAAAGTACTTTACTTATGCTGACGGTACACCCTTCTTCTATTTAGGTGATACCCACTGGGCATTGGGCGGTGAGACCGTTGATATGGTTAAGGAGATCGCTCAGACCCGTGCGGAGCAGGGCTATAACGTATATCAAAGTGAGCCCATTAACGCAAGCTATAATTTTGTTGATGGTATTACAAGTGCTGATATTGCAGGCCTTAAAGTTTACGATAAGAAGTTTGAAATTATCGCTTCATATGGCCTTACCCACGTAAATGCAGCGCATTTCTTCACAAATCAAATGGAAGATTATATCTTAAATAACGGTGGATATTCCGATACCGTTATGGGATATGGCAGCAAAAAAGGTCAGTTATATACCTTCTATGATCTTGCTGATGAAACAAAGCAGAATCTTGAAAAAATCTGCCGTTATTGGGTTGCAAGATATTCAGCTTATCCCGTAATGTGGACGTTAGCACAGGAATGCGATAATGACTTCTTCTGGGAGCAGAAGGCTGACTTCCACGGCCATGAAACTTGGGCAGCGGCAAATAACCCCTACAGATACGTTGCTGAATATTTTGGCAAGTATGATCCTTATAAGCATCCCTTAAGTGCACATATGGAAGGCGTTTCAATGACAAATGCTTCAAACTCTGCTTTCCGTGATGTTGAAGCACACACTTGGTATGCTTCGCAGGGAAGCCCCAAAGTAACGGGCGAATCCATTGCTGAAAACTATATGGATTTGTGGGAAAACAGCCAGGGCAAACCCGTTGTTAGATATGAAAGCTATTATTGGATGGTACAAACCAAGGATTTCGGCGCACGTGCAAGATGCTGGATGAGCATTTTGAGCGGTATGGCAGGCTGTGGCTATGGCGCACAAGGCGGTTGGTATTATGGCGGTTCATATAATGCAAATATCAATGAAGATGATGGTGTTGATACCATAAGCATTGAAGAAAAGGCAGCCCATAAAAATGATTGGAAGGGTGCTTTAAAGGCAGAAAGCTCCATTCAGGTAACTTATATGCGCAACTTCTTTGAAAATAGAGTTGGCGATTGGTATAACCTTATTCCTCGTTTTGATGATATAGAGTATCTTGAAAGAGATATTGGCGCATATGCAGTTATGGCATCAAATGAGGATAACTCAAAGGCAGTTATTTACTTCTATAACTTCTCAGATCCTACTCTTGCCCAAAAGCCCAATGCCGTAAACTCAGGCACAAGCACCGGTATTCTCAGAAAGCTTGAAGCCGGCACTCGCTATAACTTCCTTTGGTTCAGCCCCGTAACCGGCAAGGGCACCATCAAAGGTACCTTCGTTGCCGACGCCAACGGCGAATGGAGGATTCCGGAGAAGGGTGAGACGGATATGGTTCTCTACGTGTATAAGTAGAGCACGAGAAATCTTTGCAACTGCGGTTTGCAAGTGATACAAAACCTCAGTCATTTACCACGTCAGCACAAGCTCCGCTTTGC
>JAZNSH010000036.1:0-30561 GCA_045591115.1 Clostridia bacterium
AGTTTCCACGCCAAATTTACGATTTGGTTTCAAATTTTTAAATAAAAATTTGCTAACCTCCATTGCAATGATGTTGAATATCAATCAAATATAATCATATTTGATTGATTAAAACCGTTGGAACGGTTTTTCGTTGAAATATTTGTTATTTCAACGTTCAACAATCATTATAATGATTATCAAATGTCGAGAAATTGATTAAATTTCTCGACAAAGCCGATAGAAATCGGCTTTACGTTGCAAAAAACATCTTAAAATATTTTTTGCAACTTCGATATCTTTGCAATGAATATGTTCAATTACCTTTGGTAATTGTTTGCGAATTCAACGAATTCGCAGTCGAAATAAGGCTTTTGCCTATTTCGACATCAACATAGTCATTATAGTAAATATCCTGAAAGGTGCGCTTTCAGGATATTTTTATTTATTCAAAATCTTCGTCTTCAGAATCTTCTTTATTGGGCTTAACATCCTCAACGGTAAAATCAAAGCCGTTGTTTGTTTCATCTTCAAAGCCCCAATCGTGCTGATTCTTCTTATCCTTGCGGTTACCTGCAATGATCACGATAACGATAATTATTATAATGATCAAGAGAATCGCACAAACAAAAATGCCGATATATTCTAAGGGAAGCTTACTGAAGAAGCCTTCCTTTTTCTCTTCCTCCCCAGGCTGAGTGTTCTGAGGAGCTGTTATTTCGGTATTTTCAGGTGCGGGAGTAGGAGTTTCGGCATTGGGTGTTGCTTCGGGAGTTTCCTCAGGAAGAATTATCACGTTTTCGCTTTCAATAAGCTTTTTAGAAAGCTTTTGAATAGTTCCGTCTTCCTTACAGTAAAGTGCAGGATAGATTTTACCTTCATTATTCATTACGTTAAGGAGATAATAGCCTTCGCCCAATCTTTCATTAGTCCAGCAAAGGTATTCGCCGTTACCGATAACGATGTGTTCTTCCTTTAATTCAAGGGAAATTTCAGGCTTTTCGTCTAAAACAACAAGCTTATTTTCAATTACGCTTACCGTTCTGAAGGGTGTGAACTCGTGGGTTGCCTTATCGTAAACAAAAAATCTATCGGTTGAGCCATCGAAAAGCTGAATAAGGCAAACATCGCCTAAAACTGCCGTTTCAATGGGGTTGGATTCATAGGAGTATATCTCTTTTTTAAAGTTTTCCGGCACTTGAAGGGTTATCTTATCCTTAACGTTATGCTCGATGCCGTCAATAACCGCAATTATGGGTGCACTTGTAGGAGTGGGCGTGGGTGTTAAAGCAGGTGTAGGAGTAGGTGTTGCTTTTGCCGAGGCTGACGGTTTAGCGGTAGGTGTGGGAGTAACCTTTTGTGCCTCTCTTATAACCTTAACCGTGTATGATTTCTTTGTGCCGTCAGCGGCAGTAACGGTAACGGTACGGCTATTTTCGCCGACCTTTAATGTTTGAAGTGCCGTAACCGAGGTTGTTGCATCCTTATCCTCGGTAGTCCAATCCATAGGAAACTTAGTGATCTCGTAAGGAACTGTGCAGGTATAACTTGTGGTATTCTTTGAGAACTTAGGCACAAGGGTGCATCCTGAGGGCACTGTTAATGAAGAAAGGTTTGCGTTGTTGGATTTGCTTTCCTCTTTAACCGAAACCGTTATTGATTTTGTTGGTGAGCCTAAGCTTTCAAAGTTAGCATCACCGATATCGCTGGATGTTACGCTGATGCTTCCGCTTCCGACAGCCAAAGCCTTAAAGGTCAACGTGATCTTATAGGTCTTTGAGGTTGCGCCTGAGCCGTAATCTGATATTTTAACGGTCTTGCCCTGATGGTTAGGCATAAGATTGCCAAGACCGCCTGCAATTTTAACATATTGGAATTTTGAGCTGTCAAATTGAATGGTCGCATCGGCACTTTCAACAGGCGCAGATGCGGAAAAAGTGAAGCTAACGGTAAATGTATCACCCACAAGCACTTCATTTTTTGATGCAGAAGCGGAAAGCGAGCATTGGGCATTTACGCTTATTGCCATAAAGGAAAAGGCAAATGTCAATATAAGAATGAAAGATATTAACTTTTTCATAAAATCCTCCTTATGACAATCCTAATATTTTCTTCTGGCAAGCCAACAGATCTCGTGAATTTACCTTGCCATCCTTCGTAAAGTCAGCCGCTTCGGAATAAACCTCATCATCTATGGTAATAATTCCCAAAATGCTCTTTTGCGTCTTCAACAGGTCAGCAGAGGTAAGCTTACCGTCACCGGTGGAATCGCCGTAAATAACTATTCGCATAGTTCTTTGGGCAGTTTCATCAAAGTAAAGAGTCACGCTATCGCCCGTTTTCATAATATCTTCATCGGTCTTTTCGTTGCCCTTTGCATCGGTGAATTTAGCCGTATATCCTTTTAACTCCATTTTTGCCTTAAAATCGGCAAGAGTTGTTTCGGCATTAACACCGTTTATTCTATCAACGGTAGAATCATAACTGATCTTAAAATCCTTTTCTGCCGAGGTGGAGATAACCAGCTTATATTCCCGCTTAAGACCGTTGGTTGCCGTAACGGTAACGGCTATTTCATTGATGCCCTCGGTAAGAATTATCTTATTTGCGGACTGTTCTGTTAATTGTTCTGTTCCTTCTGTTTCAGTAATTATTGCGGTTATTTCAACCTTTGCATCCTTATCAATAGGTGTTGCAACTATCTCAACCTGAGTATCCTCGGTAAACACCTCATAGGTGAACTTATATTTATCAAACTGAAGCTCTTTTCCGTTTATTGAAATACCCTCAAGCAAATAGTTTGCGCTGCCCGTTCTTAAGGGAAGCACGTATCTTTCCTCAGGCATATTCTTATATACGGGAATAAGGAAGTTCAGCTCAGTCTTATCTGCGCCCGCTTCTTCAATGGCATCTCTCAATGTCTTACATTCTTCTACTGCGGCTGAAACGTTTGTCATATACTGATGTCCGTAAAGACCGTTGCCGAAATCAACAACGTCAAACTTCTGAAGATATAAGGTATTCTGACCTACTGCAACGTAGCTCTTAACCAAGAACTGTGCGCCGCCCAGAATTGCCTTATATGCAGTATCCCAGCCTTTTTTCTTTGCATATAATGCACCGTTATAGATAGCACTGTTGCCATCGTGGCGGTATGCGCCGATATCAAAGTGGTTATAATATTTAACACCGTCTATCTCATAGCCGTGTGCAAGAGCATTTCCCTTTGAGCCCTGCTCAAGTCTGATACGCGCCGCAAGCATATATGGCGATGCGCCTGCTTCCTTTGCCGCTTTAACGATGCCCTCAGCGTAAGTCAAGCCCTCATCACATTCGGCATCATACATAAAGCCGCCCTTTAAGATCTCGTTTATTACCTTAGGATCCACTTCAGTTCCGTCATCGGAAAGCACAAGGAACTGATAAACACTACTGCCATCAAGGAAGTTTCTTGGATCAAGATAATATCCGATAACCTCTGTGCAGGCCTGTGCCCAGTTGCCGCTATCAAAGGTATACCAGGTTTTGTTCTCCCAATCGTATGCACCGTCATCATATGATTTCCAGGCATTGGGCGTTTGAAGCAGGTTAGTGCCGATAACACACTCATTCTTCATAAGCGTTTCCCAGGTAAGTCCCGTCTCTAAGGGAGTAAACTTCCAGGTGGGATGAAGAGTATGTAATATTCTGAGCTTTGATTTGTAGCTTTCGGGGAACTTCTCTATTGATGCTTCAAATTCCTCATCAGGCGTTTCAGGCATTTCAAGCAAGGAAACGTAGGTTTTCATTGCATAGCCTACAGTGCCACTGAGATCGAGCCTATACCATTCGTTATCGTTTTCATCCTTTGTGATACCCGTAATTGTTACCACCGTTTCTTTTGAAAGGCTTTCAATGGCTTCATATTGTGTTCCGGGGCCTGAGCGCACGTTAAGTGATGTGTTATTTGTGCTGACAATGCCCGTTGCATTAAATTCTTCCACGTCATAAGCATAAGTTCTTATGCCAAAGAACACGCTTGATATAAATATTACGGTGCACATAACTGCCGCAAGGGTAATATTTCTTATTTTCACGTACGTTTATCCCCCTTTTTCTTAGTTTTCGGACATATTATACCACTACTTAAAAATTTTTGCAATAGTTTTGTAACAATTTGCCGATTTTTTTCATATTGCACATTTTTTGGAAATATGGTATCATAAAAAAAATGCATTAGAGAGGTTAAAAAGCTATGAAAGATATTAAATGTGTAATGCTTGATCTTGACGGAACGGTGTATTTAGGCGAAAATATTTTCCCTTATACCCTTGATTTCTTAAAAACTCTTAATGAAAATAACATCGGACATATTTTCCTTACCAACAATTCATCAAAGGGAACTGATGCCTATATCAATAAATTTGCAAAAATGGGTATTTCGGCAACTAAAGAGAATATCCTTATATCAAGCCACGCCGCCGCAGATTATATTAACACACATTATAAAAATAAGCGCACCTATATAACGGGCACGGAAAGCTTTATGAAGGAAATGAAGGAAATGGGCATCAACGTTGTTGAGGATGATCCTGAAATTCTTCTGGCAGGCTTTGATACCTCACTTAATTATGAAAGACTTACCAAGTTTACAAACTACGTTAACAAGGGTCTGCCTTATATTGCCACTCACCCCGATGCAGTTTGCCCTGCCGAGGATGGCTTTTTGCCGGATCTTGGAAGCGTTATCGAGCTGATTTATGCTTGCACAAAGAGGCGTCCTGAGGTTATCTGCGGTAAGCCTAACGAACAGATCTTAATTGCCGCCGAGCACAAAACGGGCTTTTCAAGAGAGAATCTTTTGATGGTAGGTGACCGCCTTACAACAGATATTGCAATCGGCGCACACGGCGTAAGAACTGCTCTGGTTTTAAGCGGTGAAGCAACTATGGAGGATCTTCCACAAGCACCCCACAAGCCCACTTATATCTTCCCAAGCATCAAGGAGCTCGGTGAAGCACTTAAAAAGTCCTAAATTGTCTATTTTTTACCTATTTTGATATATATTCCAATTGACATAACTTTTTTTTAGTGGTATAAATATAATGTATAGACATGAATATTTTTTTAGGAGAGATTTAATGAAAAAACTTATCTCGCTTTGCTTATTTGTAATAATGCTCATTTCCTGCTTCACAGGTTGCGCAACAGAGGAATCTGTCGATCCCTCAGGCTCAGAATTAACTAACACAACTGCGCCTACCGATTCCGCAACAGAAGAGCCTGAAGCAACTGATGGCACGGCTGTCGGCGAGGCTACTCCCGATGGTTCAAGTGCTCCTGAACCCACCCCTGATCTTACTTCAGAGGAGCCTTTCTTCGTAGTTTCAGCTTCACCTGATCCTTTAGCTACGCCCACTCCTCCTCTTTCACCTACACCTACTCCCACACCTACACCCGTTCCAACTCCCACGCCTACTCTGCGCCCTGCACAGAAATCAAGCATCGTTCCTGCGGAGCTTCTTGTAACGGGTTACACAAAGCCCCTTGATCCCAAATCCGTAAAATTCCCCGCAAACTACAATATGCCTTATTATATTGAGGTTGACGTTACAAACCAGTGCATCAACATTTTCAGAAAGAACGATGAAACCGGTGCTTACGATATTCTCTTAAACAGATTCGTTTGCTCAGGCGGAACCTCAAGCCAGCCTACAAAAACGGGTAACTTCTTTATTAAGACCAACGAGCAGCAGAAGGCCGCTACAGGTCAATCCTTAAAATACGTAAGATATTACTTCCAGAAATATTATTCATATGCTTACTATATTACACGTTATTCCAATGAATATATGTTCCATTCATTTACCTTTACGGTAAACAGCAGCAAGAAGATCGTGCCCAAGAACAGTGCATATTATAATATGGGTAACACCGGCTCAGCAGGCTGCTTAAGAATGTTGATGGGCCACGCAAAATGGATCTATGAGAACATTGACGGCGGAACATACTGTGTTGTTAACAAAAACCGTCCCCGTGATAATCAGCTTCGTTCCGTGCTTAAAAAGTACGTTCCCCCGCTGGGATATGATATGACACCTGCCTGGAACGGCAACAGATCAAACTATACGGGTCTTGTGGAATGTGATTTCGTTAAAAATCCGCAGACGGCTGATAAAATTCCGATCACACCGCCTCCCGCAACTCCCACACCTACTCCCACAGATATTTTATCACCCAGTATTTCCCCCAGCTTTACACCTGATGTTTCACCTTCCGTAACACCCGGTGTTACACCTGACGGTTCACCTACGGTAACGCCTGACGGTACTCCCGGAACTACTACTCCTTTAGTAACGCCCGGAAATACTCCCAATATAACGCCTGATACGTCACCTGAGGTAACGCCTACGGCACCTGTTGTTACTCCAACACCTACCACAGTGCCAACGGCACCGCCGACAGTGCCGCCGACAGTGCCTCCAACAGCGCCTCCAACGGTGCCACCTACTGTAAAGCCAACAGTGAAGCCTACGCAGGCGCCTGAAGCACCTAACACCGATCCCCCTGGGGCTTAAATTACATAGATTAAAGAGTTGTCTAAAAAACGGACAACTCTTTTTTTATTGAAATATTAAAAATTTTTCGGTATAATATGTAACGAAATGATTTTTCAATGCGTTTTATATATGAACGGGAAAGGAGATGGCTACTTTTGAAGTACACCGATGAAAGCTTTAATGCCATAATGGAGAAGTACGGCGATATGGTATTGCGCATATGCTACGTAAGATTAAATAATCTTCACGATGCCGAGGATGCTTTTCAGGAAGTTTTTATAAGTCTATACAAAACATTAAACAAGCCTGATGAAAGCTATCTAAAGCCTTGGCTGATTAAAACTGCCTGCAATAAATGCACGTCTTTTCTCCGTTCAAAAAAGACGGTCGCCCAGCTTAACGATAACCTCTCCCTTTCCGATCTTTCCTACGATAACACCGTAGAAAAAGCCATTCTTTCCCTTGAAAAAACTCAGCGCACGGCAATATATCTCTTCTATTATGAAAATCTTTCCGCCAAGGAGATTGGAGAGATTCTTAAATTAAAGGAGGGCAACGTAAGAGTTATTTTGCACCGCGCAAGGCAAGAATTAAAAGAAATTTTAAAGGAGGATTACTTTGAATAATCATTTTGATCATATTTCCGCCACGGAAAAATTAAAGGCGGAAACCTTAAAAAATGCAAAAAGGAAAAATTGGGCGATGTTCTCGTCTGTTGCCGCAATATTGGTTGTTTTTGTGGGCGTTTCGATTTTTTTCCTTTCCCCTGAACAGAAAAAAGAAGAAAATGATATGAGCCTTTATAATAACGCAATGGAGGGTTCAATTTTGCCTACCCCTGCCCCCGAAAGCTTTGTTAATAAGGGGGAAGAAAACGATTTGGAGGACTACTTTGCTTCCGATATTATATTTGACAACAGTTTTCATTATGACGGAGCACTTGAGCCTACAACACCCATCGTTCTTGAAACCGAAAAGCCATCTCCTACGGGTATTAACGAAGAGCCATCAAATACTCTTCCCCCCGCACCTGAAGAGCCTGAAACAACACCCTCTGTTTTTGAAACCGAGCCGGTTCCTACTACTCTTCCCCCTGCCCCTGAAGAGCCTGAAACAACACCTATTGTCTGTGCTACGCCTTCACCAATTCCGCCAAGCGATGGATTATCAGTTCAGGTAACGGAGCGTCCTGCTGACTATGATGATTTCATTGCGGCAAACAGATTTACAATGTACGTAATAGCCGATGACGTTAATGCCTACGACCGAGCTTCAACAGATGCACCCGTTAAATTCACCATTCCAAAGGGTTCGCAGGTTATTGCCGACCGTAACTTTCAACGCAAATGGGCATATGTCCATTACGAAGAAAACGGTGTGATGAAATATGGCTTTGTTTTAGAAGAAAATCTTTCAGAAGTACAACCTTAACAAAGGAGTTATATATGAGCGTTTTAATTAAAATTCTTCCACTTATTTTGTGCATATGCTTTCTTATCGGTTGCAATCAGGTGAGCAACCAGACAAGCAACGAAACCGTTAACCCTGACAGTACAGTTGAAAACACCTGCCAGTTAACGGGCACAACACCTGTGCCTCAAGAGAACCTTTCCTATGAAGTGGCAGGAACGGATATTTATTATGCTACCCTTTCATCATCAAGCACCCATTTAACCGTTAACATTCTCACAATGAGCTGTTCGGAGATGATCTTTGGCAATTACTATCATATTGAAAAGGAAGTTGACGGCGAATTTAAAAAGGTTGAATGGAAAAACGAGGCCATTTTCACTGATATTGCCTATATCATAACTAGTGAAGCACCCATCGAAAAAACTTATAATTGGGAATATTTTTTAGGCGAGCTTGAGGGTGGAAATTACCGCATCGTTACAGATTTTTACCGTGATGGAGAAAAGATAACCGCTTATTTTAATTTTCTCGTTCATTCAACACCTGATATGACGCCCGTTCATATGACCCCCGATCCAACACCTGATGTAACGCCCGTTCAAATGACTCCCGATCCCGTACCTGCTCCCACTTCGCCTGCGGTCTTTAACACAAAGAATGCTGAAGAAATTTCCTTTTTTACTCACGGTGGCCTCAGCGAAGAATATAAGGTTCCCGTTGAGCATTTTGAGGAGATCGTATCCTGGCTTAACTCAATTACCGTAGACAAGGAGGTTGGTGATGAGCTTATCCCTCCCGGCACGGGCTTTTATCGGGTAAGAATCAAATATTCCAACAATTCTTTTTTTGAAAGTGGCCTTGATATTGCAGAAATAGACGGCGTTACCTACTATTTGAATGACAACCCTAAGCCCGATTGCTTTTATGAGATTATAGGTGCAGATGCATAAAGCCAAACCCCATCCAATTTCGGATGGGGTGCTTCTTTCTATGCAATGCTTACGCATTGATGATATGCAAAACTTCGTTTTGATGATATGCACGGCGTTGCCGTGATGATATGCAATGCTTCACTGCGTTCCGCATTGATTGATTATTACCACAAACACCACAGTGCAATAAAGCCTGAAATTTAAGGCACAAAGGGGTAAAACCGAAAAATTCTTATTTCACGGAGTGCGAGAAAATTTGCAAGCCATTATAACCGCGAACACCACAGTGCAATAAAGCCTGAAATTCAAGGCACAAAGGGGTAAAACCGAAGGCGCTTACACAGACGTAAGTAATTGAGGTTTTATCCCCTTTGTAACACAGAAAAACCCCTTGCATCTTGCAAGGGGTTGGTTTCAGGAATTTATTGTGCTGTGGATTAAAGACCGGCGGCTTTCTTCACACAAGCCTGATGATCCGGATCAATAGTGTTAGAACAATGTGTACGGCTGTTCTTAAAGTGGATGCAATAGTGACCGGTCATATTATTGCCGGCAATGGCATCATAGCCGTGGGGATAGCCGTGGTATGAGCCTGCAATACGGTAACCATTAACAACAACGATGCAGGGCTGGCGACGCCAGTTCTTATAATATTTACCTAATGCCTGCTTATAAAGAGCAGTATCAGTTGAGCTAACGGGTTCAACGTCAGCATGTTTGCTTCCGCCGGTACGCTTAACAGTCCAGGAAACGCCTGTGTTAAAATCATAAACAGTTGCCTTTGTACCCTTTGTGAAGATGTTTTTAACTTCTGACCATTCCATATATTCGCCCGTTGCTACCTTGCCTGTGCCGTTAGCAGTATTAAAGGTAGGCTTTTTGGTAGGAGCAGGAGTTTTTGAACTTGTGCTGGGTTTTGCTGTTGCCTTTGCAGTTGGCTTAGGCGTAGGTGACGGTGTAGGCGTGGGTGTTGGTGTTGGTGAAGGTGTAACACCAAAACGGTCAGCCTTAGCATCAATAGCGGACATAGGCATACGCGCTGCATCATTCTCATAGAGAACGGCATTGGTAGCAGCATCAACCTTACCCGTTTCCTTTAAGCCATTGTATTTCTGGAAAAGCTTTACAGAATATTCGGTAAGCTCGCCATAATAACCCGTAACCTTATAATTATAGTAGCCAAGGTCTCTTAATCTTGATTGAACGTTGAGAACATCAACATTATTATCATTTATCTTCAGTTCAGGATAGGGCATTACTTCAACAACCTCATCATTAGGTGAAATACCCGTATCGAGGTTTTCTTCAGCATTAACAGGAATTATTAAGGACGTTACGGCAAGAACCGTTATCACTATTCCTGCAAAATAATGCTTAAACATGATAATCTCCTCCTTTACAAATTTCTAAAACAAGGGATTTGCACCCACATTATTACTTTTCTGTTACAATTATAGCAAATTATTTTTTCGTTGTCAAGAGTTTTTGTAATTATTCTGTAACAAAAAACCGCCTGCCATCAGCAAGCGGTTTTTATGTAAAGATTTTCAACGTTGCGCGCGGTGTTCAAAAATTTGCAAGAGAAGGCGCGCACGGTTAAAAGTGAGCGCAAGCGCATCACTTCACAGCGCACGAAAATCCGAAATTCAAGGCGCAAAGGGTTAAAGCCGAAGGCGCTATTGCAAAGATTTTCACCACCGCGCTCAGTGCTAAAAAATTTACAAGACAAGGCGTGGGCGGTTAAAAGCAAGCGCAGGTGCATCACTTCACAGTGCACGAAAATCCGAAATTCAAGGCGCAAAGGGTTAAAGCCGAAGGCGCTTACACAGACGTAAGTAACTGAGGCTTTATACCCTTTGCAACACAGAAAAACCGCTTACCATCAGTAAGCGGTTGTTTTCGGAGAATTCGTGTGCTGTGAAAAAGAGCAGCCGCAATACCCCTGCCTATACAATAAATACTCCTTTGACAGTTCAATGGATCGCTTATATCCGTTCTTCTTTTTAAAGTCGGAGGGGAGGAAGCTTAGGCCGTATTTCTCTCCTAAATTAAAGCCAATCTCATTTATTAAGGGTGCGTTTTTGTGGGGAGAAACGGTGAGAGTGGTGGTGAAGAAATCAAAGCCTCTTTCCTTAGCTATTTGAGCCGTTTTTTCAAGGCGAAGAATAAAGCATTTTTCGCAACGTGCTCCGCCCTCAGGCTCAAGCTCAAGCCCCTTTACAGCATCAAGAAATTCGCCATCATCATAGGGAAGTTCAAGGATGCTTACGGGATTTGGCGTTTTCATATTTTCAATAAGCTTTATCTGATTTTCAAGACGAAGATTATGCTCACTAAGGGGCTGAATATTAGGATTATACCAAAGCACAGTTACGTTAAAATGCTTTGAAAGCACTTCAATACAATAGCTGCTGCAAGGTCCGCAGCAGCTATGTAACAGTAAATTCGGTGTGTCCTTTAAATTTTCAATTATCTTGTCCTGTTCCTGTTGAAAATTCAATTCTTTTTCCTCTTTTTAAGAATTATGCCGATTACAACACCAACAACAACGCCTAAACAAAGACCTGCACCTGCAAAAATAAGAATGTAGGTAAGATCGTTGCCGTTATCATTTGTGATATTGTTTTCGGGATTTTCGGGATTTTCGGTATTCTCAATATCGGTTGTGCCCTCATCCCCCTCAGGCACAACTGCCATAGCGCCCGTTGAGAACACTGAAATTTCAGCGATCTCGGTGTGCGAATAATAGCTCTCGGTATTTTTCTCGTTATATGTAGTAAGATATTTTACAGATTTAACCTCATCTTTGGGAATATCCTTTGCGTTAAGAAGCAGAACCTTTACAAAACGATATGTTCCTTCAACGGGCTCGCTGATATAGGTGCCATCCTCTGACATATTCTTATCTCTAAGGGTGGTGTTTGCAAGAATGGTCCAGGAAGAGCCGTCAAGAGAGCCTTCAATTCTGTAATCGGGAATAACAGTTCCCGTAGCAGGAACGATATTTACCTGAGTGAGAGCGTAGGTTGTGCCAAGATCATAGATAATGGTCTGCGTAACGCGGTCAGCAAGAGGCTTCCACGTAGCATCACCCTTTAAATCGTAAAGACGCTCGGTGTAATCAACCTTTTTGCCTTCCTTCATATATACGCCGCCCGGTGCAGTTACCTCAACGGGAATAACGATATTACCAATGTTCTCCGCTTTTTCGGCATCCTTATAAACCTTTTCAAAAGGAAGCTCGCCTAAATCCTCAGTGGTCATCAAAAATACCCAGTCCTGAGCGGTAGGCTTTTGAGGAATAGCGTAATCCTTTGTGCCTGAAACGGTTTCAGAGGGAATATATTTACCCGTAATGGGATTAAACCAATAGGTATTGTATGTTTTACTATTATCGAGCATTTTTACCGTGCCCGTCTCAAGATTTTTTAACGTGCGGAAATAGCAAACTACCGTTGACATATCGGAGCTCATAAGCATAGTTTTTTCTTCACTGCCTACGAAATCGCCGTACATCTTATTGTAAAACACAGGAGAAAGCTTCTCCCAAGGAAGTCTTTCAAAGAACTCCTTCATATATTTTACTTCATAGGATCCCGGTTTATCAAGGCCCATATACCAAGGCTCATAGTTATATGACGAAGGCCCGAACCAGCCGGTGTTACCTTCGTTACTGTAGCAGTTTGCCCAAATACCTGCAACACCGTAAGTAAAGCCGCAGGCACCGTTCATAATAGCGTTCCAAGCACTATAGCGGTTAGCATCATAGCCTGTAAATCCGCCACAGTTAATATCCTCATAGTTGGCTTCCGCCTCAATATAAGGCTTAATATTTCCGTTAGCGGAAACATAATAGCTCTGATAAAATCTCTTTTCCTTAACCGTTGCACCGTGACCTGCCTGAACTGCCCACCACTGATGCCAACCTGCAAGATCAAGCTTTGTTACGCGACTATCGGCAGTTGACAAGGGATACATATGTGTGCCGTTGGGATGATCATAGCAATCGAGCTCATCTGCAAGGGATGAAGCCGCCATATACATATCAAGTGCGGTTCTGCCGGGATTCAAAGCAGACTCCGCATTTTCGGTAACCTCCTGCCCTGATATCCACGCAATGGAATAACAGCTGTAACGGGCAACAACGTAACGAACAAAGCGCAAGAAGTCCTCTTCCTTAATGGCGTCTGTGGTGCTCTTATGAACGCCGAAGCCCAAAGCGGCTACCATACCGTTATCATAGAGGTACTTAAACATATAGTCGATCTTATTATTAAACACTTCCGTGTTGGGGGTCGTGAATTTCTTCGTCCAAATAGGCGCGATCTTGCCTCGCTGACCACCGCCATCGGATTCAGCGGAATCAAAATAGGTCTGATACACGTTAAATCCCTTGGAAAGACGGTTATCTACCTCGTGCTTAAACTGGTTGCCGCATCTGCAGCCGGGATAGTTGCAGACAGTTGTCTGAATATAGTTAGGTGCCTGCCAGTTTGTATCGCCAAGCCAGAAGAAAGGAGTGCCGTCATCATAAGTAAAATATCTGTTAGTATCGGAAATTTTTACAAAGCCGTGCTTTTCAAATTCAGAAGATCCGTCATTTTCAACGCAGAGCAAGGTGCCTGAAACGTTATGAAGCTTTTCATTTTCTGTATCTGAGCAGGTTATAATATAAGTCCACTTACCGGTTTTATTTGGGTTAAAGCGAACTGCCCAGGTGTTACTCTCCTTCCAGAAACCGGGAGTCTTCATTTGAGTTCCGTCCTCGTGTGTGAAAACGGCATCAATTTCAACATCAACATATGGACGATCGTATTTCTTTGCGCTAATCATTGTAATTTCAGCGACGTTATACTTTTCAACAGTATAATCCGCTTCTTCCGCAAAAACAGTTGAACCGTTTAAAACTGACGTCAAAAATATAAATACAAATAACATTATCGACAGAAATTTTTTCATATCTTACCTCCATATTTTATCATCTTAATTTCTCGACATTTGATAATCATTATAAATAGCAACGTAGTCAATAATCAAGCTATCAAAATTTTTTCATATCTTACCTCCATATTTTATCATCTTAATTTCTCGACATTTGATAATCATTATAAATAGCAACGTAGTCAATAATCAAGCTATCGAAATTTTTTCATATCTTACCTCCATATTTTATCATCTTAATTTCTCGACATTTGATAATCATTATAAATAGCAACGTAGTCAATAATCAAGCTATCGAAATTTTTCCGAAATCAAATTTTGCCTATATCTTCCTTCAGCTTTCCAAATAAAAGCATATTTTCAAAATTGTTCTGCCTTAAGCCTTCGTAAAGCACAATGGCAACGCTGTTACAAAGATTTAATGATCTTGCACCGTCAACCATAGGGATTCGGATGCAGGAATCAAGATTTTTCTTTAAAAGTTCCTCAGGCAGGCCCTTTGTCTCCTTGCCGAAAACTATAAAGCTTCCATCGGGGATCTTAGCATCGGAATATATTTTGCCACCTTTTGTGGTTGCATAGAAAAAGGGCGCATCCTTAAACCTTTGGCGAACCTCCAAAAAACTGTCATAATAGCTGATATCAAGAAGATTCCAATAATCAAGACCTGCACGTTTGAGATTTTTATCATCCAAAGAAAAGCCTAAGGGTCTTACCAAATGAAGTGATGCTCCGCTTGCGGCGCAGGTGCGGGCAATATTGCCTGTGTTATAAGGGATTTCAGGTTCAACAAGCACTATATTAAGCATTTAATTCCTCCAGAAATCTCTTTATTCTTTCCATTGCCTCATTGATATTTTTAAGACTTGAAGCGTACGAGCAGCGAACAAATCCTTCACCGCTTACGCCAAAGGCAGTGCCCGGCACAACGGCAACGTGCTGACTTTCAAGAAGCTTTTTGGCAAAATCCTCACTTGAAAGTCCCGTAGATTTTATTGAAGGGAATATATAGAATGCACCTTTAGGCTCAAAACACTTAAGACCCATTTTATTTAAAGCGTGATAGATAACTCTGCGGCGCATATCATAATCATCGTGCATACGTATTACGTCCTTAAAACCGTCCTCAAAGGCGCGCTCCAACGCCTCGGTTGCCGCCGCCTGACTCATTGTGGAGGAGCACATAATTACGTACTGATGAATTTTCAGCATTACGGAAAGCACTTCCTCAGGTGCGCACACAAAGCCTACACGCCAGCCGGTCATCGCAAATGCCTTTGAAAAGCCGTTGATAACTATTGTGCGTTCTCTCATTCCCTCGATGCTTGCAATGGAAACGTGCTTTATTCCGTAAGAAAGCTCAGCATATATCTCATCGGAAATAACGATAAGATCGTGTTTTTTAATAACCTTGGCAATTTCCTCAAGGTGATGCTTCTCCATTACCGCGCCGGTAGGGTTATTGGGATAAGGCAAAATAATTGCCTTTGTTTTAGGTGTTATCGCTTTTTCGATCTCATCGGGAGTAATTCTGAAATCGTTTTCCGCCTTTGTGGGCACGGGTACGGGAACACCGTTAACCATAGTTACGTTGGGAACGTAAGAAACATAGCTGGGATCAGGGATAATAACCTCATCGCCCGGCTCGATCAGCGCGCGCATTGAAAGATCAATAGCCTCTGATGCACCAACGGTAACGATGACCTCCTTCATAGGATCATATGAAAGAGAAAAGCGGGTGTACATATATTTTGCAATATTCTCTCTTAATTCAGGACTGCCTGCATTGGAGGTGTAAGCCGTTTCACCGTTTCTGATGGATTCGATGGCGGCTTCGCGGATGTGCCAAGGCGAAATGAAATCAGGCTCACCTACACCTAAGGATATTGCATCGGGCATTGTTTTAACTATATCGAAAAATTTACGGATGCCCGAGGGCGGAATTGCCCCTACCGTTTTTGAAATTTTATCCTGCCAATTCACGGAGACACCGCCTGACGTTTATCATCGTTCTTTTCGGCAAAAATATTGCCATCCTGCTTATAGCACTTAAGAATAAAGTGTGTTGCACAGCTCAAAACGTTATCAAGCACCGAAAGCTTTGAGGAAACGAAGTTTGCAACCTGACGGATGTTTTCACCCTCAACGATAACCATAAGATCATAAGCACCGCTCATAAGATAGCAGGATTTTACCTCAGGGAATGAATAAATGGTTCTTGCAATGGCATCAAAGCCTCTGTCACGCTGAGGAGTTATTTTAACCTCAATGAGAGCTGAAACATTGTCCGAATTGGTTTTTTCGGTGTTGATGATGGCACCGTAACCCATAATAACTCCGTCTTTTTCAAGCTCATTTATTGCATTTGCAATTTCGCTTTCCTCTTTACCAAGCATTATTGCAAGCTTGTCCTTTGTTAAAAAGGCATCATCGTGTAAAAGCTCAAGTAATTTTATTTTTAATTCGCTCATTTTATTATCCTTTCTGTAATGCGTTTATTGCATCAAGCTCGCCTCCGAAAAGGCAATTTCTGAATTCCTTAGTCATAACAATAACAGGTTCTTTATCTTTTTCCCGAAGAATATACACCGTGCATTTTAAGGAGACCTTGTCCTTTACCTTGGAAACGTATTTATAAAAAATATCGTTCCATTTATTTTCAAGTGCTTCCTCGGTGAAAACTCTGTTCTGCTTTTTTGCTTCGGCAACGTAATCGGCATATTCCTTAACCGTATCTGCATATGCCGCCTGAAGACTTATCTGTGTTATTACCACCTCAGCACACAAAAAGTCCTCTTCCTCGGTAATATCCCATATTTCATAAGTAACATCCTTAAAAATAACGTCATTAACATTATTGCTTTCGATGCTTGCGGAAATGGTTTCATCGCCAAGAACGACCATTGAGTTGGCTTTTTCATAATCTCTTGTCTTAAGTGCCTCAAAGTAAGCATCAAGAGTGTTTTTAACCGTTTCCTTATTTTCCGAGGAAACGCAACCCGTCAGAAAAAAAAGGCAAAGAATTATACAAACTATCTTTTTCATAATTTACCAAACTTGTTTCCGCCGAATTTGCCTGCCTTCTGGCTGTTGCGTGCAAAGCCTGCAATTATCTCGGAATCAAAAGCAAAGTTATTTTTCTTTTTGTCCTTGTGGGCACAAATGGCAATATCAATAAGCTTTTCAATAAGCTGAGTGTAAGAAATTCCAAGAGGCTCCCACAAATAGAAGGCAAATGAGCCGGGAATAGTGTTTATCTCGTTTATATAAAGTTCCTTAAGCTCCTTGTCACACATATAATCAATGCGAACAACGCCTTTACAATCCATCAGCTTGAAAACTTCTTTTGTCATTTCCTGAATTTTTTCGGTCATTTCATCGGGAATAGGTGCGGGAATACGTCTTGAAAGTGCTTCCATACCTGCCTGATTCTTTCCGCCGTTTAAGTATTTATCGGAAAAGGTCAGGAATTCATCGCTGTTATAGGGCATTTCACAAACAGAAGCAGAAACGTCATCACCAAAGCCTAAAGCCGAGCAGTTGATCTCCTTAGGTGAATCAACACCCTGCTCAACTAAGATTCGTCTGTCATATTCTTTTGCAACATCAATGGCATTTTTAAGCTCTTCTCTGTTATGAGCCTTTGAAATACCGATAGATGAGCCTAAGTTTGAGGGCTTAACGAACATAGGATATTTAAGAGCCTTTTCGCACTTATCCAAGATTGAAGCTTCATCCTTTTTCCATGCATCGCGGTCAAAATATGTGTAGGGTAAAACGGGAAGTCCTGCACCCATAAACACTGCTTTCATTAAGATCTTATCCATACCCGACGCAGAGCCTAAAACACCTGAAGAGGTGTAAGGAATATCTGCAAGCTCCAAAAGCCCCTGAAGAGTGCCATCCTCACCGTTTAAGCCGTGCATTGCGATAATTGCCGCATCAATAGTTGTATAAACGTTATTTTCCTTACCGAAAAGACCTTTCTTTTCAGGAGTAAAGCGGTAAAGCTGTTTAACACGGGTGTTTGCGGGAAGATAAACGCGAATAACCTCCTTATCACCCTTATCAAAGCTCTTAAATGCCTCGATCTTATTTAACTTTTCCCCTGAATACCAATCACCCTCGCGGGTAATATATACGGGCACGGGATTGAATTTGGTTTTATCCATATTCTGAATAAGCTGTTGCGCCGTAACAATTGATACATCGTGTTCAACTGTCTTTCCGCCGAAAAATACTGCAATGTTTAACATAATACTGTCTCCTTACTCATTAAAGTTATCGGGAAGGTCGTTTTCAAATAAAACAACGTCACCTGCAAAGGTTATCTTCTGTAAAAGTGCGGTTGCCTCGGTTAATGATGAAACCTGATAAACCTCGCCCTTAAATTCACCGATGCCCTCTTTTATCTTTTCGGTCCGCTTTTTGCCAACTAAAATAGCAACATCAGCGTTATCCTTTATTTTCTGACCGAGCTCAAAATGATATTTATCCTGATCCTTGCCAAGCTCAACGAAGCCGGGCGTAACGATTATTCTTCTGCCGGTAAATGCACCTAAAACATCCAAAGCGGCAGATGCACCGTTAGGTGATGAGTTAAAGGCATCGTCAATTATGGTTACGGGGCGTTGGTTAACAATCTGCAATCTGTGTTCAACGGGCTGAATCTTTGAAATACCGCGCTGAACCTCTTCCATAGTAAGCCCCATTTCAAGAGCCATTGCCGCAGCCACAAGAATGTTTGAAATGTTATGCTTGCCTAAAAGCCTTGTAACGCACTCGATTTTTTCGTCCTTATATATAAGGGTAAAAGCACTGCCTGAACAGCCAACGGAAATATTTTCCGCACGAACTGCATCCGAATCATTAAAGCCTGCGGTGAGCTTTCTGTTCTGTGATTTTTCATAAAGCTCCAATATATGCTCGTTTGTTGAAGCGAAAACTGCCAAACCATCCTTGGGCAGAGCCTCAATAAGCTCAAACTTGCCCTTTTTAACGCCTTCAATGGAGCCAAAGGTATCAAGATGCTGAGGTCCTATTGATGTGATAAGTGCGTTGTGGGGATGAACAAAATCGCAAATTTCCTTAATATCGCCTATGTGACGGGAGCCCATTTCGCAAATGAAAACCTCATCATCAGGCTGAAGCCTTTCCCTGATAACGCGAACAACGCCCATTGTGGTGTTATAGCTTGAGGGCGGTGTAAGGCAGGCAAAGCGTTCACTTAAAATAGTTGATAAAATAAATTTTGTGCTTGTTTTACCGTAACTGCCCGTGATGGCAACGATCTTTAAATCCTTTCTTGCTTCAAGACGTTTTTTTGCATCCAAAACATACCGCTTGGCAATGCTCTTTTCAACGGGAATCATAATAAGCAATGCCAAAAGCACTAAAACCGAAATGCTTAAAAGGGTTAAAAGCATCAGTGGGAAGAGATATATTTTGCCCCACACACCGATGAAAACGTTAATGATCAAGGTGATAACAAAAAGGCAGAAGTAAAGCCTTTTAATTCTTGCCGTAAACACCAGCGGTTTTTTTGCTTGCTGTGGCTTAAACAGTAATTTAGGGTTTCTCACTCTTTTAAAGAGATGCGGGATATATTGGGAAACAAAATATCCCTCAAGCTGAAGCATATGTATATAATATTTTGCTAAAAGAAGCGCAAAAGCAGAAATCACAACTGCAATGCCTATTCCTAAAAATTCCATTGTTTACTCCTTAAAAAACGTCCTGATAATAGCAACGGTTCTTGGCATTTCCTCTAAAAATGCATAATGAGTTCTGCCCATATAAACCGCCTTGGCGCAATCGGGAATCTTCTTTTCCATAATTTCCGCCATATAAAGGGGTGTTGCCGTATCCAATTCACCCCACACCAAGAAGGTGGGTGCCTGAACTTTTTCTAAAAGATACGTGAGATCCTCATTAACTATCTTTGAGAAGGTTGCCTTCATAGTGTCGGAAAGCTTTTTATAATCCTCTGAGCCTTTGTTCTTCTTCCATTCCTCAAACTTTTTGGGGTTAAAGGTTTTTAAGAAAAATTTACCGATCTTATATGTGTAAACCTTAACGTAATATTTAAACGATCTTTTATCCTTAATGCCTGCCGCACCGCACAAAACCATTCGTTTGATTCTTTGAGGATTTCTTGAGGCAATTATTATTGAAAGCCTGCATCCAAAGGAATGACCGATAAAATATGCACTTTTAATGTTAAGCTTATCTAAGGTTTTTTCAACTATATCCGCATAATCATAAACGGTGATAGGTGTTTCAGGCTCACTTGATCCTCCGTGCCCCGGAAGATCAATAAGGGTTACGCGATAAGAATCCTTAAGTGCGTTTTTAAGTCTTTCCAAAAGCGTTATATCATAACCCCATCCGTGAAGAATAACGATATCCTCGCCCTCACCCTCGGTTATATAGTTTATTTTTAGATTATCAATATCAATTATCAATCTGAAATATCCTCCAGCCACATAATAAAGGCATCCTCCCCGTCAGGGTAATATTTAGGACGCACTCCTGCGCTTTTAAAGCCGAATTTTTCATAAAGCTTTAATGCATTTACGTTGGAAACACGAACCTCCAACGTCATTGCAACGATTTCTCTTTCCTTTGCCTCTTTTATTAAAGCATCCATAAGCATTTTGCCAAAGCCTTGATGCCTGAAGCTTTCTTTAACGGCAATGTTCGTTATATGTGCTTCATCAAAAATTTGATGAAATCCGCCGTAAGCAACCACTTCATTTTCAACGGTTATAACCTTGTAAATTGCATTAGGCTCATTAATTTCAACGTAATAAGAAAGCTTTGACCAGGGATGCTTAAAAGAAGCCTTTTCAATTATATCAATTTCGTCAAGAAACTTTTCATTCAGATTATGAATTTCTGCTTTCATATTCCCTCTCCGCCTGAGGCTTTCTTAAGTAAATAGCATCCAATGCCGCCGCTGAAAGAAGCTTGCCTTCCTCAATCTGCTTTTTTGCAATATAAAGTGCCGATGACGCCCTTAAATATGTATGCTGAGGTTTGGTGAAAAGTGCATTTTCGCCTAAAACCTCTTCAATTTTCTCACGGAAAACATAAATACCGTCACCTGTAAAGGTGCATTTTCTGCCCTTTACAAACTGAAGCACATCCTCAATGGGACAAACATCATAATCTCTTATTATTTCGCCATTTTCATATACTGCCGTGTAAACCTGACCGCGCCGTGCATCCATTATGGGGCAAACAAGCTCAGAATCGGAATTTAAACTTAAGCAATCAAGAGAATTTACGCCTACGCAGGGTTTATTAAGGCTCTGTGCCAAACCCTTTATTGCGCAAACACCAATCCTCACCCCCGTAAAGGAGCCGGGCCCGGCAACGCAAGCAAAAACATCAATTTCCTCAACGTCCATATTAACGCTTTTTAAGGCATCCTCAATTAAGGGCAAAACCGATTTTGAATGAACAAGACCGCAGGAAAGCGCCTTTTCAAAGATCACAACGCCATCACGCATAATGGCAGAGGAAGCATATACACTTGAAGTATCTATTGCAAGAATGTTCATTTAAAATCTCCGTTTAACAAGTTGTTTTCGTCAATTACCGTTGCCTTGCGGGAATTTTCGCCGGTCTTTTCAATATGCACGGTCATTTTGTGTTTAGGAAAGCTTGTAAGACGTTCACTCCACTCCACCGCGCAAACGGCATTTTCATCAAAAAAGAAATCATCAAAGCCCGAATCATAACAATCATCCTCCGTTATGCGGTAAAGATCAAAATGATACAGCTCTTTTTCTCCGAAATATTGGCACATTATGGTATAGGTTGGGCTGACTATCCTTTCCTTTACCTGAAGCCCCTTTGCAAGACCCTTTACAAAAACGGTCTTTCCTGCACCTAAATCGCCTGAAAGCGCAATAAATGCACCCTTTATTAAGTTTTTACCAATCTTTTCACCTAAGGCTATCGTATCTGCCTCAGAAAATAAATCAAAACAGTATCTCATAGTTATATATTATATTATATAATTCAAGTTTTTGCAATAGGAATCTTTAAAACAAATTTCTCAGCTCATTTTATTTTTCCAACCTCACAAAATGCCAAGCGAACCACACATTTTGCTATTGAATTTATTAAGAAACTATTATATAATATTTTTAATCTTGAGCATAGAAAGGATGAATTTTATGCACATATACGATGCTTTGATCATCGGTTCAGGCTATAGTGCAGTAGGCTATGCGCTGAAAAACGGAAACTCAATTATCATTGAAGAAACTCAGTGTTGTGATACTCAGTTTTATCTGCCCTTGAGAAGCTTTGTTTGTGATGATTATTCCCCCGTTACCGACCTTGGCAAAAGGCTTAATTCTGTATTTGAAAAATATAATTTATTTAAAGACGGCTATATGTGCACCAACGCCTTTGAACCGGCTTTCTGTGAGTTTTTAACAAAAGAAAACGTTGAAATTCTGCTTAAAAGCAGAGTGGTAAATTATATAAAAACCGATGGAATCTTTGAAATTACAGTTATTTCATCTGAAGGCTTAAGCACCATTTATGCAAAGAACGTTTTTGATACAAGGCCCCCAAAAGACGCAAAAAGGTTTTTGACAGTTTTATCAATGACTGAGGATATTGATTCTGCCACAAAGCTTTTATCCAATACTTTCGAAGATGCAACCTTTGAAAAAGCATTTTTTGATGACAGATTTGCAATGCATCTGCCCGCTGAAATCCTTGATATTAACGAAATGCTCATCAATATTCACGATAAATGGCTTTTAGCAGGCACAGAAGCAAAGATTCTTTACGTTGCCCCCGTTTTTTTCACCGGGAAAGATTCTTCCAAAGGATTTCCCAAAGATTTTAATTTTTCTTCTCCCATTGAAGCCTTTGAAGCAGGCATTTTATTTCAGGGAGGTGCAAAATAATGAAGCTTTACACCTTAAAAGATAACAGCTTGCATATAACAGAATCAGCTCCCGATTTTTCATTAACCTGCGATATCCTCTGCGTTGGTGCAGGCACCGCAGGTGTTTATGCCGCCGATAGTGCCGCAAGAGAAGGTAGTGACGTTATTCTTTTGGAATATTCCTCCTGCATAGGCGGTATGCACGTTCGCGGAAACGTTTGTATGTATTATTATGGCGATGAGGGCGGAAGCTATCTTGAAGACGAGGAAAAATATAATCGTGACGTTTTCCTTGCAGGCAACCAACAGCCCGAAACAAAGCAAACCGTATTATACAAAAGGCTCAAAAAAAGCGGTGTAAAAACGCTTTGCAATCATACTCCCATCGGCATTTATGTGGAGGATAACCGCGTTAAAGGCGTTCAGGTTTTAACAAACGAAGGCATTATCTCCATTGGCGCAAAAATGGTTATTGACGCAACAAGTGACGGGCATCTTATAAGAATGCTCCCCGTAGAAAAAAGCTACGGCAGAAAAATTGACGGAAAGACCGTACCATTTACCGTTAGAACGATATATTTTGCTAATCGATGCTTTATGAGCATCAATGATGACAGCGGATACATAAATCAATATGACAAGATAGATTTTTCCAAAAAAACTATTCTTGCCCACGCAAACAGTGCAAAATTTATTGATAAAGGTGAGTTTATCAACGTTGCATCTATTACAGGTGTTCGTGAAGGTCTGTTTTTCGAAGGAGAAGACGTGGTAAAATTAGAAAATATCCTTTATGACACACCTTGCGAAAAAACTCTGTTCTATGCCTATTCCGACGTTGATAAGCATGGCCACGATATGGCGTTGGATGAGGATTTATTCCAAAACTGGTTTGTAATCAGCAATCTTTCGACGGTTACCGTTTCAATTAAAGTTCCTCTGGGTTGCGTTGTTCCCAAAAACTTTAAGGGTATTGTTACGGCAGGCAGATGCATAAGTGCCGATTCCTATTCTTTAAGCAGTATCAGAATGAACAGAGATATGTTCAGAATGGGCGAATGTGTAGGGCTTGCTTGTTCAATGGCGGTAAAAAACCAATGTGATTTTCTTGAAATCGATTATCCTCAATATTTAGAAAAAGTAAAGGAACGTGGCTGTTTCAAAAGCAACAATCAAAGAATCTTTGGCTTTGCCAACGGTAGTCGCAACACCTATACGCCTATAGTTTTTGATATAGAAAAAAATCTTCACTTGCTTGAAACCACTACCCCCGGTGCTATGATATGGTCCGCTTACGTTTCAGAAAATAAAAAAGAAACTGCAGAAATCATATATAATAAGCTCTTAACCGCAGACAACGCTCTTACAAAATATAACTGTGCCATTGCATTAGGCATTATGAATGATTGCCGTGCATTGCCTCTTCTTCGTGAAATTGTTGAAAACCGTGATTCTTTCCGTTTTACCGATTGCCGTCGTTCAAATCAGTTGCGCACGTCAATCGCCTTGTGTCTTTTAGGGCGACTTGGTGAAAATGAAGATATTTCTTTAATTGAGCCACTTGTTTTTGATGAAAATGAATTTTTTAAAGAAATGTATCGTGAAGAAGCCACCGAAAAATATAACCCCATATATTTTGATGTTTTCACTCACGCTTCAATGGCACTTATAAAACTATATAAAAAGCACAATATTGAAACCGATGAGCTCCATAGCAAATTTGAAAATCTTTTTAAGGATGATAAAATTATAAATCGCATAACCTCCCACTCCTACGGGCATCCCCGCTTTATGGAAATTCACGATTTTCAGAAGCACGTGCTTAAAACAACTTAAAACTTAATATTCAAACAAAAAATGCGATTGACAAAATGTCAATCGCATTTTTTCACATATTCAACAATTGATTTTTCTTTAATTCAAACTCTTCCTGGTTAATTACTCCGCTATCCAACAATTCTTTATATTGTTTAAGTTGTGCGGGTGTGTTACCTTTTATTTTTTTGATCGGCTGAGCTCCATTTTTATTCTTTTTAGCCCCAGACATAATAATTGATTCGACTATGATCATTATAATATTTATCAGTATTACTATAAAGAATATAATATTTGGAAAAAATCTTGTTTCAATGCTACCTACTGTGACCTCATTGTATACACTTGGATTTTCACCATATATAATTGAATGTTCCGCCATACCATTATTCTTAACAAATGACACAATAAATGCCGCAAAGATGCTTAACAGCAAAAAATACGGAATTATAATAAGCCATTTCGGATACCAATACCTTTCACTTTTTGCAATATTGATAAATTTAAAAATCAACATTGCTATGACGCCCGCTCCTACACATATAAGCATATAAAAACAAAAATCAGCATTGAAGCCGGGATTGCTTCCCTCTAAATTATAATCTATTCGTGCATAATCCGTAGGCAGATCATACATATTTCTACACTCTTCTAATTTTAAGTGTTCTTCATTTCTCAGATCGCTTTCCCACTCCTGAAAACTTTCCAGTTCTTCAATATAAGTACTGAATCCAAAAAACGAAACGGATTTTTCATCCCCTTCTACTCTTTCATAGATTTTATCATAGGTTTCGGAGTTTATATACATTTTTGTTTCAAGTTTAAAAAAGCCCTCAACAAATAATAAAAATATAAAAAACATTACCAATACTATTTGTATTACATTTAGTACTCTCCATCTTGATTCTTTCATTTTTTCCGGTTCTCCTCTCATTTTTTAAATAAAAATCTCTTTAACTTAACTGATTCTTATCTTTAACACAATTATATTGAAAAAGTGTGTTATTGTCAAGAAAATTTCTTATCTTTGTCGCATTTTTGCAAAAAGGAGTTTTTATGAAGATCTATGATTTTGAGGGCAGAAAAAACATATGTGGTGAAAGAGTCCACGAGGCAAGATGCCGTTTAAAGCTTACACAAAGTGCTTTAGCCGCAAAACTTCAAATTGAGGGAATAACTATTGAACGCGACAGTATTTCGAGAATTGAGATCGGCACACGCTTCGTTGCCGATTATGAGATACGCGAGCTTTCAAAAATTCTCGGTGTTTCCGCAAATTGGCTTCTTGGTATTGAGTAAACCGCAAAGCGCAAAAACTAATTATAATTTTTAATAATATAACTCGTTTTTTTATCATATCCTTATAAAAAAGGAGGATAAAAAGATGAATGAACTGACTTTAAGCGAAAAACGGACGGCGATGCGTGCAAGCGTCAACATTGAGAACCGTGAGAAAATAAGCATAACGGGCGTAAAGCAGGTGGATACCTTTGATGACAGCGAGGTTTCGGCGAGGTTGGATTCCTCGGGAATCTCCGTTTACGGGCAAGGATTACACATTTCCCGCCTGGATCTCGATAACGGAATTTTAATTGTTGACGGCTTTATTTCAGGGGTTGAATATTCGGATAACGATTCAAGAAGCGGATTTTTATCACGGTTGTTTAAGTAAATGCTGTTTGTAACCACCCGCCAAGCACCGCTCTTTGCGGTTTTCATTTGCTTAGGCATTGTGCTTGGCGCGATCTATGATTTTTTCTATATGTTCCGCCTGAAACGGCAGGGCATTTTTCTGCACCTTTCCGATATACTTTTTTCCCTGATATTTTTTATTCTTTCAGCCGTTACGATTCAGCTTTACAATAGCGGAAAATTGGAATTTTACTTCTTTTCGGGCATTTTTCTTGGTTTTTGCGCAGAGCGTGCAAGTTTAGGAAAATTTATAAAAATTTCTATAGACTTTTTTGCCAAAATCCTATATAATTTATATGTACGGTTGAAGAACACCTCTTTCTTTAAGCGTATGCTGAAATAGACTTTTGAAAGGAGCATTTTCTGATGGCGAAAAAGAGAAAAACCCATCCCTTACGCCTTATAGGTACGCTTGTTCTCATATTTTTATTGGGCAGTTTTTGTTACACCTACATAAATCAGGAAATGGTTCTTAAACAGCAACAGGAACAAATAGATCAGATGAAGGCGGAAAACGCCAAGATCGAGGCCGCCTATCATCAGAGATTAAAGGAAATTGAGGATCAGACCACTTTAGAGTACATTGATAAATATATGCGCTCACATTTCGGTATGGTTCAGGAAGGCGAGATCCGCATAGATATTGTTGAAAAATGATAAAAGCAGTAATTGATATCGGCACAAACTCCACCCGACTTTACGTGGCGGACGTTTTAAAAAATGAACAAAAACAGATTTTGAAAATGCTCTCAACAACAAGGCTTGGTGAGGGCATTCTGTCCTCTGATAAAATGCTTCCCGTTCCTATGGAAAGAACAAGCAATGCAGTCAGAGATTTTGTTAACATCGCAAGGGAAAACAAGGCGGAGGAAATTTATATTTACGCAACTGCAGTTGTCCGCGAAAGCGTAAATAAAGATGTTTTCAGCCAAATGATCCTTGAAAAAACAGGTGTTTTTCTTGATATTATTCCCGGTGAATTGGAGGGCGAGATAGCCTTTATCGGTGCATCCCAAAATTTCCCCTCCCCTGCCGTAATTGATATCGGTGGCGGTTCAACTGAGGTTGTCACCAAGGAAAAGGGTGTTTTAAGAGCGCTTTCCCAAAAGACGGGCGGTGTAAGATTAAAGGAGCAGTTTATGTCCTCTTCGGGAAAGGTAAATATTGCTCCCGTAAAGGAATTCGTTAAAGAAAACTATCTTGAGGATTATAAGGCTCACACAGATATTTTATCGGCAAAAACTCTTATCGGCGTAAGCGGAACGCCCTTTACCATCTTTTCTTTATCAAAGGGTATAACGGAATATGCGCCCCAAACGGTTCAGAACGGCATTTTAACAAAAAAGTGCCTTGATGATGAGCTTAATAAGCTTGCAGAAATGACCTCCGAAGAAAGAAAGCTCTATTCGGGATATTTTGCACCAAGAGCCGATATTATCGTCTTTGGCGGATGTATTCTTTCTTCATTTATGGAATTTTACGGCTTTAATGAGCTTACCGTCAGCGACCGCGACTCGCTGGAAGGCTATTTAGAATTGAAAAACCGCTGATTGAGGGCGAAGACAACGTCTTCCCCCTTCAAAAAACATAACGGGGCGAAAAACGCCCCTTTTATATTTTTTGAGTTTCACGCGGCTGCGTGCCCGCTAAAGCTGGCGACTTGCCTTGTGTAAGGTGTTTTTTGCACCGCACCTGTCGCTGCAAAAAACTTATTATTATATATTTTTCAAAAAAAGCACATTTTATCTATAATAGTCTAAAACCGCTGATTTCTCAATCAGCGGTTTATCTTTTTTCCGATAATATAATATTGCTTTTTCCGTAAATGGCTTTTTGCATTTTCTGTGCGGCAAGAGGATAATCCACCTGCCAATACCAAACGTTATCAATGGTAGTGCCCGTTGAACAGCTTTCATCGGGAAGGCTGATCTGTTGTATCTTATAATCAAACCATCCCTTCGTGAGAGCATCGGCAGATAGGGAAAGAACCTCATTGGAGGTATAGCCGGTTCGAACGTACTTTACAAGCTCGGTCATAAGTGCAATAAGCTCTGTTTTGCTCTGCTTTTTCATTTCATTGAACACCGTTTTTATAACCTGCTGTTGCCTTGAAACGCGGGCAGTATCACCGCCGGTATAGTGGCGGATGCGCATATAAATAAGTGCGGTGGCACCGTCAACAACATTTTCACCCGTTTTTACCTTTGTGCCCCAATAGGTGTTCATATAATCGGCTTCCGTTTTGGTTATGTTAACCTTTATTCCGCCCATTTCATCAATGATCTTTGGCAGGGAATAGAAGTTTACCAGAGCATAATTATCAATGGATATTTTATAGTATTTTTCAATAAGCTCTATCTGCATTTCAGGTCCGCCATAGCCGTTGCCGTGGTGGAGCTTTTCAAAGGAATCTCTCTTTTCTATATAGCAATACTGATCCCTTAAAATTGATGCAAGAGTTATGGTCTTGGTGTTATGGTTTATGGAAACGAGCATCATCGCATCGGCACGGGAATTTTTATTCATATCACTGCTTTCAACATCAATTCCCATTAAAAGAATGTTTAAAACGTTATCATCCTTTGCCGGCTGACCGTTTTTCTGCCAATCAATTATCTTTTCCTTAACGCTTTTTATATCGCTTTCATAGATGTTACTCTCATCTATATCAACGCTTACGTTTGGATTATATTCCTTTAACGTCAGATCCTTCGTTAAATAAAGCCATCCGCCGTACAACAGTGCCACAATGATGATCACTATTGAAAGAAAAATGGCTATTGTGCGAAAGAATACTGCCACTAAGCTTTCTTCTTCTCTCATAATACCGCCTAATATATAATCATTAAAATGCTGTTTTCACACTCAACATCCATTATATTTTATTTTGCCGGCTTCGTCAAGCTCCTGAATATGACAAAAAAATCCTTTCTTGACAGAAAAGTTGCAAGTAATTATAATATATCCGAGGTGATCTTTTGAAAATTCTTATTCTTACCTGCAACACGGGTATGGGTCATAATTCAACTGCAGGTTCAATAAAGGAAAAGTTCAAAGAACATAATATTGAGTGTGACAGTGCCGATGCTCTTGCCTTTGTTTCAAGACCTCTATCCCGTTTGATCGGAAATATGCATTCTAAAATTTACCGCCACGCCCCTGTTTTATTTGATAAGGGCTATGAGTTTGCCGAAAAGCACCCCTCATCCTTTGGTGATAAATCACTTTCCTATAAATATTTCCGCTTAGGCGTAAAAAAATTACATAAATTTATTGAGGAAAACGGCTATACGGGTATCATCTGTGTTCATTCCTTTTCGGCAATGATGACTTCTTGCCTGATGAAAAAGTTCCCCTCAAGCTTAAAAACCGTCTTCGTTGCCACCGATTACACCTGTTCCCCCGGTGTTGCAACCTCGCCACTTGACCTTTACTTTATCCCTCACAAGGATCTTACAGAGGAATTCATTTCCTGCGGTGTTCCCAAGAAAAAGATAGTACCCGCAGGCATTCCCGTTAAAAACATTTTCTACGAGAAAACAGAAAAGAAGCTTGCACGGGAGGCTCTTTCCCTTCCCGAAGGCTCAAAGCACATTCTTATGATGTGCGGCAGTATGGGTTGCGGTCCTATGGCGTCCCTTACAAAAAGCCTTGCAAAGGCTCTTCCCGAAAACGTATATTTAAGCGTTGTTTGCGGAACCAACAAAAAGCTTAAAAGGCGCATTGATAAGTTTCAATCTGAAAAGGTGCAGATCTTCGGCTATACCGATAAGGTTCCCCTTTTAATGGACAGTGCCGATCTTTACGTTACAAAAGCAGGCGGAATAAGCGTTACCGAGGCCGCCGCAAAGCAGTTACCTATGGTATTTATTGATGCTATCTCAGGTTGTGAAACACATAACAGAATCTTTTTTGCCAACCACTCAATGGCATTTCTCACCGATAAGCACACCGATCTTCCCAAGTTTATCCTGGAAAGGCTTTCAGATGAGCCTGCCCTTTTAAAGCAAAAAGAAAATATGAAAGCCAATTTCAACAGTTCTTCGGCAGAGATCATCTGCAATTATTTTATTAACCAATAACAGAAAAACCAAGCGTTGAATGCTTGGTTTTTTGTTTCATATATTGCACCCCCAAAGCTTCGAAATCCGACAAACGCCACAATCCAAGGCGTGAGGGGTTGACTTACAAAACGGTAAATGACCGCATTTTGCTATATACTATAGCGCGCGCAAAGGAGTCCGATTTTAAAGGATAAATTTCCGTGTCTGCTTTGTTGAAATACTCGGCAATACTGCACTCGTATTGCCTGCGTTTTCGCCGCGCATCCTTCAAA
>JAZNSH010000037.1:0-10584 GCA_045591115.1 Clostridia bacterium
ATTTTTGAATAAAAATTTGCCAACCTCCATTGCAAGGATGTTGAATATCAATCAAATATGTTGATATTTGATTGATCAAAAACCGGTTTAACGGTTTTTCGTTGAAATAATTATTATTTCAACGTTCAACAATCATTATAATATATTTCACAGAAAACGAAAAAGGAAGAAACCTATGAGTAATTTGAAAGAAGTTTTGAAGGCCTTTGGCTTTAATGAAGATGCTAAAGTTATCCCTTGGGGTAACGGCCACATTAACGATACCTTTCGCGTAGAGGATAAGTTCATTCTCCAGCGCATTAACACCTCTGTTTTCAAGGATTACGAGGGTCTTATGAACAACATAACTCTTGTTACCGAGTTCTTGCAGAAGGAGCTTTATAAAAATAACGGCGATATTTTAAGGGAAACTATGGGTGTTATGCCTGCTGTTGACGGCAAAAAATATTATCTTTGCTCTAACGGCAACGTTTACAGAGTGTATATCTTCGTAACCGATTCCTTAAGCCTTGATGCAGTGCAGTCTGCCGATGATCTTTATTCCTGCGGTCTTGGCTTCGGTCAATTCCAGAAAAAGCTTGCTTCCTTTAACGCTGAGCTTTTAGTTGAAACTATCCCCGGCTTCCACAACACTCTTCAGCGCTTTGAGCATTTTAAGGAGGCCATTGAAAAGGACGTTGCAGGCAGAAAAGAATCCGTTAAGGATGAAATTGACTTCTTTTTATCAAGATACGATGAAATAAAAATGATCTTTGATATATATTCAAAGCTCCCCTTGCGCGTTACCCACAATGACACAAAGCTCAATAACGTTCTTTTTGATATTGAAACACGCAAGCCCCTCTGCGTTATCGATCTTGATACGGTAATGCCCGGATATCCCGCCAATGACTTTGGCGATGCCATCCGCTTCGGTGCATCAACTGCCGCTGAGGATGAGCAGGATCTTTCAAAGGTTCACTTTGATATTTCTCTTTACGAGGCCTTTGCAAAGGGCTTTATTGAAGGCTGTGGTGACGGTCTTTCAATGGAGGAAAAGCTCTCCTTCCCCTACGGTGCAATTCTGATGACCTTTGAGTGCGGTATGAGATTTTTAACTGACCACTTAAACGGTGATACGTACTTTAAGGTTCACCGTGAAAATCATAATCTTGACAGATGCCGTACCCATATTCAGCTTGTAAGCGAAATGGAAGAAGCTCTTCCCAAGATGACCGAGATTATTAAACAACAGTAAAAATACGCCCCCTCCTTTGAGGGGGTTTTTATGAAGGGAACACTATGTCCGATTTTTTCTTTACAGATAAGATATATTCTGCCCCACAAACCGTTATGGGTGGCTCATTAAGTGATAAAATAAAGCTTACCGAAAGCTCTCCTCAGGTGATCTATGATATTTACGATTCGCTTTGCGAAAAATTTCCTCAATATATAAGGAAAACAGAGCTTGGCGCTGATATAAATCGCTATACATTTTCAAATTTCGAGCTTGAAAACTTTTCGGATTTTAAGCCCAAAGCTTTTAAAATAGTTTTGATCACGTCCATCCACGGCTATGAGCAAGGTTGTGCCTGGACTGCGGCACAATTTTTTAAGGAGCTTTGTGAAAACACTTGTGATGAAATTTTAAGCTTTATCCGCCGCAACGTGTTATTTGAAATAGTGCCCGTTGCAAACCCCTGGGGTTTTGCTCATAATGACCGAAAAAACAAAAATCAGGTGGACCTTAACAGAAACTTTACCCCCGGTTTTACGGGAATAACCGACAAGGATTCTGAAATTTATCCCGGAACTCATCCATATTCTGAGGAAGAAACACAGATAATAAAAGCTTTTATAGACGAAAACTCCGATGCAAAGGTAATTCTTGATTATCACAACATTTGGGGCGGTTATCCTCTTTTTTACGTTTACGGTGAAAAAGATGTTACTTTGGCAAAATCGGTTTTTTCACATCTTACCGATAAATGGGTAAATGAGTATCCTGAATTTCCGAAAAACAGAATCTTAGGTCTTGTAAAGCCAAACGGAAATTGGGGTATGCTTGCCGATTACGTCCTTTCAAAAAATATGTGGATCCTTACTATGGAAACACCCTGGTGTATGCCCGATATCGGCAAAGAGCAATACGATAAGCCAACAATAAAATGTGCCCTTGAGGTGCTTGTGAACACAATTTATACCATTGCTTCAAATGAATAAAAGAAAAACGCGGAAGATCTTTCTTTCGCGTTTTATTATTATATAGATCCTCTTGAGATGATCTTATGGGGAATATATCCTTCAAAGCTTCTTCCGTCAATAAGATAATTGGTTATGGCACGGGCAGTTTCGAAGGTATCATAACCAACAGAGTCAACGGGAACGTTAAATTCATCAAGTAATTTTATATTATCAAAGCCAATAACGCCGGCATTACGGTTTTTTGCCTCGATAAAAAGCTTCAGGGCATAAACGTCAGCAGGACAGATAAATGCATTTTTCTTTTCTTCCCGAAGCTGACTCAACGCACCGTAGGAATCGGTTATAACGTGTTCCGTGTTCGTACACGCTCTTGAAAATGCGCTTAACCTATCCATCTGTGCGAAGGTAGTGTTCTTTAACATATGGGGCTTAACGTAAATAAGGCGGTCATAGCCCTTTGAAACGACGTAATCAACAATTTCTTTCATAGCAAGAGCGTTGTTTATGCCGATATAAGGGACTTTTCTCAACCGATTGCCCACGGTTACCACGGGAATTTTCAGGGAAAGCAGGTAGTTTTCAAATTCTTCACCTTGATTTATAGGGCAGATAACTATGCCGTCAACCTGCATACGGGCAAGATTGTCGATGCACTCCATTTCACGGCGCGTCTGCTGATTTGTGAACATAACCACCGTGGAATAGCCTTTTCTTGAGGCACATTCCTCTATGTCGGTTATAATATCCGCAAAAAATTGATTATCGAGGTTAAAGACAACTATTCCTATAAGCATAGATTTTCCGCTTTTAATTGCACGTGCGTGGATATTTGGTCTATATCCGTTTTCTTCAGCCACCTGAAGTATCCTTTTTTTCGTTTCTTCGTTGATGCCCTTGCGGTTATTCAGTGCCCTGTCAACAGTGCCCTGAGAAACTCCGCAAATCTCTGCGATCTTCTTTGTTGAAATACTCATAAAACCACCGCCATAATATCTTCGTGTTCGTACACGATAATTATATAACAAAAGATTCTCCATGTCAATACGAAGATTCTCAGATTATTGTTTTATTCACATAAAAAATCTATTGCTTCTAAATATCCCCTGAAGCCTTTGCCTGCAATAATCTTTTTGCAAGCGGAACGGATATATGAAATCTGCCTAAAATCCTCACGCTTTGAAACATCGGAAATATGTACCTCAACCATCGGTAGGTTTACTGCCTTTGCCGCATCCAGGATTGCAACGCTGGTGTGGGTATAAGCGGCAGGATTTATAACAATACCGTCAAAATTACCTAAAGCATTCTGAATTTCATCAACAAGCACGCCTTCGTGGTTGGTCTGCTTTACCTCAACGTATATATTCTTTTTTTTGCAATGATCTTCTATCATTTTTTTGAGATCATTATAGGTGCTGTTGCCGTAAATTCCCGGCTCACGAGTGCCTAAAAGATTAAGATTTGGACCGTTCAAAACTAAAATTTTCATACTTCCTCCAAGAGATCGAGAATTGCTATTGCCGCCGCCGCAATTACCGGCGGAACTGCGCGCTGAACTATGCAGGGATCGTGCCTGCCTTTAACGGAAAATGCTGTATTTTCATTGGTTTTTAAGTCTACGGATTTCTGTTCCTTATATATTGACGGGGTAGGCTTAAAGGCAACGGTAAAGATAAGGGGAAAGCCTGAGGACATACCGCCTAAAACACCGCCTGCATTATTTGAAAAAGCCTTTACTTCCTTATCGAAATAATAGCTATCGTTGTTTTCGCTTCCGTAAAGCCTTGAAGCCTCAAAGCCTTTGCCGAATTCAATGCCCTTAACTGCAGGAATTGCAAAAACTGCCTCGGCAATATGACCGTCGATGCCATCAAAAAGAGCATCGCCCAAGCCAATGGGAAGTCCCGTTATCTTACATTCAACCATTCCGCCAACGGAATCGCCCTCAGCCTTGGCTTTTAAAATTTCAGCCTTCATTTTTTCGCCTTTTTCATCGTTTATAACGGGAAAAGGCTTTTTATATGTATCAAAAACGTCATTTGAAAGGCTGTCAAAGCTATCATCATATTGCCCGTGAATGTTTAAAATGTGTGCATCGATCTTTATGCCTCTTTTTTTGAGAATCTGCAAGGCAATACCGCCGATAATACATAAGGGTGCAGTAAGTCTGCCTGAATATCTTCCGCCGCCCGCAGGTATTTTTCCGTATTTAATATATGCAGGATAATCTGCGTGACCGGGGCGAGGCACTGTTTTCTCATAATCCTGAGAACGGGTGTTGGTGTTATAGATAACCGCCTCAAACTTTTCGCCGTTTGTTTCACCGTGTACGTCCACGCCCGAAAGAATCTCTACCTTGTCAGCCTCTTTTCGGGGTGTTGAAAACTCGTTTTTCCCGGGAGCGCGAAGATCTAAAAACTCCTGAAGCTCCTGAACGTCAATTTTTTCTCCTTTTTTAAGATTTTCAGCCTTAACGCCTATACATTCACCGTGGGATTCGCCGAAAATCTCAATTTTAACGTTTCTGCCAAACACCTGAACGTTACCTCTTTCTTAAAATATCGCCCTCTGATAACTCAAAAGGACAGTCAATGATTATAGTTTCCTGGGGATGAGGCGCTTTTTCCACCTTTTCGCCCTCACCGTTATACATATTCTGAACGGTAAAGGAAAGACCGATATTGTTGGGGGATATTACTTCAAAAACATCGCCCTCTCTGAAATGATTGCGCTGTTCTACGGTAAGCCTGCCCTTTTCATAGGATTTAACAACACCTGCGAAAACCTTATCCTGCTTATATGCCATATCGTCATCAGGCATATATCTTTCAAGCTCACCGAAATAAAATCCGCTTGAATAGGGGCGGTGGCTGACGCAATCAAGCTCCTTTGATAAAAGCTCAACGGGGGCAGTTTTATCTATTGCGTGGCGGTAGGCATTAACTACCGTTGCAACATAATAGGGCGATTTCATTCTGCCCTCAATTTTAAAGGAGGTTACACCTGCTTCAATAAGCTCATCAATAAAATCAATGCATTTCATATCTCTTGAAGATAAAAGCGTTGTACCTTTTTCGCCCTCCTCAACGGGGAAGAACTCATTGGGACGAGTCTGCTCGACAAGGTGATATCTCCAACGGCAGGGCTGAGTGCACTCACCGCGATTACCGCTTCTGCCGGTAAGATATGTGCTTATAAAGCATCTGCCTGAATAGGACATACACATTGCGCCGTGAACGAAGGCCTCAATTTCAAGATCCCGGGGGATAACACGGGAAAAGATTTTGATCTCCTCTAAGGTCATTTCGCGGGCAAGAACGATTCTTTTAACGCCCAAGGAATGATAAACTTTTGCGGCAAAGGAATTTTGGCAGTTTGCCTGAGTTGAAACGTGAATTTCAAGGTCGGGCACGGCTTCACGGAGAACGCTTATAACGCCAAGATCAGATACGATCACCGCATCAACCTTTAATTCCTTTAATTTTCTGCCATATTCCACAATATCCTTAAACTCAGGCTCTTTTGCAAAGGAATTTACAGTAACATAAAGCTTTTTATTTAATGAATGAGCATACTCAACCGCCTCGGAAATATTTTCCAAGGAAAACCCCGTAACTGACGAGCGAAGCTGCATAAAGGGTCCGCCAATATACACTGCATCAGCACCGAATTTGAATGCGGTTTTTAAACATTCCATATCTCCTGCAGGTGCAAGAAGTTCAAGTTTTTTCATAAAATTCTCCTAAATAAGATTTTTGAAATATAGTCCGTTAGTTCTTTGGAAGTCAGGCGTCAAACCGTTTTTGTACATATTATATATTTTATTTACTTCCTTGGAATCCTCAAGAGTAAAATACAAAATATGAAAATCAGCCTGAATATTTTTATCGCCAACGTACAAGGGCAGGGAGTTTAAAAGAGTAACGTACTGCTTATTATTGCACAGAAGAGTGAAATCAACGTTCTTTCTGTCGGTTAGCGTGTTTATACCCTTGCAATTTTTGCAATCGTTAACGGGGCAAGCACGCATACGCATTAAGGGAAGGTATCCATAGCCGATAATTCCCAAAGGAATGGGGTTTGAAAGCTCCTCAATATTTCTCTTGCTTGCCTCAAAGGACACCGTGCAGGCTTTTACGCCCATTTCCTTTAATTTATAAACACTTTCGGAATTAAGAATATTAAGTCCCCATCCGCCAACAGTAATTAAATTATGCTTTTTTGCTATATTTATTGCGCCGATGTTATCACAATAAAGGTACTTGATATTGGGAATCTTAATTTTGCTTTCATCAAATATTATAGAGGGAAGCTCTCCTATAACAAGCGAAAAACGAGATAAAATATCCTCATTTATTTTATCAATGGGCAAAATTACTGCAACATCATCAGTAATATTTTCAAGCTGTTTAATATCATTTGCACGGATAACTATATCGTTTTTCCGCGGATTTGCTTCTTTCTCGGTCTTTAGTGCATATATTTCCTGCTCCTTTATTTCCCTACGCTTTTCGCCGAGCATTTCCAGCGCCTTACGCCTTAATGCATTTAAGCCCGAAAGGGGATAGGATATATCATCATCTGCCTGAATATTTATTTCCTTAATATAATAAGGCGTTCCGCCGGTTTTTGAAAGCTGTTTTTTGATATCCTCACTGCTTGTAGGTCTGTTTATTGCCTTTTCAGGCTCTTCCCCCAAGACCTCAACGGAATTTTTTCCATCAGAAATTTTAAGCTTTGCTTTTTCTTCTTTATATAAGGTAGCCTCAATAGAAATGGGAACGTTCTGCACCTCATTATTATACTTTTGCTTAATATCCTTTAAAATACCCTCGGAGGCAACAACATCCTCCTTGGTGCGATAGCCGAACATTGTAAGATCGCGCTTATTAAGGAAATATCCGTCAGTAAAGCCTGAGCGCGAAAACACCTTTTTTAAGGTTTCAAGATCAGGTTTTCTGCCTGAAAGAGCATCACGGCAAGCGGTAACAGCAGAATAAACGTACTCAGGGCGCTTCATTCTGCCCTCGATCTTTAAGGAAGCAACACCGATCTCCTTTAACTTATTTATATAGGGAATATGGCACATATCCTTTAAGGACAAGGCATACTCACGGTTTTTTATTTTAAAATCAAGACGGCAGGGCTGAGCGCAAAGACCGCGATTGCCGCTTCTTTGCCCTAAAATTGAGGAAAGATAACAGCCTCCCGAAAAGCACATACACAATGCGCCGTGCACAAACACTTCAATTTCAGCCTCTGCATTTTCACAGATATATTTTATCTCATCAAAGGAAAGCTCACGGGATAGAACAACACGGGAAAAGCCTAATTTTTCAAGCTCTCTTACTGCCGAAAGATTGTGAGCAGTAAGTTGTGTGGATGCGTGCATTTCAAGGGATGGAAAACATTCTTTAATGATTTTTGCAATGCCAAGATCTTGAACGATCACCGCATCAACACCTGCAAGAACGACCTCCTTAACAGTGTTATAAAGGTCGGATATTTCGTTATCCATCATTAAAGTGTTTATGGTTGCGTGAACCTTAACGCTATGCTCGTGGCAATATTTAACGGCACCTTTTAACTCTTCAAAGGAAAAGTTTTTAGCGTTTCTCCGTGCATTAAAGCTTCCGTAGCCTAAATACACCGCATCGGCACCTGCACGAACTGCCGCTTCTAATTGCTCCATTGCCCCTGCAGGAGCAAGAATCTCAATTTTATTCACTTTTTCTGCTCCTTTCAAGACATTTTTATATATTATAGCACAAGCAATGTTTTTTGAAAATAAAAAAAGTGCAAAAAACTGTTGACAATACTTATAAAATAAGGTATCATAAGCAAGAAATCATTGCTTTAGCATAATAAAGCGATAAATTAAAGGAGAAAAGTTATGAAAAAATTATTAGTTCTTATGCTTGCCGTTATTATGGCAGTTGCTTGCTTTGCAGGCTGCACCACAAATGAGGAGGAACAGAAACCCGTAATCGTTGTTGGTTACACAATTTATAAACCTATGAATTATCTTGATGAAAGCGGTAAGCTTGTAGGCTTTGATACCGAGCTTGCAGAAAAGGTTTTCGCAAACCTTGGTTATGACGTTAGCTTTAAAGAGATCCAGTGGGAAAACAAATACACTGATCTTAACTCAGGCGTTATTGACTGCATTTGGAATGGCTTTACCTGCAACAGCACCGATGATGACGGTGTAGCTCGTAAAGATAAGGTTGATTTCTCATATAACTATATGGAAAACCGTCAGGTTGTAGTTGTTAAGGCTGATTCAGCTATCGCAACCGCAGAGGATCTTAACGGCAAGATTGGTCTTGCTGAAGCAGGCAGTGCAGGCGAAAGCTACGCAAAGGGCTTTGAAGGCGTTGTTTATAAAAGTGCGGTTAAGCAGACAGACACTCTTCTTGAGGTAAGCTCAGGCACTGCTGATTTTGCAGTTCTTGATGCTCAGCTTGCTGAGAGCTACGTTGGCAAGGGTGACTATGCTAACCTTAAGGTTATTGATGCTTTAACAAGTGATGTTGAATATTATGCTATCGGCTTCAAAAAGGGCAGCGATCTTACATTAAAGGTTAATGCCGAGCTTGAAAAGCTTCTTGAATCAGGTGAAATTCAGGCTCTTGCAGTTAAGTACGGTGTAGAAAACACCACTTTAAAGAGCTACGCTGATCAGAAGTAATTTTAACAGTATAACAGAATAAAAAACAGTTTTAGCTGACGGGATAACTGTCCCGTCAGCAAAATTTGTGTAAAGGGAAATTTTATGTCGTTTTTAGAAATAACCGCTTTCTTGGCAAACGGTTTTGTTATATCCTTAATTATATTTGTTGTAACGTTGCTTATAGGTATTCCTTTAGGGTTGCCTATAGCTTTTTGTTCTATGAGTAAATTTAAGCCATTAAAGATAGTGGCAAAAACCTTTGTTTGGATAGTTCGCGGAATACCGCTGATGCTTCAAATTTTTATAATCTATTACGTTCCGGGTCTTTTATTTGATAACCCCATTTTCAGCCAGATAGATCGCTATATAATAAGCAATTTTACCATTCCTCAGGATGGCGGACTTACTCAGATGCTTTTAACAAACGCAGGCGGTCTTGCTGCCGTGCTTATTGCATTCTCTTTAAATTATGCCTGCTATTTTTCAGAAATCTACCGTGGCGGAATAGAGAGCATCTCAAAAGGACAGTATGAGGCAGGTTACGTTCTCGGTCTGAGAAAAAAGCAGGTTTTCAGGCATATTATACTTAAGCAGGTTATAAAGCGCATCGTTCCGCCAATGTCCAACGAAATTATCACCTTAATAAAGGATACGGCGCTTGCAAACTGTATAATGATTCCTGAAATCATCAAGCAAGCAAAGGAGCTTGCCGCAACACAAGCCCTTGTATGGCCTCTTTTCTATACAGGTGCGTTCTATTTGTTGTTTGTTGGTCTGCTTACCATTCTGCTTGGCAGATTAGAGAAAAAGTTAGATTATTTTAAGGGTTAGATATGAGTATATTAAATGTGGAGGGTCTTTCAAAGACCTTCGGTAAAAACGAAGTTTTAAAAGATATAAGCTTTTCCCTTGAAAAGGGTGAGGTGCTTTCAATAATCGGTTCATCAGGTTCGGGAAAGACAACTCTTTTGCGTTGCCTTAACTTCCTTGAGTTTGCTGAAAACGGCACTATCACAGTTAATGACAAGGTGGTCTATGACGGTGCGCAAAAAAAGAAGCTCAACGATGCTCAATTAAGACAGAATCGGTTGCATTTCGGTCTTGTTTTCCAGCAGTTCAATTTGTTTCCCCAATATTCCGTTTTAAAAAACGTTACTCTTGCGCCTACCTTATTGAAGATGGGAACTGAAGAAGAAATCCGAGAAAAGGCGTTTGAGCTCATCAGAAAGGTTGGTCTTGAAGAAAAGATCAATGCTTATCCCTGCACACTTTCGGGCGGTCAGCAACAGCGTGTTGCCATTGCCCGCGCATTGGCGCTTGAGCCCGATATCCTCTGCTTTGACGAGCCTACCAGCGCTCTTGATCCTGAACTTACGGGCGAGGTTTTAAAGGTTATTCGCTCTCTTAAGGGACACGATTCCACAATGATCGTTGTTACCCACGAAATGCAGTTTGCCCGGGAGGTTTCCGACCGCGTTATATTTATGGCTGACGGCATTATTGAGGAAGAGGGTTCTCCCGAAGAGGTTTTCGGCAACCCCAAATCAGAAAGATTAAAGGCATTTTTATCTAACAGTTTATAGTAAAAAAAGAGGCTGTCTCACTAACTAAGTGAGGCAGCCTTAAAATTTTGCTAAAAAACGCACGATTATACACAGTATTGTGGAAAAACATTGTATTTTGGGCACATTAAAACAGAGATATTGCTATCTCTTAGTTTAAAATAT
>JAZNSH010000038.1:0-22200 GCA_045591115.1 Clostridia bacterium
GTTTATGATCCTGCTGCTATGAGATAATTTCTAACCTTTCTTTTAAAGTCCTTGAAACATAGGGCTTGTTTAAGTGCGCCTATTTTTGATTTCTAAACTTTTTTAAAAAAGCACTTGACTTTTAATAGTTAGTCACCTCGCAAAAATTTCTCTTTATATTTTGGGGAAAATGTGATACAATTATACAAAAGAATTTATTAAGGTGGTTTTTATGGAGCAGAAAATGATTTCCGAGCTTAAAGCCGGTGACGGTTTTGAAGGCTTCCTTTTAATTAAAAGCTTTACTGTTAAAACGGGCTCAACGGGTAAAAATTACGTTGACCTTGGTCTTGCCGATGAAAAAGGCGAGATCAACGGCAAAATATGGAACTTTAACGAAGACCAATTTAGAGGCTACAAGCCTCATATTTTAGTTAAAGTACGTGGTAACGTAGTTGAATGGAATAATTCGTTACAGTTGAGGATCGAAAAGATCCGCCTTGCAACTGAGGATGATCCCGTTTCCATCAACGATTTTGTTCCCTCTGCGCCAAAGACCTGCGATGAGATGTTTAACGTTATTATTTCATATATCCAGAAAATCAGAAAAAATGATTTAAGGGATATGGTAACGTATATGGTCAAGGAACGCCGTGAAAAGATGATGTTCTACCCTGCCGCACAGACCTTTCATCACTCTGTTCGTGGCGGACTTCTTTATCACATAACCACAATGCTTGCTTCCGCCGAAGCCATCGCCAAGGTCTACACCGAGCTTGATACTGACTGGCTCTTTGCAGGCGTAATTGCTCACGATATTGAAAAAACCGAGGAAATGGCGGCTTCCGATTTGGGGCTTGTTACCGATTATACTATGAAGGGTCTTCTTTTAGGTCACCTTATCCAAGGTCCTTTGCTTGTGCAGGAGGCAGGTAAAGCAGTTTGTGCCGCCGAGGAAACGATAATTCTTCTTCAGCATATGCTTCTTTCCCACCACTATGAGCCTGAATTCGGTTCGCCTAAGCGCCCAATGTTCCCCGAAGCCGAGATTTTACATTATCTTGATACTATTGATGCAAGAATGTATGATTTCCGCAAGGCTCTTGCAGAGGTTGAGGAGGGTGGCTTCTCAGATAAGCAATACGTGCTTGATAATCGCAGAGTTTATAAGAAAAAAACATAATAAATTATCCCCTTGAATAGTGTTTATTCAAGGGGGTTTTTTATGGAATATGAAATTGAAGTGGCTTACAAGGAATGGCAACAGGCAATAAATCTGTTCAATAATGCCGTTGATAAGGAGGAAGTTGATTTTGCAATATATAACCTTGAAGCCAAGCGAAAGCAATATATTATGCTTCTAAATAAAATAAAAAAGGAAAATGAAGAAGGTTTTGACTTTGAATAGTACATAAAACCCTGCATTATGCAGGATTTTATGCTTTAATTTGAGAGTATCTATACACTCCCCCGAAGTACGACAAAACTTGCAAGACAAGGCACGGAAGGGTAAAAGCGAATGAGCTTACAAAGCGGTAAGTGATTGAGCTTTTATCCCTTTCGTAACACAGTATTGTGAGGAATTGTCAGTGCTTCGGAATTAGCAACCGCAGTCGTCGTTATGCCCACCATTTCCGCCGCAACCACAGCAGGAAATAAGAAGAATGAGGATGATGATCCAGCAGCAGTTATCTCCGCCAAAGCCGTTTGAGCAACCGTTGCCACAGTTATTTCCGCCACAGCAGAAGAGGATGATCAATAAAATGATGATCCATGTACAATCGTTGCAACCGCAATCATTTGAAGAAAAGAATTTACCCATAAAATATACTCCTTTATAAAGAAATTACCGTAAGCATCGCTTACAGTTTATAATATGAGTTCTTTAAAAAAAGTGTTACTTCATTATTTTCTGACATATATTTTAAAGAAATCAAAATAAAAGGAGTTTTTTTATGTGCAATAATCTCTTTTCCACCAACGATAACGGGTTATTTATTATCGTACTTCTGCTAATTTTAAACAATAACTGTTGTAACAACAACGATCTGTGGTTTGTCGTGCTTCTGATTCTTTTATTGGGAAACAACAATAACTGCCTTGATAACTGCGGATGCAATAACTGCAATACTTGTAATTGTTAAAAAAATCCCCTTTGAGCTTTTAGCTCAAAGGGGTCAGTCTGCCGGCAAAGTCAGCAGACTGTCAGAGTTCGAGAAACCCTTGCAAGCCAAGGCGCTGAACTTGCAAAAGAGGGAGTTTACAAAAGAGTAAATGACCGAATTTTGCAAGTGAAATGCAACGATGGAAATAGCACCCTGCAAAATTTTTGCAGGGTGCTATGTTTGCAAGGGTTTGTCAGTGCTCTGTCCCCTTTGAGTTTTAAGCTCAAAGGGGTATTTCTTATGCTATAGGTCTGAATTCAAGCTTTTTAAAGAAGTCTTCGGTTAAGACATCACTATCTCCCTCTATATCTATCAGTACATCATCATATACGAGAAACACTATAACGTTGTTTGAGTTTTTAAGTTCGCACACTATAGCCGAAATATTGCCTGATGCCGTTTCATACTGTTGCTCATAAATATTCTTATAGCTTTCAAAATTTTGATAGTTATCTATATTGGGTGCATTAGGCGCAATCGACTTTATTGTTTCGCTACAAGAATCAACGTTTACTATATCTGATTCTAAATAATGGGTCTGTCCTATGGTAATTTGATAACCGTCAAAAACATTATGATAATATATTCGAGGTCTTGAATATAACTCCTTTACCATAAGTGTGATGTTGGAAAAGCCTTCTCTATTTCTTAATTCCATAGGAATGCCTTCAATATAGGGAGCATATATTTTCATCTTTTCAGATGCCACGTTATCAACAAACTGCTCAAATAAAGGTGTTGTTTCATCGTCTTTTATTTCTTCTTTTGCTACTTTAAACCACTCTTTAAAATCATCATAAGTATCAAAATCATAATCCTCATAGATAGGTGAGCTTTCCTGCGGATTGTTGCCACTTTTATCGTTCGTATTTTCGATTTTCTTGGTGCAACCTAAAAAACTGCACATAATTAAAAATATGGATAATATAATAAATAATTTTTTCATAGAAAACCTCCTACTATATATTAACACTTTATTCACTATTTGTAAACACTTTTATCATTTTTAGATTAAGAGATACAAAAAAAGGAGCAAGGTAATAACCTCTCTCCTTTTTATAATTGTAACATAAACTAAATTAAACACACTATATTAAGAGTGCGACAAAACTCGCAAATCAGTGGCACAGGTGGTTAATTACGAAGGAGTTTACACTAAGCGTAAATGACTGAGTGATTATACCGCCTGTAACACGCAGTTGCGAGGAATTGTCGTGCTCGCAATTAAAGCGTGTCAATATATTTGCAAGCTTGCACGGCACTATAAGCCCCATCAGCCGTAGCGGTTGTGATCTGACGTAACGTCTTTGAACGGCAATCGCCTGCAACGAAGATGCCTTCGGTTTTTGTTACGCAGGTTTCATCGGAATCAACGTAGCCCCACTGATTTATATCAACAAAATCCTTAAAGGGCGTATTATCAGGCTCAAGACCGATGGCAACGAACATACCATCAACGGTTAAATCAATCTTTTCGCCGTCTTTATTTATGATAATGCCTGAAAATTCTTCAGTATCCTTAACGGAATCAACGGTTGCGCCTAAAATAACTTCAATATTATCGCGTTTTTCAATAATTTCCTGAAGCTTCTTTTCACCCGTTAAGTAAGGAAGGTTCTGAACGATTATAACCTTTTTGCTTGTTTCGGAAAGAAGAATTGCTTCCTGAAGTGCGGAATTTCCGCCGCCGATCAATGCAACTGTTTTATCCTTATAAAATGCACCGTCACACACTGCACAGAAGGAGATGCCTTCGCCAAGGAATTTTTCTTCGTTGGGAACGTTTAAGTGGCGATGCTTTGCGCCAACTGCAATTATTAATGCCTTTCCCGAAAACTCATTGCCATCCTCGGTGATAACAGTTTTAATGCCGTTTTCGCATTTTACGGAAACAACGTTTTCAACCTCAACGTCAGCTCCCTGAGAAAGTGCTTGCTCAACCATTTTATCGGCAAGCTCTGCACCGCTGATAGTATCAAAGGCAGGATAGTTTTCAATCTTTGGCGAAAATGCCATCTGTCCGCCAAAGGCGCCCTTATCTAAAATAAGAACTGTTTTATTGGCACGGCGGGCATAAATTGCGGCGGTTAAGCCTGCGGGGCCTGCGCCTACTATAATTATATCATACATATTTCATTACCTCTTTATATACATTACATTAAAAAGCCTGCAAATTTCTTTGTAGGCTTTTATGTTTGTGCGGTTTATTGACGCCCGCATTATTTACTAATAAACTGCTTGATCTCAGCCACCATAGTGTACTTTGTTGCTTCGCCATTTTTAACATCAACAAGTGTAGGAGCTTGTTTAATACCTAAAGACTGGGTAAGCTCAACATTCTCGTGTGCGTAAACCTTGGTGTAGGCGATGTTTGCCTTTGTTAAGAGAGTTTCTGCAATCTTGCAGTTGGGGCAGGTTGCTGATGCGAAAAGATATACGCCATCGGCAAGTGTGTTTGCTTTTTCTTCACAGCAACAACAAGCTTCTTCCTGCTTGGGACCTTCGTGTGTAAGAACGGAGGTTGCAATGTTATAGGTCTTTCTTTCCTTATATTCCTGGCTCTTACCGTCGTTCCAGTTCTTAACGGGACGGTAGTAACCGGTGATACGGCTGTAAACCTCAGTTTCATTTCCGCAGCTGGGACATTTGAACTGCTCACCTGTAATATAGCCGTGCTCACGGCATACGGAATAGGTAGGTGAAAGTGTGTAGTAAGGAAGTCTGTAATTCTCAGCAATCTTTCTGATGATGTTTGCGGCCGCCTTCCAATCAGGTAACTTTTCGCCTAAGAATGCGTGGAATACTGTGCCTGAGGTATAAAGAGTCTGCAATTCATCCTGAATATCAAGAGCAGTGAAGATATCATCGGTATAACCAACGGGAAGATGTGATGAGTTGGTATAATAAGGTGTTTCTGCATCGGATGCGCAGATGATATCGGGATAATGCTTTCTATCGTGCTTTGCAAGACGGTAGGAGGTTGACTCAGCAGGAGTTGCTTCAAGGTTATAAAGATCGCCGTACATTTCCTGATAATCGGAAAGTCTTTCACGCATATGGTTAAGAACTTCCTTGGTGAATTCCTGAGTTTCCTTGTGAGTCATATCCTTTCTCAGCCACTTAGCGTTAAGACCTGCTTCGTTCATACCAACTAAGCCGATAGTTGAGAAGTGGTTGTTGAAGGTGCCAAGATATCTCTTTGTGTAAGGATAGAGGCCTTCCTCAAGAAGACGGGTGATAACGGTTCTCTTAACCTTAAGTGAACGTGCGGCAATATCAAGCATATGATCAAGGCGCTTATAGAAATCATCCTTATCCTTTGCAAGGTAAGCGATTCTGGGAATGTTAATGGTTACAACGCCAACTGAACCGGTTGATTCACCGCTGCCGAAGAAGCCACCTGATTTTTTGCGAAGCTCACGAAGGTCAAGACGAAGTCTGCAGCACATTGAGCGAACGTCAGAAGGCTCCATATCGGAGTTAATATAGTTTGAGAAGTAAGGTGTGCCGTACTTTGCGGTCATTTCAAACAAGAGCTTGTTGTTCTCGGTTTCTGACCAATCAAAGTTTCTTGTAATTGAATATGTGGGAATGGGATACTGGAAGCCTCTGCCGTTGGCATCGCCCTCAACCATAATTTCGATGAAGGCCTTGTTTACCATATCCATTTCTTTCTTACAATCTTTATACTTGAAGTCCATTTCCTTACCGCCAACGATAGCGTTAAGCTCTGCAAGGTCAGCAGGAACTGTCCAGTCAAGAGTAATGTTTGTGAAAGGTGACTGTGTGCCCCAGCGTGAAGGTGTGTTTACGCCGTAAATGAAGGACTGGATGCACTGCTTAACCTCTTTATATGAAAGGTTATCAACCTTAACGAAGGGCGCAAGATATGTATCAAAGCTTGAGAAAGCCTGAGCGCCTGCCCATTCGTTCTGCATAATGCCCAAAAAGTTTACCATCTGGTTGCAAAGTGTTGAAAGGTGAGCGGCAGGTGCGGAGGTGATCTTTCCGGGAACACCGCCTAAGCCTTCCTGAATAAGCTGCTTTAAGGACCAACCTGCGCAGTAGCCGGTAAGCATTGAGAGGTCGTGAATGTGGATATCTGCATTTCTGTGTGCGTTGGCGATCTCATCATCATAGATCTCGGAAAGCCAATAGTTAGCGGTGATCGCACCTGAGTTTGAAAGGATAAGTCCGCCTACCGAATAGGTAACGGTGGAGTTTTCCTTAACACGCCAGTCAGTTGACTTAACGTACTGATCAACAACATCCTTATAGTCAAGGATAGTTGACTTCATATTTCTTAACTTTTCTCTCTGACGGCGATAAAGAATGTAAGCCTTTGCAACGTCAGCATAGCCTGCCTGAACGAGAACTGTTTCAACAGAGTCCTGAATATCCTCAACCTGAACGATCTCATCCTTTATTTTGGGTTCAAAATCTGAGGTAACCTTAAGTGCCAAGAAATCTACGATATTATCGGTGGTCTGTCTTTCGCAAGCCTCAAATGCCTGCTTGATAGCGCCTGATATTTTCTGAATATCAAAATCTACTACCTTATTGTCGCGCTTTAAAACTCTGAACATAATTTTTCTCCTTCTCTATTCTCCCCTGAGCTTTGCTGAGGGAACGTATTTTTTTATTTCTTCCAATATTTCAAGTATTTCTTCCGTTGAAAAAGCTTCTCCGCCCTCTAAAAGATTACCCGAATCAACAAATTTCTGGATAAAATACTTATTTTCGCCTTTAATGTGCTTAGCTATCTCGATAAAATCTTCTTTTGTGTGGATGCCTTTTACTGCCGTTGTCCTGAATTCGTGATCAACACCGCTGTTCCTTATTATATCAATGCTTCTTTTGAAATTCTCAACGTCAATCTCCGAGCCTGACGCAAGAGAATAATTTTCAAAGGAAGATTTAATATCCATTGCTATATAATCTATATAAGGTATGACGGATCGTAATTTTTCAGGCAAAGCACCGTTAGTGTCAAGCTTAACCTTAAACCCCATTGCTTTTACTTTTTTTATAAACTCAACGAGATCGGGCTGCAACAAAGGTTCGCCTCCCGTAATGCAAATGCCGTCCAAAACACCCTTGCGCTTTTCTAAATAGGCTAAAACCTCAGCCTCTTTATTTTCGCTTTCAATGGGTTTTTTAACAAGTGAACCGTTATGGCAAAAGGGACACCTTAAATTACAACCGCCACAAAAGACGGTGCACGCCGTTTTTTCAGGAAAATCAAGTAGCGTAAGCTTCTGAAAACCTTGTATATTCATAACTCGTGCGCATATTCCTCATTATTTTATTGCTTGCATAGTATAACACATATATTTGCGCTTGTCAACACCAAAAACACAATATCTTGTGCTTTTTTCAAAAATTTTTTTACAATATATTGTGGTATGCATATATGTTCATATGTCGTATATGAGCATATGTATGATAAAATAAGGTTTTTTCAAAAAAATCAAGGCAAAACTTGACAATAAATGACCGTTAATATATAATGTTTATGTTCAGTTCAAGTTAAGAGGTACCATATATGGAACAAAAAAGAAGTAACTTTACGGGCAAAATAGGGTTTGTCCTTGCGGCGGCAGGCAGTGCCGTAGGCTTAGGCAATATATGGCGATTCCCATATCTTGCGGCACAGTACGGCGGCGGAATCTTCTTATTGGTTTACGTTATCCTTGCCCTTACCTTTGGCTTTACTCTTATGACTGCCGAAATCGCATTAGGCAGAAAGACGGGTCAAAGTGCCATCGGTGCGTTCAGAAAGCTCAATAAAAAATATGCATTTATAGGCATTATAGCTTCAATTATTCCTGCAATCATTCTTCCCTATTATTCCGTTATCGGCGGTTGGGTTACAAAATATCTTACGGTTTTTGCTACGGGCGGAATGAATGAAGCGGCAGGCGAAAAATTTTTCGGTGATTTCATCGGGCAAACGGGAGAACCTATCGCATATTTTGCAATCTTTATAGGTATTACTGCACTTGCCGTTTTCTTAGGTGTTGAAAAGGGTATCGAAAAAGTTTCTAAAATAATGATGCCGGTGCTTGTTCTTCTTACGGTATTTATTGCCATTTACGGTATGTTTTTGCCGGGTGCAATGGATGGCGTTTTATATTACATAACACCTGATTTTTCAAAGTTCTCCGTTACAACAGTGCTTGCGGCAATGGGTCAGTTATTCTATTCAATGTCCCTTGCAATGGGCATTATGATCACTTACGGCTCATATATGAAAAAAGACGTTAGCATTGAATCCTCCGTTCATAGCATCGAGATCTTTGATACGGGTATTGCCTTCTTTGCAGGTCTGATGATTATACCCGCTGTTTTTGCATTGGGAGATCCTGAAAAATTAAACAAAGGTGCAAGCCTTATGTTTGAAACATTGCCAACCATATTCGCTTCAATGCCCGGTGGCTCAATTATCGGCTCACTTTTCTTCCTTTTAGTGTTGTTTGCGGCACTTACCTCTTCAATTTCACTTATGGAAACAGTTGTTTCTATATTAAAGGATAAATTTAACTGGAACAGAAAGGTTATCTGCGGAATCGTGCTTATATTCACGATTATTGTTGGATTACCCTCCACTTTGGGCTATGGTGCATGGAGTAATGTTAAGCTTCTTGGATTAAGCATCCTTGACTTTTTTGACTTTATTTCCAATAGCGTGCTTATGCCTATAGTTGCTCTTTTAACTTGCATCTTTATCGGCTATGTTGTTAAACCGAAAATCCTCTGTGATGAGGTTGAAGCTTCAGGTAAATTCAGAAGCAAAAAGCTTTTTATCATTATTATAAAATATGTTGCTCCCATTTGTATTCTTTTGATTTTAGGCTTCTCAGTTCTTGAAGGTCTTGGAATTATTAAGGTGTGATTTTATGAAATTTATATCATTATTATTGGTTGTGTGCTTTATGTTTGCAATTCCCGTTTCTGTAAATGCAGAAGAAAACGTTGTTTCCGTTGATGATGAAAACATCAACTACGTTGGCAGATGGATAAAAAATGACGAGGGCATTATGGAAGGCTCCTATGAATGCTATCTTTCCTTGCGCTTTACCGGCACAAGCATTGCCCTTAATAAAGGTTCTTCAGGCGGAATGTTCTATCGCGTCGACGGAGGAGAGTACGAACGGCAATCCTCCCGCACCTTAGCCAAAAAGCTTGATGAGGGCGAGCATCTTTTGGAAATTTGCTCCGTTGCACAGCAAGGCTTCCCCAAAATTTCAGGCTTTGTTCTTGATGAGGGTGCTTCAACTTTGCCCATTGAGGAAAAGCCCGTTATCGAGTTTATAGGCGATTCAATTCTTGAGGGCTACGTTGTGGGCAGTAACCGTGTTTTAAATTCTTACGGACACAAAACTGCCGAAATTTTGGGCTTTTACCGCAATATCGTTGCCTTTGGCGGAATAACTGTTTCCCCCAATTACGGCAATCCCGATAATCAGGGAATGGTGAACCGCTATAAGCTTATCCGCGAATATTCAAAGGAAGAGCCTATTTCGCCCTATTGGGATCACACTAAGTTCGTTCCCGATTACATCGTTATAAATTTAGGCACCAATGACGGTCGCGTAAGCCAAAGTGAGTTTCAGTTGTGGTATACGACCTTCTTATCTTTCCTGAGAACAACATATAAGGACACAAAAATTTTCGTGATGACACCCTTTAACGGACGTCACCGTGATGATATTATAGCTGTAGTTGACGGCTTTAATGATAAAAACACTTATCTTATTGATTCATATTTATGGAATATTCCCGGCGGAAGTGATAATCTCCATCCCGACGTTGAGGGTCACGATATGGCGGCGGAAAAATTGGCCCAAGAAATTACGGACATTTTAAATGCTCCCCCTGAGCCTGAAAATACGCCAACGCCCACTCCCTCCCCCGCACCTGAAATTACGCCTACAGCTTCGCCTGATAATAACGAAGAAAACGGTTCCGATAATTCAAAATTCGATTGGGCTCTACCTGCAATTATCGGCTCAGCAGTTGTTTTAATAGGTGCTATCACATTCTTTATAATTAAAAAGAAGAAGAAATAAGTAAAACAAAAGAACGATGATTTTCATTTCATCGTTCTTTTTTGTCAATTCGTTGAATTTTTCATAAAAAGCTAAATGACTGAGTGATTATACCGCATGCAACCCGCAGTTTCGTGATTTTATTGTGTTTTTACCAACACACCGCCATTATCAACAGACTCAATCTCTGCCATAACGATTTTAACGTCGTCAAGCGACTGTTCAAGGGGGTTGAATTCAGTTTTTTTGCCATTTTCAAGACAATCAATAAAATACTTGATTTCTTCAAAATAACCGTCAAGAGGAAGCTTTTCGCTGAATTCAGTTTCGGTACCGTCTTTCAAAACCGTTACTGCTATATTGCGTTCACTGCCACGTTCAATGTATACGTAGCCTTTTTCAAAATTGAAACGCATCATACGCACGTTAAAACGGTTTTTGCGAAGTTCCCAGTTTGCGTTTAAGTTAACGAACATATTATCGTAGATAAAATTCGCGTTTACAATATCACTGCCACCGCCACGGCTATAAACGTTAACTCCCGTTGCCGAAACTGCTTTAGGTACGCCAAGTAACCAGCGGGTAAGGTCAACGTCGTGAATATGATAATCAAGAGTTACACCGCCTGAAAGCTCGTATTCACGGAACCAATCGCTACCGTCATCGGAGCCGCCTTCACGCTTGAATTCGGCACTTAATAATCTGCCAAGTTCTCCGCTGTCAATGATACGTTTAACTTCATATGCGGCAGGATGGAAACGACAGCAATGAGCAATCATAAGTGTTTTGCCCGTTTCTTCAGATACTTTAATCATTTCTTCTGCCTGCTGAACATTTCTTGCCATAGGCTTTTCACTTAAACAATTAAAGCCTGCTTTCATCGCCTTTATCGCGTGCTCAGAGTGAAGATACGTTGGCGTGCAAACGTCAATATAATCAAGCTTACCTGCTTCTTTTTCAAGCATTTCGTCAATGCTTTCATAAGTTCTTGCTTCGGTGAAGCAATAAAGAAATTCTTTATTAAGCCTTTCAGGGCGAATATCGCAGAAAGCAACAACTTCTGCCTTTCCTTCTTTAAAAAGTCTTTCGTATGCAGATAAATGATATCTTGCAATAGATCCGTTACCAACTAAACCAATTTTAAACATATTTTTTACCTCTCTTTTATTAAAATGGAATAAGTTCATCATTATAGGGCGCACCGTATTCACTTATACCGAAAACTTCTGCAAATAAGGTTTTTTCGCCTTTTTCTCCATAGCGTTTTACAAGAGTATCGCGGTGCATAACCGCAGGCTTTGCTTCTCTGTATTCGCTTTGCGCGCCGATTAAGTTTTTGTTAAGAGTTTCTAAATCAATGGGTGTACCGTCACGGGGAACACGTGGTTCGTGAAGCCATTCAAGACGTTCTTCAGGGTCCTTTGGTACACTCTCAAGAGTTCCTTTGGTAAAAGGAAGCCACTCAAACACCTGCGATTCGTGGCAGGCAAGAATTTTAAATTTATCTTCAATTACGTCGTCAATATCAACGGCAACGTCTGCCTTAAAGGGCGGATTCTGGAAATGGTCATAAAAATACAATACCGCAGGAGATTTGGTCATTGCAGGAACTTCGGGACAATAGTTGGGAACAATCAATAAATACGAAGCATCCTGAACGAGAATTGATGCGTTTCTGTGGTCTGCGTGATAATCGTTAGGACGGGAACAGAAAATAATATCGGGGTTGAATTTTCTTATTTCTTTAACAAGTCTTTTTCTCGTTTCCAAATCAGCATACAGATTGCAATCGTGCACGTCAAGCCAAACGTCATACTCAATACCTGCAAACTCGGCAACCTCACGTGTTTCCTTGTATCTTCTGTCCCTGATTTCTTCAGGCTTCATTGACTGATGTCCGCCCTCGCCGTTGCACATTGCCAAAAATTTTACCTTATGGCCTGCCCGTGCATACTTTAACGCAAGTCCGCCGCAACGGAAATCACAATCATCGGGATGGGCGCCAATCATCATTGCTCTTATCTGTTTCATACATTCTCTCCTATCAATTTTTCAAAATATTTTTTTGTTTTTTGAATATTCTCTTCGTAATCGGGGTCATCAAACTTCTCATATTCAATGGTGATACTTCCGTCATAGCCTATTTCCTTCAAGATAGAAACAAGTGTCGGGAAATCTGCATCGCCTGTACCGGGAAGCACCTCTATTTTCTTAAACTCGCCTATAACGGGCATCAAAGCATCCTTTGCATGGAAGCCACGGATATATGGTGCAAAGAACTTTAATGCCGATGCGGGACAGAAGCATCTGCCGTTTAAAATAAGGTTTGCAGGGTCAAAGTTAATGCCTAAATTGTTTGTACCAACCTTACACATAAGGTGCGCAAGGGATAAGGGCAATTCCTCACCCGTTTCAAAAAGCAAGTACTGATCGCGCTTTTTTAATTCTGCGCAAATTTCCTTAAGCGCCTTTGCAACGCCCATATTATCGGGGTGGTATGGGTTATCAGGCAAATATCCGATATGTGTAACAATATCCTTAACACCTATTTTGTGGGCAAACTCCGCGCCCTTTAATAAATCATCGGTTCTTTTTCTGCGGGTATCAGCAGGCACAAGACCTAAGGTGTTATACATTTCAGGGTACGACCAGTCTTTATAGCCACTCCAACCGCACCACAAGGCTGTGATTGTAAAGTTAAAATCACGGCAGGCGCGTTTAAGCTCTTCGGCATTCGCATCAGTGTAATAGTCCATATCCCACACAGCTATCTGACCGTTATCAAAGCCCTGGGATGATGCCTTTTTAATCTTTTCATAATAGCTTGCATTTGCAATACTCGAAATAAGCTTACCAATCTTCACACTATACCTCCATAGCACTATTTTATGTTTTTCATTGACATCTTCACAGTTCTATTATACAATTATCTTAATAACTATGCTATAAATGCAATGTGTTTTTATAGCATAAAAATGTGGTGATTAAAATGAATGATATTGATTTATATGAAAAAAGCACTTACACGGATTCGGGCATACGCTTTATAGGAATAGAAAAAGACAGTTATTTTCCTTTACATTGGCACGAGCATTGGGAAGTTCATTTTATGCTTAACGGAAAAGCGCAGATTCGTTGCGGAAGCAAAATTATAAGTTTTAAGGAAAACGATTGCATCATTATAAATTCCAACGAACTTCACGAGGGTATTCCCGGAGAGAAACACCATTGTTTTAAATTCAAACTGCATCCTGCTTTTTTTGATAAAAAACACTTCTTTTTTAAAAATTTCATTCACGACGACACCGTAACCGCTTTAATGCACAAGATTATTGAGTTTTTCGATAAAGAAGACGCCCCGTCAAAATTCGCGGCAAAGGGATATATGTATCAGCTTATCAGCTACCTTTGCGAAAACTTTATTGACGAAAGCCAACACGTTGATGTCAATAAGGAAAAGTTCGAAAAAATGAACACCGTTGCAAGTTATCTTCACGAAAATTACGCTTCGGATATCACCACGGATGCTCTTGCAAAAATGTCGCACTACAATTATTCCCATTTTTGCCACACTTTTAAAGAGGTTTTTGGTCTTTCGGTAAATAAATATTTAACGGATATTCGCATAAACAAGGCATCTTCTCTCCTTACAACGTGCGATATGAATATAACGGAAATCGCCTCTGTAGTGGGTTTCCCCGACCCCAATTATTTTGCGAGAATTTTTAAAAAGGAAAAGGGCGTATCCCCAACAGAATTTAGGCAAAAAAGCAAAAACCCCTGAAAACTCAGGGGTTATGATTTTGTGTAGCATATATTGTAATTTATATCGCAGGCGCGAGAAAATTCACAAATCAGGGGCGCAAAGGTTAATCGTGAAGGAGTTTACATAACGGTAAATGACTGAACGATTATACCGCATGCAACCCGCAGTTGTGAAGATTTCTCGTGCTCTATTCTTTGACACCGAACACTTCGCGGATAGCCTCAAGATACCCGTAACCGTATTTCTTTTCAGGTTCCAAATATCCACCCTCAGTCCATTCATTCCAAGCATATAAGGTTACGATCTTATGCTTACTCTTGCAGGAATCAAGAAATTCCTTACTTCTCTGAAGACCGATCTTAAATTCTTCGGGGGTATTATCGGACATAATGGTGCAGAAGTAACCGCCGTTAGGATCGGCAACGTACTCTTTTTCGGGGTCAAAGCGTCCGCTTGAATCCCAGCCCTGGGAAACGTTGGGATAATACTCAAGCTCAAACTTCTTATCAAATTTTTCCCAGAAAGGTGTTGCACCGTCACGCCACTCTGCATAAGGCGCATAGAGAGGTGCTTTGGGGGTGAAATTATGGATCCAAACATAGCTTGTGATGCTCTTTGCACCTAAATATAATGAGGTTTCATTGGCATCGCCTGTAATATCTTCCTTTTGAAGTCCCCACTCAACAAAGTTAAGGTGAAGCTTATAGCCTTTTGCTTCGGCTTTTTTATAGAAATCGTCAATGGCGGCTTTTGTTTCCTCAATTCCGCCAAGCCCCTTTACAAGTGTATATAACTCATAGATGGAAAAATATTTTGCGCCGTCTATGGTCCAATACTCCTCACAGGGGAAATATTCATCAATTACGATATCGACCATCTTGTCCCAACGCTCTCTCGAGAGCTGACGGTGGTTGCAAAGCATTAAGCCAAACTTCATTCTATCACGGTTTTTGGCTTTCAAAAAGCCTTTTTCAAGGGCAGCATTTAAGAACTTGCCGGTGTTTTCGCCGGTCATATCCCAATACCAATCGTAAATAAAAACGTCAATTCCGTGATCGGCGGCGGCATCTATCTGAATTTCGCTTGTTTTGGGATCGGATTCATCTAAATATCCCCAGCAGGGAATTTTTGGCTGATTATGCCCCTCAAAGCGAGGAATAGCATTTTTTAAAGTATCCCACTCGGTCCATGTGGGACTTGTTGTGTGTTGCGGATCGTGGTGCCACTGTGGAAAATAATATGCACAAACGGTATAATCTCTTTTCATAATAATACCTCCTTTTTGTGATATTTTACTTGATTGAAATGGGAATGTCAATAGTGCAATTTTTATTTTTTTCTTTTTTTTTGATAAAAGCAACATTTTTCCTTGTTTTATGCTTGCTTTTTCTTTGAAAATGTATAAATTTCAAAAATTTTTCTTTGTTTTGTGTTGACATTTACTCTTATTTATTGTAAAATATAATCGTAAAACATTATGGGAGATTTTATTTATGGATCAGAGACTTATTACAGGAATTGAAAAATCACCGCGTATTCAAAAGCTTATCGATCATCTTTTTGAAAAGATGCCCCAAATTGAGGCTGATCGCGCATGCTTACTTACAGAATCCTTTAAGGAAACGGAGAGCGAGCCTACTGTTACACGTAAGGCTAAGGCTTTTGCGCACATTTTAAAGAACATTCCGATTACTATCAGACCTTTGGAGCTTATAGTAGGTTCTTCCACCGTTGCGCCCAGAAGCTGTCAGACCTTCCCCGAATTTTCTTATGAGTGGCTCGAAGAAGAATTTGACACTCTTGCAACGCGCAGTGCTGATCCCTTCTATATTAGTAATGAAACAAAGGCTCGTTTAAAGGACGCAAATGCTTATTGGAAGGGTAAGACCACCAGTGAGCTTGCAACTGAGTATATGACCCCTGAAACTCGCCTTGCAATCGAGCACAATTTCTTTACGCCCGGCAACTATTTCTATAACGGCGTTGGTCACGTTACAGTTAATTACGGCAAGGTTCTTGCAATCGGCTTAAACGGCATTAAGGCTGAAGCAGTTTGTGAGCTCAAAAAATGCAAGGTTACCGATGCTGATTACGTTAAGAAAAGTCATTTCTTAAATGCAGTTATTATTGCCCTTGATGCAGTTATGGAGTATGCTGAACGCTATTCTGTTCTTGCTAAAGAAATGGCTGAAAAGGAAACTGACGAAACACGCAAGAAAGAGCTTCTTAAAATTTCAGAAAACTGCAAGAACGTTCCCAAGAACGGTGCATCAAGCTTCTATGAGGCTTGCCAGAGCTTTTGGTTCATTCAGCAGTTAATTCAGATGGAATCTTCAGGACACTCCATCTCCCCCGGTCGTTTCGACCAGTATATGTATCCTTATTATAAGAAGGATGTTGATGCAGGCAAGTTGACCTTGGAATTTGCTCAGGAGCTTATGGACTGCGTTTGGGTTAAGTTAAACGACCTTTGCAAGTGCCGTGATGCTGCTTCGGCAGAGGGCTTTGCAGGCTATTCAATGTTCCAGAACCTTATCTGCGGCGGACAGAACTCAGAGGGTGTTGACGTTACAAACGATCTTTCATATATGTGCATCGAAGCTTCAATGCACGTTATGCTCCCTGCGCCGTCACTTTCCATCCGTATATGGAATCTTACTCCCCACGAGCTTATGATCAAGGCGGCAGAGCTTACAAGAACAGGTATCGGTCTTCCCGCTTACTATAATGACGAGGTTATTATTCCTGCACTTATTTCACGCGGTCTTACTCTTGAGGATGCAAGAGATTACAACATCATCGGTTGCGTTGAGCCTCAGAAATCAGGCAAGACCGAGGGTTGGCACGACGCCGCATTCTTTAATATGTTAAGACCTATGGAGATGGTTTTCTCACAAGGTATGGATAAGGGCGTTCGCGTTTCACCTGAAACACCCCCCGTTACTTCAATGACCTCCTTTGAAGAGTTCTTTAACGCTTACAAAACACATAGCGACTATATGGTTGCACTTATGGTAAACTCCGACAACGCCATTGACGTTGCTCACGCTGAACGTGCACCGTTGCCTTTCTTATCGAGCATGCTTGATGATTGCATTAAGCGCGGAAAAACTTCACAAGAAGGCGGCGCAGTTTATAACTTTACAGGTCCTCAGGGCTTCGGTATTGCTAACATAACCGATGCTTTCTGGGCAATTAAGAAGCTTGTTTTCGAAAACAAGCAGTACACTATGGAGGATTTCAAATCAGCCGTTGAAAATAACTTCGGCAAGGATATGGATCCTGCTATGGCCCAAAAACTTACCACTCAGGTGGTTGTTGAGCTTCACAAAAAGGGTGCAGTTCCCAATAACGATGAGATCGTTGAGATCTACAACAAGGTTGCTAAAAACAAGTGCACAGAAGATCAGAAGGCATTCTATCAGAAGATGCTCGATGATATTCAGAATATTGATAAGTTCGGCAACGATAAAAAGGAAATTGACGCCTTTGCAAGAGAAGTTGCTTATGTTTACACCAAGGAGCTTGAAAAGTTTGAGAACCCCCGTGGCGGTAAATTCCAGGCAGGCTTGTATCCCGTTTCCGCAAACGTGCCTTTAGGTGCACAGACCGGCGCAACTCCTGACGGTCGCCTTGCCTACACTCCCATTGCCGATGGTGTTTCCCCTGCGGCAGGCAGAGACGTTTCAGGTCCCACCGCAGCGGCAAACTCAGTTTCAAGGCTTGACCACTACATTGCTTCAAACGGAACACTCTATAATATGAAGTTCCACCCCACTGCTCTTAAGGGCAGAGCAGGTCTTGAAAGCTTCGTTTCACTTATCCGCGGTTACTTCGATCAGAAAGGCAGCCATATGCAATTCAACGTTGTAAGCCGTGAAACACTTCTCGATGCACAGAAGCATCCGGAAAATTATAAATCCTTGGTTGTTCGTGTTGCAGGCTACTCTGCTCTCTTCACAACGCTTTCACGCTCACTTCAGGATGATATTATCAGCCGTACTGAGCAGGGAGGTTTTTAATGGCTCCCACAACCAAAGGCCGTATATTTGATATACAGAAGTTTTCCGTTCACGATGGACCGGGCATCCGCACTATCGTTTTCCTTAAAGGTTGTATTTTAAGGTGCCGTTGGTGCTGTAACCCCGAATCTCAAGAATATAAGATTCAGGAAATGAATCAGAACGGCAAAATAAAAACCATCGGTAAGGACGTTACCGTTCAGGAAGTTCTTGATGAGGTAGAAAAGGACAGAATTTATTTCCGCCGTTCAGGTGGCGGACTTACCCTTTCAGGTGGTGAAAGTATGTGTCAGCCCGACTTTGCCGAGGCTCTTCTTATGGAGGCTCACGAAAGAGGTATCAACACTGCAATAGAAACCACCGCCTGCGTGCCTTGGGAAACAGTTGCCCGCCTTCTGCCTTATCTTGACACGGTTCTGCTTGATATTAAGCATATGGATAGCAATAAGCACAAGGAGTTTACAACTCAGCCTAACGAGCTTATTCTTGAAAATGCAAAGAAGATCGCTCACAGCGGTGTAAATTTAATCGTCCGTGTGCCGGTTATTCCCACCTTTAACGATACTGTTGAGGAAATTTCAGCTATTGCACGCTTTGCTCACTCTATAGGCGTTAAGCATATGCATCTTCTGCCCTATCACCGATTTGGCTACGATAAATACGTTGGCTTAGGCAGAGAATATTTAATGGGTGATCTTCCTACACCGACAGATGAGAAGATGAACACACTTTTAGATGCGGCAAACAAAGAAAATATAATCGCCCAGATCGGCGGATAAAAGAAAAACCTTGCAAAAATGCAAGGTTTTTAATTATATACGCCTTCGGCGTGTGATATTTGCCTCACGGCAAACGATATTTTTGCTTTCGCAAAAGTGATATATTTTCCCTTACGGGAAAATGTTAAGGTATCCCTGCGGGATGACTTTATATTTTTATACCGCACGTAACACGGTAATGCAAGAATTTATTGTGCTTCGCAGAAGTGCAATAAAGCTTGCAGGATAAGGCACGGGTGGTTAATTGCGAAGGCGCTTACAAAAAGCGTAAGTAACTGAGCAATTATACTGCCCGTAACACAGTAATGCAAGAATTTATTGTTCTTCTGATAGTTCTAATCCTCGTTTCTGTCTTACCTTTCGCACAACAATATATGCGATAAGCTCAGCACCGAAGGTTATTATCCAAGATATGGGATAGATTAAAAAGAGAATTATTGCCTTTTTCTCGTCATCCTGACCGTAAGGGAGTTGTGCAAAAACGGTATATATCCAGCCAAGACGCAATACACACACACCTAAAACTGATATTATCATCGGCACAAGGGATGAGCCGATTCCACGCATTATTCCCGTTGTAACATCAAGAGCGCCACACAGGAAGTAAGGCAACGTTACAAAGAGCATTCGTATTTTTGCAAATTCAACGGCTTCAGGATTGGTAACACTATAAAGCGACAGTAATTGCGGCAGGAAAAGATTAAATATTAAGCCAACTCCCAATCCTGCAATAACAACGCATAAAATGTTGGTGGCAAAAACCTTATTGAGCCGTTTAAATTTGCCTGCGCCAAGATTCTGCCCTGCAAAAGTCATTGCGCTTTGATAGAATGCATTGAGCACAACGTATGCAAAGCCTTCAATATTGATTGCCGCAGAGTTGCCCGTTACAGAAATTGCACCAAAGCCGTTTACAGAGGACTGAATGATTATATTGGCTATTGAATACATACTGCTCTGAAGACCTGCAGGTACGCCTATTTTAACAATACTTTTAAGGCTTTCACCATCAATATGAATAGCTCTGAAATCAAAGCGAATAGCATCTACACGCTTTGCCAATGAAAGGATAACAAGCACTGCGGAAACAGACTGTGAAATGATGGTTGCCAATGCAACGCCATCAACATTCATTCCAAAGCCCTTAACAAAAAGGAAGTTAAGCAAAACGTTGACAATGCCTGCAATGGTGAGATAATATAAAGGGCCCTTCGTATCGCCTGCCGATCTTAAAATAGATGCACCGAAGTTATATAAAAGGTTTGGAATCATACCGCAATAGTATATTTTCATATACGTTGCCGCCAAGCCCTCAATTTCCTTAGGTGTTTCCATTAACTCAAGCATAGGTTCTGTATAAAAGAAGCCTACAACGGTCAATATCGCACCGCTGATAACAGCAAGCGGAATGGCTGTGTGAACGACCTTATGTACACCACCATAGTCTCTTGCACCTAACTTTTGGGCAACAACCACGCCTATACCGCCTGAAAGACCTATAAAAAGGTTTACGAGAAGGTTTGTTACCGCGCCCGTTGCACCTACAGCACCAACGTACACTTCATCAACAGTGCCTACGACCATAAGGTCAGCCGCATTGAATAAAAGCTGTAAAAGGCTTGTAAGAATTATAGGTATTGCAAATAATATTGTTTTTTTCAGTAGCGGACCTTCCGTTACATCAAAGCTATGCCTTGCCACGTTTTTTTCGCCTCGAATTATACTTAATCAGTTAAAATCTTTTTTGCTTTATTTTTGAAAAACTTAATAATAAAGTGAGCTACCATACATACTACCGATACTGCAAAAATTATTATCAGGCAGAACATAATATTGGAAAGAAGTGCGCCTATAATTGCATTTGCAACGGTTGCCAATCCCGCGCCTTCATTTATAACAATACCCTTTAAGATAGTTATTGCAAAATAGATTATCGCAAGAAGCACGCTTGTAACAATGCCGTTAACCGAAAGCCACAAGAAGCCCTTTAAGCCCCAAAGACGCATAACGAAGATCAAAGCCATAAGCAGGAAATCACCAACGATGAGCAAAGTAAATATGGAATCATTGTTGATTATTTCAACCACAAAAAGCAATTCATCAGGTATTTCGCCAACAAGCTCCTTAGGTGCAGGAAGCTGAGCTACAAGCTCATCAATGTTTTCATCAAGTACCTTATCAAGCTCAGCATCTATTTCCTCGCGGTTAAGCTTTTCGCCTGTATATTCCTCATAGAAATCGTAGATCTCATCCTTATTTTCTATAATAATTTCCTTGATCTTTTCTTCATCGATTTCGCCTTCACCGCCCTGAAGTGCATCGTTAACGGCTTCACCATACTCATTTATGATTTCTTTACCTGCATCAGTTTCAAGAAAAGCCATTGCAAGCTCTTTGGCTTTTTCTTCATCAACGTTTCCGCTTGATGCACCGATGGTGGGAATTGAAACGCTTTCTTCTTTTTCGGCTAAGTTTACCTCAGATTTATCTGCACCGCCTATAATTGAAGTTGAAAAGCTATTTTCCCCGCTTTCTTCAACGGTTCCACCCTCAACTATGGTAAAGGAGTGTATGTTACCATCACCACTATTAAGGCTTCCGATTATTTCGCCGTTTAAGATAACGTTGCCGTCAGCATCTATCTTATAATCTGCGATATTGGCGGAGTCGCCCTTAAAGCTGACAACATCGTTTTCATCAACGTAAGTTATGTTATCAGGAGGACCTCCTGCACTGCTTTCTTCCTCTAAAGGAACGTCATAACTGACTTCGTCCTTTTCTGATCCGGGATTAACAACAAAGCTCTCACCCGTTTCGCTGTTATAAAAAACTCCGCCCATCATCACATAGGGACTGAAGCTTAACGTATCTGTGCGAGTCTTTGCTTTTGACAAGGAATCGCCAAGCACGCTTTTATAATCAATATCGGAAATCATTTCAACAATGGTATCAGGAGTCAACAGATCCTTAACCGATGCAAGAAGCACCGTAGCAATCAAAGCCACCACAAGCACTATTGACAGTAATATAGAAAGAATCTTAAACAATGCTTTCATAATTTTTCTCCTCGTAAAAAAGCCTGCGTTTTTGCAGGCTTTTATTATGTTATAATTTTTTCAATATGAACTCAGCGGAGTTCAAGAAACTTCGCCACCTCAGCGGAATGAAAGAAACGAGTAATTCAAGGAGTGATGTTCTGAACGCGAGGGCGCTTAACGGGGTCCCCGAAAAGCAGTATTGCTTTTTGGGGAAAAGGAAGCACAGCGAAGCCAAATAGGTTTTGCGCACTTGTGCGTGAAACCGCAAAGCGGAGCTTGTGCTGACGTGGTAAGTAACCGAGCGTTCAAGGTTATCACGACACAGAAGTACGAAGTTTATTTCGTTACGCCCTCTTTGAGAGGACTTCGGCTTCGTATTCCTTAACCTCTTCAAACCAAG
>JAZNSH010000039.1:0-13409 GCA_045591115.1 Clostridia bacterium
ACTCCTTGGCTCACAGAACGACATGGCTACGATCCGACTTGGCAAACCTGCCTTATTGCATCCTCCGCACCCAAAATCATTCACTGATACAAACATTTTAGGTCGGAGAATCTCAAAGGAATAAATTTTTGAAGGATGCGCGGCGAAAAAGCAGGCAATACGAGTGCAGTATTGCCGACTATTTCACCAAAGCAGACACGGAAATTTATCCTTTAAAATCGGACTCCTTTGCGCGCGCTATAGTATATAGCAAAATGCGGTCATTTACCGCGTCGGCACAAGCTACACCTTGCGCTTTTCGCAAGTGTGCGAAAAGCTGATTAGTTTTGCTGTGCCTCCTTTTCCCAAAATGCAATATTGCATTTTGGGAGCCCTAATTAACTCCCTTTTTTGCAAAGGGGACCCTAAAAAGCAAAAGTGCTTTTTGGGGATAAGGAATCGCAGTGGAGCCAAAAAAGCATTCCGTGATTTTTTACGGAATGCGTAAAGCGGAACTTGCGATGACGCGGCTTGCAAGGGTTTTTCGAACTCTGACAGTCTGCTGACTTTGTCAGCAGACTGACGGCAGAAAATCTGCCGTTTTTGTTTTACTTAAAGAACTCGTACATTGTGCGGAAGGTCATATAAACGTCAAGCTTTGAAACTGTTTCAAAGGGGGCGTGCATTGAAAGTACGGGAACACCAAGGTCAACGGTATCAATGCCAAGTGCGGAGATATATAATGCAACTGTTCCGCCGCCGCCGATATCTACTTTGCCAAGTTCGCCCGTCTGCCAAATAATATTGGCATCATCAAGCATTTTTCTGATCTCTGCCATATATTCAGCAGAAGCGTCGTTTGAACCGCTTTTTCCGCGAGCACCGGTGTACTTGGTGATAACTACACCATAATTGATAAATGATGCGTTTTTGCGCTCGAAAACGTCCTGGAACGTGGGATCAACTGCCGCATTAACGTCAGCAGATAAGCACTGTGAAGCGCGGAGAGTATCATCAGGCTCAACGCCCTGCATACGGGCAATATCACCGATTATATGCAACAAGAAATCGGAGTTAAGACCTGTGTTGCCCATTGAGCCGATCTCTTCCTTATCTGCAAGAATACAGATAGCAGTTCTTTTGGGAACCTTAATATCGCAAAGAGCCATCAAGGAAGGATATGCGCAAACTCTGTCATCATGACCGTATGAGCCGATAAGTGAACGGTCAAAGCCAACGTCCTTTGCCTTAAAGGCGGGAACTGCTTCAAGCTCTGCTGAAAGGAAATCAGCCTCGGTAACACCGTACTTTTCAAAAAGAATATTTAAAATGTTAAGCTTAACAAGCTCACTGCCTTCGTCAGCCTTAAAGGGACGTGAGCCAATGAGGATATTTAATTCCTCACCCTTAATGCCATCGGAAAGTGAACGCTTATTCTGCTCGCTTGCAAGGTGGGGAAGAAGATCGTTTACAACAAAAACGGGATCGTTTTCATCCTCACCAACATTCGCCTTAATTGTTGTGCCGTCCTTTTTAACAAAAACACCGTGAAGTGCTAAAGGAATAGTTGCCCACTGATATTTTCTAACGCCACCGTAATAGTGTGTTTTAAGCATTGCAAGCTCAATTTCCTCATAAAGGGGATTGGGCTTTAAATCGAGGCGAGGTGAATCAATGTGAGCGGCGCTGATACGAACACCTTTTGAAGCATCTTCTTCACCGATAACAACGAAAACAACTGATTTTTTGTGGTTGTTAACGTAATATCTGTCACCTGCAACGTACTTTTTGCCTTTTTCATAAGCTTTGAAGCCTGCTTTTTCGGCAATGGCGATGGAAGCATCAACGGCTTCACGCTCGGTTTTTGCATCATCAAGGAACTTTTTATAGTCCACGCAGAACTGATCTGCCTTTTTTAATTCCTCGTCACTTACTCTTTTAATGCCGTTTTCAGGCGCATAAAATAACTTTTCTTTTAATTCTTTAACGTCCATTTTAATAAAACCTCCTATTTGAGTATATTATATAACTTATCTGAAATAATTGCAAGATTTTTAATTGAAAGTGCTTCACCGCGCACGGTGGGGGAGAATCCGCTTTCGGCGATAATGCTCTCAGCGGTAGGTCTGTCAAGGTTAAAGGATGCGATCAGGTTGTTTGCCAGCGTCTTTCTGCGCATTGCAAAGGCTGATTTTACGCATTTAAAGAACATTTCCTCACTTTCGACCTTAACGAGAGGCTCCTCTAACCGTTCAAGGCGGATAACCTGGGATGCCACCTTAGGTGCAGGATAAAAGCAGGATGCGGGAATCTTTGAACAGAGATGTGTCTTTGTGTAAAACTGCACCGCGCAGGTAAGAGCACCGTATTCGGGAGTGTTCTCCTTTGCCGCCATACGCTGAGCAACTTCCTTTTGAACAAGCACAGTCAAGGATTTAAACTTGATTCCGCTTTCAAGAATGCTCATTATTATGGGCGTTGTAATGTAATAGGGAAGGTTTGCGCAAAGTGCGAAGTTTTCTTCAAGCTCTTCTTCGTAGAATTTTTTAATATCTAAGGAAAGGAAATCTGCATTAACTACCTTTACGTTATCAAAGCCTTCAAGAGTAATTTGATGAACGGGAAGAAGTGATTTATCGACCTCAACGGAAACTACTTTCTTTGCCCGCTTTGAAAGAATGCGAGTTAAGGTGCCTGCTCCCGTGCCGATCTCAAGAACGGTTTGGTTTCCGGAAATATTGGCATCATCGGCAATCATATTTAAAATGCGCTCATCGCAAAGAAAGTTCTGCCCCAAGGATTTTGAAAAACCAAATCCGGTGTCGGAAAAAATTCTTTTAAGCTCATTGCCCGTAAGTTTTTCTATCATTGGCTTAGTTCCATCCATTCTTCCATAGTTTTATCCAAAAGCTCTTTTGTTTCATTATATTCTGCTTGAATTTTCAGCATTTTCTCCGTGTCCGAATAAATTTCAGGCTTCGTAAAAAGCTCCTCAAATTCGCTTTGCTTTGATTCCAACCGCTCAATTTCTTTTTCAAGCTCGCGGATTTTTGCACGCTTCTTTTTATCGTTTTCACGGCTTTCTTTTTCCTTGGCACGGTCCTTAGCAAGCTGAGTTTTATTAACTGAAGCCAAGGCTTCTTCCTGATTTTCAGGCTTAAGAGATGCTAAATAATCATCATATCCGCCCTTAAAAACCTCAACGGTGCCGTTTTTAATTACCCAAAGAGTGTCGGCAATGCGGTTTATAAAGTATCGATCGTGGGAAACGGCAATAATGGTACCCTCAAAACGCTCTAAGGCATCCTCTAAAACCTCGCGGGAATCCATATCAAGGTGGTTGGTAGGCTCGTCAAGGACAAGGGTGTTTGCACCCATAACGGAAAGCTTTGCTAAAGCAACTCTCGCTCTTTCACCACCTGAAAGAACTGTGCCTTCCTTAAAGACATCTTCACCAAAGAAAAGCATTGCGGCACAGCGTGAGCGAACCTGAGTCTGTGTCAGATCACGGTTTCCGCTCCAAACCATATCCATAACCGAATCTGTGCCCATAAAATCACGGTGACCTTGCTCATAATAGCCAAAATCAACGTTAACGCCCTTATTTACGGTGCCGTTTTTAGCAAAACGCTTGCCTAAAAGAATCTCCATAAGAGTAGTTTTGCCTGCACCGTTGGGACCTATAATTACGATTTTCTGTCCTTGCTTGATTTCTGCGGAAAAATTTTCAAAAAGAGTTTTATCCTCAAAGCTCATTTTAAGGGAGTTTATTTTTAAAACGTCACCGCCCGAAATGCGATCCATATTGAAATTAAGGCGCATATCGTTGTGGCTTTCAGGAGCATCAATAAGCTCCATTTTGCTTAAAACCTTTTCTCTGCTTTCAGCGGCACGGATGGATTTTTCACGGTTAAATTGCCTGAACCGTGCGATGATGGCACGCTGGCGCTTGATTTCATCCTGCTGTTTTTCATAGAGCTTCTGGTTAGCCTTTAATTCTTCCTCCCACTTGCGGCAGTATTCAGTATAGTTGCCTTTATAATAGTGAAGCTTGCCGTTTTCGATCTGGGCAACACCGTCACAAAGCTTATCCATCATATAACGATCGTGGGAAATAAGAAGAATTGTGCCTTGAAATCTTGAAAGATAGTCGGTGAGCCATTGTGACGCATCAAGATCAAGGTGGTTGGTAGGCTCATCCAATAATAAAATATCGTTTTTTTGAAGAAGCATTTTTGCCAAAGCCAAGCGAGTTTTTTCTCCGCCTGAAAGAGTGTCTATGGGCTTATCCCAAAATTCTTCGGTTAAGCCTAAGCCCTTTAAAACACCCATAAGTCGGCTCTTCCAGCCATAACCGCCAAGCTCTTCAAACTGAAGCTGAACGTTCTGATATTTTTCACCTAAAAGCTTAATATCGGCATCTTCTTCAGCCATAGCTTCTTCGATTTTGTGCATCCGTTCTTCTGCAGAAAAAAGCTCATCAAAGCTCTTTACGGCTTCATCAAAAACGGAATGTGTACCCTTTGCGGTATGCTGTTGTTCAAGATATCCGATTTTAAGACCCTTCATAATTGAAAGAGTGCCCTCGGAATAGTCCTGAATCCCCGCAATAACCTTCATAAGCGTAGTTTTTCCTGCACCGTTTAAGCCTGTCAAGCCGATGCATTGACCTTTTTGTATAGTAAGAGTCACGTTTTTGATAATATCCTTTTCACCAAAGGAAACGGTTAGATTGTTAATATCAATAAGTATCATAATTCTTAAAAAAAGGGGGTTTTAAAACCCCCTAATGATTTTTATTTTGCTTTATTTTGCGTATTCAACCTTGCGTGTCTCACGAACAACGTTTACCTTGATCTGACCGGGGTAAACCATATCGGTTTCTATGCGCTTTGCAATATCCTTAGCCATAAGCACTGTTGCTTCTTCTGAAACAACTTCAGGCTTAACGATGATTCTGATCTCTCTGCCTGCCTGAACTGCAAAGGATTTTTCAACACCGTTAAAGGAGTTTGCAATTTCCTCAAGCTGTTCAAGACGTTTAATGTAAGCTTCGAGAGTTTCTCTTCTTGCACCGGGACGTGCGCCTGAAATAGCATCAGCGGCCTGAACAAGAACGGCTTCGATTGTCTGGGGCTCAACATCATTATGGTGAGCCTGGATGCAGTGGATAACCTCGTTGTTTTCACGGTACTTCTTGGCAAGATCAACACCGATCTGAATGTGTGTGCCTTCAACCTCGTGGTCAACTGCTTTACCGATATCGTGCAACAAGCCTGCACGCTTTGCTAAGGTAATGTCTGCACCGATCTCGCCTGCCAATAGACCTGCGATATATGAAACCTCAAGTGAGTGCTTCAATACATTTTGCCCATAGCTTGTACGGTATTTAAGGCGACCTAAGATCTTAACGAGCTCAGGATGAATGTTGTGAATGCCTGCATCAAATACAGTTGCTTCACCGGCTTCCTTGATCTGCTGTTCAACTTCCTTGCGAGCCTTTTCAACCATATCCTCGATTCTGGTGGGATGGATTCTTCCGTCAACGATAAGACGCTCAAGAGCGATGCGAGCGATATCGCGGCGAACGGGATCAAAGGATGAAAGGATAACTGCTTCGGGAGTATCGTCAATAATAAGCTCAACGCCCGTTGCCGTTTCAATAGCCTTGATGTTTCTGCCTTCTCTACCGATGATTCTGCCCTTCATTTCGTCATTGGGAAGAGCAACTACAGAAACAGTGGTTTCTGCAACGTGATCTGCGGCACAACGCTGAATAGCCATCGTGATGATGTTGCGCGCGATCTTTTCACCTTCGTTTTTAGCCTGAGCCTCAATATCGCGAACCTTAATTGCGGCATCGTGGCGGGCTTCGTTTTCAACTGTGTCAATAAGTGCTTGCTTTGCTTCTTCGGAAGAAAGACCTGCAACCTTTTCAAGTTCTGTAACTCTGCGCTTGTTTAATTCTTCAGCGGCGGCTAAGCTGTCCTCAAGATCTTTTTCTTTGTTAGAAAGCTTTTCCTCTTTTGCTTCAAGTGAAGCAATCTTCTTGTCCATCTGTTCTTCTTTTTGAAGAAATCTCTTTTCAAGCTTAGTAACCTCGTTACGGCGCTCTTTACATTCTGCGTCACACTCGCTTCTTAAGCGGTGAACTTCATCTTTTGCCTCTGAAATTCTTTCCTTTGAAAGGATCTCAGCTCTGTTTTTTGCATCTTCAAGTATGCGGTTGGCGGCTTCATCAGCTCTGCCCATTCTCGCTTCAATTGTTCGTTTTTGTATTACACTGCCAACTGCAAGACCGATTATAAGCGTTGCAACGGCAATAACTATACCTAACCATAAATCCATATCATAAACACCTCCTGTTCTTAAATTTTAGTGGAAATCCGATTTTATCTAAACAAACAAAAAATTGAAAATATTTTCACCGCTATCATTATACCCTATAATCACCGAAATGTCAATAAATATATATTTATATATACAAATAAATATACAGTTGAGATTTTTGTTGACATTTACATATGAAATCTGTTAAAATCAACAGTGTTAGTATTTGTGTTTAAGGAGTGTTTTTCTATGGAAAGAAAACCATATATACCGAAAAAAACTATGGGATGGTTTAAGTTTCTTATTTATTTCGGGCTGTTTTTAGTGGCACTTATAAATTTAGCCAATGCTTTGAATATTTTCTCAGGGTTTGTTTACGGCTATGATGCAGAGTATATTTATTACTTTTTTGAAGGAATACAAAGCATAGATATTTTATATGGAATTGCCTTAGTTGGGGTGGCGGTTCTTTGCGTCATCACAAGATTCGGTCTTGCAAAAAGGAAAAAAAGCGGAATAAAAATGCTGAACACAACTTTTATTGCGACGCTTATAGCTAATGTTGCTTACATAGCATTGGCATATTTTGTTCTTTCAGATTTGTTTTCTGATTTTGTAAGCATGTCTTCAGATGTTGATGCAACGATCTCTATTAAAACCACCGTTATTGTAAACACGGCAATATCAATCATAATGATCATTGCAAATACTGTTTACTTTAAAAAACGAAAAGATCTTTTTGAATAAAGAAAAACGAGAATCTTTTGATTCTCGTTTTTTTGTATTTAAAATCCTTCTAATTCGCTATAGAAATCGGCTTTTTTCATAAATTCAACGTAATGGTCAATATTTATTTTATCGCCTATTGCGCCAACAAAGTGGTTTGTGCCGGTTTCATCGCCTGACCACGAAATGATATAATATTCACCGTTCTTTTCTTTGAAAGTTCCAAGCTCAAGCTTAGTGTCGGTATTGACCGTAACCTTTCCTTTTGCCATTATTTTGCCCGAAAGAGCCTCGGTAACGGTAAAATCAACGGTAATATCAGTTAATCTGTCGTTGATAGCACAGATGGTAACGTTGCCGCTCTCGTCAGGCTCATCAATCATAATGTTAAAGGGCTGTTGAGCACGTTTAATATAACCGTAAGCAAGCTTCTTTGTGCCGTACCAGTCAACCACCGCATCGGAAACCTGAGGCCAACCGTCAATAATATTCCACCACAAAATGCCCCAGCGGTAGTTTTTCTGAATACGGAAATGCTCAATAAAGAATTTTACTGCTTCAGCCTGGGAAATTTGACTCTTTAATGCGTAGCTTTCAATATCGCCCTCGGCAGAATCAAAAAGACGCTCAACCTGACGTGTCATTAAGGGGATACGGTATGCCCAGGGTGAAATAATACTTGCTTCGGGGCAAGCGGCGTGGATAAGCCAATGTGCATCATTGCAAGCTTTGCCGTTACCACGGTTTGAAATGTGATCTTCGCCAATAAATTTCCTTAAGGATTCAGGGGAGGGGCAACCGTGATATCCCGTTTCCGAAGCGAAATGACAAACTGAATTTTTATTATAGAAATCGCCCTTAAAGTAATCTCGCGGACCCCAAAGATGATCTTCAGCAGGTTTTAAAGTCTTAAAAGCTTCATTATCAAGATAGGGTGAAGATGGAATAAAAGGACGTGTGCCGTCAATACGGCGAATTACATCAGGCAAAACCTTTCGTGTTAAAACGTTGTCATTGGGATTTTTCTGGTGAATAAATTTTCCGTTTGATGATTGCCTGTCCCAAACGAACATATAATCGCACTCGTTATCACCTGACCACAAAGCAAGGGCGGGATGATTGCGGAATTTTCTAACGATAATTTCGGCTTCTTCCTTTAAAAGAGCTTGGAAGCGTTCATCCTGAGGATAAGCACCGCAAGCCATTGAGAAATCCTGCCAAATTAAAATGCCGTGTTCATCGCAGTAATCGTATAAAATTTCGGAGGGATAAGCGTTACCGCCCCAGCAACGGATCATATTGCACTGAAGCTCGTTTGTAAGCTCAAGTCCGCGCAGAGTAAATTCATCGTGGCGTGAGGGAAAAGCATCGGTGGGCACCCAGTTCGTGCCGAGGCACATAATAGGCTTATTGTTTACGATAAAGCGGAATGTTCCGTTTTCGCCTGAGCAAGAGGTGCGCTCAAGGTCGATAAGGCGCACGCCCACTTTAAGGGTAACGGAATCAACCTCTTCGCCTTTATAATAAAGGGTAAAGGTGGTGGTATAAAGATTTTGCTCACCGTGATTTTTGGGCCACCACAATTTTGCATTTTCAATATCAAAATGAAGCTTGGCATTGACGGAGAACAATCTGTGATTATATTCAAAGGTGCTTTCACCGCAGAAGCCTTTAATGTTCACGGTAAAATCTCTTAAATCGTCTTTCTGGGTAAAAATGCGGAAGTCTGCCGTCATTTTTGCAGTTGTATCGTTAATGTGATTGGTGTAAATTCTGTAATCCTCAAAACGATCCTTGTTTTTGTAAACAATGCTTACGGGGCGCCATAAGCCTGCCGAAACTGTGCGAGGCATAATATCCCAACCGTACATATAAGGCGCTTTTCTGATCAAAAGTGAATCAACGTTGTATTTCTGCCCTCTGCAATTGGAGTCAAAGGGGAGATCACGCACGTAAATTCCTGCAGGAATAATGTGAACAACAACCTGGTGCTTGCCCAAATCAAGGTTATCAAGTTGAAACTCGTAGGGGATAAGCATATTTTCGCAGAAATCAACAAACTCACCGTCAATAAAAATCTCTGCGGCAGTATCAATGCCCTCAAAAAGAATGAATGCATCCTTGCCGTTATCAATAAGATCAAACTCTGCAAAATACCATAAATGGGTACTTTCCAATTTCTGCACTTCCAAAATATTTTCGCCAAAATAAATATCTTCGGGAAGTTTTTTTGCTTTTATAAAATCAAGCTCAAAGTTACCGGGAACTGTTGCATCAAGAATTTCAAAGCCTGATTTTTCGATTTCCTCTTTCGTTAAGGGATAACAATCGCTTTTGATAAAATCAGAATGCTTTATGTGGGCTAATTTCCAATTATTTATTTGAAACTTTTCCATAAAAAACTACCTCTCAAAAAAATTTTCTTCTACCTGGGCGCAGATGGCGTGATATACGGGTAAGTGTAATTCCTGAATTTTGTAAGTTTCAGTTTCGGGAACTTTAATGCATATATCACAAATATCATTTAAAAGTCCGCCCTTTTCACCGGTAAGCCCGATGGTTATAAGGCCTTTTGCATTGGCGGTTTTTGCCGCCGCCGCAACGTTTTTTGCGTTTCCCGAAGTTGAAATGCCTAAGAACACGTCACCAAGATTACCCAATGCCTGAACGAGCTGAGCATAGTTTAAGGTGGGATCAACGTCATTATTAAATGCCGAAAGTGAAGCGGTAAGACTTGTTAGGGGAATAGCAGGGATTCCCTTTTGCAATTTTGATAAAATGTCTTCATCAAGATCAAGCTCGTTTGCTTCGTAAGGACGCTTTTTCAAAAAGCCCTTTAAAAATTCACCTGAAATATGCTCGCAGTCAGAGCAAGAACCGCCGTTACCGCATAAAAGCAGTTTTCCTCCGTTTTCGTGCATTGAAGAAATAGCATCAACTGCTGCCTGAATATCATCTTTACAGCTTTCTAAAACGGGGTATCTTTTAACAGTATCAAGAACGTAATTCATCATAAACCTCCTTTGCAACGGCAAGCGCCGCCACATCACCTATATTTTCTCCCAATAGAGGGGGGACAACCTTGCACACGTTAAGTGCAGGCTTAAGTGCTTCAATATTTAAAACCTTTTCCATATAGGGCTTTAACAGATCCTCGCATCTGGCGTAAACACTGCCGATAATAATTTTTTCGGGATTTAAAAGATCAATGACTATTGAAAGACCAACGCCTAATTTAGTTCCGCAAAGCTCAAAGGCTTTTAATGCAATCTCATCGCCTTTGCGCGCCGCATCAGCTATATCCTTTACTTCAAAATCATCAATGCTTTCCTTTATCCAAGGAATGGATTCACCCCTTTGCAGGGCTTCACGGGCAAAGGCTCTTCCGATTTCCTTTAATCCACTGCCTGAACAGAAGCCTTCAAAGCTTCCGCATTTGCCATAGCCTGAGGGACCAAAATCGCCTAAACGGATATGCCCTAACTCTCCCGCATTGCCATTGGTGCCCGAATAAAGCTTTCCGTTTAAAATAAGACCGGCACCAAGACCTGTGCCAAAGGTCATAAACACCATATTTTTAGTGCCTTTTCCTGCGCCGAAATACCATTCGGCCATTGCACAGGCATTGGCATCGTTTCTGACACCGCAAGGAACTCCCAATGCATTTTCCAGCATTTCTTTAATGTGTATTTCATCCCATCCGGGAAGATTGGGGGGTGAAAGAATTATGCCTTTTTTTTCATCCAAAGGACCGCCACAGCTTACGCCCACTGAAAAAACTTCCTTATCGGCTTGAAGCTCTTTTGAATATTTAATTATATTTTCTATAGTTTCATTGACGGAGGTCGTTAAAAAACGCTTCTTTTCAAGAACTCTTCCGTCTTTATCGCCTAAGGTTATTGCACATTTTGTGCCACCTATATCAACGCCTAAAAACATATATCTCACCTCAATAATATTCTACACTTTATTAAGTTGGTTTTCAATTAAAATTTCAAGATTTATGCACAATATTTCAAGATATATCTTGATTTTTTTTGTATTTTAAGATAAAATAGCCTCAGGTGATTGTAATGAAAAATAAAGAAATGCGTCTTGAAAGCAGTGTGCATATAGGAAAAGATAAGCATCTTGCCATTAAAAAGAGATATTCAAAGACCTTTCCCTTGCACGCCCACGAATATTTTGAGGTGGAGATCATTCTTGATGGCATAGGCTATCAAATATTAAACGGCAAAAAGCATTCCTTAAAAAGAGGAACGGTTTCAATTTTAAGTCCCTCGGATTTCCATCAGGTGGTGGCAGAAACGGACACCTCATTGATGGCGTGGAATATTGCCTTTGATGAATCGGTAATATCGCCTTCACGGCTTGAAAGCATCTTTCTCCAAGGCGGCGGATTTACAAGAGTCCTTGATGAAATTACTTTAGTTAAAATCGACACTGCCTCCGAGCTTTTGGCTCAGGAATCCAGAGCAAACGGATATATTAAGCCTTTAATTGAATATTTATTAACGCTTATAATGGAAAGAGCGGAGAACAACGATGAACCTACTGCAATGCGCAAGGCAATATTGTATATTGAAACTCATTTTCGGGAAAGCCCTACGCTAAAGGAGGTTGCGCAGGTCGCCTGCCTGACTCCCGTGTACTTTGGCAATTTGTTTAAGCAGATAACGGGCGAAACCTACATAAATTATCTGAATTCCCGCAAGGTCAACTGTGCCGCAATGCTTTTAGAAAGCGGACTTTCCGTTTCCGAAGCCTGCTTTTCTTCAGGCTTTGGCTCACTTTCAGGCTTTTTGCACACCTTTAAGCAGAAAAAAGGTGTGTCACCTGAGAATTATAAGCAGCTGCACAGACGGAAATAGGAGTGATTTTTAATGCAAGTTAAAGAAGAGCTTTCGTGGATACTTGATCAAAAAAACGCAAAAGAAAAAGACGATAAAAAGAATATAGATTTTGTCCACTCCCTCGGGAAAAAATGTGATAGCGTAGGTTGGAGCGAACTTGATATGTCCGACCCCGAAGCACCTGAAATTCTCAAGGCAATTAAGGATTTTTGCAAGAAAAACGGTTGGATCTCACGAGGGATATATCAACGAACTTATACGGATTTTTCAAGTGATTGGTATGAGTTAAAATTCCGTAGTTACAATGATAATTCCTGGGCTGATACCGTAAAAGTAATGGGCGATAACGGAGAAGAACTTTCTCTTGCCACCATAAAGGCTTATTATGAAACTGATTCCGCCCCTAAAATCTGGAACGATTTATGTGTGCCTGAACGATTCAGGAATGCAATAATAAAGAATAATATTGGCGGTGTAGATTTCTGTTGGGTGCAGGATAAAGGTAAATATGATGCAGAACAGTATTTCTTTATTTATCCTGAAAAATACATTGCGCGTATAGCGTGTAAAAGAGGCTTAAGCAAAAATAATTTTTTGAGAATTCGTGCATTAGGCGGAAGTTTGCCGAAAATAGTTTCGGTTTTTGATGAGTTGACGTACATTGCCATTCAGGATTGCTATCTTTTGGAAGATATGCCTGAAAACGGGATAGTTTACGTGTATTACCCCCGCAGTTATTCTTATGGCGGACGCAATAAAATACTGATACATAAAAGTATTGCAGAAATCCTTTTAAAGGAAAAAGCAATATTGAAAAAAGATATTTCGCCTGCGTGTGTGGTGGAGAAATGCCCAAAGGGGTATATTCTTGACAAAAACTGTGTAAAGCCAAAACCAACAAAAGAATATATTGAAAAAAGTTTGATTGACTATGAAAACATAAAAAGAGCCAATCGCCCTAAACGTAAAATAAGCCAAAAAGATGCGCTTAAAATGTTACGCGGAGCAAAAAGAGAAAGAAAAGAAGATTTCTGCAAAAAAATAAAATCAGAAATAAGTGCAGAATATGAACTTTTGTTTCCCTATTATCAGGTTGCAGACGGTGGAATCCTTTCTGATGAATATGAGTTTTTGTCTTATGAAAGATCAATAAAAGCTACGGAAGAATTTTTTGAACTCTTAAAGAAGGAAGAACTTTTAAAAAATAAGCCTGACGGAAAGATCTTCGCGCTTTGTGCTGACGGAGATTATATTATTTTAACAAAAGATGGTAAGGTAATCCGATTCAGTCACGAAGCACCTGAAATTACAAATAGTTGGCAGAATATTGATTATTTTATGGCAGATGCGATTGAACAGTAAAAGTGAGGAACTACCTCGCTCAGAGCACTGACAAACCCCTGCAAACACAAACCCCTGCAAAAATTTTGCAGGGGTTTGTTTCCGTCGTTGCATTTCACTTGCAAAATGCGGTCATTTACGTCTGTGTAAACTCCCTTTTTTGCAAGTTCAGCGCCTTGG
>JAZNSH010000040.1:0-4232 GCA_045591115.1 Clostridia bacterium
ATAACCCTATAAAACTTTCTTGCAGCAAAACCATGCATTTTGCTTTCTTTGCCTCTTGTTTTTTTAATACCCTCAACAATTTCATAGCCTTCCTGCCACAGATGATACATTTCCACAATTTTCTCAGGAGGATGTTGAAGATCGCAATCAATTACTACAACTGCATCGCCTTTGGCGCTTGCAAGCCCTGCCGAGATGGCTGCTTCTTTCCCAAAATTTCTTGAAAAATGCAGTCCATATATATTTTTTTCTTTATCGGCCAAGTTTTGTATTTTTTTATATGTAGTATCCGTAGAACCATCATCAATAAAAATAATTTCATTGTCAATATGAGCTTTTTCTAAAATCTCTGATATCGTATAATAAGCTCTTTCTACGGATAATTCCTCATTGTATGCAGGAATAATTACGGACAGCATTTAAACACCTCCTGAATTTTCATTAAAAACCTTCTCAAGCTGAGCCACCGGCATAGGTCTGTAATAGTAAAAACCCTGAAGGAGATCACAGCCTGCTTTTATCACCGCTTCTTCTTGCTCTTTTGTTTCGATTCCTTCGCATAATGTCTTAAAACCAATATCACCGGCAGTACGGATAATATTTTTCAAAATAATAAATCCTGTATCTGTAACCGAATTCTGTGTTATCGTTTTATCAATCTTCACAACAGAAATATCAAGGTTTTGCAAATCTCCAAAGGTTGTATATCCGCTCCCAAAATCATCAAGCAAGATAGATATACCTTTTGCTTTAAGAGCTGACAGATTATCTATCATTTGCTTTCTTGCATCGAAGGTAATGTCTTTATCCTCTAATATCTCAACCGCCAGACAGGAAAAATTCAAATCATATTTTTGTGCAATTGCTATTATCTTTTCCGCAAACTGTGGTTCGCACAATGTTGATCTTGAAAAATTGATGGTATATTTATATTGTTCCCTTTGTTTTTTATCGTTTGAAATCCATTTGCAGTTTTTTTCAAAAATATAATAATCAAATTTATCATTGATTCCAACAGAGTCCACCGCAGACAAAAAGCTACCCGGGGTTAATACACCCTCGCTTTCTGAATTTAGGCGTGATAGTACTTCCGCACCTATTATTTTCTTTGTTTTTGCATCTAAAACAGGTTGATATTCAAGGAAGAAACGATTGTTATCAATTTCTTTTTCTATATTATTTTCTATTTTTATCTTTTTTTCAAGCGCTTTTCCGCCGGACACATTCCACTCAGCGTATGGAACATTTTCATTCTTCGCAAGCAAATATGCCTGTTTGGCACGGCCTATTGCATCATCAAACGACACTTGTGTGCCAAACGCAAAATATACACCGATTCTGACGTCAATAATATTCAGTGCGCTGTGTTTTAAGAGACATTTGCTTAGCTCACCAAAACAATTTTCGATTTTTTTGCGTGCAGTTTCGATATTCCATTTTGAAAGAACAACGAAGTTTTTTTCTCCATATATAGCTATATTACTGTCATCACTGTTTGAAAAAGCTTCCAGCAAGACTCCCTTTATTTCAGAAAAAACATTCATGGTTTGATGTGCCGAATATAGACTTCTGAAATTATCCAGGGAAACTTTAGCATAGAAAACACACCTGTCTTCGCGTAATTTCCCTGATTTTTCAAAGCTGGCTTCTAATTTACTTATATTGATAAACGCCTTTTCTTCACTGCCGGCAGCAGTTTTTGCTCCTCTTATGGCAAAATAAATACCAATAGTGATAAGAACAATAAAGCATAAAACCAATATGGTTATGATGATGTATGGGTATTCAAATAGTTGCATTCTTATGGCTCCTATACTTTTTATTTTGAAAAAGTCGGAAATTCCAAGGTTCCACCGGTTTTCTTAAGTCCTATTTTTTCAGCACTTTCAATGCACCTGTGTCCGTCTGCTCGAGCTCTTTTTTTACGCTCGGGGATTTCCGCTGCAAGATATGGTATTCCAAACGAAAGCATCGCCTTTATCAGCTTAGTCTTTGCAATACCTTTCCTTTTGTATTCTGCCAGAATTTCAAACATGGCATAGTTTAAAGCATCGTTATTAAATGCTTTCGTTTTGCGATTAACGGCCTTTAGCCATTTGTAAAAATCCAAAAACTTATTGATGTCTGTATTTTCTCTGAAATAAATTCCTCTGATATAAAACTCTTCCTGGTCACTGTTCATGGTTTCAAGAAGTGCTCCATAATATTTTTTTTGAATTGCAATGACTTCTTTGTGCTGTTTCTCTAAGGTTGTTTCGGTAATTTGTTTATCATGAAGTCTGTATATCATAAGATATTCAGGCATAATCTCCACATCATATCCTGCCATAACAAACCTTGTCCAAAGCTCCATATCTTCGGTACAGGTAAAGTTTTTATCATACAAAAGACTTCTGATTGCATCAGCTTTTGCAATAATTCCGGGATGAAGTATGGGATTTGTAACCAAAAGCAATGCTTTTATAGACGCATTGTCGCACTTCCCTCCGCATCCTCCGGAAGAGATAACTCCGTTTTTAAGCGTCATAAATCTGCAGGAAGACAAAGCCACATTCGGATTTTTCTCCATAAATTCATACTGCTTTTCAAGCCTTTCAGGCAGACATATATCATCTGCATCCATTCTTGCAATATATTTACCCTGTGCATATGATATAGCTTTGTTAAGGGATGACGGAAGTCTCAAATTCACTTCATTGGTATGTACTTTCACACGCTTGTCAAGTTCTGCGAATCTATTTAATATTTCACCCGTGCTATCGGTAGAGCAGTCGTTAATCACAATAAGTTCAAAATCTTTGAAAGTTTGATTTAAGACGCTTTCTATGGCGCCACGCAAATAATCTTCACCATTATACACGCTCATGATTAAAGATATTTTAGGTGCTGTATTCATTTTTTGTCCCCCTTTCTCATGCGCTTTAACTCTTTACATAAATACAAAAAGTAAAATGCCAATCCAATTCTTTGTTTTTTCATTAAATATATGGCAATTCGGCTTTTTGTAGTGATTTTTTCAAAATGTGCCTTTTTGATTTCCTCTCTATGTAGGGACCCTAATATAAGTTCCTTTAACTTTTTGATAGCATTAAAATGATTCCCTTCCGCCGCTGCTGCCAAAATTGCAAAACACATAAAACAAGAATAACGTGAAATCTGCTGGTCAAAGTCTTTTGGTTTCTCTATGTTTAAACTGCGAAGTCCTGTAATCACATCTGCTATCTGCAAGATCTGATGCGTTTTAAAATCTGTTGAAATGGAATCATTTCTTATGGTATAAAGATATATGGCTTTTTTGCTCATATAAACTGTTTCTGCCTCCAAAAAGCAAGGCACAATACAGCTTAAATCCTCACCTAAAGAAATAGCAGGATTAACAACCAACTGATGTTTTGTGGCAAGTTCTCGTTTTATTGCTTTTCCCCATAAAAAATAAAATATATGATTCATATTTTTATCTGACAAAAGCTTTGGGGAAATATGTTGCTCGATTTCCTTTTTGTGATACAAGCCCTCATCGACCAAGTCTTCAACACTATCTCCAATTTTACCATTGATACTGCACTTATAAGAAAAAGAAACAATATCCGCATCGGTATCACAAATTATTTTATATGCACTTTCCAGCGCATCAGGAAGAACTGCATCATCACCATCAAGATGAAAGATATAATCTCCGCTTGCCACTTTGATCCCGGCTTGTCTTGCGCTTACCAAACCGCCGTTTTCTTTGTGTATTACTTTTATTCTTTCGTCTTTTTTCGCATATTCATCACAAATTGCTCCGCATCTGTCAGGTGAACCATCATCAACCAATATAAGCTCAAAATCGGTAAATGATTGCAAAAGCACACTGTCAATGCATCTTCTTATGTATTTTTCAATATTATAAATCGGAACAATTACTGAAAAAAGCATTGTAAAAACTCCTATCTGTCTCTTAATATCACCATTAACCTTTGAAGCAAAAACAATTGATGCTTCATAGCAAAAGCAAATGCCGCTTGTTTTACGGGCAATCTGTACCAAGGATATGATTTTAATACATTTTGAATTTTGTCCTGGGTGCAAATTTCTTTTAATCTTTTCTTAAGATGAGAAAACTTTATTTTTTCATCCCTTGCGTGCATAATCTCTTGCGAACACAAAATCCTTCCAAAGCCTTGTATCAATCTATCTAAATAAATTTTATATTCTTCTTTTTCTATAGTATCTGCAATTCGTTTTTCAAG
>JAZNSH010000041.1:0-50640 GCA_045591115.1 Clostridia bacterium
CTGTAAAAATATAGATACAAATCCACAGTGCCTGTCTTAATTATATCGCAGGTAGCTACTCCTGCAAATATAACCAATAATTTTAAGAAAGGAGACATAATTAAACCACCCCTTTCGAGATGGTTTAATTATACGTGATAATATGATTCAGGGAAAAATCAAGGGGATATGTTACGAAATTCCTTATATTGAAGAAAAAAGGGAACAATATACCTTTATTACCGTAAAAAAAGAGGATTATAAAGCATATGAAGAGGTAAGGCTTCTCAATGATATAAGCACCGTAGAGGCTTGTGATGGCTATTTTGTTACACCGCAACGTTTAAGTGGAATACTTGTTTATCTTAATAAGGATGATGAAGATTATACGCAAACTTGTTTACCGTGCGTTAGCTTTTATGGCGTAAAAACACCTGATAAATGTTTTGTTGCGATAATGGAAGGTATGCGTTATGAAACGCATTTTGAATTTAAAAAAGAAGGAAATCAATTTTCCTCTTGTTTCTTGTTGCGCCTTAAAGATGACCACGTAGACGCATATGAGGATATAACGCTTATGGTTTATGAGCTTGACAACACTGCAGATTATAATACGATGGCTAAAATTTATCGTGATTATAAATATGCTAACGGATTAAAGTCTATTGAAGAAAAAAATCTTCCTATGGTAAATTATGCTTCGGTTGCGCCTGAAATTCGCGTCAGAATGGGGTGGAAACCCGTGCCTGCTGAAATTGAATTTCAAACGGAAGAAAATGAGCCCGAAATGCACGTGGCAGTAACCTTTGAAAGACTTATAGAGCTTATGGACAACCTTAAAAAAGAAGGCGTGGAAAAGGCACAGTTCTGTCTTGTTGGTTGGAATAAATCAGGACATGATGGCAGATGGCCGCAGTATTTCCCTGTGGAAGAAAAATTAGGCGGAGAAGAAGGCTTAAAAAAGGCAATCAATCATGCCAAAAAACTGGGATATCATATTGTTTGCCATACAAATTCATCTGATGCTTACAGTATTGCGGATAATTTTGATGAAAATATGATGATTCGCAATTTTGACCAGACAGTAGGAATGGGCACAACGTGGTCAGGTGGAAAAATGCATTTTGTTTGTGCCAAAGAAGCAATAAAATATACAAAAGAGATTTTGCCCAAAGTCAGGGAATTAGGATTTGAAGGCGTACATTATATTGACGTTTTATCAATTATTCGTCCATATTATTGCTATCATAAGGACCATCCTGCTAATCGCAAAGAAACAAGTCTTTTATGGAAAGAAATGTTGAAATACTCTCGTGATTTGTTTGGCGGTTGTGCTTCTGAGGGCAGTTATGATATGATTGCCGATGAACTTGATTCTGTTCTTTATTGTGGTTTCGGTAAATTTTTAACACCTCCGCTTCCCAATATTACTCATAAAATAATTCCGTTGTGGGAACTTGTGTATCATGGCGCAGTTATGGCGTGCCCTGCATCGGAACTTGTAAATGTAGGTATTATTGACAGAAAACTTCAACTTAAATTTGTTGAGTTTGGCGGTAGACCTGCTATGTACGTATATTCACGTTTCGTTACCGAATCAAAGGACCGTGGAAATTGGATGGGTGATGATGATTTGAGGCTTGAAACGGATGAGGATATGGCGCGCACAGTGAACGTGTTAAAGAAAACAGTTGAGTTTTATGAGCCATTGAAGGAATTGCAAAAGGAAAAAATCCTTGAACATAAAAATCTTACTGATGATATTGTCCGTGTAACTTATGAAAAGGGAAAGAAAATTTATATAAATTATGGCGAAACCGCAGAGGTCGAAGGCGTAAAAATAAATTCAATGGACTATGTTATGGTATAGCCGAAGGGAATCAAACTCATAACGTCCGATAGGACTGCTTTTGCACATAAAACGACTCTTGCCGCTTGAAATACGCCCGGTATTGCTTCGCTTCGTGAGCCGTTTTCTATAATGACTATGTTGATGTCGAAATATGGCAAAGCCTTATTTCGACTGCGAATTCAATGAATTCGCAAACAATTACCATCGGTAATTGAAAGCTCGGTGCCTAAAAATGCATTTACAAGGGAAGGCATTGACGTTGCATTGAATAGAAAAAACTATGACCATTATTTTGAAAAATACGCAAGGTGGAACGGTGATGGAGTTTTATATTCTTATGCGCTTTCGCAGGTTTTTCCATTTTCTCTATCTGCGGTTGTATAATACCTGTAAGGAAAGTAATTGCAAAATGAAAAATGCACAGGAGAGAAAAAATGTTATTGTATATTGTTCGGCATGCAGACCCCGTTTATGAAACGGACTCGTTAACGGAAAAAGGTAAAGTACAAGCGGAAGCCGTAGCTAAAAGGCTGAATAAATCAGGTGTTGATAGGGTGTTTAGTTCTCCATACGGACGTGCAAAAGAAACGGCTGATTATACCTGCAATTTGTTGGAAATAGATAAAAATATTGAAGAATGGACACGTGAAGTACATATTTCTCAAATGGATGCAGAATCAAAGCGTGTTAAGGAATATGGTGAAGAGTTTTTAATGCGACTTGGGTATCAAAAAGAAAATGAAGGCTATCGTATTTTGTACGAAAACAATGAACGTGTTGCTTTGTTTTGTCATGGCGCTTTTATAATTGTTTGGTTAGCTGAATTATTAAGTATGCCTCTTGATATAATGCTCCAATCTTTTACGGTTACACACACCGGTGTAACCGTAATTGAATTTCCAAATGACGATAGTGGAATAACAGTTCCTAAATGCTTATGTTTTTCCGACATTTCTCATTTGTATGCAGAAAATTTGGAATTGTTGCATGACAACAGAATTGAAATATAAATTTTGATGTGAACAAGAGCATATAAATAGGATAAGGCGGGTTAAAATATCTTGAAATTAAATAACATTTTTACATCGCATATGGTTTTTGCAAGCGGTAAGCCTATTCGTATATACGGTACAGGCTGCGGTAGAGCGCAGATAACTTTTGCAGGAATTACTAAAACAGTTGTTTCTGAAACCGATAATTGGCTTATTGAATTTGAGCCTATGAAGTATGGCGGTCCTTATGAACTTATATTTGAGGATGGTAATGATGCTCTGATACTAAAGAGCATTTATGTTGGAGAGGTTTATCTTTGTGCAGGACAATCAAATATGGAGTTTAAGATGAGCTGGTCATCGTTTGACCCTGCTTTGTATGAATCAAACAATAAATTAAGGCTGTTTGCTACTGATAGAATTGAGAAAACTGACTATTATACACCTAAGGACGGATGGGTTATATGCGATAAGGAAAAAGTAGGAAAATGGTCGGCAATTGGTTATTTTACAGGTATGGAAATTGTAAAAGAAAAGGGGATTGCGGTAGGAGTTATAACTTGTTATCAAGGCGCTTCAGTAATCGAAAGTTGGGTGCCCAAAAATGCTTTTACAGATAACGGAATTGACGTTTCTTTAAATAGAAAGAATTATGACCATTATTTTGAAAAGTATGCAAGATGGAATGGAGATGGCGTTCTTTATGAGTATGCGCTTTCGCAAGTCATACCCTTTTCGCTTTCAGCCGTTGTATGGTATCAAGGGGAAAGTGATACTTCAAAAGAGGAAGCGCCTCTTTACTTAAAGGAGTTATCAATTCTTATAGATATATGGCGTGAAAATTTTAAAAATGAAAAATTACCTTTTGTAATCGTTCAATTAGCAGATTGCCTAAAGAGAAGCGGTGTACCTTGGAGTACGGTTCAGAAAGCACAGTATGATATACAATTTCTTGTGCCGAATGTTAAATGTGTTATCTCATCAGATGTGTGCGAAAATGATAATATTCATCCACCGACGAAGGATAAATTGTCAAAAAGGATAGCTTCTTCGCTTTTTGAATTTATGGATTAAAAAATCTCTCAGTTAAAAAACTGAGAGATTTTTTCTATTTGTAAATGTATAATACATAATCTGTTCCGGCAGGTTTTTCAGGGAGATTATATGACGAACTTAAATATGTGTTAAAAGTTGCTTCTGCGCTATAAGTATTATTTATCGGGTCAAACCAACGATAATGATATGTTGTGAAGCGACTAAGGTTTTTAAGTGTACCCGTTGCAGTACCGTTTTCTGAGTTTGGATTTTCAGCAACGGACGTATCAGAGAAGTTAAAAAAGTAAATAACAATTTTACTATTGTCGGCATTTGAAGCAATATTGGCCAATGCGCCGTCTGCACGAGTTAAATAATTACTTTCATATGAAGTGCTTACGTCAGCACCAAATCTGGGGATAAGGTTCCACCAATCACCAACAGTGTCTTCGAAGAAGGAACGCATATATCCCATTTGAATTGCACTTGGATAGGCAAGGGAATCTTCCCAAGTTGCCGCCTGCTTTTCTTCAGGGGTGATGGTATCAACTTTGTCAGTTGTGGTAGAATCTTCATCATATTCACTTAAATAACACCAGGTATCTTGCCCACCCCATGCGTATCCGAAAACACCGCCTAAATAAGAAATCCATCCTTGTGCACGAGCACCAAAGTTTTTAGTCCAAAGATAACAATATCTGCCTTCATAATTTACGACAGGCTTACCTTGACCATATTCCATGGCATTGTATGCGTAAATGTGATTGTTGCTTTCGTCATGAAGTGAAGGAGACCATTGAATAGCAAAGAAATCATGTTCTTTCATATCTCTAAAGGAGGAGTCTCTTACACCACGTGTATTGGCAACACCTTCCATATGTGCCGTGAGGGGACTATTATATGCATCGTATTTTGATATATATTGGGCAACGTAATGATACGGATTGTTAACGTAGCTCCATTCTTTGTGTCCGTTAAAGTTGTCACGTTGCCAGAAGAAGTCATTATCAACTTCCTGTCCCATTGACCACATTACGGGGAAGGCTGAATATCTTGCAACCCAATAGCGGCAGATGCGTTCAAGTTCTGCTTTTGCACTGTCGGAAAGGTCATACATAAGATATTCGTAAGTGCCATCGTCATTTTGTGTTGTTGGGTGCGTTGCTGTGCCTACGACGGTATTAGAGAATCCGCCAAAGTTATTGATAAACGTCATCATACTTGATGGATAAAAGAAAGAGGCGTTTACGTGTGTAAGTCCTGCGTCAGCAATAATCTTAAACTTTTGGTCATATTCTCTTAATGCCGATATATCCACAATAGAGATACCGTCTTCAAAATTGAATTTTGCACTTAATGGTTGCGATTGAATAACGGAATAACCGTTTTGAACTCTGTTAGCAGTGATGGTTTCAACCATTTCAACAGTTTCACCCCCAAGCCCCCAATGGGTATCTGCTAAGTAGAAGAAAGGAGTGTTATCGTCATACATAAAATATTTAACGTTTTCAACAACTTTAACTCGGCCGTGTTTGTATAAATCAAGTTCGCCTGAATATTTTGTGCAAGTTACGGTATTTGTTTGATTGTGCAACCCTGTATTTTCACTGTCGGTACATACTGTTGTATACGACCATTGGCCTTCAGTAGGACACATAAAGCGAATGCGCCATATATCTCCACCATCCCAGAAACCTGGAACAGTATAGGTGGTTGTTCCGTTTGTGAGGATAAGGTTAACGTCAACATCACGATAGGGGTCATCGTATTTTTTGTTTGAAATAAGTGTAATTTCGTTTGTGCGCCAGGTTTCTGCGTCCGATACACTTACAGGCTGTTCTTGATTAACAATAGCCTCGGTAATTGAAAAATCATCAATAGCAATTTCAGCAATTTCGCTGACGTTTATTGAATGGAATCCAAACCTCCAATATTGTCCCACACCAATATCACTTGAAAGAACTTTAATAGTGGTTCGGTACGTGTGCCAGACGTTATTTTTTGATTCATCGGCAACAGGAAAGTTTAAATAATAGTTCCCGTTATGGTCTGTTGAAAATGAAGTTTCGGTTTTTGTTCTTATTAAAGGAGTGAAAGGCATATTAACCGAATCACTGTTTCTTGTTGTTATTTTGTATCTGAAGGTGATTGTATATTCGCCTGCTCTTTTAATAAGTGGCATGATATCAAGCATTGGTGTTTGATAGTTTGCTGCGTTTTCGTTTATTTGTGCAACAAGGAACTGATTTCCGTCTTCAATTTTAAGGTCAAGCTTAATGTTATCGGATGCATCATCTAAATCAAACCAATCAGTATCAGTTATAAAGCTTATGCCTTCAAAAGTGCTGTTTGCTGTGCTGATTGTTTCTGTTTTTATGGGTGTGCCAAGAACATCGTCATCACCTAAATCAAAAACAGAATCATTGGTATTTGTGGCTTTTACATATTCTTTTGCAGACTTTCCGTAATTGTAAAGAGCTTTTGAAAGCTCGCCAACAGAGGCATCATTATGTTTTGCTCCAACGTATGCGCAAACATTGTATGAAACGGTACTGATTGTGTTGCCATCTTTTACAAGCTTTAACGTAAAGACTTTGTCAAACTCTGTCGCTTTTAAATCGTGCGTGTAATATGTATAAGAACCATCGGTGTTTTGTATAAGTTCTGAACGGCTGATTTTTGTACCGTCAACGTAAACTTCTACATTTTCATCATTAAGAACAAGTTTGAAAAATACGTTGTTTGCATTTGAAACGTGCACGCCCAATGATTTTACTTTGTTTTCGCTATCGGTGTTGCCAATAACTTCTTTTACACCAATAGGAACGGTGAAATCACTTTTATATTCATTTACCCAATCATAACTGTTTGCAAGAGAATCAGTAGAATAGTCTTTATATAACTGTGATTGAGCACCATACTCAAGCATATCTGCAAGAAGAGTTCTGAATTTTTCGTGTTGTGCGGAGGTATAACCCAGCTCTTCAGCTGTCTTGTTTATTTGTCGTTGACAATAAAGGGCAACGCTGTAATTTTCATGCTTTGCAAGCAACGTGCCGTCAGAAGCAAAAAGTTCAGCAGTTATGGTATCCGTCATACACTGCGGATTGATACCTAAGTATGAGTATTTATACATTTTTTGTGCTGAATCATAACTTCCGTTGACTTCCGTTACTTTGCCGGAAGAAGATGTAAAACGCATATATGTGTTGCTTACGTCTGTATCCGAGGTTGCGAAAAAATCAAGAGTAAGCGTTGAACCAAGATTAAGAATTGCACCGTTGATTTTTGAAGCAGGTTCTTCGCTTTCTGCAAAAATTGTACCTAAATTTACGCATGAAAGCAATAATATAAATGATAATAAAATACTGATAAGTTTCTTCATATAATGGGGTCCTTTCGTTAAATGCTTTAAATTAAAAATTCATCACCGTCATGGGCAACCGAAACGGGATAAGGCAGACTTAAACATATTTGGATTAAACGTTTTTCGCCGTTATCCATTTGCCAGCTTTCATTTATTCTTACGTGCCATTTGTCGGCTACGTGAATAAAGATAAGTCTGTTAAACTTTGCTTTTTCCAAAATAGGCAGTGCGGTGTCAGGACTGTAATGGGTTGCTTCGCAAAGACAAAGGTCAAAATTTTCCTCCTGTGCGATTTTGGGGAAATCGGAAAAATCGCTCCACAAATCACCTGTATGTAAAATCCTTTTATCTTCTTTCTTAAAATATAAAACGTATGCAAAACTGCAAGGGTCGCCTTCACATCTGCCTTTTGTTCTTAAATGTGCTGTGCGAATAGCGGTAACCGTTAAATTTTCATCATCATAAATAATTCCGTCATCTACAGATAGAAATTCAACAATATCTGTGCTTTCGTGAAGTGCGCTTATCCAATTTTTTAATGGTTCAATAGCTGTTACTTCAGGCAAAAATACGGTAAAAGGCATCTCTCTTAATGAAGAATATTTGCTCGCCTGCTTGATAAGACCTGAAAGACCACCTGCATGGTCATCATGCATATGAGAAATAAAAACGGCTCTTACGTCTTTTACGTTTAAGCCCTTTCTTCTTAAAAGTGCTTCACAGGGTGCGCCTGCATCAACTAAATAAATAACTCCGTTATCCGTTTCATAGGCGGTAGAAGAATTAAAACGGGAAAACGTTGAATCTCCGTGGCTTGTGCCTAATGTATAAACTCTCATAAAAAATCCTTTTAATATAAAATATAATCAAAATCCTTTGAAGGAAATTTAACGTCAACTTTCGTTGTGGGCTGAGCTTCTTTTATACTGTATAAACAATCAGCATCGTTCATATGTACGGGAAACAGAATGGGAATGTTGGCTTCTTCACAAAGCTTTATTGCTTCATAAACACTTGAATGTCCGCAAGAACGTGTTTCGGGGGCATCGGTTGGATGTGAAGCACCTAAGGTACAATCGTGAATTATTGCATTTGCGTTTCGGAACAAATCCTTCATATCTGCTTTATAGGCGGTATCACCGCTTATTGCAAGAACCTTTTTGCTTATTTTGTCTTCAAAACGATAGCATCTTGCGGAAACGGGATGATACGAAATACCTGCAGAAATCAGTACGTCATTATTTTCAAAAAACTCGCCCTCGTTAAGTACGATTTCCTCTGGCATTTTTTGCCCGAGGAAAAATTTATCAAGCTGAAGAAAGTTGTACGTTCTTTTCAAAACCTCAGGCATTGTTTCGGGGCCTATAAACGTTAAATCGCCAATGTTTTTTTGTTTGGATTGCATCATAAAAAACAACAAGCCCGCAAGACCGATATAATGGTCGTGGTGCATATGGGTGAAAATAATGTACTCAATTTTTGATATATCGGTATCTCTGTTTCTTAACTGTGTCAACACGTTGTAACCGCAATCAACAAGATATTTGCCGTTAATTAAAAAGCAGGGACAATCATTGTTTTTGTCAGGAATGCTTGAGGCACTTCCTAAAAAGCGAATATTCATAAAAGCCTCCTATGTCTTTTGATGTTTCTTTCTGTATTGTGCAGGCGTCATTCCGGCTTCTTTTTTAAAAAAGGTGCTGAAATAGTAAACGGTTGCAAAACCCGTTGCTTCGGCAACCTGCTCGATAGAAGTATCGGGTTGTGAAATTAAAATCGTTTTTGCGTTTTCAAGGCGCAGGGACGAAATGTATTGATGTGGCGGTATGCCGAATAATTGTTTAAATAACCTGCGTAAATGTACTTCACTTACCGAAAGCATAGCTGCAAGTGCACTTACATTAAATTGTACTGATGAAATATTTTTATTGATGCAATCGTTGATTTTTTCAAGAAAAGTTGAGTAATGCAACGTAGACAAATAATCCCTGAACAAAAAGTGCAATAAATCATAAAATTGACTTTTTGTTTTTAGACGATATCCCATAAAGGCATCTTTTTGCGTGCGATGTATTTTTTTGAATTTTTCAAATACAAGGGCAGGGTCTGAAGGCGTCATTACATAAGGCAATGAAATATCCAGTGCGTTTTTACCATTGGGCATCATAAAGTCAATGGCATAAAATTCCACCTTTTCGTTGGATAATTTCTTGCCTGAATATGGTAATCCGGTAGGCAATATCAATACTTGATTTGGGTGAACTTCTATGGTTTTGCCATCAATAAAATATGCTGTATCACCTGAAACAAAGAAAATAGCACCGTTTACTTCACGGGGGGCGGTAAAGTTTCTTGACCAGTTATATCCCGAAAAGTGAAAAGTGTTGGATATTTTTACAACATCAATATCGTTTTCTATAAATTTGTTAAAATTAATTTCACTCATACTTATTGATAATCTCCTTATATTTCCAATTATATTGTGGGATTTTTGTGTTGTCAATGCTATGTTCGGTTTTTGTAAAAAAATGATAGTTTTTTATATTGTTGAAAAATTGCATTTTTGCTATCATTAAAATGAAGAAATTTTAAGGAGTGATTTTTCTATGAAAAAATTGATTTCCATTGCTCTTGCATTGGCAATGACTCTCAGCAGCATTGCGTTTATTGGTGCATCAGCGGCAACAGAAGTACCCGAAGGATACGTATGGAGTAAAAACCTTGTTCCGTCAGAATATTCTGATTTTGACAGCCTTCAGGTTGGTACAGACCCAATCGCAACATCAAACAACCTTATGATATATGGTGGCAGCACAAACGTAAACGTTGTTTATGATGCACAAAAAGGTAGCAACGTTCTTAATTGGACGGGTAATGCTAACTACATTGCTCCTAGATGGAACATTGGCGGACTTTTAAAGGATGTTGCACAGGACAGAGGCTTATCTTCACTTACGGTAAAGGTTTCCGTTGATATTAAGTTGAATAACTCGGTAGATAAAACTGCAGTTGGTTCAGTAAGCAACGTTGGCGATTTTGTTTTGAATGGCGCAAACGGAGTTACCGGAATAATGCTTCAGGAAAACTTTGGTAATAAAACCGGAACATGGTATACCGTTACGGGTGAATTTACTTTAAGCGAAGCAGATATTCAGTCAATCAATATGGCTGATAATAAATATAACTACGGTTTGGCTTTTAGCGGATTCTTTACAAGCGTGCCTTACGGTCATATTGATAACGTAACCGTTCAGGTGCTTGTCCCTGCCGGATATGATTGGAGCGACAATATTGTTCCTGCAGAGTATTCGAATTTTGATTCTCTTGCAGTTGGCACAGACCCCATTGCAACATCAAATAACTTTATGATATATGGCGGCAGCACAAACGTAAACGTTGTTTATGATGCACAGAAAGAAAGTAATGTTCTTAATTGGACAGGTAGCGCTAACTACACTGCACCCAGATGGAACATTGGCGGTATTTTAAAAGATTTTGCAGAAGAAAAAGGCTTAACAACTCTTAAAGTAAAAGTATCTATGGATATTAAAATGAACAGCACAGCGGCACCTGATGCAACAAATACCGTTGGTAACGTTGGTGATTTTGTTTTAAATGGTGCAAATGGTGTTAGCGGAATAATGCTTCAGGAGAACTTTGGTAATGCAATGGGCACCTGGTTTACCGTTACAGGTGAATTTACTTTAACTGAAGCTGATATCCAATCAATAGATATGACAGATAACAGTAAAAACTATGGTATAACCTTTAAAGGTTGGGTTACAGGTGTACCTTACGGGCACATTGATAACGTAGTAGTTAAGGTATACGCGCCTGTTGAATTAACACCCACCCCCGAAGCTACAGTAGAACCTACAGAAGAACCCACACCTACAGCAACAGCAACACCTACGCCCGAACCAACACCTTTTAATGGCTTGGTAAACGGAAATGCTGAAAACGGTACTGAAAACTGGGGCATAATGGCAGGTAATAACGGTAGTGTAGAACAGGTTTCAGGTGGTGCAAACGATACAGAACATTCAATTAAGTTCACACCCGGCGACAGATTCTCCTGGGGACAGATGGGTTCAATTGCATATGACCTTACACCTCAGATAAACGCTGAAGGCGCAGGCACATATAAGCTTTCATTCTACATTAAAGCAGAAGAAGGCAAGGGTGGCTTGTTTAACGTTGGTGTTGGCTCAATGTATTGGCAGACCGGCGTTGGTGCCAAGTATGACCCCAATGACCAGACCAAATTAACTGATGTTCCAACAGCATATGTTCTTCAACTTGTTGAAATCACAGACCAGTGGCTCAAGATTAACGTTGAGTTCGAAATAACAGAAGAATATTTGGCACAGATTGCACTTGTACACGCAGTTCGTCCTAATCAGGCAAAATTATTCTTCCGTCTTGATGGCAGCGTTGGTGCTTATAAAACAGCAGGCACAGAATTCTCATATTTTGTTGATGAAGTTGTTTTAAGCAAGAAAGAAGCAGTTCCCGTAAAGGAACTTACAAATACTGATGCTGAAAATGGTATTGAAAATTGGGGTATAATGTACGGCCAGAACGGTTCTGTTGAACAAGTTTCAGGCGGTGCAAAGGATACAGAACATTCAATTAAGTTCACACCCGGTGAAAGATTCTCGTGGGGACAGATGGGCTCCATCGCATATGACCTTTCACCTGCAATTATTGTTGATGAAGAAAATGGTTATTTCGGTAATGGCGCAGGTAATTATGAACTTTCCTTCTATATTAAAGCAGAAGAAGGCAAGGGTGGCTTATTTAACGTTGGCGTTGGCTCAATGTATTGGCAGGTAAATGCAGGCGCAACTTATGAAGGAACAAACAAAACAACAGTTCCAACAGCTTACTTTATTAAGCTTGTTGAAATTGATGACCAGTGGCAAAAGGTTACTGTAAGATTTGAAATTACCGATGAATATCTTGAACAGATTGCGCTTGTTCATGCGGCAAGACCTAATCAGGCAAAATTGTTCTTCCGTCTTGATGGCAGTGTTGGCGCTTATAAAACAGCAGATAGTGAATTCAGCTATTTTGTTGACGAAGTATCAATCAAGTATATGAACGGTGTTATTGCAGGTGCGAACGTTGATGTTGGAAGCACACTTACCGTAAATTATTATGCTAAACTTACAGCAGACTATACTTCAGCACAGATGGTGTTCACACGCAATGATAAGTCCATAACAGTTGATGGTGTTCTTGAAGATGGTATGTATAAGTTTGCTTATACGGGAATCAACCCACAGTGTATGAATGATAATATCTCGGCACAGCTTGTTCTTGGTGATGAAGTTCTTGACGTAATGGAAAATTACAGCGTAAAGAAATATTGTGATAATCAGGCATCAAAAACATTCTCTGAAATAGGCATTTCTGAAGAAAAGTATGAGGCACTTAAAGCCTTTATGGCAAATATGCTTATTTACGGTGCAGAAGCACAGAAGCATATGGACTATAATACTGACAATCTTGTAACTGCAAACAGTGCTTGGATTGAAGAAGCAAAAACTTCATATGAAATTCCCGTTGCAGATATAAACATTGAGGGCAATACTGATGTAAGCAATAAGGTATATTCAGTAACACTTACTCTTTCAAACGTAAATCAGGTTACATTTAAGTTGGTTATAACTGACGAGGTTGAAGTTTATCTTAACGGCGAAGAAGCAGAGGTTGTTGACGGAGTTGTAAGGTCAAAGGCAATCAAAGCAGCCGATTTTGATGAAGCACAGGTTTTAACTATCAAAAAAGATGGCGGAGTAATAAGTCAGGTAGAATATGCCGTAAACGACTATATTGCCAATAAGTATAATAGTGCAACAGTTGGCGAAATCGTATGTGCACTTAACAATTACGGAAAAGCTGCTGTAAACTATAAAGCTGCACAATAAGGAGAATTTTTATGAAAAAAGATTATTCGACACCTGAAGTTGATATCATATCACTTTATAATAACGACGTTTTTACGGATAGTGCCAGCGATGGTAATATAGACCTGGGCGATGAGGATATTTTATAATGGCTGTTTATACGCCAAATCTTTGATTTGACTTCAAATTTTCAGTTGAAATAAGGCTTTTACCTATTTTGACATCAACATAGGCATTATAAATAATTTTATTGAAACAGTGCCTGAAAAGCACTGTTTCAATGCCCAATAAAAGATTTTAAGAATTAAAAACATTATTATGAATGGGGAGTTTTTTATGAAAAAATTACTTTCTTTCGTACTTGCATCGATAATAGTTATTAGCAGTATTGCTGTTATCAATGCAACAAATGCGCCTGACGGATACGAGTGGAGTGAAAATCTGCTTTCAGCAGAATATTCTAACTTTGATAATCTTCAGGTAGGCACGGACCCTATTGCAAATTCAAATAATTTGATGATTTATGGTTCAAGTGCCGACGTAAACGTTGTGTATGATGAACAAAAAGGAAGTAACGTTCTTAATTGGACGGGGAGTGCAAATTATCATGCTCCAAGATGGAACGTAGGCGGTCTTTTAAAAGCTTTTGCAGAACAAAACAATTTAAAAACTCTTACCGTAAAAATTTCAGCTGATATCAAGTTAAATAATACAGTTGATAAAACTGCAACAAATACGGTAGGTAACGTAGGTGATTTTGTTCTTAATGGCGTAAACAGTCAGAGTATAATGCTTCAGGAAAACTTCGGCAATAAAATGGGCACGTGGTTTACGGTTTCCGGCGAGGTAACCTTAACTGAAGCAGATATCCAAGCTATTGATATGGCTGATAACAAGAAAAACTGCGGTATTACTTTTAGCGGTTTTGTTACGGGCAAGCCTTACGGACATATTGATAACGTAACCGTCCAGGTGCTTGTGCCTGAAAAGGTTGAAGTTAAGCAGATGACTAACGGAAACGCTGAAAACGGCACTGAAAATTGGGGCATAATGTATGGGCAGAATGGCTCCGTTGCTCAAGTTTCAGGCGGTGCAAACGATACGGCGCATTCAATTAAGTTTACACCCGGTGAAAGATTCTCGTGGGGACAAATGGGCTCCGTTGCTTATGACCTTTCACCTGCAATTATTGTTGATGAACAAAACGGATATGCAGGTAGTGGCGCTGGTAATTATGAGCTTTCGTTCTATATCAAAGCGGAGGAAGGCAAAAGCGGTACTTTTAGCCTCGGATTTGGTTCAATGTATTGGCAGACTGCTGCCGGTGCAAAGTATGATTCCAATGACGCAACAAAGGTAACCACAGTACCTACGGCACAGAAAATAAAGGATATTGCAATTACAGACCAATGGCAGAAGATTACGGTTCAGTTTGAGGTAACGGAAGCATTCCTCGAACAAATTGCACTTGTGCATGCGGTAAGACCTAATCAGGCAAAGCTCTTCTTCCGTATTGACGGTAGTGGTGGTGCGTATAAAACAGCAGGAAGTGAATTCAGCTATTTCGTTGACGAAGTTGTTTTTTCTAAAAAAACAGCAACACCTGTTGTAACAGCAACACCAACAGCAACGCCAACACCGACAGTTACACCCGTTGAAACGGCAACACCAACAGCGACGCCAACAGAAACTCCTGTTGTAACAGCAACGCCAACTCCTACCCCTACCCAAACAATAATACCAACACCTTTTGCCGGTCTTAAAAATACCGATGCAGAAAGCGGCACTGAAAATTGGGGCATAATGTATGGTCAGAATGGCTCTATTGAACAAGTTGCAGATGGTGCAAATGGAAGTGCACATTCAATTAAGTTTACACCCGGTGAGAGATTCTCTTGGGGACAGATGGGTTCAATAGCCTATGACATTACACCATATATTAACGAAAAAGGTGCAGGCGATTATCAGCTTTCATTTTACGTTAAGGCTGAAACAGGCAAAGGAGGAACTTTCAGTCTCGGCTTTGGCTCAATGTATTGGCAACTTGCATCAGGTGCAAAATATGATTCCAATGATACAACAAAGGTAACAACAGTACCTACTGCACAGAAAATAAAGGATATTGCAATTACAGACCAATGGCAGAAGATTACGGTTCAGTTTGAGGTAACGGAAGCATTCCTCGAGCAGATTGCACTTGTACACGCAGTAAGACCCAATCAGGCAAAATTGTTCTTCCGTATGGATGGAAGCAGTGCGGCGTATAAAACAGCAGGAAGTGAATTCAGCTATTTTGTTGATGAAGTAGTTCTTCTTGCAGGCAGTGAAATTCCAACACCCACACCCGTGCCAACCCCAACACCTTTTGCAGGCCTTAAAAACGGCAACGCGGAAAGCGGTACTGAAAACTGGGGCATAATGTATGGTAATAACGGAACTATAGCACAGGTCTCAGGCGGTGCTAACAATACGGCACACTCAATTAAGTTTACACCCGGTGAGAGATTTTCATGGGGACAGATGGGCTCAATAGCCTATGACCTTACACCATATATTAACGAAAAAGGTGCTAATAAATATCAGCTTTCATTCTATATTAAGGCAGAGGATGGTAAAGAAGGTAACTTTAATCTTGGTATCGGCTCAATGTATTGGCAGACCGGTGTCGGTGCAAAATATGATTCCAATGATACAACAAAGGTAACGACAGTACCGACAGCATACGTGCTTGAGGGAATTTCAATAAACGATGAATGGAAAAAAGTTGTTGTTGAATTTGAATTAACAGAAGAATATTTAGAGCAGGTTGCATTGGTGCATGCAGTAAGACCCAATCAGGCAAAGCTTTTCTTCCGTCTTGACGGAAATAACGGAGCATACAAAAAGGCAGAAAATGAATTCAGCTATTTTGTTGATGAAGTAGTTCTTCTTGCAGGTAGTGAAATTCCAACACCCACACCCGTGCCAACCCCAACACCATTTGCAGGCCTTAAAAACGGCAATGCAGAAAGCGGCACTGAAAATTGGGGTATAATGTATGGTCAGAATGGCTCTATTGAACAAGTTGCAGGCGGTGCAAACAAAACCGCACATTCAATTAAGTTTACACCGGGCGAAAGATTCTCGTGGGGACAGATGGGTTCTGTTGCTTATGATATTACACCTTACGTAAACGAGATGGGTGCAGGCAAGTATCAGCTTTCATTCTATATTAAGGCTGAGTCAGGTAAGTCAGGTGCTTTTAGTCTTGGCGTAGGCTCAATGTATTGGCAGAATGCTGCCGGTGCAAAGTATGACCCCAATGATGCAACAAAGGTAACGACAGTGCCTACTGCGTTTAAGCTAAAAGATATTAACGTAACTGACAAATGGCAACAGATAACTGTTGAGTTTGAATTGACAAAAGAGTATCTTGAACAGATTGCACTTGTGCACGCAGTAAGACCTAATCAGGCAAAAATTTTCTTCCGCCTTGACGGTAGTAATGGTGCATATAAAAAAGCAGGTAGTGAGTTCAGCTATTTTGTTGATGAGGTAGTTGTTCTTGCAGGAAAAGATATTCCCACACCAACACCTTTCACTGGTCTAAAAAACGGCAATGCAGAAAGCGGCACTAAAAACTGGAGCGTAATGTATGGTCAGAACGGTTCAATAAAGCAAGTTAAGGATGGTGCCAACGGAACAAAGCACTCAATCAAATTTACACCGGGTGCAAGGTTTGATTGGGGACAGATGGGCTCCATCGCATATGACATTACTCCTTATATAAATGCCAAAGGAGCAGGCGTATATAAACTGTCCTTCTACATAAAAGCTGAAGAAGGCAAAGGTGGAAAATTCAGTTTGGGTGTAGGCTCAATGTATTGGCAGACGAAAGAGGGGGCACAATATGACCCCAACAATAAAGCATTGAAAACTACGTTGCCTACCGCATATAAGATAACAGATATTGAAGTTACTGATGAGTGGCAGTTAGTTGAAGTTGAGTTCAGAATTACAAAAGATTATTTGAAGCAAATAGCTCTTGTACATGCGGCACGTCCTAATCAGGCACAAATCTTCTTCCGTCTTGACGGCAGCAGTGGGGCATATAAAGCAAAGGGCAGTGAATTCAGCTATTTTGTCGATGAGGTTGTTTTGAAAATTGACGGCAAGGATAAACCTACCGACAGCGGTGATAAATTGCCTTTAATTACGGTATGTGTTTTAGCGGCATCTGTAATTTCAGTATGTATAATTAAAAAGAGAAAGGAAGACTAATAAAATGAAAAAAATAATTTTAGCATCACTTTTAATATTGGCTTTATGCCTTTGCGCTTGCGGAAATGATACAACTGCAGAACCCACAGTAACACCTGAAAATACTGCAAATTCAGGCGTTATGGTAAAAGAAACACCTGTTGCTGATAATAACGAAGGCGAAACTGCAACTGCAGAACCCACAGCAACACCGGAACCTACACCTGAACCAACTCCCGCACCTCGCGAAGAAGATGACCTTACTGATAACCTTGTTCCTGAAAAGGATGCAACCTTTGAAGGCATTACTGCTTATGAAGAAACAGCTTGGGAAAATGTTTGGTCAGGCTCATATAAGGTTGTTGAGGGTTATGCAGGGCAGGGCCTTGAGTTTACTCCTCAGGTTGGTATGAACTATTGCTCTGCTTCATACAATATCTGTCCTTTAATTACTGAAGCAGGGGAGTATGAGGTTTCGTTTAGAATTAAGTACGTAGGCAACGTTAAAGCAATGCCTAATAAGCCTGCAGGTGTCCTTATCAGAGGCGGCAAGAACTATTCAAACTCATTTATTCTTGAGCAGCCAAGCGGAAATGCCTATGTAAGATTTAATTATAATGTTGAGGGCGATTTGGGCGATTGGCAGAAAATAACATTCTTGTTTACTTGCGAAGAGGAAGATATCAGCGCAGATGCAATCTGGCGTGTTTGCTTAGAACAAATTGATTCAAACGTTACATCATTCGTTATTGACAATTTCTGTGTAAGAATGGCTTAATTTTATGAAAAAATACTTTGAATGTGCTGAAAAAGTAGAAAAAGAATATATATGTCCACATTTTATTGAAGAAAGCGGACTTTCAAAAGACGAACTTGTAAAAGGCCTTGAGGAGATATACAATACGTATATTAAAACGGAGTCAATGATGCTTGTGCGTGCAAGAATGATTAAGTTCATTCTTGCAAATGCACAAATTCAGATAGACCCTTATAATCCTTTTGCTGATAGAATAAATGAGGGTACAACGTATAATGCTTACGCTGATTGGGATGGCGTAGGTGAAATCTTGTTGCGCAATACTATGCGTCCAAGAGTACTTGAAAAGCATATTCCCGAGCTTTTTGAAAAAAGAAATATTGCATACAGTATTGGCTGCATGACTGCTGATGCTGATTATTGGCATACCGTACCTTGCTGGCACGATATTTTATCACTTGGCTTTGTTGGCTTGCTTGAACGAGCAAAACAAGCAAGGGGGAAAAATGATTTAACAAAAGAACAATATGATTTTTATGATTCGGTAATTATAACTTACGAGGCTATTATTGATTACATAAAAAGATTATATGAAATTTCAAAAAACTATGATATTTCCGAATATACGAATGCTTTGAAAAATATTGCTTCTAAAAAACCGGAAACACTTTACGAAGCATTGCTTACCGTATATTTATATACCACCATTGAAGAAATAGGTTGCGAACGTGCAAGATGTCTGGGTAGAATCGATATTCATTATTATCCTTTTTATGTAAATGATTTAAAAACGGGTAAAAGTGAAGAAGATATAAAGGAACTGTTCAGATTCTTTTTCGGTAAATTTCATGCGGCACGCAGGTATGCAAATCAGCCTTTAGACCTTTGCGGCGTTGACGTTTACGGCATTAAAGGAGAAAATGAACTTACCTGGCTGATTCTGGACGTTTGGAATGAACTTGGCTTTGATAACCCAAAAGTACATATACATTGCCATAATGGTATGGATGAAAAAATCATTCCGTACTGTATGAATCTTATACGTGATGGCAAAAGCTCAATTGTATTTGTCAATGATGAAACAGTATTTAAGGCGTATGATAAAATCGGTATAAGTCAGGAAGAATCACGATTGTATGAAGTTCTTGGCTGTTATGAACCAATTATACCGGGTGTGGAAGAACCTTGTATAGGCGGTTCGTGGCTGAATATGGCCAAGGCTATGGAGCTATTATTTACCGGTGGTAAGGATAAAATTACGGGATATCAATTCAGCGTATCTACACCGGATACTTTTGAAACATTTGAAGATTTTTACAATGGTTATTTAACTCAGCTTGATTATCTTGTTGACTTTGCAAAAAGCTATATTGAAATAAATTCAAGTTATAATATGCAAATAAATCCTTCACCTGTTTATTCAGCATCAAGCTCGTATTGCATCGAAAAAGGCAAGGATATATTCAACAAAGGAGCAAAGTACACAAACACTTCAGTAAAATGCTTTGGTATTGGTACGGTTGTTGATTCAATTTACGCGGTTAAAAAATATGTTTTTGATGAAAAAAGAATAAGCTTTTCCGAAATGAGAAAAGCTGTCCTCTCAAATTGGAACGGATATGAAGCTTTGCGGATTGAAATCAGTCGTGATAAAGAAAAATATGGCTGTGGAAATGAAAAAGTAGATAATATTGCAAAAGCAATTTATAAACATCTTTCAAAAAGTCTTACGGGTAGAAGGAACGATAGAGAAGGTGTATGGCGAATGGGGGGAGACTCCATTGATTACTCCTTATCCTTCGGTACTAAAGTGGCGGCAACACCTGATGGAAGGTTTGATAAAGAAGCTTTATCAAAAAATCTTTGTGCTACTTTGGGTAAAGATATAAATGGTATAACGGCACTTATTCGCTCAGCAACAACTATTGACCATACTGATTTTTGTGATGGTATCGTACTTGATTTCTTGCTTCATCCAAGTGCTGTTTCAGGCGAAGATGGTCTTGCAGCAATGTGTGGACTGCTAAAGGTATATTTTGCACGTGGTGGATTTGCTTTGCAAGGAAATGTTTTCAGTACGGAAGATTTAATTGATGCACAAAAGAATCCCGGCAAATATCCTAGTCTCCAAGTACGTGTCTGTGGTTGGAATGAGTATTTTGACCGTATGAGTAAGGAAATGCAAGATTTCTTTATTGCACAACTGAAATCAGAATGAGAGGACTTTAAATGAAAAAAATATTAAGCGCAATACTTTTGATGGTAATGCTTTTTGCATATACCGCTTGTGGTAATAACGAAGAAGAACAACCTAAAGAAGAGCTTATCAAGGCGGGGGAAGTTAATTTTCTTACTGAAACATGGGTGTGCACTGAACTTACTTTTCAGTCGTTAAAAGAATATAACAACGGCAAGCAGTTTGAAGTTGTAATGGATGCCGTTTTTACAAACAGAACAACGGGAACAACACTTACCATACCTGCGTTCTGGGATGGCGGAAATATCTTTAAAGTCCGTTTTGCACCTACTGAGAAAGGCATCTGGGATTTTAAAACTATCTGCGAAAGTGATGATAGTCTTCACGATTTTTCAGGTACCGTCGGTGCAAATCCATATAGCGGTGAACTTGATATCTACAAGCACGGCTTTGTAACTGTTGAGGCAGGTAAAAAGTATTTTGTTTATGCTGATGGTACACCGTTCTTCTATTTGGGTGATACTCATTGGAATATGTTTGGTGAAGAATTTGATTCAGCAGGACCTTATGCTGGCGATTTACAAACGGATTCTCATTTCAAATATATTGTTGATAAACGTGTTGAACAGGGATATACAGTATATCAAAGCCAGCCCGGAGATACACCCTATTCGGTAGAATCAGGTTTTAACGAAAAGGATATTGAAGGCTTTAAGGAAGCCGATAAGTATTTTGAATATATTGCTGAAAAAGGGCTTGTTCACGCAAACTCGCAGTTCTTTTTTACAAGCACTATGACGAGAATTCTTGGCAGAAAAACAGAATATATTGAAAATCTCTCACGTTATTGGGTTGCACGCTTTGGAGCATATCCCGTAATGTGGACTCTTGCACAGGAAATGGATAATGATTTCCTTGTGGAAAATAACAATAATAATGATTGGGATTATACCAATAATCCTTGGGTTCAGGTAGCAGAATATATCAATAAATATGATGCATATAATCATCCCCTTACGGGGCACCAGGAAAATGCAAAAAGAACCACAATAAACGGAATGGCGGCAGGCTATGACTCAAACGTTGCTTCTGATAATAACGGTGTTTCGCTTTTTGCTACTAAGGAAGCATCGGAAAAGGCAGGTCATAACTGGTGGGGCGCTCAATGGCAACCCTCTCTTGACGGAAAATTGCAAAATGGCGACTTTAATGTTGCAAAAGAATATTGGATGTCGGAAAAACCTGCGGTTATGTATGAATCCCGTTATGACAGACTTTGGACGATGGAATTCGGTGCCCGCGCACAAGGCTGGATTGCCTATCTTAACGGTATGTACGGCTATGGCTACGGTGCACAGGATATCTGGGCATACGATAATGATTTCTTAAAAGATACTTCTTGGTCAGATGGTGTAGAAACGGTTACGGTTGAAGACCATCAGATGCGTTGGTCGGAAAGCATAGAATTACCTTCAGGTTATCAGGTGGGCTATATGCGCCAATTCTTTGAAAAGCTTGAATGGCATAAGTTAGTGCCAACCTTTAACAGCGAAACTTATTTTAAGCCAAACAAACTTGAAACAAACCTCTATGCCTGTGCAACTGATGAAAATAACGTTTACGTTGTATATTTCTACAGTAAGCATATGCGTACGGGCACTATACAGAGACTTGATGCCAACGCAACTTATACGGCAACATGGTACAACCCAAGAACAAACGAATATACGAAAATAGAAGAATTTGAAGGCGAATACTACGAGGTTCCGTTAAGACCGGACCGCGAAGATTGGGTATTGCTTGTTACAAAAAATTAGGAGAATAATATGAGGAAATTCAGTGCAGAGTGTTGGGTTGCCTGCGAAATTGATTTTGAATCATCGATGATTTATGATAATGCAGAACAATTCAATGTAATGCTTGATGTGGTGTTTACCCATTCTGATGGAACTGAGATGAAAATACCTGCCTTCTGGTATGAAAAAAATACGTTTAAGGTCAGATTTGCACCTACCAAAGAAGGTCGTTGGCTTTTTAAGACTATGTGCAAAACTGATTCATCACTTAATAATATTTGCGGCGAAGTAGATGCACAAAAATATTCAGGTGAGCTTGAGATATATAAGCATGGCTTTGTTAAGAATAACGGCAATAAATTTTTTGTTTATGATGATAATTCTCCATTTTTCTATCTTGGCGATACTCATTGGGGAATGTATGGTGAGGAATTAGATTCCTTGGGGGAATATGCCGGGTATATAAAAAGCTTTTCTGAATATAACGGTACTGACTCTCATTTTAAATATATTGTTGACAGAAGAGTTAAACAAGGCTTTACCGTATATCAAAGCGAACCGGGCGGTAGAATTCTTTATAACCTTAAAGACGGCGTTGATGAAAATGATATTGAGGGCTTTAAAGAAGTAGACAGATATTTTTCATACATAGCAGAAAAAGGTTTGGTTCATGCAAATGCGCAGTTTTTCTATATTTCAAATATGGTACCTGAAATTTATGAAGATACTGAGTATCTTGAAAAATTAACAAGGCTATGGGTTGCAAGATATTCGGCATATCCTGTTTTATGGACTCTTGCCCAGGAAGCGGATAATGATTTTTATGCTGAGCGTACTCCAAGTGCTCAATGGAATTATATGAATAATCCATGGATTCTTGTTGCTAAGTACATACATAAATATGATGCCTATAAACATCCGTTAACTTGTCATCAGGAAAATACTAACTTTACCACTGTAACCGGCAGAGGTACATCAGGAGATAAAGGCATAAAACCCAATAATGAAGGACGCTCTCTTTTTGCTTCTAAAGAGATAAGCAAAAAAACGGGGCATAATTGGTGGGGAGTACAATGGCAACCTTATTTAGGCAATTACGTTGAAACGGGACTTAACCACTCAAGTGAGTTTGAACAAGAAATAATAAATGATTATTGGCAAAGTGAAAAAATTTCTGTTCTTTATGAATCTCGTTATGATTGTATGTGGACAATGGAGTTTGGTGCCCGCGCACAAGGCTGGATTGCATATCTTAACGGCTTTTATGGCTATGGTTACGGTGCACAGGATATTTGGGCATACAATAATGATTTTATGAAGCGTGGCTTGTGGGATGACGGATATGAATATGTTATCCAATTAGCAAAATACATTACGTGGCCACAAGCAGTTGAACTTCCGTCAGCAAAACAAATGGGAATAATGAGAAAGTTCTTTGAAGAAAATGAATGGCACAAGTTGATTCCTGACTTCAAAAATCAAAATTACTTTATTCCTGATGAAACAGAAGAAAATTTATATGCCGTTTCAACTAATAATTCCGAAAAAATAGTAGTTTATCTGTACGGCAAAAATACTTTAACAGGTAAGCTTAAAGGTCTTGAAGGTACTTATGAGATATCGTGGTTTGACGTAAGAAGTGGTAAATACATAAAAATTGGAACTACATCTGCCACGGAATATGAACTGCCTCAAAGACCGGACAATAATGACTGGGTAGTTTTAGCCCAAAAAATAATTTAAAAAGATATTTTCTAAGCGGTATTTATCAATATTTTCCTTTCTTTATTTGTTGTAAAACCGCATAGCTACGCCTCCTCTTCCCCGAATTTTTTCATGAGGAGGTGCCGTGCTTTTGGAAATAATAAAAATAGACGCACTTTTTTATAAGTGCGTCTTATTTTATGGCCTTTAAGAAGATGTTTAAGATAATAGAGTCTGTTGATGGGAAGCCTCAACAACCTTTATAACGTGTTTCGTTGAGATTTGGGTGATTGTCCGAATTTCTTTTTGTAATCTTTTATAAAGAAGGAGGTACTGTTATATCCGCATTTTTCTGCAATGTCGGTAATGGTTAAGTCTGTGTACAAAACTAAATCGGCACCGTAAGTCAACCTTAAATCTTTGAGCATTTCAAAAGGCGTTATGCCGTATTTCTTTTTGAATTTTCTGACAAAATAACTTTTTTCAAGATGGACTGAAGCGGCAATATCATTTAGCGTTAAATGATGGGAAAGGTTTTGTTTTATAAAGGTTAAAGCTTCGTCGGTTTCACAAGAAGCCTCTCGTATTTTAGAGGCTTTTTGCGAATGCATTTCAGCATTGATGCGAAAAAGTAATTCTAAAAAGAGTTCGTGTGCCATAGGGGAGTTTATATCTGTTAAGGTGTAAAATTCGGAATATATTTTTTTAATCTCGCTATTGTTTTTTGCGTTTATTGTTGGCGGAAGCGAATCTATTAAAAAATGTGAAAAATCAGGATGAATACTACCTGATATATTTCTATTATAGCCGTTGATGTGACTTTTGTTTGAAAATGCAACAGTAAGCAAAAATGTATCTTGAGGGCCTTTTGTCCACACAACTTGCCCTGGTTTACGAAAGCAAATGGAACCATATTCCACAGGAAAACTTTTATCATTAAGGAACATAGTGCGGCCTGAACCAACTTCAAAATCTATTTCGTAGTCCTTGACCACTCTTTTGAATCTTTGCTGCATGGTGTTTTTTTGTGAAGCAAATCTTCGACATTCAAGTATTGTAAATTCCATAAAAATTATCACCTCTTATTCAGTATACCGCCGGACGGTTAAAAAGTCAATATAATTATATAAAAAGTCTATATATCGCCTTGAAATATCAAGAAATAGTAATATAATTATATTAAAAGATAGCGAAAGGATTTTTTTGTTATGGGAAAAATAAATATAAAGATAACCAAAGATAAATATGCACATACCTTTGGGGGTATTGGATTTCATAATAATGAAGCAATGCTTTATCCCACTATTGAAAAAGAGCATTTTGACCAGCTTTTAGGTAAATGTTATCGTGAAATTGCCCCGGGATTTATGCGAACCTTTGGCGGTTATGATGATTGGACAAAGGAAGCGATGAATTCTTTCAGCGAATATTATGAAAGAATGCAAAAGGTAACGGATACTCCTATTTATCTTGCAGCGGCAAAAGGAAAAATGCACTTTTCGGATGAAGAAATGGAAAAGTATTGCGAAGCAGTTGCGGATAATTTAATGTATCTTAAAAAGACTAAAAATATGAAGCATTTACGATATTATTGCTTCTCAAATGAAATGTCACAATGTGGTTGGGGAGATTTGATGCAAGACCTTCCACTCTTTAAAAAGTATCACCAAATGCTTTATCGGGCATTCCAAAATAGAGGGCTTGATATAGGACTTCTTTCCACTGATGCTTCGGAGTATCAAAATTGGGATACAGTCGATTGGGCAATAGAAAATATGAGTAGAATTACAGAAGATTATTGCTTGCATGTTTATGAAAGACATAGTATTTACGATACGACTTTTTATGATTTCTTTTATAAAAAGTGCAATGAAGTAGTGAGAAAAGCAATAAAAAGCGATAACAAAAGATTTATTTTAGGCGAAATAGGCATACAAAAAATTGTAGATGATACAGTGTATCTGGGATATGGTAACGGTGTTGTTTTTGATACTTGCAGATGGTTTGATGATGATTATGAAAGAACGTATTGTGCACTTATGCAGGCAGAAATGATTTTTTCAGCAATCAATGCAGGTGTTTTTGCTATTGCTATGTGGAGCTATACGGACTATCCTGACCCGTTTTCCTGTGCACATTCAGAATATGACGGTTATGCAAAAAAATGGGCACAATGCGAAAAATTTGTAAGCGGTACAACTGATTGCAAATACAATAAATGGGGAATGTTCACTTGGGAAGATGATGGCAACAATAAAGTAAAGGAATTTTATTGGTGTCTTGCTCCGTTGGTAAAACTTTTCAAAAAACATTCTAAAGTGCTTAATATTTCTTGCGATGACCCGATGGTACGTTGCTGTGGTATTTTGAATCGCGACGGCAGTGTATCAATAGGTATGGTAAACCGCAATAAAGAAGACGTAAAAATAACGCTTGACAGTGATTTGGTTAAAAAAGCCGTAAGAGTATATGAGTACGATACAAAAAATGTACCATACAATAAGTTTGGCGATATACAAGATTTCTCTGTTATTACACAAAATACTTACGTGTTAAAAGCAGAAAGTGTAACGTTTTTCACTACCGACTATGAAGAAAAAGAAATGCACTATATTGCAGGCGGTAAGAAAATAGAAAATGGCATTTTATACTGGAAGCCTGTTAAAGATTCAAATCATTGCTATTATCGGGTTTTTGCAGGAGAAAATGCTGGTTTTATACCTACAAGGGAGAATCAGATAGCATCTACGATAGATTGCTCATTACCCATAGAAAATGAAAAGTTGTATTACAAAGTAATGTCGGTAGACAAGTACGGAAATATTTAAGGAGGGATTATTATGAAAATTACGTTATTGGGAGATTCTATAAGACAAATAGGCTACGGAACGATTGTACCTAAGCTGCTTGGTAATAACTATGAGGTGTATCAGCCTAATGATAATTGTCGTTTTTCGAAATACACATTAAGAATGCTTGAAGATATAGAGGGCAATATATGTGGAAGCGATATAATTCATTGGAATAACGGTTTATGGGATGTAAAACGATTGTTAGACGGAAAGAGCGTAACTCCGCCTGCGGAATATGTTGAAAATATGTTGAGAATTGCAGATTTTCTTTTAAAAAGAGGCAAAAAAGTGATTTTCGCAACAACAACTCCCGTAACAGAAGTTCATCCAAGAATAAGTAACGTTGACATAAATTATTATAACAGTTTGATTGTCTCTGCTTTAAAAGAGAAAGATATAATTATAAACGACCTTAACACACTTATAAGCACAAATATAGATGAATACATCCGAAAGGATGATAATATTCATCTTACTCCCAAAGGAATAGAGGCTGCAGCTTCACAGGTTATAAAAATTATAAAAGATACTGAAAAATTGCTGTAAGGAGTTTTACAGTGGAAATTTTAAACAAACAAATTCGTTGTTCCGTGGCGGAAGGTCCGTTATGGGATGATAAAAACAACAAATTGTTTTTTGTAGATATTTTAGGTAAATGTATATTTATACTCGACTATTTAACGGGAAAAGTTAAAAAATACAACGTTGGTCAGCAGATAGGTTGTATAGCATTATGCGAAAATGATAATATTCTTCTTGCTATGGAGGATGGTGTTTATATAATGGCACCTGATGGCGAAAAAAGATTGGCTCATCAACCTATACAAATTAAAGGGCGTAGATTTAATGACGGAAAAGTGGGCCCTGATGGTTGCTTTTACGTTGGAACTACCGATTATGACGGCAAGGGTGCTTTTTACCGTCTGAAAAATAGCGTTTTAGAAGAATTGTTTGACTGTTGCAGTTGTTCTAACGGCATTGATTGGTCAGTTGACGGCAAAAAAATGTTTTACTGCGATACACCACTTCAAAAAATTGAAGTTTTTGATTTCGATAAGAAAACGCATAGCCTTTCAAATCGTAGCACGTTTGCTTTGATAGATAAAAGCATCGGTATGCCGGATGGCTTTGCTATGGACAACAATGACAATATATGGCTTGGTTTATGGAACGGAAACGCAGTAGTTCAGGTAAAAAAAGACGGCAGTATTGGCGAAAAAATTGATGTTCCTGCAAAAAAAGCCTCATCCTGCTGCTTTGCAGGAGAACATCTTACGGATTTGGTAATAACAACTGCTTCTAAGGATGATGAAACTACCTATCCGCTTTCAGGCTACTTGTTTTTAAAGAAAATGAATGTAAAAGGCAAAAAAAGTTTCAGATATATTGAAAATGGAGATGATTAAATGAGAAGAGCATTATTTGTAACGGGCGTTAATAAAGAAAACGGCGGGCACGTAATAGCAAAACGTTTTGCAAAAGAGGGTTATGATGTTTTTGTTACTGCACGTAAGCAAGAAAGTGCCGATGAAGTGGCAGCGGAGCTTATAAAAACTTATAATATTTTTGCAAAAGGATATAAGTTGGAATTAAGAAACGATGATTCAATTTATGATATTTTCAAAGATATAGATTCATTGGGATATTTTGTTGAAACCCTCTGTCTCAATGCAGCTGACTTAGGATTTTTTGGCAATAATCCTGCAGACGGATTCGATTTCTTTGAGATGACGCCTGAACAGTTACAATCTGTGCTGGAAGCCAATGTGGTCGGCAATTTTAAAATAGCACAGCAGGCGGCAATTCGTATGAGAGAAAATCATAAGGGTGCAATAGTGTTTATCAGCTCCAATTCCGTAACAAGGCCTAATGAAAACAGAACAGCGTATATAACTTCTAAAGGCGGAATAAATGCCTTATCCAAAACAATGGCAGTAGATTTAGGAAAATACGGCATCAGAAGTAATGTTGTAATGCCGGGCACAATCAAAACTCAACGCTGGATAGGTATGGGCAACAGACAAATTTCCAATGGTACAATGGTACCAATAGGCGATATTTCTGATTTAGAAGATATTGCAAATGCCGTATGGTATTTAGGTACAGAGCAATCCAAAAACGTTACCGGAACTGAATTAGTTGTTGATGGCGGTATGACGTCTCAGCTTTTTCCTGCAATTTTAGCAAAATACCGTGCTGAAGAAATTGCGAAAATGGATGGGGAATAAAAGGAGTTTTTTATGAAAATTATTCTTGGTGCAATTAAAGAATTTAATGATGATGCACTTATATTAGCGCGTCAATTAGGTGCAGAAGGATTTCATTTTAACACACCGCCCATAGCAACAAATGATGAAAATTATTGGACGGTAAGAGCTCTTAAGTGGCTTAAGGAATATACAGAGAAGTTTGAACTTAAGCTTGAAATGATTGAAAACGTTCCTATACGCTTTTTTGATAAAATTTTACTTGGACTTCCGGGCAGAGACGAGCAAATTGAAAATTATATAAAGATTTTGCACAATATGGGTGAAGTAGGAATTCCTGTTCTGGGACATCATTTCTGTCCTACGTGGGCATGGCGTACAACAATAACAGAACCATACAGATTAGGTGCTTTTGTTTCTGCTTATGACCATTCAGTACACGACGATTTACCTAATGCGTATACACAAAGTAAAGCTCATATGGTAAGACAAAATCCTGATATGATACCACCAACGGCAGACGATTTATGGAATAATTTTGCTTACTTTGCAAAAGCTGTATTGCCTGAAGCGGAAAAAGCAGGAGTTAAACTTATTACTCATCCATCTGACCCTCCCATAAGAAATGTTGCAGGAGTTGACAGAATCTTTATATCACCCGATGATTTCCACAAAGCAGAAAAAATAACAAATAATTCTGCTTGGGGTATCAATTTCTGTATGGGTACTTTCTCCCAATTAGGAGGAGAAGAATGTGTGCTTGAAATGATAAATGAATTTGTGCCCAAAAATAAAATTCATATGGTTCATTTTAGAGATGTTCAAGGTAGTGTTGAAAAATTCAACGAGTGTTTCCTTGGAGAAGGACGCTATAACCCTGCTAAAGTAATGAAAGCGCTGATAGATAATGGCTACGACGGCATTATGCTTGATGACCATGTGCCGTATCTTACAAGTGATACACGTTGGGGACATACTGCAAGAGCATACACATTTGGCTTTCTTAAGGGACTTGCTTCTGCACTGAAATAACGTATATTAAACACAAAAAACTTAAGCCCGCTGAGTATATCAACGGGCTTATTCCTATTCTGGTCAACTTTTTGGTCAAGCTGAAGGTAAAAAAATAATGAGTGAATTCTTTAAGAATCCACTCATATAGCTGGTGCGGGTGTTCATAACGGACTTGATTAAAAAGCATTGAATTACCGGCAGAAACACACATATTTTTCATCCACACATTACTTTTAGGGTCGTCCAAAAATTTTTCCGAATAAAAATCTACTGGACCAAACTTATCCGAAAACATTCGACATTTGATATTAAATTTCAACTCACTGAAATAAAAAATTATTAAAATTAAATCATAATACTTGCATTACTTCTTTGTTTGTGATATAATGCAGATGTAATGAGGTGAACTTATGAATAAAACGCTTAATTATTTAAAAGAAATTTTTGGAAACAATTTAAAAACAGAATACAATAAATTTTATAACGCATTTCCTATATACATGACCGAACGATATGTTTTTCATTTTATTTCTATTTTGGGAGATTCAAAGTTCTATGTATTAGTAAAGCCTTTCTCAAAAATAGAAATAAATATTGCGAATTTGAAAAAGCAACAAAAACAAATTATGGGGCATTCTAATTCTGTTCCTATTTTTGTTTTTGAAGATTTACGTCTATCTCAGAGAAACTCACTTGTAAGAAACCAAATTCCTTTTGTTCAACCAAATAATCAGATTTTTATTCCAAGCGTCTTATTAAATCTTTCTCAAAAAGAAATCGTAAATAAAGATTATGCTGAATATTTTTCTGTTGCAACACAAGTAGTATATATATATCTTTTATTAAATAATATATATGAGACAAATGCTCCCAGGCTTGCAAAAGAAATACCCTACTCGACTATAACTATAAGTCGTGCGCTAGCAGAACTTGAAAATAGAAATTTAATTCAAACCGAAGGAAATAACACAAGGAAAATTTATAAAGTTGGAAACAAAAAAGAGTTTTTTGCCAAAGGTAAGGATTATTTATTCAATCCAGTAGACAAGGTTTACTATGCGAATATGAACTTAGACCATCAGCAAATGTTTATTTCCAATGAAACGGCATTAGCAAGATTAGGACTCACTTTGAATGAGAGCAAAGGACTATATTATGCAACAACAGCAGAGCAAATAAAAGTTATTGATAAAACTATCCTTTTAAACAAATATGATATTGAGGATGATGCCTATATTACGTTGGAACAATTCAAATACAATCCGCAATTTTTAAGTCAAAATCAGTATATTGATATTATTTCACTTTATGCTCAAATGAAAAATATAGATGATGAAAGAATACAAATTGCAATGGATGAATTATTAAAAGAGGAAGATTTAATATGATTAGCATTAACGGATTAAACAAATTTAGAGATTTTTTTAAAGAATATAACAATAATTATATTCTAATTGGTGGTACAGCTTGTGCGATTATTTTTGATGAAATAGGCGAGGATTTCAGAGCCACTAAAGATTTAGATATTGTTTTAATTGTCGAAAATATTAACGTTGAGTTTGGAAAGAAATTATGGGAATTCATTAAGGATGCGGGGTATACAATTGAAGTAGGGCAAGAAAAAAGATGCTTTTATAGGTTTAAAGGTCCTAAAAGTTCCGACTACCCTAAAATGATTGAGTTATTTTCTAGAAAAGAAAGTCTAATATTACCGGAAGAATCTCATATAATACCAATTTCTATTTCCGATGAAATATCAAGTCTATCAGCAATATTGTTAAATAATGATTATTACGACTTTATGATAAGCGGAAAAAGAATAATAGATGATATATCTGTTCTTGACGAAAAATATCTTATTCCGTTTAAAGCTAAAGCGTGGTGTGAGCTTATAGAAAGGAAAAACAATGGTGAAGAGGGACAATCTAAGCATATTGCCAAACATTGCCGAGATATATCAAATCTCGTTTCACTACTGCCTCCAAACACAAAAGTAGAAATATCCGGAATGGTAAGACAAGATATGGAAAAGTTTATCAAGGATATTTTGGATAGTGAATATGTTCCTAGAAGTATAGACGCGTCTAAGTTACATAAATTACTAACGGAAATATACTTATAAAATCATATAATGCAAAAAAGATTAAGCCCACGACTTATATAATCAATGGACTCTTTTCATAAGCTTTTTTACCAAACTATAAAATTGTGGATTCATCATTTTGAGATACACATTATTATTAAGGATTGTTATAGTACAGTATACGGAAAACAGTAGTTACATGAGTGATGTTATAGTGGATATATTTGCATTTAGGAAAATATCAATATTTGAGATAAATTGAAATAATATTAAATTTGTTCGTTAAACGGAAAAGGACATTTTAAAATATTATTTATTTTTACAAACAAAAAAACAGGGTGCACACCATGTTTTCTTGTTATTATTCTTATAATACTGTAAATGTTACTGTGAATTCATCAAGTTTGCCTTTTGTAGAGTACTGCATAGTTATGGGGTCTAACCCTAAAATATAGTACTTTAGGATATGGCCATCATAAACTTCAATTCTGTTAACGATGTTACGGTAGATATCTTCAGAAATTTTGCTATCTTTAAGCTCTACAATTTCTTTAAGATAGTCTAGTTTTGCGAGCGTTTCGGCCGCTTCTACATCAGAAGATTTTGTGCTGTTTTTTAATTCGGATATTTTCTTTTGCTTGTTAACAATTTCTTCTGTTATCTTTTTTTTCGTTACATTAAAAGCTAACAAAGTGGATTCATCATCTTCGTCGTTTTTTAGAATACGTCTTACCAAATTAGCACATTCGTCTTCTAATGCCGATAGTGCTTTTTCTTCTTTTTCTATTTCTTTTTCAATGGAATTATCTTTTTTACGATTTAATATTGTGGTTTTTAATTGCTCATAAATTGCATCCATATTAGGTGCTATATAGTATTCTAAAATATCGTGAATGCCTTGTTTTAACACTTTATCATTTACACTCTGGTTATCACAACCAATAATAATTGGTTCACCTGTTTCTTCGTTTATAGCAGGCACACCATTTATTAAACGAGGCTTTTTATGTCCGTATTGTTGGTTTGCCCAACATTTCCAAGCTTTATGAATACCACTATTTTTTAAATGCTTAATGTGAGAAATATAGCGTGTTCCACATTCCCCACAAAAAACTTTTCCGCTACACCAATAACGATTGCTATGTTTTTGTTTAGCTTCATCGGAAAGTGTGTTTTCTTCTAACTTTTTTTGTACAATATCCCAAAGGTCACGAGATATAATTGCACTTTCTGCATGGTGATTTGGCGCAAAGTGCATTGCGTATTCGCCACGATTATACTTTTTCTGATGGGTTAGATAATCTGTTGTGTACGTTTTTCCTTGCTTTAAATCTCCAACGTATTTTTCGTTTCTGAGAATTTTAAGGATGACGGTATTTGACCATCCGTTTTTATATCTCTTTGTCTGAACACCTTGTTCTTCTAATCGTCTTGCAATTTTAAATGTACCTAATCCATTGGCATACATTCTAAAAATCTGCCGAACTATTTCTGCTTCATCCGGTATAATTTCAAAATATTGTTTTCCGTTTTCATTCTTTTTTATATTATACCCGAACATTTCTTTGCGACCAAACACAACTCCCTGTTGCATTTTATATCTTTGTCCCCAACGAACACGCTCAGATGCGGCCCTGCTTTCTGCCTCTGCAGCATCTGATGCCGCAATTAATAATTTGCGATAGTCTTTATCGTCTGTCGTAATTCTATCGGTCATAAACCAAATTACAACGTTGTGCCTGCGCAAATCTTCTGCGATTTGGATACTATCGCCTACGTTCCTTGAAAATCTTGAAACACTTTTTGTGATAATGAGTTGGTATTTTCCAGACTTGGCCTCTCTTATCATTTGTTCAAATTTATCGCGATTTTTTAATGATGTACCACTTATGCCATTATCTGCAAAAATGGTTCTCATTTTCCAGTTTTCTCTTACTTTAAAGGCTTCATCAAAATAATCTCGCTGCGCATCCAAACTGTTAAGCTGGTCCTTTTTATCTGTTGAAACTCTACAATATGCACAAACGTTTATATCTTGTGTTCGATTAAATATTAAAGATTCTTGTGTTTTTCCTTCTTCAGTATAAACCCCGTACGAGCTTGCTGCATTCCCGGAATTTAAACCAAAGATGTCATAAGCAAAATCCATACTTTTAAGCCTCTCCCTTACATAAATTTACATACTCACTTTCTGTAATTAGATTGTTGCTACGTAATTCAGTATATAGGTGCTTAGTAATTACCTTTTGCAATTCTTCGATATTTGTGATATTTATTTTTGATTTTAAAGCTGCTGGATTTGTTATCATATCGGTCCTTTTAGATTGATTTATGATAACAGTATATTCGGCTGCAAAAGCTTTTAGAAACTCGTCCCTTTTTGTAATAAAACGCTTTGCATTAGTACCATTTTTTTCTACAACTTTTTTTACCGCATACTTGTAAATATCCATTCTAATATTCTCCTTTTGTTATATTTCAACTCCTTTCTTAATTATATTATAGTAAAATGGCGAAGTCAATAACCAATTAACGAAACAATGTAGGCACCGAAGAACTTGCCCATTGGGAGATGCTGGGTACGATGATATATCAGCTTACAAAGGATGCATCTGCTGAAGAAATGCGTGAGGCAGGCTTAGGCGATTATTACGCCACACGCGGTAAAGGTGTGTTCCAATCAAGCCCCTCAGGCGAACCTTGGAATGCAGGATATATTCAGGTTCTTGACGATCCTATTGCAAACCTTTCAAACGATATGGCAGCGGAACAGAAAGCACGTGCCGCCTATGAACGCCTTATGAATCTTACCGATGACAGAAGCGTTATTGAGCCTCTTGCTCTCTTAAGAGAAAGAGAAATCGTCCACTTCCAAAGATTCGGTGATACAAACCTAACTCATTCAAACAGATTTTGTTGTTAAAAAAAGACTGTCAAATTTTTGACAGTCCACGGTGTGTTTTGAGATTTTTAAATCTTTTCTGTTTTTACATAATATGTTGCGCGGCTTGCTCCGTGCTTTTCAATGAAGCCATCTCTAACAAGTTTTTTTAATGAACTTTCTACGGAACTATTACTTAAAGAGGGGCACATAGAAACGATGTCCATTTTAGTGAATTTGCCGATTTTAATTTCCACAGCACTTTTTACAATATCCAGCGCTGAACTGTTTTCAGTAACAAGTTCCATTCTTTCTTCAAAGTCGCGGTATGCCGAAATTATTGTGCCAAGCAGGTATTTAACAAAGGGCATAACGTCTTCATTGCCTTCATCCCAGCCTGCCTGCGCTTTTTCTAAAGCATCGTAATAAGCATTTTTGTTTTTTGCTATTTTAGATTCAAGGGAGATATATTTTCCTACCATAAAACCGTTTCTGTATAAAAGAAGTGTGGTAAGTAGGCGACTCATTCTGCCGTTGCCATCAGAAAAAGGATGTATGCATAGAAAATCGTGAATAAAAATCGAAATCAATATAAGTGGGTCAACATCAGATTTTGAAATCGCCATATTAAATTCGTTGCAGATTTTTTCTATTGCATCAGGAGTTTCGTACGGTGCAGGGGGAGTAAACAATATACTTTCTTTGCCATTTTCGGTAATGGTAATATAGTTCTGAACATTTTTGAATTTTCCACCGATGCTTTTTGCTGAATGACTATATAAAATCTTATGAAGCTGAAGAATATAATTTGCTGTCATAGGAATATATTCAAAACTCTCGTGAATAACGTTAAGCACGTCTCTGTAGCCGGCAATTTCTTCTTCATCACGATTTTTTGGGGTAGTTTTATCTGTTAAAAGTTGCTTTAATCTTGTGTTTGTGGTTCTGATGCCCTCAATATCGTTTGATGCTTCAGTGCTCTGAACTTTTGCAATTTCAACAAGTTTTCTCAAATTTTCAGGTTGCTGTTTTACATAAAGTTCTTGTTTGCCTTTTGCTTCGTGGATAGCAGTTAAATAACTTACTACTTCCGAATCCCATTTTAAATTTTTAAGTAAAGAGTAGTTAAAATCTCTCATTAGATTCACCTTTTATAATTACTTTTTCTCGTAAATTATAATACTTTTTGTGAGAAAAGTCAATAGAATTATGAAAAAAACGAACTTTACTCACAAATTTTAAGATTTTTGTGAGAAAAACGCTTTGTTTGTCAGAAAAAGAAAAAGGATTGTCATTTTTAGGCAATCCTTAAAATTTTATCCTTGAAATTATTTGTTGATATTATCCAAATTAAGCATATCTTTTGTAGGATTTATTAAAAGGTCGTCGTGTTGCCCGAATGAATATACGATTTCTATCGCAACATCTAAAGGGATATTTTCTATCGTGTGCTGATGGTTAATATTCAATGGTTCCTGATGACAACCGGGCTCAAAGCCAAAAATCTGAAAAGTACCATTTTCATAGTGATATACGCCTTGTAACTCAAAAGGATTATATCGTGCGCAGATTACATATTCACCTTTTTCTAAAGCACATTTGAGAAACATAGGGTCCTTTACGCTTATAACTTTTCCTGTTGAAAACACATAGTTTTTAAATTCTTGTTCACTTAATTTTTTGTTATCAATTCTATAGTTTTTCATTTTTATTCTCCTTTGTTTTTTAAATGTTCCAAACGACTTCTGCATCGCCGTTTTCGTAAATGTAGATTTTATCAATGAGCACGTTTAAAACTGCCTTGCGCTCGCTGAATTTTGCTGTTTTCCATTTCTTTGAAAAATTAACAACGTTGATAATCTGACTGTCGGCTTCTTCAAGAATTCCAATTTGTTCTTTAATGCTTTTTTCTTTATCGTTAAGCTCTGTTGACTTTTCATTTATCATTTTAATGGCATTATCGTTTGCTTCGTCGGAAAGCAGTAAATCCATCAACCTATCTTTTTTCTTTTTCACGTCTGCTAACTCGTTTTTCAGAACGTTGATTTTATTGGTATTGTCCGTTGTAATTTTCTTACGGTGTTGTTTTAATTCTGCAAGTTTTTCTCCGATAAGTTCATACACCATATCTTCTAAAGAATCTGCATAAATAGGCTTTTTTACGCCCTTGCAGGCACGATTGTTTAATTTTCCTGCACACGAAAAATATCGTGTTTTCGTACCGTCTGATTTTATTCCGCCCTTTGTTACCGTCATCGTCCTTTTGCAGGAAGCGCAAGCAATTTTTCCGCCAAGCCAGCTTGTCTGATTGCTTAAAGAAGTACCTACTTGCTTATTGTGTTCAAGACGTCTTTGACAAGTAAGCCAAAGACCTGGCGGAACAATGCCGGCGTGACGCATTACCACTAATTTTACATCAGACAAATCATCGGCTTTGTGTTTGTTTTTGCCGTAAAGTTGAACACCGTGTATGCCGTCAAATTCACACGGTTCGCTGATGATGTTGGCGTTTTGTTTATTGTAATAATCATAAATGGCATTATCCGCTCTGACGTAAATAGGGTTCTGAATAATTGCGGAGAGCTTGGCAGTTGACCATTCTCCGCTCGTTGGCTTAATATTGTTTGCTATAAGATTATCCATAAGTCTTCGCAAGGAAACACCGTCTACCGCATAACTTTCAAATATGTACTTTACTTGCTCAGCTTCTTCAGGATTTGGTATGAGCATTTTAGTTTTTATGGAATTGATTTCCGTTTCAATTAAGTTAAAGCCATAAGGCCGTCTTCCGCCCATATAGAACTGTTTCTCGGAACGACTTTCGTATGCCTGAGTGACTCTTTGAATTGTATTTTTGCGTTCCAACTCCGCAAAAATCATTAGAATCTGGCACATAGCTCTGCCAAAGTCCGTTGACGTATCAAAGCCCTCGGTTGCGCTGGTGAAAGTGGTTTTGTGTCTGTCAAGTATTTCGATAATATCTAGAAAATCTGCGATAGAACGACTGATTCTGTCAAACTTATAGGTATAAATTTTTGTAATCCTTCCGCGCTCCACGTCGCTCATCATTCTTTGGAAATCAGCTCGGTTGGTGTTTGCACCGGAAAAACCTTCATCGGTGTAAATTATTAGTTTTTCCTTGCGCTCATCGGGCTTTAAGCAAGCCTTGCAGTATTCTACTTGAGTGCTGCAGGAAATAGAGTTTTCTTTTTCTATTGATTGTCTTGTGTAAATTGCGATTGCCATATAAAATTTCTCCTTTGTTGTGTTTTTTTTACGCTTTAGTGCTTTTTGTAAATATGTTAAAAAGTTCATCCAAAACAGTTTCTTTTACCTCTTCGTTATCAGGGTTGAGAGTCCGTTCAGTGACTTTATAAACGTTGTTATGTAAATCTCTAAATTCTGTCATATTAAAATTCTCCTTTTTTATATTGAACCGCATATTGCACGGTCTAATTTAATTGTATGATTTTCGGTAATTAGAATGTCAGTAAATCCGCCTTCTAATTCGTTATTTACTATATTTAATAGGTTGGTAAAATTATAATCAAAATAAATTGTTGTTATGCTGTATGGGGTGATTATTGTTCCTTCACCGCGCTCATCACAGTATCGACAGTTTTTTATTAAAGCCTTTTCATTATTTAATTCTATTTCCAAATAAACGGAACGGTGAAAACGGTTTTTAAATATTGTTTTCAATGTACTTTCTTCTTTTAATAAAATTAAAATGTTGTATTTTTCGGTATGTAAAACCTGTTCTATAAAATCTTCTGTTGTTAAAACGGGAGTATTTAAAAACTGATATTCGCTAAACTTTTTATCAAGTTCCTTTGCTATTACCGTCAGCAATTCATCAAGCCTAAAACTACGTGTTTTAAGTAATTTAGGCTCGCATCTCTTGGCTCTGTCTATATAAAAACAATCTAAGATTTCACAATTCTCGTTATGGGCAGAAAGCCTTAAATAAAGCTTTCTGCCGTGATTGTTTTTAATAAAGGCCTGATATACGTTTTCGCCTGCATTATGTAATTCTAAAACGCTTTTTTGCATTTGCTACCTCCGTTAAAATATATTCTTTGACAGAGGTAACAATTCAGTTTCTGTCATGTTTTTCTCTGTAATAGGTTTGCTATTTATATTGCTTAAACGCATTAACTACAAAAGCCAACTCATATACAAGCGGTTGGTGCTTATCAGTAGTTTCTATATAACCGCCAACTGCAGAACAGTTGAATAAAACGCGCGAACCTTTGTTAAAAGGCAGTTCTTTGGCATTGGGCGCGTGCAAATATACAGTTATAAGTGAGTCGCTGCCATCTTCTTCGACTATGGATTTTAATGTTGCAGAAAAGATTCCGTCACACTGTCTTTTTATGGCGAGTATATCTCCACATACAATAAAGAATGTTGAGATATCGTCTTCAATAAAATCGCTGGGTACAATGTTTTTGCATACAATGGAAGGTCTCTTGTAAGGCCTTCCGAGCACATAGGCAGTAAGCGTTATGGTATCACCCTCTGTGTATCCGGTGTTAAAGGTGTTTGCTGTATCTTCATAGAATAAAACTTCAAGTACGGCACCTTTTTCGGCTTCGATAGTTGCTATTGACAAAGCGTTTGCTTTGTCAATAGATACATGGGAAATCTTACCTTTGATTGTTAAATTGTTTATTAATTCTGCTGCTTCGTTTTTTGTCATGTTATTTTTCTCCTTTTTTATTTGATTTTTTCTCCAAATCATCTCTTTAATTACACTGTAATTATGGAAGATGCTTAGAGGTGATAATTGAAAGTTATTTATTTATGTCGTCTTTTAAGTTGTTTGATATTTTGTTTACTTCCTTTTGTATTTCTTCTTCTAGGTAATGGTTGAGGAGGGTTGTTATAACCTCAAAGAGATCTTCCTTAATGTTTATTTCTTTAGCACTGAGACGCTGAAACATTAAACCCTTATCATAGACGATGTAGGAAAAATCCTTAAGAGCCTCTCCATCCGATACAACGGTAAAGTTAATGAATTTTATAAATTTTTTTGTTTCCATATGGTTCTTTTTTAGTACTGTCTTCATATTTGAACTTGGACTACCGGATAGGTATAACATAATGTCGTGATCTCCAATGTCTGGGAGATTGTTAGGGGCGAGAGGTGTAGAGTTTGTTGATAAATGTTTAACCTCATCTAAAATGTGTCGCTCCTCAAATTGAACTGCACCGATACGCATCCTATTTGTTAAGAGAAGCATGTGAGGCTGAAAGTTTGTGTCTACTCCAAAGAGGAAGGTTTGTGTGCTTGTGGTGTCTAATTTTTCTTTTTTCATTTGACTTAATGTCCTTTCTTTTTTAAAAAATTTTTGCGCTTTTTTATCGCAAGACCATTATAACACGTGTTTTTTGCGCTTTTTGGCACATACCCCTTTTAAAGAAAATCATTCCTAAAACGGCATAAAAAAGAAGAAAACAGTAGTTTTATGAAAAAATACATTGATATATTTCCTATTTTTTGCTAAAATAGTACTTGACAGGTTTTTTGGAAGCAAAATTAGGGAGGAAAAAGTGTATTATTTAAAAGTATCTTATGTGGCTGAAAAATGGGGCATATCTGCACGGCGTGTAAGGATGCTATGTGAACAAGGTGAAATAGCCGGAGTTGTAAGACAAGGTAATTTGTATTTGATTCCGGCAAATGCAGTAAAACCTTTTGATAGAAGATATAGAGACCGTCATTTTTATTTAAAACATAAAAAAGAAGAATATCTTAATTTATATAAAGGCGTTATAAATGATGAAGAAAAAGACAAACTTGCTGAAGATTTTGTAAGACATTTTGTATATAACAGTAATGCAATGGAGGGGAACACTCTTTCCTTTGAAGACACATCTAAAATATTGGATGGCATTGTCGTAGAAAATCATTCAATCGAAGAACATATGGAAGTGATTGGAAATAGCAATGCGATCAGATTGCTTTTGAGAGATCCAAGTTCATCTGATGTGTTAACGGAAGATTTGGTAAAAAAGATTAATTCGCACATTACATTTGAGTGTTATGATGACAGAGGAGTATACCGAGATTATTGTTATTCTTCATTGGATAAGACTAAACCTTGTTATATATCAAATAAAACAGTGCAGGGGATTCTTGAACAATATGAATCAAAAAAGAAACGTATGCGCGATATTTACTGCATCGCAGAGCTCTTTGTTGACTTTATGCTTTCCCAGCCTTTTGTTAAGCGAAATGAGAAAACTGCGCGGGTTGTTCTGAATTATGCCATGATAGATAACGGTTATCTTCCTATATACATAAAAGTTGAAGATAAACAGCGTGTTCTTGATGCAATTAATGCCTATGTGGAGGAGTTTACACTTGAACCAATGGCAAATTTACTTATTGAGTATTCAATAAATGCATATGATAAATACTTTGAATTTTTTAGAGAAAAAGTGGAGAAAAGAATAGCAAAAGATACACGGATTTTCAATAAATTTCATCGAAAAAAATCATAAAAATCAACTGTTGAGAATATTTAAAGACTTTACGGAATTAACGCAAAGTCTTTTTTCTTTTTATCCTATTATTCTATCATGCATAATTAAATTGCAAGAATGAAGAAAGGAGAAAACGGATTATGACTGACAAAACAAATAAGCATACAATCGTACTTGAAGACGGCGTGCACTTAATCGAGGTTGTGTACAGTGAACAAGACCATACGGTAGAAGCGTCTATGTATACACGCAAAACACGTCCGATTTTGCTTTATGCGGAAATGTTTCAGCACCACGTTGATTATGCGAAAAAAGCTGTGGAAGAATGTTCTAAAATGATTCAAGTGTACGATTATATTGTCGGATTACAAAGAGACGAGGAGTAATTGCTACAAACGTAGCGAGAGTTAACGGTTAAACTGTGTAAATCACAGTTTAACCGATTAACTACAAAACAAATGAAAAAGTGATAGCAAAAGTGTCGCATTGCTATGCCGCCTAGCTCGGCCAAAATTGAGCCAATGACAGTTTAACAGAGCGAATGCTCGGAGGTTTTAATGAGAAAGAAAAGATTATCAATAGTACAACAAATTATGCAAGAGGCTATTGAAAAACTAAATAGACAGCAAAACGATGTAACGCGAAAAGCGTATATTCGCAACACTAAAAAGTATATATACTTTTGCAGAGAGAATTTTAATTGCAGAAGTTTTGAGGAGTGTAAAAATTACATTCAGGACTATGCCGATTACTTAAAAATGCAAGGATATACACCTTCTACGATTCACACATATATTGCTGCAGTTTGTGCGGCATTTGACGTAAAGATGGATACGATAGACAAGCCCAAAAGAATTGTGAGTAAGTTTATCCGTAATCGAAGCATACCCAAAAATATGCGTACAAGCCAGGATTTAGAAAACCCAAAATGGGCATACATAGTAGAATTCCAAAAACGTGTGGGCATCCGCAGAAATGAGCTACTACACTTAAAAGGGAAAGATTTTGTGGAAACTCCACAAGGTGCTTTTGTGCACGTAAATCGCGGTAAAGGTGGAAAAAAGCAATACCAAAGAATAATGGCAGAAGACGTGGGATTTATCAAAAAATATTTTTGCTGTGTAGAAAAAGAAGACTATGTTTTTGATAAAAAATATTTTGCAAACGCATTGCCTTTTCACAAACTTCGTGCAGAATGTGCTCGCGACTGCTATTTTAAATTATTAAAGCAAGTTCAAGAAAATCCTGCTTTCTTGAAAATATTAGAGAAGGAAATCCGCCAGCGATGGCAGGAAAATAAAGATAAGCGTGGCAGAGTAAAACCGTTTCCTGAAAATGAAATTCGCGGGTATTACACACTGCGCGGAGGCAACAGAAACCGAGCGATAGAAAAGGGGTTGCCAATCAGCTACAATAAAACCATTTTGCTTTGGGTATCAATCTTTAAATTAAGTCACTATCGTAACAATATCGCTGCCACTAATTATATGCTTGCGTAATACTTGTCTCTTTATTTCCTATAAGTCTATTCATAGTTATAGTTTGAGGAAAAGGTTCAACATAATTTATACTACAAAGCATCCAAAGGCCCAAGGCCTGACAATCACACTATAAGTAATACGTTTTTTTGCACATTTATAAATATAATTTAAGCTCCGTTCAAGCGGAGCTTTTGGTATAACTTCTTGTAATATTATTTTCTTTTAACACGTTTTGCACAGTCCGTAAAGAAACACCAACAATATTTGAAATATCACTATGCCTCATACCCAATCTTACAAGATTTAATATTTCTGTATTGCGTTCTTGCTTGTTCTTTTTTGTTTGTGCTTTCTTTAAAATACGAGATAAATTGTTTGTAGAAAATAACTTTAATTGCTGTATTTCTATATCTGTTATGTTCAAGTTTTTTATTATGTAATCTCTTGATATTTTATAGTGTTTCTCTTTGGCGATTGCACGTATTTGATATTCGGGAATAGGTTCCAAAAAACTACTATTAAATTTTTGTAGTTCGTTAATGGCGTCTGCTTTTGAATAAACCTGCGATGCGGCATTAAAGAATAAAAAGCACATTATTTCTCTACACCCAATACAATTAAAATTCCTATACTCTTGCAGTCTTTTTAATTCCCGCAAACGTGCATGTTGAAGGGCATCTTTAGTTTCTGCTTTAGGTGCCTTTTTGGTATATGATTTTATGATTTTAGGTTTATTTGTTTTAGTATAAAAATCAGCTAATTTGCAGTATTCGTCGTTGATATACACGATTTCAGCAATGCTTTTTGCTTTTGTATTATATGTTCCGGGAATTCTAACAACACGGGTAATATCTCCCACTTGATTATCTATTTCCAGAGGGTACTCGGTATCTTTTAAAATATTATTTAACTGGTCGGTAATTGTTTCACGGATTTTATTTAAAGAATATAGAGCCTTCTCATTGATATTACCGTCTTTTAACTTGTAAGGAATACTGTTTTCTAATATGTAAAATAATTGCAATCCACGTCCTGAATTTACAATAATATTAGGGGTATATAACTCTTTGTTTTTTATAGCATCCTCTAAAAGTTGTAAGTTATGGCCATTTATCCAATCTATTTCGGATTTTGTTATGCTTTCGTGATAATCTAAGTCAAAAAACAATGCGTTTATTTGTCTGCAATTCGCAGTTTTCCTTTTCCAACCACTAAACCCGTTTAAGGAAATATAAGCATCTTTCTCCGGCATATTATCTAAAATTTCTTCCTTTGTATAATGCTTTTGAGAAAATCTGCCGGAAGATTTATGTGCAACAAAATAGTTGCTGTTTTTGTCATCGTGCAGAAGCATTTCTATAAAAATTTCTGTGTCTTTTGTCAATAAAATCCCACCTTTCGCAGTAATTATGAAAGATGAGAAACAAAAAAGTTTTTCTGCACAGAAAAAATTGACTTTTTGTTATTGTCACATTTATTTATAATGCATAATTAAATTGAATCTTAAAGATGCATCGGAGATTTAAAAACAAAAAAGGAGAATTTATAACGATGAAGGAAAAAGAGACATATAAAAACGAGGTACTTTTGAAGGGTAAAATAATAAATATTTATCCGACAGAAAACGGAAAATGTATAATTGTTACGCTGGATGTAGGAAACAGAAATTATCCCAAAATTGTATGCTGGCAAGACAACGCAGATATAATTTGGGAGCAATATTACGTGGGCGACGTTATAACTATGCTATGTAATATTCAAAGTAGTAGACGCCCAAACGGAAAGATTACTACGTCGTTATTCTGCACACATGTGCAATCAAACACATTTGTTCAGACGCCAACATATAATCATTTTTGCATTAAGGGACAAACCGTTTCCACTATAATTAAGGGAAATACATTAAGCCTTTTAGTTAGGACGGATGTTAATGGGCATATTTCAACTTTCCCTATCACTATTTATAATTTCGATACCCGTATTCACAGTTTTGAAGAATTTCAGCTGGTTTATGTTGAAGGACGGATTGAAACTGTAAGGAAGTTTGATGAAAACGGAAATAAAATTTATTACACAAACTACGTAGCTGAACAAATTAAAGATTATTAAAGAGCAAAACTCTCTGTCAATCAGGCAGAGAGTTTTCTTATATATAATATTGCAAACAAGAACAAATTTTGGTATAATATAAAAAAGTTAGTCTTTTTTAGATAAAAATGTGGAGGTTAAATGCATCAAATGAATGACACTAACAAGAAAGAAATCATAAAAATTGTTATAACAGGTGGCCCTTGCGGAGGCAAATCAACCGCTTTAAGTAAGATACAAGAGTTTTTTGCAAAAGAATACAAAAAATATACAACATTGTTTGTTCCCGAAACGGCAACTGAACTCATTAAGGGTTGTGTTACTAAAGATACTTGTGGTTCTAATCTGAATTTCCAAAAACAACTAATGAAATTGCAGCTTGAAAAGGAAAAAATTTTCGAAGAGGCAGCGCTTCTTACGAAAACAGACAAAGTTCTTATTGTCTGTGACCGCGGCGCTCTTGATGGCAAAGCTTATGTAGAAGAAAGTGAGTTTGAACAGATATTAGAATCTGTTAATTCAAGTGAAGTGGAGCTTCGCGATAGTTATGATGCGGTTTTTCATTTGGTTACTGCGGCTAATGGCGCATTAGACTATTACACAAAGGCGAATAATTCTGCTAGAAGCGAAACCCCTGAAGAAGCAATAGAAAAAGATGAAAAATTAGTTTCGGCATGGACGGGCCATCCGCATTTACGAATCATTGATAATTCAACGTCGTTTGATGAAAAAATTGATAGATTAATTGAGGAGATTGTCGCTTTTTTAGGCGAACCCCAACCTTACGAGATTGAACGCAAATATCTCATTGAATATCCAAATATTGAATGGCTTGAAAGCAACCCCAACTGTCAACGCATAGAAATTATTCAAACGTATCTTAATAGTGCCGCAGGAGAAGAAGTTCGTGTTCGTCAGCGTGGCGTTCAAGGGAATTATATTTATACGCACACTATTAAGAAAAAAGTGTCTGAAACAACGCGCGTTGAAATAGAAAAACGATTATCAAGAGAAGAGTATCTTACTCTTTTGATGGAAGCAGACACTACTAAGAGACAAATTCGCAAGACTCGCTATTGCCTTATGTACGAAAACAGATACTTCGAAATTGACGTCTATCCGTTCTGGAAGGATAAGGCTATTGTTGAAATTGAATTGCGCAACGAGGATGAAGAAATAAAATTTCCTATGGAACTTAAAGTTATTAAAGAAGTTACTGATGATGAGTCATATAAGAATGCATCGTTAGCGATGATGTAAAAATTTGTTGTGTAAGAGTTGTTAGTGTAACGGTGCATAAAGCAAAACAAAAAAGGTACAAGCGTTCAAAGAATGTTTAAATGCATATATAATTGCCGCAAGTGAGCAAACATTAAGTACAAAAATTATTGACAATTTAGTCGATTCAATGGACAATTTAAAGTATTTCACACGGAAAAAGGTTGCTGTTGAATTTTCTACGGAAGAACTTTCGGCTTTGGTTGAATGTTTATGTAATCATACACAAACCATAGCACAAGCAAATAACATAAAATATATTAGAAAATATACCGAAGAAGAAAAAACGGGTGTATTGTTAAAGTTGAGAAAAAATCTTATTATTCAAAGAGAAATGATTCATGATGTAGCATGAACATTGTAGAAGAAATGAGTTGAGATGAAAAAATAAAGTGGCTCCACATCTACTGATGTGGAGCCTATTTCTTTCTATTGCAGGAGATTTTTTCATTCATAACAAGCACTAAATGCAGGGCGCATATCTTCTATGCTGCCGCGTGGAATGCCATATTTTTTAGCCAAATCTTCCCAGTTATTCTTAACAGTTTCGATGATTTCTTTTGCTAGATTTACAGCATCAGCTTCTTTTGTTCCAAAATGATATGCAGTTTTAATGGCAAGGGGAATAGAGATGCGGTTATCATTTTCATCTACGTTAAGCGATAATTCATCACCATATGGCACAGGGTTTACATCATAAAGCGGTGAAAGTGTCCAACCGTTTTTCTTCAATATAAATGCGTGATTTCGCAAATGGTCGTCAGTATTTGAAACAGCCATATTAAAAACCAAACGCTTCCAGAGTTCAATTAAATCTTCCCTTGGGTTTGCGCCACTGGATTTAATAATTGAGACTAAATCCAAATAACTTGAGCCATCTTGTGCAGAAGCACCGTCAGTCTTGTTAAGCAAAGTCATTGCAGAAGCAAAATGAATGCGCTTATCACCATCACGGTCAAAACGTTTTACCAAGAACGTGCTTCCAAGTTTTGAGAATGTTTCAAGTTTAGAATCAGGAACGTTTAGCCCACACAAACGTGCGAGGTCGTGAACAACTTTCTCCCAAGCACCGGTATTGTTGGTATCGTTTTTAGATGGAAACTTTGCAATCCAAAGATTTCCGTCAGGGTCAACAACTGTCGCCTTAGGTCTTGCACCACCAAGCGAAGAACCGGGCCTTAAAAGTTGGTTAAGCCATTTTTCATCAAGAGCAGTTTCATCGTTTTCAAATTGCCTTGAAGCTTCTTCCAATGTGCGAAGCGTCGCCCAAGGTGGAGTAGCAGTTTCTTTATCGTTAGATAAAAATTCACCGTCTTCTTCTAATTTAAAACGAATGCCGCCCATACGGGTTTCATCATAAACGCCCATAAGGAAGTCGCTATCATTAAGCTTGCGAGGCTTGCGAGATTCTTTATCAGCAAGCTTACGTTCTTTTTTTGTCATTAAAAGACGTCCCCAACGGTCTGGCGAAGCGTCTGCAAAAATGCCAAAAATTGAATTGTTGTTGGGATATTGTCTTCCGGCATAGCCAAAAAAGTCAGGGTCAATGGAAACGGGATAGTTTGCTTTTGTAAGCCAATTATCATCATATTCAAAAGAATAAGTTTCTCCGCCTTTGATTGCATCAACATAAAGTCTGCCTAAAAGCATTGGCTCTTCAAAAGTGAAACTATCATAAACGTATATAATTTTTTCGTCTTTTGCCATGAATTAATCCTCCTTTCGTGGTGCTCGCTTGCGAACTGTAAGATTGAGGTCTTGCAATCTTCTACCCATTATATCATCTTTTGCAATGAGCAAAAGGTCTTTATCCATATTGTTAAGAGCATGAAGCACTGCGGCATAAATACCAACAGCGACAGACGGACTGCCTTTTTCAACATTCCATAAAGTAGCACGACTAATTCCTGCACGCTGAGAAACAAGCTCAACGGATAAATTTCTGCGAAGCCTTGCCATTTTTATTTGTTCGCCCATAGTTTTTAAAATTTCTTCTGTTGCCGGTAATATATTATATGATGCTTTCTTCATAAAAATCACTCCTAACGTTTATTATTATAAACTAAACGATGTAATATGTCAATAATTATAAACATTAAAATTTTTATGGCGTTAAATGATAATATTATATTATTGGTTGAATATGTGTGAAATATAAAATTTGTTGGAGTAACAGAGAAAAACTCATCATAAAAATTAACCTACAAAAATTAAAAATATATTGATTTGTAAGTTAAAAGATAAATTAATTAACTATATTAGAAAACAATTATAATAGATGTGAAATATAATTGTCCAAATAATTATGTAATATTTTCTATGCAGATTTTTCTGCATAGAATTTTTTATATCCATTTCACATCAAAATACTTTTTTGCAATTTCGGGATGGTCTTTTTCGAACTCTTTCAATGATTTAAGAGCTGCACATAAGGTGTTTGGTGTTTTATGATATTCTTGGTTTGATTCACAGAATTCTCTAAAGGATTTTTTCTTGAAAAAGTTGGGTTGGTTACACCAACGCGCTAATGTTACATATAAGCCACGGTATTTTGATTTTTGATAGTTTTCATGGCGCATAATGTAAGGCAGACAGTGGTGTTCCATTAAGACTTTTACTCTCTCGAAAGTATTCGCGATATCCCTTTCGTCCTGCGAATCAAATCCCGTAAGCACACACATTTTTGTAGTTTTAGTAGCATATTTTTGCCATAATTTCAGTTTCTTTGTAATGATTTCTTTATCTTTGATATTATCAAATGAAAATAGATAATCTCCATAAATTTTAGAAGATGATATTACCTTCGCCTTATCGTCGGTCATCAGGCGCATATCCATTCCTTGTTTAAATTGGAAACGCTTGCCCGTGGCATTGAGTTCATCAAAAACCTCGTACCATTTTGAATAACCGAGAATGTTATCGTCCCAAAGAATAATATTTGGACGAGTTGTATCTAAAAATTTGCTGACAGGTGCGTGCCTGAATACTCTATCATACTTTTCATTTACACAAAATGGACACTTTCTGAAACATCCACGAGTTGTGAAACCAATGGAAAAGTCTGTATAAATTTTAAAATTTGAAGGCTTTACACCTTTTGAAATTTGCTCATCTATGTAATCGTTATACAAATGATAATCGGGCATATGATGTTCAATTTCGTGTGGCAAATTAGGCGAAGCTTTCCAGAAAAAGCCCGTCCCGCCAACATGTAAATTAGGATAGCGTTTTTTATCAAAAACATCTATCGGCACGTTTGTGAAATTAAAAACTTTGCTCATAAAAACTTCATCGTAATTGTTAATTTCACCATAATCCGTAAGCAACTCAACTTTGTGTCCTTGTTCTTTGTAAAAACCGCTGATTTTCTCGCACACGAGATTGGGATGAGTTGTTCCATTGTCCAATAAATCAGCATCAATAATTCCTATGTTCATAAGAAACCTCTTTCTGTCTTTTTCAGACTTGTATTTTTCAAAATAATTATGATAGATTTAAAATAAAAAAATTTTTCTGCATAGTTTTTTTAAAAAACTTTTTATTTTCGCCATAATTATGATTGAAAACTTTTAACTATTTTTTTCCTACATAGCAAAAATCACAAAAAAAGAACGCCGATCACTTGATATGCACCCCAAAAGTTAGACACTTTTGGAGGTGCATATTTTTTATGGCAAAAAAGGGACAAAAACAAAAAAGATATAGTGCAGAATTCAAAATAGGTGTTATAATGGATATGCGAGAACACCATTTAGGTTTGCGTGAAACTGAACGAAAATATGATGTTCAGCATTCGGTGATACAAAAATGGGAACGCATATATTTAGAAGAAGGAGCCGAAGGTCTTATGAAAGAAAGACGAGGCAGAGCTTGCGGAACGAGGATAGGCAGACCACCTAAATTAGATAAAAAGGTAGAAGAAGATTTAATTGCGGAAAATCAACGTTTGCGAATGGAGATTGAGTACTTAAAAAAACTCGATGCCTTAGTTCAAAAAAGATTGCAAGAGGAAAAGAAAAAGCAGCAATAGTCAATGAATTAAGGCAAAGATATCCGCTAAAAGACTTATTAAAATTATCAGGCTTGGCTCGAAGCACATTTTATTATTATCTAAAACATCAAAATACAGATAAATATGAAACAGAAAAGCAAGAAATTACCGAAATATTTGCAAAACATAAAGGTAGATACGGTTATCGCAGAATTTTGGCAATTATGCGAGCAAAAGGATATACTCTCAACCATAAAACAGTACAAAAACTTATGAGAAACCTTGGTTTAAAGGGAAAAACACGCAAAAACGAAAAGTATCATTCCTACAAAGGCGAAGTTGGTAAAGTTGCGGACAATTATCTTAATCGTGATTTCAACGCGGGCAAACCCTTTGAAAAACTTACCACAGATGTTACTCAGTTTAAAGTTGGTGATGAAAAG
>JAZNSH010000042.1:0-30993 GCA_045591115.1 Clostridia bacterium
TTGTCTTCCTAAGACCGCTTGGCCTCCGATTTATGTGGATTGCATCGGGCTCGATGAAAAGACCGATTTTGCTGCCCTCTGCGTGATAATCGGTTGTCTGAATCATCCATTTGAAGCCGCCGATATCAACAATAATTTCAAAATGAACGCCCTTGAAGGTGACTGATGTTACCGTTCCGCACAGCATTCCCTTTTCAGGGGCAACAACATCAACGTCCTCGGGTCTGACAACAACGTCAATTGCTTCGTTTTTTGCAAATCCTTTATCAAGGCATTCAAATCTGTGTCCCGAGAATTCAACGAGGCAGTCATCAAGCATAACACCGTCAAGAATATTACTTTCACCGATGAAATCTGCAACGAATGCATTCTTCGGCTCATTGTAGATATCAAGAGGAGTGCCTATCTGCTGGATAACACCGCCGTCCATAACAACAACGGTGTCCGACATTGAAAGAGCTTCCTCCTGATCGTGTGTAACATAAATAAATGTTATTCCGAGTCTCTGCTGAATATTTTTAAGCTCAATCTGCATATCCTTGCGAAGCTTGAGGTCAAGAGCACCGAGAGGCTCATCAAGAAGCAGAACACGGGGTTTTACAGCAAGCGCTCTTGCAATTGCAACTCTCTGCTGCTGACCGCCCGAAAGTGAATTTATGTTGCGTTTATTAAAGCCCTTGAGGTTAACAAGAGCAAGCATTTCTTCAACTGTTTCTTTTATCTGCTTTTCGGGCAGCTTTTTTATGCGGAGTCCGAACGCAACGTTTTCATAAACGTTAAGATGCGGAAAAAGTGCGTATTTTTGGAAAACCGTGTTGATATTGCGCTTATAGGGCGGAATATCATTTAAGATCTTATCTTCAAAATAAACTTCACCCTCATCAGGTGTTTCAAAGCCTGCGATAATTCTTAAGGTGGTGGTCTTTCCACAGCCTGAAGGACCTAAAAGAGTCATAAATTCGTTTTCGCGAATATAAAGACTTATATTATCAAGGACTGTTTCACCGTCATAGCTTTTAGATATATTTTTCAGGTCAACTATAATTTTTTTCATAAAAATCTCCTTTAAAAGCTGGGCGGTGTGCTTACCCAAAGCACCGTTGCCTCAGTATTTCCTGCATTTTCTATATAGTGGGGATGGTTCGAGTTAAAATAAAAGCTATCGCCTTTTTTGCATTTTTTTCGTGTTTTGCCACAGACGACAATTATTTTTCCCGATAAAACGTAACCGAATTCTTCTCCATCGTGAGGATCATCTGTTTCCGTTTTCGCATTTCCCTTAAGGTTAACTATTATAGGCTCCATAGAGTTTTTCTGCGCCGAGGGCACAAGCCACGTTACAGCGCTATCTTCCAACTCTTTTACAAAGTAATCCTCAGGCGTGTAACTTATCTTTTCCTGGGTTTCTTCATTGAAGAAATCTTTAAGATTTGTGCCAAGGCATTCAAGAATGTCCATAAGCGTTGCAATGCTTGGGCTTGTTAAATCCCTTTCCACCTGCGAAATAAAACCCTTTGAAAGCTCACATCGGTTTGCAAGCTCCTCCTGAGTGAGACCGTGCTGAATCCTTAACATTTTTATCTTTTCGCCTAATAGCATTTTCGCCATCTCCTTAAACCAAAAGTTTATTTTTGCTAAACTTCAAGGATAGATACATTATATCAATACTACGCCAAAAGTCAAGAGTTTTTTTCTTCATTTTATGACAATTTATTCTTAAAGATCAAAAACTGCAAAAACCCTTGATATCACTGTGTTTTCACCACCTTTATTTTTTTGTACTTACCGAGCATTTATCCGTTGAAAATAAAAAAAGTTTAGTTATTTGCCTAATAAAATACAGTATAACTAAACTTTTTATGATATTTTATAAATTTTTATTCTGCGGTAATTTTCATATCGCACCGATCTTCTGTGTTGAAGTGTTCAATGTACTTGTTCTCAAGAGGTATCCATTCATTGAAGAAGCGTTGTGCAAAGTCTTTTCCGTTGCGTTTCAATATTCGTTCCCGCTGTTTTTCCTCGGTAATATCAAGAAAAACAGAAAGATCATAATATGGTGCAAGCTCCGGGTGCATTGAATAAGCGCCCTCGATAACGGTCATTTTTTCAGGCTGAATTTTTGTGCCATCAAGTATTTTCATAGTTCCGCAATCAAAGGGGCGGTACATAATCTCTTCCTTTTCGCTTAAAGGCATCAACACCTCTTTCAAAAAGCGTTCTCTATCAACGTTACCGCCTATCTCCTTAAGCCTCTCAACTGTTCTTTGGTGTGGTTGAAGAAAGAAATCATCCATATGCAAAACTGTGCATATGTAAATATCTTTGATCATATCTGCAAGCGTGCTCTTTCCGCTACCGCTTCTTCCCTCGATCGCTAATTTTAGCGAGCCTTTCTCAAGTTGCTTATCAATCGCTATAAAAAGCGGAAGAAAGGGGATGTATTCTTTTGAAATCAGCCGATAGGCAGGCTTATAGTTTTCGCGAAAGATCTCAGAATGATGAATTGCAGGATATCCTTGTTCTTCCCAAGCCTGCTTTTCTTTTAAAAATTCACTTAAAGCAAATGGCAGTTTACTATCTTCAATAAGCTTTTGGGTAACCTGAAGCTTTTTTATCAAAGCACCTTTGCCATCCTCTTTTTTTGCCGACAGATAAAAAAGCTTCCCGAAAGTTTTAACACTTAGTCCCTTATCTATATAAAAAAGAGGAACTCTGCAGTAGTCACCATCAAGCTCTTCTATTTCGTTTTCAGCTGCTCCCTTATTATATTCATCAAAAATATAATCCGTTGCTTTTTCAAGGGATGAAACCATATGTTCGCACCCAAAGGAGCTTTGATAGATGAATTTGAATATGTCCCGCAGCTGTAATTTAGGATATTTATTAAATTGTTCTAACAGTAATTTTTCAGTTTGTTCCATTTTCAACCTTTTAATTTTAATATCTTTTGTGCATCAATAAACATTACAAGTACGGGAATAAGCACAATCTGAATAATTATGCCCGGAATAGCCGTTACAAAGGCATTGACTACAGAGGCGAAAAATGCAAATTCCCCACCCTTGATTCCCATAAAAATAAGCATTGCTATCCCCCACACTATTCGACCTAAAATCATCGATAATATAAGTGACGGATAAATATATATCTTCTTTTTGGGGAAAATTTTATATAGTAATCCTGCAAGTGCACCGTAGACTGCAAGCTCCAGCGCCATACAAACTGCCCCCGGAAACATCGTTGGCATTGTAAGTGTCAATGATCTGAATAATGGTGCGATAAAACCGACCACTCCTCCCCAATACCAACCGCAAATAAAACCGCAGAGAATTACGGGAATGTGCATAAGGCAAAAAACCTGACCGAGACTTGGATCCTGAACGGTGAGAAAAGGTAACAGGTAAGCAAGGGCGAGAAACAAACCCGCAAGGATCATTTTAATTAGATTTTCTTTTTTCATATTGAAGCTTCCTTTCCGAAAAACGCAAAAAAGCGTCATCACCCCTTCAGGAGCAATAACACTTTCATAGCATCATAAATTTTTCATTGAAATAATTATTATAAAAAAGAAACTTCTGTTCCCTATCCGTTCTTCTGAACGACCTTATTCTATCACAAATCGGATAATATATCAAGCTTTTTTGCATATATTGCGTAATTTTAAAATTGCATCGGAAATAAGTGCACCGGTATTTATATCAGGCACGCCTGCAACAACGTTATCGCACCTGTTCATCGGAATAAGAATTCTCACCGCATCTGCGCGGCTTATAGCAAGAGCCATTTTTTCGGTTACCTCACCAAGCAAGGAATCTGCAATAACAATACCTATGGGACCAATAATAACATCGGCCTTTCTGCAGGCAACTATCGTAGGATTCTCTCCCGTTGCCCCTTTTTTGGCACCTGCCTTAAGCATTGCCGCCGTAGCAAGTGCATTTGTGCCGATGGCCGTTATTTCAAGCTCGGGAAGCTGTGCCATTATTTCTTTTACAAGCTGAGTGCCAAGCTGACCGCCCTGCCCATCAATTATCACAATATTCATATCGCACCTCATATTTTTGTTGAGAAAATTATATCATATAATAAATCAAAAGTCTATATAAAATATATTTTTATCCATCAGAGGAAAAAACATTGCAGGGCAAGGCGCCCGTGCTTAATCACAGACGTAATTTTCATCGTAGCCTTCAGAGTGCGAGAAAACCTGAAATTCAAGGCGTGATTTATGCAATGCTTCATTTCACTACGCATTGATTATGATATGCCTTCGACAACTTTATATTAAACCTCGAACTGTCGGAGTGCAATAAAGCCCGAAACTCAAGGCACAAAGGATTAAAGTCGAGGGCGCTTACATAGACGTAAATTTTACCACAGACTCCAGAGTGCGAGAAAACCTGAAATTCAAGGCGTAGGTGGGTGAAAACGAGGAAGTTTACACAGACGTAAATGACGGAGTTTTCATCCCGCCTACAACACAGAAAAAATCCCCGAAAAATTTTCGGGGATTTGGTTTCAGGGATTTCTCACGCTCTGAATAAATTAGTCGTTGTAAAGCGCCTGAAGCTTCTCAAGATGCTTTCTCTTCTTCTTTGCAGTTTCAGCAGCAAGGTTGAAGAGTTCTTCTGCACGTTCGGGGAAGGAACGTGTAAGTGAAGAATAACGTGCTTCGTTGAGGATGAACTCCTTATAATCTGTTGTGGGCTCCTTGGAGTCGATTGTGAAGGGCTTTTCGTTTGCGGGGTTGAAGCGGAACATATGCCAGTAACCACAGTCAACAGCCTTCTTCATCTCTTCCTGGCAGTGGATCATACCGCCCTTGATGGAGTGCATTTCGCAAGGTGCATAACCGATGATAAGCGAGGGTCCGGGATATGCTTCAGCTTCCTGGATTGCCTTAAGTGTCTGGTTCATATCAGCACCCATAGCGATCTGTGCAACGTAGATATAGCCATAGCTCATAGCGATCTCTGCAAGGCTCTTCTTTGCGATAGCCTTACCTGCAGCAGCGAACTGTGCAACCTGACCGATCTGTGAAGCCTTTGAAGCCTGACCACCGGTGTTGGAGTAAACTTCAGTATCAAATACCATAATGTTTACGTCTTCGCCGGAAGCAAGAACGTGGTCAACACCGCCGAAGCCGATATCGTATGCCCAACCGTCACCACCGAAGATCCAAACTGACTTCTTGGAGAGGTATTCTTTGCTTGCAAGGATCTGAGGAGCAACAGGGCAGCCTTCTTCCGCAGCCTTTTCAAGCTCAACAACAAGTGCCTTTGTAGCAACAGCGTTTGCCTTGCCATCGTTTAATGTATCAAGATATGCTTTTGCAGCAGCCTTGAAAGCATCACTTGCTTTATCAGATTCAGCCATTTCAGTAACCTGATCGATAAGACGGTTTCTGATAGCCTTCTGGCCAAGGTACATACCATAGCCGTGCTCAGCGTTATCCTCGAACAAGGAGTTAGCCCAAGCAGGACCATGGCCTTCCTTATTTACTGTGTAGGGGCTTGTTGCAGCAGGTCCACCCCAAATTGATGAACAGCCTGTAGCGTTGGAGATGTACATTCTGTCACCGAAGAGCTGGGTAATAAGACGAGCATAAGCAGTTTCAGCACAACCTGCGCAGGAGCCTGAGAACTCTAAGAGAGGCTGTTTGAACTGGCTACCAACAAGGTTAAGGTTTGCAACAGTTTCAGGCTTTTCTGTAACTGTTTCAACGCAGTAATCAAATACTGCCTGCATATCATCCTGTGATTCACGGGAAACCATCTTAAGTGAGTTTGTGGGACATACGCCTACGCACACACCGCAACCCATACAATCAAGAGGAGATACAGCAAGAGTATAAACATAATCTGTCTTGGGAGCAGCGGGACGCTTACCCTTAAGAAGATTTGCAGGTGCATTTGCGGCTTCTTCAGCGCTTAATGCGAAGGGACGGATAGTTGCGTGGGGGCAAACGAATGAGCAACGGTTGCACTGTGCGCAAGTTGTGTTATCCCAAGCGGGAACCATAACTGCAACACCGCGCTTCTCATATGCAGATGCGCCCTGCTCAAATGTACCGTCAGCGTGATCAACGAAAGCAGAAACGGGAAGAAGATCACCGTTCATCTTTCCAACGGGCTTCATAATGCCGTCAACCATCTTGATAAGCTTTGCGCTACCCTTTGTTGTGGGAGCTTCAGCTTTATCTTCAGCATTCTTCCAGGATTCGGGAACGTCGATCTTAACGTATGCAGTAGCACCGGCATCAATAGCCTTTTCGTTCATTTCAACGATTTCCTTACCCTTCTTCATAAACTTCTGAGCCTTTTCCTTCATATAGCCGATAGCTTCTTCACGGGGAAGAACGTTGGAAAGTGCAAAGAATGCGGACTGAAGAACTGTATTTGTACGCTTGCCTAAGCCGATTTCAGCAGCAAGGTCAATAGCGTTAACTGTGTAAAGATTGATGTTGTTGTTAGCAATATATCTCTTTGCTTCGCCTGAAAGCTTTTCTTCAAGCTCTTTTGCATCCCACTGGCAGTTGATAAGGAATGAACCGCCGGGCTTAACGTCGTTAACCATTCTGAAGCCCTTTTCAACATATGAGGGGTTATGGCAAGCAACGAAGTCAGCCTTATTGATGTAATAGGGGCTCTTGATGGGCTTATCGCCGAAACGAAGGTGAGAAATTGTGATACCACCGGTCTTCTTTGAGTCATACTGGAAGTAAGCCTGAACGTACTTATCAGTATGGTCACCGATGATCTTAATGGAGTCTTTGTTAGCACCAACGGTACCGTCACCGCCAAGACCCCAGAACTTGCACTCGATTGTGCCTTCTGCAGCTGTGTTGGGAGCAGGCTTTTCTTCAAGTGAAAGGTTTGTAACGTCATCCACAATACCGATGGTGAACATCTTCTTGGGAGCGTCCTTCTTAAGCTCATCAAATACTGCAAATACGCTTGCAGGAGGTGTATCCTTTGAGCCTAAGCCATAACGGCCGCCGATAACGTTTGCCTTAACGCCCTTTGCTTCAAGAGCAGCAATAACGTCAAGATAAAGAGGCTCGCCAAGAGCACCGGGCTCTTTAGTTCTGTCAAGAACAGCGATGTTCTTTGCAGTTGCAGGGATAGCTTCAACAAGCTTTTCTGCTGAGAAAGGTCTGTAAAGACGAACCTTTACCAAACCAACCTTTTCGCCCTGAGCGGTAAGGTAATCGATAACTTCTTCTGCAACGTCGCAGATTGAACCCATAGCGATGATTACGCGCTCTGCATCGGGTGCGCCGTAATAGTTGAATAACTTATAATCTGTGCCGAGCTTAGCATTAACCTTGTCCATATACTTCTCAACGATAGCGGGGATTGCATCGTAATATGCGTTACAAGCCTCTCTGTGCTGGAAGAAGATATCACCGTTTTCGTGGCTACCACGCATTACGGGACGCTCGGGGTTAAGTGCGCGCTTGCGGAATGCTTCAACAGCATCCATATCGCACATTTCCTTAAGATCTTCATAATCCCAAACTGCAACCTTCTGAAGCTCGTGGGATGTACGGAAACCGTCAAAGAAGTTGAGGAAGGGTACTCTGCCTTCGATTGAAGCAAGGTGAGCAACGGGACCTAAGTCCATAACTTCCTGTGTATTTGTTTCAGCCATCATAGCAAAGCCGGTTTGACGGCAAGCATAAACGTCTGAATGATCGCCAAAGATGTTAAGTGCGTGGCTTGCAACTGTACGAGCGGAAACATGGAATACGCAAGGTAATAATTCACCTGCGATCTTATACATGTTGGGGATCATAAGAAGTAAGCCCTGTGATGCGGTGTAGGTGGTAGTAAGTGCACCTGCTGCCAATGAGCCGTGAACTGTACCGGAAGCACCTGCTTCTGACTGCATTTCTGCAACCTTTACAGTTGTGCCAAAGATGTTTTTCTGACCTGCTGCTGACCACTGATCAACATAGTCTGCCATAGGACTTGAAGGTGTGATAGGATAGATACCTGCAACCTCAGTAAATGCGTAGCTGACATATGCAGCGGCATTGTTACCGTCCATGGTTTTGAACTTTCTTGCCATAAAAAATTCCTCCTAAATATTTTACGGTCTGCCGAAAAAATTTCAGCCTACCCGTATTATTTATTAAAATCCGCACTATGCGAAATTTTATCACATAATATAATACACCTTTTATGAAAATAAGTAAACCACTATTTTATGAATTTTGTTGGAATTTTTGAAAATTTTTTCAAAAAAAGCAAAAGTGCCTTCAGATTGAAGACACTGCATAACGCTTTTTAAATTTATCAGGCTCTTTTTTATAAAGCTCCTCGGCAATATTATCGGCAACGTCAATAACAAGGCGTTCGTGTTCACACTGAAAAGGCGAAACGTTATTAAGCGTTCCCGTTTCAGATAAGTTAATGCAACCGCAATTATTTCGGCATCTTTTTTTAAGAGCGCAATCATTACATATTTCAGGCTCGGTGGAAAGCTTTAAAATTTGGCTTATGTTTTTTGCATCCAATCCATTTTCCGCATCACCAAGACAATACTGCTTTTTGCCCACAAACTGTGAGCAAGGATATAAATATCCATCGGTATCAACGTTAAACTGTCCTTTACCAACGTGGCAGACCTTTGATTTTTCCTCGGAAATTCCGTTTAATATCTTACTATCAATATAGGAAAGAAAGAAGCCGTCATCTTTATAGAAGCACTCTTTATAAAACTCCCCTATTTGCTCATACTGTTCTCTTAAAATTGGGAGGTGCTTATCCTCCCAAGCTACTCCTCCGGCATACACTGCCAATATCCGCCTGAAGCCAAGGTCATATAAGTGCTTTATTGATTCGGCATAAAGATGACAGCTTTCAGGAGCATACACTGTTTGCACCGCACTTTTAGGCTGATATTTTAGCAACAACCTCGCACTTTCGTCAGCTTTAAAAAAGGTGTCATTTCCCAAAGAATCAGGCTTTGTTATTCTCTGCATAAGACCATCGTGAGAAAGGCATATTTCAACGTTATTTTCCGTTAAATACTTTATTTTCTCTTCGGTAAACAACGATCCGTTAGAGTTCATTTTATAGCTGAACTTATGATCTTTTTGGCTTTTACAGTATGTTATTATCTCCTCTAAAAGCGAGTAAGCGCAAAAAGGCTCGCCACCATAAAAGCAGAAGCCCGTACTGTTACCGTACTTTCTTGAAATTTCAATAAGCTTTTTAACCTTATCCAAGGTGATATCCTTGTTTTTCACCTTGTGTCGGCAGTAAGTACATTTGAAATTGCACCTATCGGTTATATGTAGCGTAAAGTTCATTCTTCTTCAAAATAGAAAGCAGGTTCGCCTGCAAACTCAATTTCAGTTTCTTCTTCATCTTCTTCATCATCAATATCAGGTGCAGGTATATCCCCTACAATTTCAGGCGTACTTTCAGGGTATGCAATATCACCATCCAATATAAGCTCGCCCTCTGTGTTTTGAGAAAAATTCTTCTGAGTGTCTGTTGCAGGAACATCACCCACCACTTCAGACTTATCACACCCCGTTGAAATAAGCGATGCCGCAACACAAGTGCCTACCGCCGCATACTTTAGCGTCTTTTTGATTTTTCTCGGTTCAATTTTCATATTATCACCCTTTCATATATATAACGCAAGAAAGTGAGAAAACGTTACAATAATTTTAATTTTGGTTCAATTACTTCAATATTATTTTTTTCGGCAATTTTTTGACCGATCGGCAGTGATGCAACGTCGCAAGCACCCAAAGGATCGTGGGCATCAAGACCGAACACCGCCTTTACCCCCACCTTTCCTGCTATTTCCCAGAAAAATTCATTGGGATAGATTCGTTTATCGCGAATACCTAAAAAGTTGATTTCAAGGGGCGTATCCGTTTCCTTTGCGCAAACACAAAGACGCTTCATTTCCTTTTCATAAAAGCTTTTGTCCCCTGAAAAATTGATCATATCGGGATGGGCAACGTAAGTAAAAGTTCCCCTTTTCATCGCTTCAATTACAGAATCAACATATTTTTTAAGTTCCTCTTCGTTCTGTGTGCCGTAAACGTGTCTTCCGCCCTTGTTTTCGGGCACATAAAAATGCTGACCTAAAATAACGTACTGAGCACCGTAGTCTTTGGCACTTTTAAGCATTTCATCAAAAAGCTCGGAATAATATTCCATTTCAAAGCCTAAGAATATCTCAATATCGTTTTTGTACTTTTCCTTTAAGCGTAAAACCTCGTCACGGTAAAGATGTGCTTCTTCAACTCTAACACGAGCGGGATTTTGCGAGCCATCATCAAATTTTAAGGGAAAATGATCGGCAAAGCCCATTTTCTTGATACCGCATTTTATTGCGTTAACAACGTATTCTTCCTCCGTTCCCGATGCATGACCGCATCGGAATGTATGTGTGTGAAAATTATATAGTAATTTATCCATTTGTTTTATCTCCTATAAAACTTTTTTTTATTATACCATCTACGCTAAAAAAAGTAAAGATTAACACTATAAATTTAAAACCCACTAAATAAGAAACTGCAAGATTATCGGAAAATTAGGTGTTTCGCACGGCATTGACATTAAATTTTATTTGTGATACAATACAAAAAACAAATGTGAGGTGTTTTTTATGTCGGATTTCGCGCGTGAAAAAATATGCTTTTATACCTGCATCATAAAGGGTCAGCATTCCTTATATCAGACTATTGATACTGCGGCAAGACACGATGTGAACGGTGTTGAGCTTATAAATTTCGGTGTAGAATTAAAAACTCCGGATATGAAGCTTGCAAAAGAAATCAGTGGCTACGCTAAAGGGAAAGGCCTTACTATCCCGTGTTTCACCTGCGCAGTTGATTTTTATAACGATCAGAAAACAAACCTGAATTATATGCACGGTTACGTCGATATATGTTCTGAGCTTGAAATTCCTTACCTTCACCATACGCTTATACCTACCCTGAAGTTTGCAGAGGTTGAAAATGATTTTCAACACAGAATGGATATTGCCGTAGAATGCGCGCTTGAGCTTAATGCATACGCTAAATCCAAGGGCGTAAAAACGCTTGTAGAGGAACAGGGAATGGTTGTAAACGGTACGGATAATTATCTTGAGTTTATGAAAAGAACTGAAGGCAAAATTGGTTTTGTGCTTGATACAGGTAATATTTTCTTTGTTGATGAGCATCCCGACGTTTTTTATAAAAATATAGGCATCAAAGCAGACCACGTACATATTAAAGACTATATCGTAGCTGATGAGCCTATAGTCGAAATACGTTCTGTAAGCAAGGGCGGAAAATATCTCTACCCCGCCGATTTGGGTGACGGTGTTGTAAAATTCGACGTCATTTCAAAAATGCTTAAAGCGCAGAATTACGACGGTCATATTTCCTTTGAATTCAGGCCCTTTAATAATGACGAAGAAATAGCAAAAACGCTAAAAAAGGTTTGTGAAATTTTTGAATAAAATTTAACGAAGCAGAAAAATCTTCTGCTTCGTTTTTTTATAATTCCTTAAATGAATAAATATATCTATCGGCAATCTTTTTAATATCCTCAATCATTTCATCGCTTGTTGAATCGTAAACACCAACAGTTCTGCATCCTGCTTTTTTAGCCGTTTGAAGAGCAACGATGTTATCATCAAAGAAAATGATCTCTTCCGTTTTGCAGTTCATTTTTTCGGCAACCCTTTGGTAAATTTCAACCATATTTTTCTTCATTGTGCCGAAATCTTCAATGGACCACACCTCATTAAAAAGGCTAAAGGCTTGGCACCTTTTTAAGCACGGGTCAAGGAATTTATGGGGGCTTGCAGTTAAAACCGCCATATGGACTCCTTTTTCCCGCATTTTCTTTAAAAATTCAAAAACGCCTTCCTTTAAAGGAATTTTATTTAAGTATGCTTCCGTTGCGTAGGCATCCATTTTCTTTTCCAATTCTTCAACCGTTTTCGTAACGCCAAGAGTGCGAAAATATTCGGCTGTGCCCCTATCCCCCAAGGGTGTTATGGTTTTTATCAGGTTTTCAGGAGGTTCTATTCCCTCCTCCTCTAAAATACGGATCATCTTGCCTGCCCAAGTAGGCATTGAATCAGCTAAGGTGCCGTCAAAATCAAATAACAAGTACATATTGCGCTCCTTTTATTATATTTTATCATTTGCTGTCTATTTAGTCAATGAGCAATATTTGTCCATAATTTATAAAAATTTGTCTTGAAATTCAACAAAAATAGTATTAAAATATAGCAAATTAAAATGCAAGGAGTTTTTATTATGATTAAAAAATTAGGTGTACAGTTATATACCATCCGTGATTATATGAACACTGCCGAGGATATTCGTGCAAGCTTCAAGCGCCTTAAGAATATGGGTTACGATGAAGCACAGAATGCAGGTTGCAAAATTTCATATGAGGAATTTGCACAGATCGCAAAGGAAGAGGGCATTCACATTATCGGTACTCACGAAAATTATGACAGAATGATCAACGATTTTGATGAGGCAGTTCGTATTCAACAGCTCTTTGATGCACCTTATATGGGCATCGGCGGAAAGGGTATGCTTGATGAAGCACAAACTCTTGAATTTATTGCTCAAGCTAACGAGCTTGGCGAAAAGCTCCGCCCCTACAATATGAAGTTTACTTTCCACAACCATAGCCACGAGTTTTTAAAATATGAAAACGGCAATTCAATGATGAAGCTTCTTTACGAGGGTCTTAACAAGGAAACCACCTCCTTCTGCCTTGACACCTATTGGGTTCAGAACGGCGGCGGTGACGTTAGACATTGGATCGATATGTTAAGCGGAAGAATTGATATTCTTCACCTTAAAGATATGAAGAAGAGCATGCACGAAAATGACTGGTTCAAAACCTACTTTGCTGAGATCGGTTACGGCAACCTCTGGTGGGAAGGCATTTTTGACAGTGCTGAAAAGGCAGGCGTAAAGCATTATATCGTTGAGCAGGATATTGCTGAAGATCCTTTCAAGAGCCTTGAAATGAGCTCTGATTACGTTCATAAGAATTTTATGAAATAAGAGGTTTTTTATATGAAAATTATCGTTGCAGGCGCAAGCCACGGTGTTCCCGAAAAGAACCGTTCGTGTACTTCGATTTTTATTCTTTCAGGCGGAAACACTTATATAATTGATGCAGGTACTGATATCTCTTCACGCTTGGTTGATTACGATATTCCCCACAAAACCGTAAAGGGTGTATTTATCACTCACCCACACACCGACCATTTTGACGGCATTATTCCTTTCTGTGACCAATTAATGTGGTATCACGGCTATGATGAGTGCGTACCTAAATTTCACGTGCCTGTCGAGCGCCTTATTACCGCAGTAAAAACGTGGAGTGAAATTATGCAAGGTCACGATACGCGCAGAGAAGGTCTTGATTTCGTGGTTTACGGTGACGGTGTTATTTTTGATGACGGTGTTTTAAAGGTTACAGCAATACCTAACCATCATAATGCAGAAAATTCACACAGCTTCTTTGTTGAATGTGAAGGCAAAAAGATTTTCTTTACCGGTGATATTGGCTACGGCTTTAAAGAATTGCCCGACCTTTTAGGTGACAAACACTATGACCTTGTTTTCTGTGAGGGCGCACACCATGATCCCGGCACCGCAAATGAAATAATCAAGAAAACTTCTACCGATCATCTTGTTCTCCATCACATATACAATAAAATAGAACCATTCTTAAGGCAAATTGCAAATGAAGTTCCCTATAAGGTTGACTATGCCGATGACGGGTTGACAATTGAATTATAAAAAGTAAAGCGATTCAACTGAATCGCTTTTATTTCATTTCAATTATGTATTTTTCAACGTCATCAACAATTTGACCTTGTAAATCAATAACTTCCTGCTTGGCATTTTGGGGGAACATTCTGTTTTTCGTCAGTGAAAGCATTGAAATATCATTTAGATTATCGCCGAAAACTATCATCTGATCTTCTCTTACGGAAAACTTCTGCATCAGCTTTTTAACGGCTTCGCCCTTAGAAGCATCTTTGTGGCAGAACTCAATATATTCCTTATCCTCATAGCACGCACGAAGCTTTAAGGTTTCGGCAAAGCTTTTAAGCTTTTGGGCATCCTTGCCGTCTTTTACGATGATAATTTTAAATATATCACTGCTGAAGAAGAAAGGCAGATTCAGCTTTTCTTCAGTAACCCTCTTATTTTCTTCTCTTAAGGCGCAGATAGCACTAAAGCCTTGGTTTAATGCTCCCCTGCAAATTGCCTTTGCATCTGAAAGCTCAACTGTTTTTTTATACAAAACACAGTTTTTATACATCATCTGTGCGCCGTCATCGGAAATGAACACGGTGTTCATTGAAGCCTGAAACATCAGCTTTTTAAGCTGATTATAGGGTCTTCCGCTGGCGATGCAGAAAATGCATCCGCGATTTGCAAGCATATTAAGTTTTGTATAGAATTGTTGTGACAAAACCTTGTTTTCGGTAACAAGAGTTCCGTCATAATCACTTACAATCAGCCGATACATTTCAAAATTCCTTTAAAAAAGGGCAGAAAATCCTCTGCCCTATTATTTTATTCCTTAACTATCTTTACCAAAGACTTGCCGCAAAGTCCTGCTGCATTTGCATCATCAGTATCAAGATGCATTTCAAGTCTGAACTTATCGCTTACACGAACCTGAACGTCAAAGAATCTTGTTTTTCTTTCACCGCAAGCATCAACGGTAACGTATTCGTTATCCTTAACGCCGTACTTAAGACCGTCCTCAAGGCTCATATGGATGTGACGGTTTGCAATAATGCAACCCTCTTTAAGAGTAACAACGCCCTTAGGACCGATAATGGTAATAGGTGCACTGCCTGAGATCTTACCGCTCTCTCTTACGGGAGGCTTAACCTTTAAGGTAAAGGAATCAGTGCGTGAGATCTCAACCTGAGATTCAGGTCTTAAAGGACCTAAAACACGAACGTTTTCAATAGGTCTTAAGGAAGGGCCAACGATGGTAAGTGTTTCTTTGCAAGCGTACTGACCGGGCTGTGAAAGATCCTTTAAGGGAGTAAGCTCATAGCCTGCACCGAAAAGAGTTTCACAGTCAGCCTTGGATAAATGGATATGACGGTTTGAAACGCCAACGGGAATATCGCCATCACACTGTGCGCAGCCTGAAACTCCGCCCTGCTCGTTGATTGCTTTGATAACGGCTTCGGTAATTGCCTGAATATTGATATCCATAAATATAACTCCTTAAATAATTCTGAAACTGTCAGCCATTACGCAACGGCGCTTACGGGTAAAGCTTCTTGCACTTGTGATGCCTTCACCTGTAGGACCTGCAATAGTAAAGGTTGTGTGACCCTCACCGCCAAAGCCGATACCTGCATAGCTGGGTGCGTTCTTAACGAAAATTGTTGTTTCAACTGCTGAAGCAAACTTTGTTAAGTTGTCAATATTCTTGGAGTGCATATGAGCAGTGTGGCGGTTGCCGTGCTCTGCTTTAACTGCAAGCTCAACTGCTTCATCGATATTATCAACTGAAACGATGGGAAGAATGGGCATCATAAGCTCTTCCTGAACAAACATATGATTGAAATCTGTTTCGCAGATAAGGCAACGAGCATCAGCAGGAAGTGTTTTGCCGTTATTGAGCATTGCATAGATAACAGAAGCATCTCTGCCAACGCACTTACGGTTAACCTGCTTCTTTGTCTTGCCGGTCTTTTTATCTGTAACGTCAACTAAAACGATATCAACAAGCTTATCGGCTTCTTCCTTTGTAAGAAGATATGCGCCGTTTTTAAGCATTTCGGAAATAAGCTGATCCTTAATATTCTTAAATGCGAAAACTTCTTTTTCAGCAATGCAGGGAAGGTTGTTATCAAAGGTGCAACCATCAATAATATCTTTACCTGCTTTTTTAATATCAGCAGTATCATCAACGATAACGGGAGGATTACCTGCGCCTGCGCCGATAGCCTTTTTACCTGATGAAAGAACTGCTTTAACTACGCCGGGACCACCGGTACAAACAAGAAGTCTGATAGCGGGATGACCGTACATAATCTGTGCTGATTCCAAGGTGGGCTTATCCATTGAAGCAACAAGTACCTTAGGTCCGCCTGCTGAGAAGCAAGCACGGTTTACAAGGTCAACTGCATAGTTTGAAGTGCAGATAGCACCCGGATGGGGGTTGAATACAACACCGTTTCCTGCGGCGATCATACCGATACTGTTGCAGATAACAGTTTCGGAGGGGTTTGTTGAAGGTGTGATAGCACCAACAACGCCAAAGGGAGCATTTTCAACTAAGGTAAGACCGTTATCACCTGTTTTGGCTTCAGCAACGATATCCTCTGTGCCCGGTGTTTTATCGGCAACAAGAATATGCTTAAGGCGCTTATGCTCAACCTTGCCCATTCCCGTTTCCTTAACACCAATCTCAGCCATAACGGGTGCTTCTTTATATGTAAGCTCACGAATAGCTTTAATGATCTTTTCTCTCTGCTCAACGGACATTTTTCTAACTGCAGTGTAGCCTTCCTGAGCAGCCTTGATAGCATCGTTCATATCAGTATAAATACCGATAAGCTTTCTGCCGTTATATTCTGTTGAAGTAAAGGTAGCAGCTTTAACCTCTGTCTTAACTGTTTCAGTAGTCTTTGCACCGCCAACGTTTGAAATTACCTGGCGTACGATTGCTTCTATCTGAGCCTGATTTATCTCTGCCATTTTATTTTCCTCCAAGTTTAAGTTTCGTCGTAAACAACCTTAACGTTGTTCTGTTTAAGTCGTTCAAGCCATGCCTCGCTTGGCTTTTCCTCTGTTACAATAGTGTCAATTTCATTATATCCGCAGACCTTTACGAAAGAAGCCTTATCGAATTTTGAGCTGTCTACCGCCAAAAGTCTGTGATTAGCTGATTTAAAGAATGCTTTTTTGATTTCAGCATCACGCTCGTTGGAATCGGTTATGCCGTTTTCAACGTCAATTCCCTTGCAGGAGCATATGGCAAGGTCAACGTGGAAGCCTGAGATCATTTTTTCTGCCTGATAACCAACCAATGAAAGTCCGCCCTCCTTGAGCATACCGCCCGTGGAAAGAATATTCCATTCAGGCTTGTTACAAAGCTCAATGAGAATCTCAATACTGTTGGTTATAAGGGTAATGTTCTTCTTATGTAAGATGCTCTTTATAACGCACAGTGCCGTTGTGGATGAATCCAGCATAATGTAATCGCCATCGTTTATCATTTCACCGATCAAATTGGCAATGCGCTTTTTGCTTTCAACGTTAGTTTGCTTACGCACGTGGAAGGGCAGGTCAATATTAAAATTCTCGTTTTTAACTGCACCGCCGTAGGTTTTACGGGCGAGGCCGTCATTATCAAGCTTTTCAAGGTCGCGCCTGATAGTTTCCTCAGTAACGTCAAACTCTTTTGCAAGATCAGCAACAAGAACCTTTCCCTCTGTTGAAAGCTTCGAAAGTATCTCATTTCTTCGTTCAATAGCAAGCATTATATCTCTACCTATCTCTTTTTACAAAATACTGTCCCAAAGTTTCTTGTCGGGGTTGGGTATTACTGAACTGTCTAAAAGCATACCTCTTTCGCCTGCTTCGTTCTGTGCACGCTCAATGGCCGCTGAAACTGCAGAAACGCTTCCGGTAATAAGAAGATATGATTTTCCGCACATACCTCGTGCAAGACGAAGCTCAATAAGCTCAACAAGAGCCGTCTTTGCAGCCGCATCGGATGCAACAATTGCCGTTGCCGCACTAAAGGTTTCAAGCACGCCCAATGCCTGTGCATTTTCAGGATGTGCAGTACCGTAAATTGCGGTGAAAATTGATTCGTGGGGATTGCCCAGCACAAAACTGTCAATAACTCTTTCAGGATTAACTGCCTTTGCCGCTTCAACGGAAGCTTTAACGGCACTTAATTCGCCTGAAATTATAACTATATACTTACCGGGGCATACGGTTGCGCTTTCGATAACCTCAACCTCGGCAGTTTTTATCATACGGTCAGCACCGGTTATACCTGCTGAAACCGTTGAAAACTCAGCCATTCCTATAGCTTTGCTCATTTATTTTTACTTCCTTTCAAAGCGTTACTTTTACGAATTTATCGTTAGCCTCGGTAACAAGACCATCATAAGGTGAATGAATGTTTACGCCTAATTTATCATCGGCTGCTTTTCCGATCACTTGCCCCTTAACTATCTTATCACCTTTTTTAACGGTTGCTTCACAAGGTGCACCGATATGCTGTGAAAGCATTATCTTCAACTTTTGGGGCTTAATCTCTTCCTCATTTAAAGGTGCATCCTGATTATACTGAGTTAAACCTAATCTTGCAGTTAATCTTGAATGTGAAACAAGCTTTGCCGAGCGGATGGGATCAACGGGAGCCATTTTAGCCTCCGGCATCTTCACGCCGCCCTTACGCATTCCGCCCTTAAACACGCTGATAAGCGTCTGCGCATTAAGGTTCTGGAAGCAGGAATACATTTCGCAAAGACCGCAGGCTGAGCAGAAGAAGGTATTGAGATAAGGCTCAACGTTCCCCGTTGCACCTGCTGAAAGTGCGGTCATAAACTTTGAGGGATCAATGGGATAACCCAGCATATGACGTGAGCAAAGGCTGGTGCACATACCGCAATGGCAACAAGCCGACATTGCTCTGTTAACTGAAACCTGAGTGTTTGCCTTTTTCTTCTGCACAACGTAATGCGACGGCGGAAGAACTATATAAGCATTTGAAGTTTTCGTTACAACGTCATTTTCGTTTGTGAGCTTACCGGTCATAGGTCCGCCTGAAACGATCTCATATTCATCTATTGTGGTACCGCCTGCAAGCTTAAGCACTTCAGATACCTTCATACCTAAAGGAAGCTTTAAGGTTACGGGATTTTTAACTGCACCGGTTACGGTACAATACTTATGGGTTACGGGTCTGTTTTCGGTAATTGCATAGTAAGCGTTGAGCATAGTTTCAACGTTATAAACTATACATCCAACTTCAATGGGAAGCTTGCCTGCCGGCACTACCCTACCCGTTACTTCGTAAATGGTCACAACTTCATCACCTGATGGATACACAGGCGGAAGCAGACCAATACGTGCATTTTTATCCTTAAACTGAGGTAAATTTTCCTCAATAGCGGCAATTGCCTTCTTATAATTGGGCTTTATTGCAACTATTATATCTTTTGCGCCTACTGCAACTGCAACCTCATTTAATGCATAGAGAATTTCATATGCATACTCAGCCATAACCTGACGGTGAAGCTTCAAAAGAGGCTCGCACTCAGCGCAGTTAAGGATTATAGTATCAGCCTTTTCATTTAATTTTGCATATGAGGGAAAGCCTGCGCCGCCGGCACCGACAACGCCGCACTCTCTCATTATTTTTGAAAGTTCTGTTAATTTCATTTTTAAAATTCCTTAAAGTCCAATGGAATTATCAACAATTCCGACAATAGCGGCATCAACGGGGGCATCGTTCATAGAACAACCGATACGCGCCGCACTGCCCGTTGCAACAAGCACGGTTTCACCGATACCTGCTCCTACATCGTCAATAGCAACGATTCTGCCTGATTTCTCCATATTGGAAACAGGCTCAACTATCATAAATTTACTGCCTAAGAGCTTTTCATTTTTACGTGTGGCAACTACACTGCCAACTACTTTACCTACTATCATTTTAATTCCTTCCAAATATTTCTTTTTTATCCTGCGGTGCTTTTAAAGCACCGCAGGCAAATAAGAAACGTTTTACTTAATTGTGGGAAGAATCTTTTCAACATCGCCGTGAGGACGGGGAATAACGTGAGTAGCTACAACCTCGCCTAAACGTGCTGCTGCTGCGCCGCCTGCTTCTGTAGCTGACTTAACTGCACCAACATCACCGCGAACCATAACGGATACAAGTCCGCTACCAATCTTCTCTGTTCCGATAAGAACAACGTTTGCAGCCTTAACCATAGCATCTGCTGCTTCGATAGCTGCAACAAGGCCTCTGGTTTCAACCATTCCTAATGCTTCCTGTGCCATATGTGTTTCCTCCTTAAAAATTTTAAAATTTATTTTTTTTAATTACTTAATTGTGGGGAGAATCTTCTCAACGTCACCATGAGGACGAGGAATAACGTGTGTTGCAACAACTTCGCCTAAACGAGCTGCAGCTGCGCCGCCTGCTTCTGTAGCAGCCTTAACTGCGCCAACGTCACCGCGAACCATAACGGATACAAGTCCGCTACCGATCTTTTCTGTGCCGATAAGAGCAACGTTTGCAGCCTTAACCATAGCATCTGCTGCTTCGATAGCTGCAACAAGACCTCTTGTTTCAACCATTCCTAATGCTTCCTGATTCATTTTTATTTCCTCCTTAATTATTTCCTTTTTAATTTCAGCCTTAACCTCAACCTTAGTTTCGGTCTGAGCCTTTGCTACCCTGGCGGCAGCTCTCTGTGCTGCAGAGGCGGCCTTGGGGGCAGCGGTCTTTTTTGTTGTGGTCTTTTTTGCTTCAGCCATAATCTTTTACCGCCTTTCTTTTAAACCTCTTGCAAATATTTTTCATCATCCTGCTGCTTCATTCTTTCCTCATAGGTTCTGCGTGTTCTCTGTGCCGAAAGCTCAAGAATCCTTGCAGTTTCCTCGTGAGGATTCGCAATTACTGCGTGTGCCGCAACGTTTTTGATGCATTTTTCAACTGCTGTTTCAACAGCCTGCTGAACGGCGGAAACTGTGCCCTGAACGATGATCGTTACAAGTCTACCGCCTAATTTACGTTCCCAGGTAACAAACTCAACGTCAGCAGTCTTGCACATAATATCAAGTGCGTCAACTGCGGCCGCTACGCTTTCTACCTCAATAAGTCCCAAAGACTTCATAATAAACCTCTTTTAAAATTAGATTTTGGGAAGAATCTTCTCAACATCGCCGTGAGGACGGGGAATAACGTGAGTAGCTACAACCTCGCCTAAACGAGCTGCTGCTGCGCCGCCTGCTTCTGTTGCTGCCTTAACAGCGCCAACATCACCGCGAACCATAACGGATACAAGTCCGCTACCGATCTTCTCTGTTCCGATAAGAACTACTTCTGCTGCTTTAACCATAGCATCTGCTGCTTCGATAGCTGCAACGAGGCCTCTGGTTTCAACCATTCCTAATGCTTCATTTGACATAATATATTTCCTCCGTCAATAATTTACTTTTTATCAAAAGCGTTAAGCTTAAGCATTTTTTCTGTGCCGTCCTCAGGATTGGGAATAACGTGTGTACAAATTACGCCCGAAACCTTTTCAGCGGCTGCTTTTGCGGCTTCAACTGCCGCTTCAACTGCTGCAACCTGACCGCGGAACTTAACGCACACGATCAACGGTACCTTAAGACCTTCAGGGTTGCCCGGTTTGTTTTTATCGAAAGGCTCACTTGTAACGTCAGCCGCCTTACATCCTGCATCGCAGGCTACGAAGGCTGCCGCTAAGCCGTAAACCTCAATAATACCAACTGCTTTCATTTTTTATCCTCTCACTTATTAACTATTGCGATCTTAAGGCCCTGCATTGCAAGGTTTGTCTTAAGTGCTTCGTTGATCTCCTCAAGGGGATAACGGTGTGTAATAAGCTTCTCCATAGGAAGACCGATAGCCTTTGCACGTTTAAGGAAATCAAAGGTAGTTGCATAATCTCTTAAGGTGTATACCCAAGAACCAACTGTTGTAATTTCCTTTGCGCAGATATCAAAGTGAGGATTGATGGTTGCATCGCCACCGTTGATGAAGAAGCCAAGCTCGCAAAGTCCGCCGCCGTTGCGGATGAACTTATAGATGTTAGCATGACCAACAGGTGAGCCGGTGCACTGGAAAGCAAAGTCTGCCAAATAGCCACCGAAAGCAGCTTCAACACCCTTTGCAAGCTCTTCCTGACCCTTGAAGTTCTTGAAGTTAACAGCATTATCTGCGCCCATTTCCTTAGCAAAAGCAAGACGCTTTTCATCGCCGTCAACAGCAACGATATTTTCAATACCCATTGTGCGGAGAATTGCAATACAGATAAGACCGATAGGTCCGCATCCCTGAACAACTACGCGTGAGTTGAAACGAAGGATACCTGTTGTTTTTGCACGTTCTACTGCGTGGATAAGAACTGCACAAGGCTCGATAAGGATTCTTGAATCAAGATCAAGATCGCTTACGTTAAAGATTGTTGATCCCTTGCGAACGAAGATGTAATCAGAGAACCAACCGTTCAAGTGAATATCATCATCGGGAAGCAAGCCATAAACGTCAGCACCGCCAACGTTCTGCTTGTTAAGATCAAACATTGTGATATCGGGGTTATCCTTGAAGATCATACAAGTTACAACCTTATCACCGATATTAAGGGGCTTACCTGCGCTATCCTTTTTAACATTCTTGCCCATTGCAACGATTTCACCGGTACCTTCATGACCTAAAGCAACGGGAATCATTCCAAAGGGATCGCGTTTGAATTCGTGAGCATCAGTTCCGCAAACGCCACAGCCTTCAACCTTAACCAAGATATCTTCATCACCAAGCTCGGGGATGGGGAATTCTTTAAGCTCAAACTTTTCAAGGGCTGTAAGCATAGCAACTCTTGCAGTTTTGGGAATAGCACCTGAAGGCTTTTTAGCACTTGCAGTATCTGTGCCCTGCATAGAAGAAAGCACTTGTTTAACTATTTCTTCTACGTTTACTGAATTTATATCCATTGTTATATGTCCTTTCATAAATTTTTTATACAAGCAGCAAGGATCTCTCCTCCGAGGTCAGCAAGCTTTGTATCCTGCTCCTCGCTGCCGCCTGAAACGCCAAGACCGCCAATGATCTTGCCTTCCTTATTATATAAGGGAACTCCGCCACCGAAGATAACGATCCTTCCGTTGTTGGTGAACTGAATGCCGTAAAGACTTTCGCCCGGCTGAGCCAGGGGCTTTAAGGTGCTTGTTGACATTTTAAGTGCAACAACCGTAAAGGCTTTGTTCAAGGCAATGTCATAAGATGCGATATATGAATCGTTCATACACTGAACTGTTACGGGATTTCCGCCGCTGTTTGCAACTGCAACAACGGCATTAACACCCATCTCACTTGCTTTCACTTTAACATAGTCAGCTAAAGCGGTTGCAAGGTCAAGAGTCATTTCCCCGCTTTCCTTTATATATGCATCAACGATCAAAGCAATTGCTTCTGATACATTATTTTTCAAAATTCATCCCTCTTTTTCGGGAAATTATTTTAAGGATTCAAGAACCTTCTTTGTGATCTCAGCAACAAGATCAGCTTCAGCTTTGCCGCCCTTACCGCAGGTGCAGTTGCCACCGCAGGAATGACAGCTTGATTTGCCGTCCTTAGCATTGGGGCAAAGGTTTGCAGGATGCTTACCCTTAAGGCCGAACTGACGACGGATCTCATAAAGACGCTCAACCTGCTGAGGTGTAAGCTCCTTGGGACCGCCAAGCTGACGAGCAAGGTAAAGAAGCTTTGCATAGAATTCAACGGATTCCATCTTGTGGTAAGCGTTGATAAGTGAATCTGAATATGTAAGAGCACCATGGTTCTCAAGAAGAACTGCATCGAAATACTGAAGATGCTTTTCAACTGCGTCGGGAATTTCTTCTGTTGAAGGTGTGCCGTAATCAGCGATCGGAACGCAACCAAGAGCGATAACTGCTTCAGGCATAATGGGCTGTGTTAAAGGAATGCCTGCAATAGCAAAGCTTGTTGCATAAACGGGATGAGCATGAACAACTGAGTTAACGTCAGGTCTCTGCTTATAAACGCGCATATGCATCTTGATTTCTGAAGAGGGCTTGAAGCCGGGGTTAGCCTGGATAACCTGACCGTTGGCATCAACCTTACAGATGTACTCAGGAGTCATAAAGCCCTTTGAAACGCCTGTGGGTGTGCAAAGGAATTCATTATCGTTGAGCTTAACGGAGATGTTACCGTCATTAGCTGCAACCATACCCTGGTTGTAGATTCTCTTGCCGATGTCGCAAATTTGTTTTTTGATCTCGTATTCTGTCATAGTGTTTCTCTCCTTTTTATGTGATTACACATTTTTTATACTTAAATAATATCATAAACACAGAAATTCGTCAATAGAAAATGTTGGTTTTTGTTTGTTTTTTACCAACTTTTATTGATTTTTTTCTGTTTTTAGACCGAATTTGGGTATTTTAGCTTCATAAGCTCTGCTTTTTTTCTTGCTTTTTCTGCTTTTGGGTCAAAATCACGGAGGAAGGTGCGCAATTCATCAACGCCTTCACCGGTGATGCTCGAAAGATAAAAGATTCTTTTTACTCCGGCAATGTTCAGCCAATTAGTCACACGCGGAACGTTTGCGTTGGGCTTATCTATCCCCGTTACGATGCCGATAACCTCACGGTTGCACATTCCCGTTATGTTAGGTGCGAACAAGCTGTAAGGCTCATCTGCACTCATAAGGAGCCCAACAATATCAGACTCATAAACAAAGACCGCAACTGCACCGCCCAAGTGACGTTCCTGAATATATTCGCCGGGAGTATCGATCATAAAATCGCCGTTTTTAACGTCCTGAGTTTTATCGTAATGAATATCCTGCCCGCGCAATGCCTGAGTGAGAGTGGTCTTTCCCGCTCCGCTTCTGCCGATAAGAATGATCTTGTTCATGTTTTGGTTATGGGGCAAACCGTAAAATTAAGAGTTTCCTTTGCATAATCCATAACTGCCGTAACAGAGGCTTCCACCTGAGATACTGTGCCTACAATAATAAGCGTGCCTGAAAAACGGTCAACAAAGCCAAGTTCAGCACCTGAAGCCTTTGTTGCAAGGTCAGCAGCAATAATAGCCGTTTCAGCAGGGCTCATTGTGATGATGCCGATGGCACCTGAGTGACCGTCAGCCGGGTCAAGACCTAATTTAACGTAAATTTCAGGATCGGGATTTGCGATAATATGTGAAAGGGTTATCTGCTTACCCGGCACAAGCTCCTGTATTATTCTTGTTTTTGTTTCGTTTGAACCAATTTCGTTTGCCATAATTAACTCACTTTCGGGGCACTTTGCCTCGTCCCCCAATATTTCAACTATTATTGTATTACAAAAAACAACAGATGTCAATAGCAAAAACAGAAAAAAACAGTATTTTTTTATCAAAAACAAGGAACATTTTTCCACAAAACCAACAAAACACGAAAAATAATGGTTGTTTTATGCCAAAAATAAGAAAAATCTCTCCATTGAGAGACTTTTCATTAAACTATAAAGGACATAATCACAGTTAAAACTATCAAGAAACCAAAATTAAAGAGCGAAAACATCAATATATATCGCCATACGCGGTTGGGATAATGCTTAGTGTATTCCCTGAAAGTGATGAGGCTTGCGAGGGATGCTATCAGCGTGCCTGCACCGCCTATATTTACGCCCACTAAAAGGGGTACATAATCAGAAGTAAACTGTGAAAGCAAAATAGAAGAGGGAACGTTACTTATCACCTGACAGGAGAGCACGCTGAAAAGAAGTGTGTTCTTTTGAAGCAAAAAGGATAGAAGATTTTTAACCCCTTCGATGCGTGCCATATTGCCCGCAAAGATAAAGAAGAACACAAAGGTGAAGAGCAAGGGATAGTCAACATCCTTAAGTGCTTTTCTATCCATAATAAAAAGCACAATAGGAATGACAATAAGACCTATTATATAAGGTATTCCCTTAAAAACGATAAGCACGGAAAGTGCGAATAATATAAGGTATATTACAGTTCTGCTTTTTGGAAGCTTTGTTTTATCACCGCGGATCTTAAGAGGCTCTCTTTTAACAAAAAGACAGCACACCGTGATAAGTGCCGTTGCAATTAAGAAGGGAATAAGCATTATTCCCATAAATTCCATTGTGGGAATATTGAATTTTGAGTAAAGATATAAGTTCTGCGGATTGCCGAAGGGCGTTAGCATACCGCCTAAATTTGCGGCTATATTCTGCATTATAAAGGTAAATGCAAGGTAGCCTTCCTCCCCCGTTTCCGTTAAAACAAGATAGCCTAAGGGAAGAAAGGTTAAAAGTGCCATATCATTGGCAATGAACATTGAGCCGATAAAGGTAACGTAAACAAGCACTAAAATGCAGGTTCGCGCCGTTTGAAATTTTCTTACTATAGTATGTGCAAGATGAAAGAAGAAGCCGATATTTTTTAAGGCACACACAACTGCCAGAACACAGAAAAGGCACGTCAGCGTTTTAAAATCGAAATACCCCAAATATTCTTTATCAGGCGGAATTATAAAAGCAGTAATAAGTGCCGCAAGAAAGGCAATGCACATTACAGCATTTTTCTTGATAAAACTAACAATTTTCGTCATAAATTACTCCTTTAAAACAGAAATAATTATAACAGAACACTTTATTTTACGCAAGCAAAAAAGCGGACTTTTCAGTCCGCCAGTCTGCTGACAAAGTCAGCAGGCTGCCAGAGTTCGAGAAACCCTTGCAAGCCAAGGCGCGCGTGTTTAATTGCGAAGGCGCTTACACAAACGTAAGTAACTGAGCAATTATAGCTCGCGCAACACAGGAAACAAACCCCTGCAAAATTTTTGCAGGGGTTTGTGTTTGCAGGGGTTTGTCAGTGCTCTGAGCGGACTTTTCAGTCCGCAAACAATAAGCAACCTTGCTCCTTAAACTCTTTTATTTTCTCCTGAAGTCTTTCAGGAGTAACCTTAAACTTTTCAGCAAGACAATCAATGCACATAAATTCAGTTGCCCCACGATTTATAAGTTTTTTGGTTAAGCCGATTTCGTCCCCTGAAAGTTCCTTAGAACACTTAATACACTTATCCATCGATTACTTTGCACCTTATAAACAAGCAGGCATGAGCGTCAATTTTTTCATTGATAGTACCGTTAACAACTTCTTTTTCTTCCTTAGTCCAAAGATTTTTCATGATAAGTTTCTTACCCGTTCCCATATCCATACCGATATCAGAAATCTGAAGAATCATTTCACGCTGATCTTTTTCTGAAAGGTTAACCATCAAAATTGCAATATCACCATTATCAAGATGTTTTACCCAAGTATCACAGCCATATTCATAGGGCTGTGCACCAAGTTCATCCTGGTTAATTGCAATAACGTCTTTATTCATCAAAATTTCCTTGGTGTCATCATCCATTGTGCGGATATCACAGCCAATCATAAGAGGAGAATTAAGCATTGACCAGATTGAGAAGTGTGTGCAATATTCTGCTTTTGTGCAGCCTTTAAGACCTGCAAGACCTTTACCGTGCATACCAACAACGAGCATATCCATATCACCAAAACAACTTGGTGCATTGTAGGGGATAATTTCTTTATTCTGTATATAAAGTTCCTTAATACGTACCCAGGAATCGTTTATATCGTGGGTTGTACGCCACATATGTGCGCCTGTTGACTTTATCCATTTATAGCTGTCATCCATACCCCATGAGCAGGCTGAATAAAGAATATCCCTGCCTGTATTCTGAAGTGCAAGACCCATTTTACGGTATAAAAGTGCACTTTGTGCATTTATGGGTTTAAAGCAATAGTCATACTTTAAGAAGTCAACACCCCAGGATGCAAAGGTTTCAGCATCAATAAACTCATAATCATATGATGCAGGAAAACCACCGCAGGTTAAGGTACCACAGCAGGAATACATACCAAACTTCAAGCCCTTTGAGTGTACGTAATCAGCAATAGCTTTCATTCCGCTTGGGAATTTTTCAGGATCAGCTTGAAGTCTGCCATTTTCATCGCGTTGTCTTAATGACCACCAATCGTCAATAACAAGATATTCATAGCCTAAGTCCTTTAAGCCTGAATCAACGAGAACGTCAGCCATTTCCAATACAAGCTTTTCATCGATATGATGACCAAAGGTGTTCCAAGTATTCCAACCCATAGGCGGTTTTTTAACGAACACAATAAATTCCTCCTTTGACACTTTCGCTTTAACAAATTATACCACAGATACTTGCATATTTCAATAAGTTTTTATTCCCCGTCGCACAAATCGAAAACACGTACATAGTCAACCAAGAAAGTATCGCCTACTGCTTCTTTTGCCAGATCGCTTGCCCGTCTTTCTGCACTGCGATATCCAACGACTTCGGTGGAAATAAGAATAAATTGAGGGCAATCGGAGGGATTGGCATCTGTTTTTCCCACTTCTTCGCCATCAATATAGAAGGTATATCCGTTGGAATCCCACAAAACACCGAAGCGGTGAAAAACTGTTTTATCAATTTCCTGATCCTCGCCAACAAACACGGAAACACGATCTAAGCCGTAACCGCCTGTATGTAGCGCGTGCTTAACTATCTTTCCCGGATGAAAGCTTTCCATAACGTCAATTTCCGTACCGGTTCTGCGACTATCCAAAGAAGCACCGATGGTTGATGACTGTATCCAGAATGCAGTCCACCAGCCTTCCTCTTGTTGTAATCTGCAACGGCACTCATAATAGCCATATTTATGCTCAAAAAGCGGTTTGTGAAGCTTTCCTATTCTCCATTGAAGCTCATCATCGCCAAAGGTGGTTTTAACTATTGGCTCATCCATAAAGTTATATCCCGTTTGAAGTTGTGAACTTACGGGTTTTCCGTCCTCTTCAATCAAGGTGAAAACTGCATTGCTTTTTCCATCAAGGGTTACACCTTTATCACTCCAAGCAAGCCAATTCTGCCCCATCATTGACATACGGTAATCCCATTTAGTTCTGTCAAGCTCTGTTCCGTCAAACTCATCTGCCCAAACAAGCTTCCAGTTACCTTCTTCAGGCAATAAGCTATGTTCGTGATTTTCTACTTCAAATTTTTTCATTTTATATCTCCTTTAAAATTCCATATACTGCATTATATAAATGCTTGCCCATTTTGATTGCCTTTTCTTGGGTAAACATATTATCTTCAAGACCGAAATACGGTGTTTCAATAGTAACGCTTGATTTTAATATTGTTCTTTTCAAAAAATAGTTTTTCGCATTGGGTGTTAATGGACTATTCCATTGATCACCGAATTTAATATCCTGCTCTCCCGTATAGGTCATTGAGCTTTCGTCATTTACCGTTGCTTCTCTTAAATTTTCAGATATAGCTTTATAAATTCTTTCTTCGGGAAACTGCATAAGATAGGGATACTCGTTGATTCCGCTATCGTGGTGAGGCGAATGAAAATCAAAATTCATTAAAACCTTACCGCTATCGGCTATTTGACGGAGCTTTGCCGTTTCATTATATATAGGTGTTTCGCCGTAATCTCTGTTATGATCATATGGCAGACGGTTTTTCCCCGGATCACCATCCATAACACCGTCAAAATCAACAAAGGGAACGAACAAAAACTTGATGTCATCAATTTTCTTTTTAAGACAGCCTTGTGCAAAGCCTTGCAAAACATAAGTTCCCGTTGATTCGCAGGCGTGGTGTCTTGAAGTTAAAACAACTATTTTTTCGCCATCACCTATTGTAAAGCAAGGAACGCTTCTGCCTTTTTTCGTTTTTGTAAAAGTTTCGATCGTTATATTATTGGTTTTAGCAAAATCTTTCAGCATTTCTTCTGAATAGATCATATCGTGTGCAAAGTAAACACAGTCTTCATTCTCCGAAAAGGAATAAGAAAAAGCATCCTTTCCGTCTATTACCTCTTTTGAGTTGCTCCAATGCCAATTTTTCAGATCGTGACTTACTGCAACACCGAAACGACCTACCCTTGTGTGCCCCGGAAATCTGAAGCGAAGTTTTCTTCCTTGTGCACCTTTAACACAAAATGCCCAATAAAAATACCCCGTGTTTTCGCGAACCTCGCGCTCAACAAAAACATCATCACCGCTTATCGAAAGAACGTTTATGTTTCCACCGGGAAAATCTTTTGTTATTTCCATAATAATCCCTGCCTCTTGACATAATTACAAGTTTATTTTATTATATATTTAACTGTAAAAATATAATATTATTACTATATTTATTAGAAATCTTATTATCGGAAGTGATTTATAATGATTCTGCCCGAAATTGTTGAAGCGGGAATTTACGATTCCAACGTTGCAGATAAAAACATAAAAATCAGCAAAAATCGAAAGACAACTATGTTTGAAATTGAACTGCCCATCGAAAATGGCGGTGTATCCTTCGTTCAAACGGATTCAAGAGCCATTATTCCATCAATGCTCATTTGCGTAAAACCCGATCAGATACGGCACACAAAATTTCCTTATAAATGCTTTTTTGTGCATATAATCGTGGAAGATAACGCTCTATTTGAAACACTGATGAACGCCCCCACCTTTTTTGAAACAGATAAAACAGATATTTACAAGGATATTTTTATAAAATTAGTTAAGCATTATAATTCCTTTGATGATAATGAAGAAATCATTTTGCAAAGTCTTTTACTTAAGCTTATCTATACTATTAGCAAAGATTTCTCCTTAAAAAATAAAAAAGGTGATTTAACGGAAAATCACCTGATAATTGAAAAATCTTTAAGTTATATAAATGAGCATCTTACCGAGGATTTAAGTTTAAAAAAAGTGGCGGAAGAAATGTCCTTTAGTCCCATTCATTTTCACAACACCTTTAAAAGAACCGTCGGCAAAACGCTAAGAGATTATATTGAAGAACAGCGGATAAAAAAGGCAACCGACTTGTTACTTACAACAAACTATTCTCTTACTCAAATTGCCTACGAATGTGGTTTTTCTTCTCAAAGTTATTTTAGTTACGTCTTTAAAAGAAGAATGAAATCAGCTCCCCGCGAGTACGCAAAGAAGATGCACAGAAGATATGAAATATAGAAATCCGCCTACAAAAAGTGATATGGACCCAAAAGTTTAGACAAAATAACAATTAAATAATTTGCGAATGAGTTCGGTATTGCACCGGACTCATTCCTTTTAAATTCAGAGAAATTCGTTCGTTGTTGTAATAGTAAATATATTCATTAAGTTTATCAA
>JAZNSH010000043.1:0-13091 GCA_045591115.1 Clostridia bacterium
CGCAAACCTAAATGGTGTTCTCGCATATCCATTATAACACCTATTTTGAATTCTGCACTATATCTTTTTTGTTTTTGTCCTTTTTTTGCCATAAAAAATATGCACCTCCAAAAGTGTCTAACTTTTGGGGTGCATATCAAAGTAGGCGGACTTTTTAATTAAATAATAAGCATCCTTGAACTTTAAATTCTTTAATTTTTTCCTGAAGTCTTTCAGGAGTTACCTTGAACTTTTGGGCAAGGCAATCAATGCACATAATTACCGTATGCAGGGTATGTACAAGTCAATTTTCCGTTAAACGTTAAATTAACAGATACCTGCCTTTTTTCTTCAGGATAAAGATAGATTACCGGTTTAGCATCCACCCCCGGTTCAACGGTCACACTTTTTTTCAGGTTGCCAATCACTTTCGTAAATCTGTGTAAAATCGCACTCAACACGTTGATTTTCACGGTCATAGTATGTGTTTTCATAGTAACAAGTAACATAATCTCCCACACACCACTTGTCTGAAAGTGTTCCGTTTAATTTGATTTCATAAGGACGCGGAGTAACACTTTTTGCAAAAAAGCAATTTGAATAAATTTTTGTAATTTCAATATGCTCGAACAGTTCATAATCACACTTTTCAGCAACAGTCTTATCAAGCCACTGTTCGGTATATTTTACTTGGTGTACATCACTTAACAATCTCCAACTGATTGCATTGAGCTTTTCCGGATACGACCTTATCACATCACCTTTATGCGTAACTTCAATGACGTTTCCTACTTTTGCATTGATTTTCTCCAAACCAGAAATATCAAAAGCAACCTTATCATTACTTAAATATACTGCATTGTCAGCAGCACGTTCTGCAACAACGGTGGAATCGTTTATTTCAAGAATAGTAGCAACCAGTTTATACTCAACATTTTTACCTTCTTCTTCCCAAAGTTCATCAATGCTTTTCAGATTATACGGAAAAAAGTAAACTCTTGTTTTAATATAGTCATTGCTGTCAGTCATACGTTTCCATTTCACAACTTTATAAGCTAAAGCATTGTACTCTTTCGTACCGCCATCTTCATACATATTACTCCAAGTAGGAATAAAAAGAATCGCTAACACTATAGTTATGGCTACAATTATTAAAATCTTCTTTTTCATTATAATGCCTCCTTCATTTTTAATACAATAATATTTTAACATAGTGTCATGCTTTTTTCAATACTGATTTTAATTTATACAAAAAGACAGCATAGACTTAATTCATCCACGCTGTCTTTTATCAATTTTTAATTAAATAATAAACATCCTTGCTCTTTAAATTCTTTAATTTTTTCCCGAAGTCTTTCAGGAGTTACCTTGAACTTTTGGGCAAGGCAATCAATGCACATAAATTCTTCTGCACCGCGGTTAATAAGTTTTTTTGTTAAGCCGATATCATCAGAAGTCAATTCACAACCACATTTAATACACTTATCCATCAATTACCTTACATCTGTAAAGACGTGTTGCGTGTGCTTCAATCTTTCGATCCCAGATTATGCCGTTTTTAACGATAAATTCTTCGCCTGTCCAAAGATCTTTTGCAAGAACCTTTTTACCCGTTGACAAATCAATTCCAACGTCGGCTACGTTTACCGCCATACTTCTATCCTTGTCAAAAGTATTTACAAACATTACGGCAAAATCACCGTTTTCAAGTTGTTTAACCCAAGCATCGTTGCCGTATTCATAGGGCTGTGCGCTTTCTAAATCCTGATTTATTGCAATAACGTCCTTATTCATTAAAATTTCCTTGGCTTCATCATCCATTGAACGAATATCACAACCAATCATAAGGGGAGAATTGAACATTGCCCAAATTGAGAAATGGGTACGGTATTCTTCCTTTGAGCAACCTGAAAGACCTACGTTGCCCTTGCCGTGCATACCAACAACAAGCATATCCATATCACCAAAACAGTTAAGGGCGGAGTAAGGAAGAATTGCCTTATTTTTCTTATAAAGATCCATAATGCTTTCCCACGAATCAAAAATATCGCCCGTTGTGCGCCACATATGTGCACCCGTAGTTTTAATCCACTGATGAGTTTCGTTTACGCCCCAAGAGCAAGCGGAGAAGAGAATATCTCTTCCTGAATTTTTGAGGGCAAGACCCATTTTGCGATATAAGAAAGCACTTGAAGCTTCCGTAGCCTTAAAGCAATGGTCGTATTTTAAAAAGTCAACACCCCATTCAGCAAAGGTTTTGGCATCAATAAACTCATACTGGTAGCTTGAGGGGAAACCTGCGCAGGTAAGTGTTCCGCAGCAGGAGTACATACCGAATTTAAGACCTTTAGAATGAACGTAATCAGCAACGGCTTTCATTCCGTTGGGGAACTTTTGGGGATCTGCCTGAAGCCTGCCCTCGCTGTCCCTTTCCTTTAAGGACCAACAATCGTCAATTACAAGATAATTATAGCCTAAGTCCTTTAAGCCTGAAGAAACAAGCACGTCAGCCGTTTCCTTAATAAGCTCTTCGTTAATTTTTTCACCGAAAGTGTTCCAGGTGTTCCAACCCATTGGCGGTGTTTTTACTATCATATATATCACTCCTTTTTTCATTATTATTATATATTATTGCTTTTTCAATTACAATAGCATTTTGTGAGTTTTAATTTATCATTTTGTGAGGTTTTTCAATATTTAGTTGAGTTTTTCACTTTTTGCCTTGCAAATAACTTTTGGCTATGATATAATTTTTTTAACAAAACAAGGAGATTTTTACTATGGAAAAATTCAAAGCCCCCAAATATCAGCGAGTTAATATTCCCCTTACCGCAACGGGCGAATATAAAAATCCTTTTAAGGAAACTGAGGTTTATGCCGATTTCACTTTTTCTGACGGCACAGTTATCCGTCAATACGGCTTCTGGAAAGGCGGAAGTGATTGGTGCATCCGTTTTGCGCCCATAAAAGAAGGTAATTGGACCTTTAAGACAGTATCAAAGGATGCAGGTCTTAATAATATTGAAGGCACAGTTGAGTGCACTGAAAACGAGATGCGTCACGATGTTGACAAGCACGGTTGGGTAAAGCTTGAAAAGGATACAAGATATTTCCTTTATGAAGATAACACACCTTTCTTCTGGCTTGGCGATACCCATTGGCAGGCACCTGACTACGAAAGGATTCATCAGTGCAATTACCCCGGTTGCACCTGCGGAAATCAGTTTAAGCACGTTGTTGATGACCGTATCAAAAAAGGCTTTACCGTTTATCAGACTTATTTTTCTTCAGGCAGAAACACAAGTGAACCTGAAAAAGAAGTTTTGCCTTGGTGGAGCGAGCCCTATGAAGTAATCAATCCCGAAGCCTTTGAAAAGGCTGACTATATGTTCGAGTACCTTGATTCAGTAGGCTTTGAAATTGCTTTAGGCGTTGGTCTTCATTCACAGACTTATACTCAGATGAAGGGCAATGAGGAGGCAATGTTCCTTATTACCAAATACATCGTTGCAAGATATTCAGCCTACCCCATTATCTGGATCACCGGTCAGGAAATTATCAGCTTCCATCAGCCAAGCATTGATTTATGGCTCAAAGTTGGCGCTTTGATCGGCGAGCTTGATGGTTACAAGCATCCCCTTGGCGCACATATGTACCCCCTCGATGCCGAGCATCCCTCTGTTAAGGATTTAGGTGAAAAGCCTTGGCATCAGTATTATCTTCTTCAGGCAGGTCACGGTGCCGCCGCTCGCTTTAAGGACAGATTTTTCTATAAAACCTACTATGATCTTTCCAATAAAAAGATCTATCTTGAGGGCGAATGTCAGTACGAAGACATTTATTACTCAAAGCAAAACGATGCAAGCCATAACCGCAAGGGTGCGTGGCAAGCAATGCTTTCAGGCTCTTCAGGCTTTACTTACGGCGTAACGGGCGTATGGGCACTTTCCTGGGGCGGAGGCGAAAAATCTCCCTTTGACAGTTATAACCCTGAGCCTTGGTATATCGGTGTTGATAAGCACGGCTCATTGGAGCTTAAATATATGAAGGAATTTTTCACTAAATTCCCATTCTGGAAGCTTGAGCCTCTTTTCGGCGATATCGGTTGCTTTGAGGAAAGAAAGTTTGCCTGTGCCGCCAAGATGGGCGACGAAGCAATGATCTGGTACTTCCTTGATGAAGGCAAATCAGGTGGTATGCTCCGCAAATTGTTGCCCGAAACCAAGTATTTCGGCTATTGGTTTGACGTTATTACCGGCAAGTATATTTCCATCGGTGATTTTGTTACCGATGAATCAGGTCAGGCAGAATTACCTGATCGTCCCGTTGCCCGCGACTGGGCATTCGTTGCCACAAGAAACGAACTTACTGACGTTGAATTTGAAAATCCTCCCGTTGATCCTAAGTATCCTATACTTAACGAGGACGTTCTTGGCAAGCGTCAGTTCATCACAAAGATCAAATCATCTTCATTTAATAAAGAGCATCCCATTGCCAACGTTCTTGACGGTCAGGATGATACCTATTGGCAGCCTTATTCCAACGTAACCTGCCAGACCATCGATATGGAGCTTGATGAAGCCATTGACGGCGGTTATCTTTATATGAAAGTTCTTAACCCCGAATACCGTTGGTACAACTACCGTATATGGGGTTCAAATGACGGCGAGAATTACGATCTTGTTCAGGATATTTCAGGAGGTTGGATAAATACTGTTGTAACCACTTCCGAGCATCCCTACCATATTAGACCTTTAGTTGGTAAATATAAGCACATCCGCTTCTATATTGAATCAAATCTCTATCAAACGCCTATACAGATTTCAAGGCTTGAGGTCTACAGCGAAAAATAATTATTGAACTGCACTTTTTAAGTGCAGTTTTTTAAAAAGGTGATAAAATTGCTTAAATATAAAAATCTTTCCCCCGAAAAAGAAAAACAAATGCTTGGTGATCTAAAAGAAAACACCCGCCCTTCCTTATTTTTTAAGGAGGAAAATGCATTAAGGCGCGATATGACACACGATAGACCAACGCTTATCCGAACGCCTTTTATAAGGGACATTGATAAAATAATGCATTGCCCTTATTATAACCGCTATGCCGATAAAACTCAGGTATTTTCATTTTATAAAAATGATGATATTACCCGCAGAGCGTTGCACGTTCAGCTTGTTTCGCGAATTGCAAGAACCTTGGGAAAAGCACTTAATCTTAACCTTGATCTTATTGAAGCCATTGCTTTAGGTCACGATATCGGTCATACCCCCTTTGGTCACGCAGGCGAAAGCTTCCTTGATGAGCTTCTTTCAAAAAACACGGGCCGTCATTTCAGCCACAACGTGCATTCGGTGCGTGTTTTAGATAGGATATTCCACTACAACATCACTCTTGAAACCCTTTCGGGCATTGCTTCACACGATGGCGAAATGGAGCTTTCGGAATATCGCCCCGAAAAACTGACAAGCTTTGAAGAGTTTGATAAAAAAATAGAGGCCTGCTATCTTGATAAAAGCAACGTTAAAAAGCTTATTCCCTCTACCCTTGAGGGTTGCGTAATGAGAATTTCCGATATAATTGCTTATTTAGGCAAGGATCGCCAGGATGCAGAGCGTGCCGATATTATCAATAACAAGGACTTTGAGGAGAGCGAAATAGGTACATTTAACGCCGAGATAATCAATAATCTGATGGTAAATATCATTGAAAACAGTTACGGTTTGCCATATATTAAAATGGATGAAATGCATTTTTCGGCATTAAAAAAGGCTAAAAAAGATAATTATGAGATGATATATAAGCGTGATGCGGTTGAAGAAGTGCTAAAAAATACGGTTAAGCCTATGATGGAGCTTGCCTATGATCAGCTTCTTGATGACCTTAAAAACAATGTTCAAGCATCCCCTATTTTTACACATCATATAAAGTTTGTAAACGCATCACACTATAAAGCCATTTTCCCCTACGAGGAAAACGAGCCTAATCAGATCGTTGTTGACTATATTGCCAGTATGACCGATGACTACTTTATTGATCTTTTTGCTTACCTTTTCCCAAAAAGCCAATATAAAATTGAATATAAGCCTTATTTTTAGCAGAAAAACCCGATAAAAATCGGGTTTTATCTTTTATTTGAGAGAAATTTGCAAGCCGAGGCGCGAGCTATGCAATGCTTCGCATTGATGATATGCACGACTTTGTCGTGATGATATACAAAACTTCGTTTTGATGATATGCAATGCTTCATTGCATTACGCATTGATTAAGGTATGCCTTCGGCAACTTTATATGAATCTCAACCTTTTGAGTGAGAAAAAACTTGAAATTCAAGGCGCATTAAACCTCGAACCCCACAGTGCAATAAAACCCGAAATTCAAGGCGCAAAGGGTTAAAGCCGAAGGCGCTTACACCATCAAACTCCTGAGTGAGAAAAAACTTGAAATTCAAGGCGTGAGCGGGTAATTGCGAAGGAGTTTACAAAACGGTAAATGACTGAGCAATTATCCCGTTCACAACACAGAAAAAATCCCCGAAGAATATCTTCGGGGATTTGGTTTCAAGAATTTTTCTCGCTCAAGGATTAAAGTTCAGCGAAGTACTTAATAGTTCTAACCATCTGGCTGGTGTATGAGTTCTCGTTATCATACCAGGAAACAACCTGAACCTGATAAGTATCCTCATCGATCTTAGCAACCATTGTCTGAGTTGCATCGAAGAGTGAACCATAACGCATACCGATAACGTCAGAAGATACGATAGCTTCTTCGTTGTAACCGAATGAATCGGAAGCAGCAGCCTTCATAGCAGCGTTGATGCCTTCAACAGTAACGTCCTGACCCTTAACAACAGCAACAAGGATTGTTGTTGAACCTGTGCAGGTGGGAACGCGCTGTGCTGAACCGATAAGCTTGCCGTTAAGCTCGGGGATAACAAGGCCGATAGCCTTTGCAGCACCTGTTGAGTTGGGAACGATGTTCTGTGCGCCTGCACGTGCACGACGAAGGTCGCCCTTACGGTGAGGACCGTCAAGGATCATCTGGTCGCCGGTGTAAGCATGAACAGTTGTCATAATACCTGACTGGATAGCAGCATAATCATTAAGAGCCTTAGCCATAGGTGCAAGGCAGTTTGTTGTGCAGGAAGCAGCAGAGATGATCTTATCTTCCTTTGTAAGTGTATCTTCGTTTACTGAGAAAACAATGGTCTTAAGGTCCTTACCTGCGGGAGCTGAAATAACAACCTTCTTAGCACCTGCATTGATGTGAGCCATTGACTTTTCTGTTGAGCAGTAGAAACCTGTGCACTCAAGAACAACGTCAACATTAAGCTCGCCCCAAGGACAATCATTTGCATCCTTGCAAGCATAGATCTTGATTTCCTTGCCGTCAACGATGATTGAATCTTCTGTTGAATCAACAGTGTGCTTATTCTCACCGATGTAGCCCATATATGAACCCTGAGCAGTGTCATACTTAAGAAGATGTGCAAGCATATCAGGGCTTGTAAGATCGTTGATAGCAACAACCTCATAGCCTTCTGCGCCGAACATCTGACGGAAAGCAAGACGACCGATACGACCGAAACCATTAATAGCAACTTTAACTGACATATTAAATTCCTCCATATAAGAAAATAATTTTTGTACGATAGTATTTTATACTATTTTCCATTTTTATGCAAGCGTTTATACACATTTTTTGATATTTTTTCTAAAAATCTTTTATGAACAAATTATATATTCATATGAACAGGCGAGCAGACATTAAATGTTTACTTTTTTGCACTTGACTCCATAAAGAAATTATGTTTAAATATATATATTATATGGGCAAAACGAGGGATTAAAATGTCAGTAACGTTACAAGGCAAAAATTCAAAATTTTCCGGTGCGCTTTCAGCAATACTTGCGCCTCACATTCTTGAGAAAATTCAGTTTGATAAGGCAGTAATTTCAGATGACGGAAGCTATTGGAAGTTATTTTTTTTGTGTGATACAGCACTTACCGAAGAAGAGGAGATGCTCCTGGATTCTTCGGTTAAAAGCATTGTGCCGAAAAACGTTACTTTTTCCTTTGATTTTACCGTCAGAGGTGAGGAATTCAGTAAGCTTGTAAGGGAAGTTGCCCCCTACAGTGCTCCCGATGACAAAAAAGAGGTTGATTATTCCGTTCCTGCACCTACAGATTCCGATATTCCCGATGAGCCTGAAGATTTTTCGGAAACACGGGAGATTCCCGAAAAGCCTATAAAGGTTGACGGCGAAAGTGCCATCGAAAAATACTTGAGAAGAATGAACGATCTTTCCAAAGAAGCGGCAATTCACGCCAAAGAGCAAGAGAAAATCAAGGTAGAAAAGACTGAAAAGAAAGAAAACAAGCTTTCAAAGGACGGCATTGCCATCATCGGCAAGACCTTTGAGATAAAGCAGATCACACCGATACGTGAGCTTAACGAATATAGCGGCTTTACCACCATTGAGGGTGACGTTATCAATCAGGAAACAAAGACCATCAAGGATGGTGCTAAAACCATTTTCACCTTTAGCGTCACTGACTATACCTCCACCATTAACTGCAAGATTTTTCTTGATACCAAGGACGTTGAAACCGTTGCAGGTGAAATAAGCGGGCATCTTGCCATCAGGGGAAAATGTGCTTACGATGATTTTTCAAATGAGGTTATTCTGCGCCCCTACGATATTATTTCTGTGAAGCAAGCAAAAAAGACGGATAACGCACCTGAAAAGCGCATTGAAATGCATCTGCACACAAAGATGAGTCAGATGGACAGCGTTGTTGATGCCAAGGAGCTTGTTGGTCTTATGCTTCAGTACGGCCACGATACCATTGCCATTACCGATCACGGTGTTGTGCAGGCTTACACCGATATGGAAGCGGCACTTCAGAAGAAGAAAGCCGATATTAAGCTTATTTTAGGTATGGAGGGTTATCTTCTTGATGACGATCCTTTCCTTACCGATATTGATGAAAGTCTTAAATTAAGGGACATCCGCTATTGTATCTACTGTGTTCGCACAACCTCCCCAAGCGCCCTTACCGGCAAGATCTATGAGATCGGTGCCTGCATAATAAACAACGGAGTTTTGGAGGAAAAGACTTTCCATTCACTTATAAATCCCCATCAGCAGGTAAATCCTGAGGATCTTTACGAATATAACCTTACCCAGGATTCTCTCAACAGCGCACCTGAGGAGGAAACCGTAATAAAAGCCTTTGCCGATTATATGAAGGATACGGTTCTTGTTTCTCACAATGCGCAGAGCACGGTATCATTTATCAACACCGCTATGGAAAGGGCAGGAATTTCCCAAAATATGCCCATTTTTGATACCTTACGCCTTTCAAGAGAGATCGTGCCCAATATAAAAAGCGGTAAATTCAATAAGGTTTGCGATGCCCTTGAAATTAAAACGGGCGAGCTTTCCGATGCCTTAAAGGAAGCCGAAATTACCGGTGCGGTTTTAAACAAGCTCATTCTTTTACTTGAGCAAAAAAATCTTTTTACGGTTGAAGAGCTTAACAGCGTAATGAACACCGATAACGGAAGCAGTTATCATATAATTCTCTATGCAAAGAACAAAAAAGGTCTTTTTAATCTTTACACTCTCGTAACGGAATCTCACCTCCATCATTTAAGACGTAAGCGTCCCCAGATTCCGCGTTCACTGCTTATAAAGCATCGTGAGGGTCTTATTATTGCATCTGCCTGCGAGGCAGGTGAGCTGTACAGAGCGATGCTCCGCGGTGTCAGCGATGAAAAGCTTGAAAGAATTGCATCCTTTTACGATTATCTTGAGGTTCAGCCCTTGGGCAACAACGATTTCCTTATTCGTGAGGGTACGGTAAGGGATAAAGAGCATCTTATCGAGCTTAACAAAAAGATAATTGATTTAGGCGAAAAGCTGAATATTCCCGTTCTTGCTACCGGTGACGTTCATTATCTCCGTGAACGTGATTCAATATACCGATCAATAATTCAGTGTGCCGAGGGCTATCCCGAAGCAGATATCCAGCCTCCTCTTTATTACAGAACAACTGAGGAAATGCTTGATGAATTCTATTATCTTCCCGAAGAAAAGCGCAAGGAGATAGTTATTTATAATCCCCGAGCAGTTGCCGATCAGTGCGAGAAAATGGAGTCCTTCCCAAGAGATCACCTTTATACTCCCGAAATGGAAAATGCCGACGAGGATCTGAGATCTATGTGTGAGGAAAATGCAAGAAAGCTTTACGGTGATCCTCTGCCTGATCTTGTTGCAAAGCGCCTTGAGCGTGAGCTTACCTCTATTATCAAAAACGGCTATTCGGTTCTTTATCTTATTGCACATAAGGTTGTTAAGAAATCTCTTTCGGATGGCTATCTTGTAGGCTCACGAGGCTCTGTTGGTTCTTCCTTTGCCGCCACAATGGCTGATATTACCGAGGTTAACCCCCTGCAGCCCCACTACGTTTGCCCCAACTGCAAGTATTCCGATTTTGATATTGATATGTCAAAATATGACTGCGGCATCGATATGCCAAGGAAGAATTGTCCACACTGCGATACGGAGATGCTCCGCTTGGGCTTTAACATTCCCTTTGAAGTGTTTATGGGCTTTGACGGTGACAAGGTTCCCGATATTGACCTTAACTTCTCAGGCACCTATCAGCCGGTAGTACACAAATATATTGAAGAGCTTTTTGGTGAAAAGTACGTTTTCCGTGCAGGCACGATCGGTGGTGTTGCCGATAAAACCGCCATCGGTTACGCTAAAAAATACTGTGAGGAATACGGCTTAGGCAGGCAAAGAATGGCTGAAATCCTCCGTATGTCACAAGGCTGTATTGACGTTAAGCGTACAACCGGTCAGCACGCAGGCGGTGTAGTTATTGTTCCCAAAGCTTACGATATAAATAACTTTACGCCCTTACAATATCCTGCAAATGACCCATCTCAGGGCATTATAACCACACACTTCACCTTTAAATCCCTGCACGATACTCTTTTAAAGGCTGATATTCTTGGTCACGATGACCCCACCTTTATCAGAATGCTTGAGGACTTAACGGGCATCAACGCCAAAGAAGAGGTTCCTCTTGATGATCCCAAGGTTATGGCATTGTTCCTCTCTCCTGAGCCTTTAGGCGTAACGGCTGAGGACATTGGCTCGCCTACGGGAACTTACGGTATTCCTGAATTCGGCACAAGCTTTACGCGAAAGATGCTCGAAGAAACCAAGCCCACCACTTTCTCTGACCTTGTTAAGATTTCAGGTCTTTCACACGGCACTGACGTTTGGACGGGCAATGCTCAGGAGCTTATTGCCAAGGGAATCACTACCATTTCAGGATGTATCTGTACCCGTGAGGATATTATGAACACCCTTATTCAGAACGGTTGTGAATCCTTCCTTTCCTTTGACACTATGGAAAAGGTTCGTAAAGGTAAGGGTATTCCTGAAAAATATGAAGAGCATATCCGTGAGCACGGCATCCCCGAATGGTTCATTGAATCCTGCAACAAAATTCAGTATATGTTCCCCAAGGCTCACGCCGCCGCTTACGTTACAATGGCCTTGAGAATTGCTTGGTTTAAGGTTTATAAGCCACACCAGTATTACGCAACCTATTTTACCGTTCGTGCCGATGATTTTGAAGTTGGTATTGCCAATATGACTGTTGATGAGATCCGCAAGGCATTAAAGGAGCTTCACGAGCTTCCCACCCTTTCAGCCAAGGAAAAAGCGAAAGTTATTATGCTTGAAATGGTTCTTGAAATGAAGATGCGCAAGATCGAATTCTGCAATATAGATATTTACAAATCCGAAGCAATGAACTTTACCGTAACTGAGGATAACTTCATCCGTCCGCCCCTTAATGCAGTACCGGGGTTAGGCGAAACGGCTGCCATATCCATAGTTGAAGCAAGAAACGAAGAACCCTTTAAATCTCAGGATGATCTTCTCCTGCGCACAAAATTATCTTCCACCTTGCTTTCTGCTCTTGAGGAGGCAGGTTGCCTTACAAATCTTGCTAAGCATCAGCAGATAAGCCTCTTTGATTTATAATCATTATAATTTTATAGTATTTTTTCAAAACACCTTGCATATTTTATTGTGAGGTGTTTTTTATGAGTTTATTGGTTTTAGAGAGTACTGTAAAAGGCAGACCCGATGCCTTTATAAAATTGGATGAGCTTTATTATTCCTTAATAGGATATCCCAAAGCAGAGGGTAATTTTATGTGGCTTATTGATAATGAATCGGGAAAATTCAGCAATCGCCACGCATATTTAAAAGGAATAAAAAATCCCCGTTTTGCGGGAATTTTCAGGGTTATTGATAATAAATATGAGCTTTATTGGGTTTTAGGCGATATAAATCTTACTAAACAAAAGTTTGAAGCTTTAACCGCTTTTGAACCCTTTGAAGATATTATAAAAGAGCCTGAGGAAGCGTTGCCTGACGAGCCACCCATTCTCAATATAACCGAAGCTCCGCCCGATACATTTTGGGATTGCAACAAAAGCAGTTATGAGGAGCTTTTTAAAAATAATCCCGAAAACCTTGCACTTTCAGAGCTTATCCCCGGCTCAAGGTGGGTAAACGTCACAGAGGATGATTACGTTTTCGGAATAATCTATGATGAGGATTCATTACCCTTATATTTGTGCTATGCCTTTCCTCTGCCTTGGAGTGATACGCCACCTGAAAAGCTTGAAGGCTATTGCCAATGGATCCCCCTTGATTTTACTTCGCCCCACGATAACGGCTATTGGGTAATATACGTTAACGCAAAAACAGGCGAACGTGTGAAATAAAAAGACGGAAGGCTAATACCTTCCGTCAGTCTGCTGACAAAGTCAGCAGGCTGCCAGAGTTCGAGAAACCCTTGCAAGCCGCGTCATCGCAAGTTCCGCTTTACGCATTCCGTAAAAATGACGGAATGCTTTTTGGCTCCACTGCGACTCCTTATCCCCAAAAAGCACTTCTGCTTTTTAGGGTCCCCCTTTGCAAAAAAGGGAGTTAATTAGGGCTCCCAAAATGCAATGTTGCATTTTGGGAAAAGGAGGCACAGCAAAACTAATCAGCTTTTCGCACACTTGCGAAAAG
>JAZNSH010000044.1:0-9990 GCA_045591115.1 Clostridia bacterium
CTGCGAATTCGTTGAATTCGCAAACAATTACCAAAGGTAATTGAACATATTCATTGCAAAGATATCAAAGTTGCAAAAAACGTTTTAAGATGTTTTTTGCAACGTAAAGCCGATTTCTATCGGCTTTGTCGAGAAATTTAACCAATTTCTCGACATTCGATAATCATTATTATAGCACAAAGAAAAGAATCAATCTTCCCACAATGTTGACAATTTTTCCAACATTGTGTTACAATAATGTACAAATAATAAGGGAGGCGTAACTGTGCAGGAAACTAAAACGTTTTTTCAGATCGAAAATGTAGACTGTGCTTTTAAATTTAAAAGCAAGCGCATTCATCCGGGTTATATTGATACGGCAAGGTCTTTTGATGAATTAAAACTGGTGCGCATAGCGTACGGCAGCGGCATCTGGCACATCGGTGATAAAGATTACTCAGTTCAAAAGGATGATATTATCGTTCTCAGTCCTGTTGATGAAAGGCATATTGATACAGTTAAAGAAAAAGAATTGGTTATTGAATATATTGAATTTATGCCTATGACAATTCATCCAATGCAGAGTTGTGCTGACTTTTTCTTTCACCGCACATCTGATTTTTCCAATGTTTTGCCACGCAATAATATATACCATACAAAATTGATAGAAAGCTTTCAGGAGCTTCGCTGTGAGTTTGACGATTGCAAAACATTTCAAAAAGAATACGTTGTTCATCTTTTGATGGGAATGGTTATTATGGCGGCACGCTTGTGTGGCGTTTCTCAGGATACGGTTACGGCAGATGAGGATCAACGATACCATTCAATATGCAATATGATGGTATATATCAAAGATCATCTATCAGAAGATCTGAGCCGTGACAGATTAGCAAAAATGTACGGTTTTAGTCCTTCCTATCTTTCTCGGCTTTTCCGAGAATATAGCGGTATGTGCCTTCAGGATTATATCGTCAAAAGCCGTGTGCAGAAAGCAATCTTTTTGTTAAAAAGCGGGCAGCATAGTGCATTGGAAGCCGCAATGGAAAGCGGTTTCCGAAGTTCTTCTGCTTTCTATCGGGCATTTCGAAAAACCACCGATTCCAATCCTAAAGAATTTTATAAGCATTAAAAAAAGCAGTTCGCAAGAACTGCTTTCTCTTTGTTTGGCTGCGGGGACGGGACTTGAAAGGCGCGACCTTGATATAGTGCGTGGTAGGTTATTCTCACAAACGCGTTGCGTTTGCTTGCCCGCTCGCGGTGCCCAAACTGCTTGCGCAGTTTGACCGCTGAGCAAGAAACACCTCGCTTCATCACCCACTGGGTGCGCTCGGTGTTTCTTCCCAACGAGCCACGCTTGTCGGTCACATAACCCGTAAGAGCGGGATATAGATCTTATCCTACAAAGAAATAAAGAAAAAGCAAGTCTTGCGACTTGCTTTTCTTTGTTTGGTTGCGGGGACGGGACTTGAACCACGCGACCTTCGGGTTATGAGCCCGACGAGCTACCAACTGCTCCACCCCGCGATATAGGGTAACCTTTCGATTACGCTTATATTATATGCTAAAGAATCTGATTTGTCAATACCTTTTTTGTGAAAAGTTTGTCAAATAAAAAATAATAAAGGTGTTTTTACTTATAAACACCTTTATGTTCATATGCTCAATTACGCAGTTGTTCGATAACTGTTAGTAAATTTCGTTGGTACGGGTGATTCTGTTTAAGGGGAAGGGGGCAAAATCAGTAAACTGATTATCGCCATAAAGACCACGAACGAAGCCTATCATTGTTTCCTTATTTAAGTTATAACAGTTAACGAAGGTGGGGGCGGCAGAGAAATAGTTAAAGTAAATATCGGGATCGCCAAAGGAAACTGCCACCGATTTTTCACGTTCAACGGTCATAACGTCCCAGAGCATTGAACATTTTTCACCATAGAAGTGGGGGCCGCCACGGGGAGCGTGCATACCGATATAGGTTGCGTAAATTATAAGATCATAATCTTTAAGGGTGTTGTTATCGGAGGGGGCATACCCTTCCTTAACCTCACATTCTGCGCCATACTTCTTAAATTCATCGACCATATACTGAAGATTATTGAAGCAGACTTCAGAATAGCCGATATAGAATATTTTTACCTTGCGGATATTGTTTTTGCTGATGGGCAGGAAATTCAGGTGATTTGCGGTTAAAGTCAGTCCCTTTGAAGCGACTTTTTCTGAAAATTCCGTTGCCTTTTCGCAGATGGTTTTTTTGCTTTCCTCTGTGGGGGCAACTAACTTTTCACCCTTTTTAAAGCCATATTTCTCTTTCATTTTAAGAATACGGGAGCAGGCATCGTTTATACGCTCCTCGGAGATCTCACCGTTAAGCACTGCCTTTTCCACAATATCAATATAATCAAGATCCAATGGGCCGAGAACGGCATCAATGCCTGCATTTAAAAGAGCAATATATAGCTTTTCCTTGGGCATTACCGCCATAAGCGCTTTCATTGAAATATCATCAGAAACAACAACGCCCTTAAAACCCATTTTTTCCTTTAAAAGCTTGGTTATGACGTTATAAGATATTGTTGAGGGGACAAGTGAGCCGTTAATAAAGGTATCGTCAACTGCACGAAAGGTTTTGTGGCCGATCATAATGCTGTCAACTCCGGCATCAATACATGCCTGAAAATTCTTTGCCTGAGTGCTTTGCCAATATTCAAAGCTCTGTGAATAGGAAGCGGAGCAGAAGTGGGGATCTCTGTCTTCATAGGGATCCTGGCCGGGGAAGTGCTTTGCGCCTGTTGCAACTCCTGAATCCTGAACACCCTTAATAAAGGCGATGGCAAGCTTGTTTACAGTTTCCGTATCGCAACCGAAAGATCTTGTGCCCCTGAAGACACCGGCATTATCCACAACGGGACTCCAAAGCCAGCGATAACCTAAATTATAAAGATCCTCACCTAATATTTTGCCGTATTCATAGGCAAGGGCGGGATCATTTGTTGCACCGACACCTGCGGCGGTAGGAAGCGTGGGATGGCCTTCGAACATACCTACGGGAATACCTTGGGAAGCATCGCAAACGGGCATAACGGGAACGGAAGAATGCTCGTTTATTTTGTTTATATAATCCGTAAAGAAATCCTCTTTTGTGCCGATAAGCTCAGGATTGCCCATTGAAGCTTCCAGCTTTTTATAAATTTCTTTGGGGTGGGACATAAGCCAGGTGAAGCCTACGGGATTTTCTTCAAAATACTTATCGTAATCATCAATTCTTTCGATGATGTGATGGCGGAATACTGCAGTTTGACCGATTTTTTCTCTTAAGGTCATATTGTCAATTAAGCTCATTTTTTTTCTCCTTAATAATCTTGCAAAAAAAGGCGATGAAGAATACTCTTATCGCCTTAAAATTTATCTACTTTTTCTTTCTTTTAATGATAACGGGCACGATGATTGCCACTAAAACAACACCGATAGCGATGCAAACATAAAGAGTGATATCTGTCTTTTCTGTTTCGGGAGCATCGGGAGTAACTTCGTCATCGTTTGTGTCGGGAAGCATCTGAGATAACTTATCGTCAATTGTGGGATCGGGCTCGGTTGCGGGGATAATGCTGCCTTTTATTTCCTCGGAAAGATAGGTTATATCGGTAGGCTTGAGAGTATCGGGATCCTCATATTCATCAGCAGGGATAATACAGAAGTCATCAACATCAATGGTGTAGTTATCAGGCATTGATGCAAAGCAGAACCACCAGTTGCGGGGCTCGGCAAGGGATGCATCGGAAACCTCAAAGGGGTCGGAAACGAAATAATCCCAATCGCCCATTTCGGTAACTTCGCCTAAGATGGTAGAGAAGTAGTTGCTATCGCCTCTGCTCTGAATGGCGGGGAAGGACTCATCTTCGGGAGCGGCTTCATAGTCAGATTGCAAAGCACGAATAGTAAAGGATTTAACATTCTTTTCCTTGCAACGGAAGAAGAAGGTGATCATATATTCACCTGAGCCTGCTTCAACGAAAAAGGGGTGAAGATTGATAGAAGGACTGCGCCAGCTTGCAGTTCCCTTTGTTGAAAGATACTTTGCGCCTGAATGAGCACCGCCTGTTTTGATCTCAATGTTATCAAGATGTCTTGTTTTTGAATCACCATAAGCATCGTTAAGCCTGAACCAAGCCGTATCTTCAACAGTTTCAGCATCCTCAAAATCAGAGTTTATAGCAGGAACGATGTTGAAGGATTCTTCTTCCTCTTCAGCAGAAACATTAACGAAGAGACTAAAAACGCATACAAATGCAAGTAAAACAGCAAGAAATTTTTTCATTATATTCCTCCACAATAATTGTATATATTTATTATTGCAAAAGTTTTTTAAAATGTCAATACCTCATCGGCGGAATTTTGTATTTATATTGCAAAAAAAATCTATTACCGTGAGAATTATTTCCAAAAATTTATCATTTCACTTGCGAATACCGAAAAAAACAATTATAATATATAATAAAAGAGGCATTTTTACAAAAAAATTCCCTTAATGAGAGAATTGACGGGATGATCAATAGAAAAAACCATAAAAAGTTCCTCGTACGGGGGGTTGAAATATATATGTCTCTAAGCTATAATATATGTTGGATAGGAGTGAAATTCTTGGAATCAAGAGTCTTTGGCGAAACTCTTTCCATTTTAAGACGGAAAATGGGAATGACTCAGCAGGAGCTTGCCGAAAAGATCGGGTTTTCCAATAAGACCGTAAGCAAATGGGAAAATTCCGAAACTCTGCCTGAAATAACGGTGCTTCCTCGCCTTGCGGAAATTTTCAGCGTCTCGGTTGACTATCTTCTTTTGGGCGAAAGAAAGAGCATCGCTTTTGTTGGCGATATTCACGTTGATAAGCTTAACAAGGTAGATATGATACCTGAGACGAAAATGCTTGCCCATATAACGGAATGTTCTCAAAGCGTAGGCGGATGCGTGCCTTGCACTGCCATCAACCTTGCAAAGATCGATCAATCAACACCCATTTCGGTGTGGGGTTGCATAGGGGATGATGAGGGCGGAAGATACGTGAATGCAGTTATGCGCCAATATAACATAAACACAAGCTCCATAACGGTGCTTTCAAGTACCCACACGGGCTTTTGCGAGGTTATGAATCAGCCACAGGGCGATAAGATATTTTTTTATTCAAAGGGCGCAAACGATCTTTTTGTGCCCGAACACGTGAATCTTACCCAATTACAGTGCAACATTCTTCACGTTGGATATCTTTTGGTTCTTGACAGATTTGAAGAGCCTGATCCTGAATACGGAACAAAGATGGCACGTTTTCTTCATTCGGTGCAGAAAAAGGGGATAAAGACCTCCGTTGATATTGCAAAACGAAGCACCGCAGATTGGTCAAAGGACGTTGTTTCGGTATTAAAATACGTTGATTATCTTATCTGCAACGAGTTTGAGTGCTGTAACTGCTTTAATTTAACGCCCAGAAATGATGACGGCTCATTGAACGTGTTCAATATTAAGACCGCAATGCGCAAGGCAATGGCTGTCGGTGTTAAGGAAAAGGTAATAGTTCATTGTAAAGAAGCTTGTTTTCTGTTAAATGCAAAAGGAGAATTTTTGGCGGTCTCCTCCTTTGATATTCCGGAAGAAAATATAAAAAGCACTACAGGTGCGGGGGATGCATTTTGCGCAGGCTGTCTTTACGGAATAAACAATAACTTTTCCGACAAGGAGATCCTTGAGTTTGCTTCCTGCGCAGGAGCGTGCAATCTCTTTTCGGAAAACTCAATTGACGGTATGAAAAATAAAGAGTATCTTTTCCAAATGATGAAAGAGATACCAAGAAAAGGAGAATAAATTTATGAACGCAGTATTAGTTGGCAACGGCTTTATCGGTGCAAACCACCGTGCAGGCTACAGATTTTTAAAAGAAGAGGGGTCAGATATCAAGTTAAAGGCAATTTGCGATATTCGCCCCGAAAAATTAGTTGAAAATGACGGTGCAAGAACTTATACAGATCTTGACGAAATGCTTAAAAATGAAAAGGATATTGATTTCGTTGATCTTGCGATCCCTACTTTTCTTCATGCAGAACTTTCCATTAAATGTATGGAAGCAGGCTACAACGTGCTTTGCGAAAAGCCTATGGCATTAACGACAGAAGAATGTGACAGAATGATTGAGTGTTCAAAAAGAACGGGCAAAAAACTTATGATCGGTCAATGCTGTCGTTTTGCTTCAGATCTTCAGATCATTAAGCAATTTATTCTTGATAAAAAGTTCGGCAGACCTCTTTCTGCATTCTTTACTTCAACAGGCGGAAGACCTGACTGGGGTTGGGACGATTGGTTCCTTGATAAAAACCGTTCAGGCGGATGTATGCTTGACCTTCAGGCACATAACATTGACCTTATGAACTGGTATTTCGGTCTTCCCGATAAGGTTACCACAACTGCTGTTGAACGTCACGATGGCGAAGGCTATGAAGCAATCTCCGCTAACCACATTTACGGTGACGGACTTTTCGTTCACTCCTGGTGCGATTGGGGGCTTCCCGTAAACAAGCATCTTTTCCGCAGTGTTCGTATTAACTTTGAAAAGGGTTATCTCTATAATGAGCGCGGAGCAAGGCACGCACTTGTGGCAGTTGATTTTGAGGGCAATGAAACGGATCTTACCGATTCTATCAAAATGCACTCAAGCACCGCAAGAAACGAGATCGAATATTTTGCAAATGCAATAAAGACAAATCAACCGGTGCGTATGTGCTTGCCTGAAGAATCCAAAAAGGCAGTTGCCATTATTAACGCTCAGGCAGAATCGGCAAATAACTTCGGCGCTCCCGTAACTATGGAAGAATTATGAGAGAGGGAACAAAAATGAAAGATATTACGTTAAGTCTTCAGATATATACAATGAGAGATCTTTTTATAAAGGATCCCGAAGAGGCACTTAAGGAAGCATCAGATATCGGCTACAAGGCAGTAGAGTTTTTTACATTTGGCGGTATGGCAAGTGCAGAAAATTTAAAAGAATGGATGGATAAATACGGTCTTGCTTGCAGCGGCGTAAACGTAAACTGGCCGGACATTCTTCCCGAAAACATTGAAAAGACCTTTGAACTTTTAAGAACTTTAGGAACTGACCGTATTGCTATCGGCTCAGCGCCCGTTGAATATTTAGGCAAGCGTTCAAAGATGCCCGAAATTTTTGAGGTTCTTAAGTTTGCTTATAATAAAGCCAAAGAAAAGGGCTTTAAGATCGGTTATCATACCCATTTTACAGATTTTAAGATGGTTGACGGTCTTTCCGTTTGGGATAGAATTTTCATAGAAATGCCTGAAGATTTCTTAATGATCCTTGATACGGGCAATGCTCTTGCAGGTATGGGTGACAGTATGCACTATCTTGAGGAATATCCTAACCGTACTCCTTGGGTACACGTTAAGCCTTTCCACAAAGACCTTGGCGCCGCAACTATGTTCGGTGAAGACAGTTTTGATTGGAACGCACTTTTAAAGGCTTCCATTGAAAAAGGCGGTGCTGATACGGTTGTTATTGAATATTCATACTTTGACAGAAAGACTCCCGTTGAAAACGCAAGAGATTGTTTTAACATTGTTTCTAAAATGCTGGAAAACTTATAAATCGGTATTGATATTTTGGAAAATATATTATATAATAATATGTAATCTCGGAGGACAATATGCGAAGCACAAATAATGCAGTACTGTGGACTCCCCTTGAAATAAGACTTACAAGTTCACAAAAGTATGAAAATCCATATATGGAAGCCGAGCTTGATGCGGTTTTTACCCACGAAAGCGGAAAGGAAATAAAGGTTCCCGGTTTTTGGTTTAAGGATGATGTGTGGGCAGTTCGCTTTACTCCTGACCTTTTGGGCAAATGGAGCTATAAAACGGAATGTTCTGATAAAAGCAATGGTTCACTTAACGTATCGGGAAGCTTTGAAGTTTCCAAAAACGATAGCGAGCTTCCTTTAAGAAAGCACGGCTTTATTACTGACAGACACAATAACAGATATTTTACCTATGATGACGGCACTCCCTTCTTCTGGCTGGGTGACACTCATTGGCAGGCACCTAACTATGAAACGGTTGACGATTGTAACTATCCCGGTTGCTCCTGCAAAAATCAGTTCAAGCACGAGGTTGATAACCGCATAGAAAAAGGCTTTACCGTTTATCAGACTTATTTTGACACCGCAGAAAACGATGGCGGCGGTCAGGCAGGACTTTTGCCCTCACTTTGGGAAAAAAGATACGTTAAGCCTTCTTGTGATCAATTTGAAAACAAGATCGATAAAATGATCTCATATCTTGATGAAGTGGGAATGTGCGCCGCAATAGGCTTTGGTGTTCATATTTACACCGTTCAGGTAGTAAGCGAAGAAGATATGAAGCGATTCATCCGCTATATCGTTGCAAGATACGCTTGTTACCCCGTTATATGGATAACGGCTCAGGAAATTACAAGATTAAAGCCTGCAAAGGATGAAACAAAGACGGTTTTTGATACATATCTTGACCTTGCCAACTATCTTTCAACAATTGACGGTTATCACCGTCCCTTATCTGCACATATGGATGTTATGGATGTTACCGATGAGAGAGCGCAAAAGCTTTCACAATCCCCTTGGCACAGTTATTGGATGACTCAGGGCGGACACGGAATTACTATGACTCCAAAAAAATCTCACTATAAAGACTATTCCGAAGCCAAGGATTACTTTAAGCCCGTAATTGAAGGCGAGCTCAGTTATGAAGACCTTAACTGCGGTCAATTCTGCGGTAACAAAACCGCGCGTGTTGCAGGCTGGAATGCAATTTTGAACGGATGCGCAGGCTACACCTACGGCGCATCGGGCATCTGGGCAAACGGCTATTCAACGGAAAAGAGCACCGGCTGGCTGGGCGAATGTAAGAGCTACAGCCACGTGCCGTGGTATATGGGCATTGATCTTCCTGGAAGCTTTGATATGAAGTATATGAAGGAGTTTATTTTAAGAATTCCTGCTTGGCACACACTTGTTCCCGCTTTTTATGATACTTCCTTAGGTGATTTCCTTGAAGATGAATTAAAGCTTATGGCTCGTAACGAAAACACCGTTATCTGCTATTTTAGAAACGAGGATTTTTCAACGGGCAAAATTCTTCAGCTTAACGAAAACAAGACCTATACCGCAATGTGGTTTGAGGTTTATTCAGGCAACTATATTGAGATCGGCACAGTTAAAAACGTTAAGGAATATGATGTTCCCAATAAGCCAACAAATGAAGATTGGGTGCTTATTCTTACAAGCGATGAGCTTAAGGATATAACAAAGGTAGCCTTATATGAAAATTCAGAAGCAGTTTCAGGCGAGGCTTTAACACCTGCCTCCGTTTCTGCCATAGGCGGTATGATCTATAAGGACGGAGAGCTTATGGATCAAACACCGTATCTTTATGATAACGATCCTGAAACCGTGTGGCTTCCCTTTGCCAACCACGCAACACAGACCTTTATCTATGATTTAGGTGAGGAAAAGGATGTTACGGGCGTAAAGCTCGTTCCCAATAAGGATACTCTGCTTCCTGCTTACAGAGTGGAAGTGTCCCTTGATAAAAACAAATGGCTCGTTAAAGCTGATACCTTAGGTGATAACAAAAAGAGCCATAAGGGTGAAGCAACAAGCGGATTTAATGCAAAATGTCGTTTCGTTAAGATCATTCTTCACAACACCTTCAATATAACTGAGGAGGAAGCAAAGAATGCCTCTTATAAGGTTGTTCAGAACGATATTTACGTTTCCCGCGGTGCAAAACCTTGGTACTATCCCAAAACCGAACTGGTACAGATAACTGTATTCGGTAATAATGACTATGTTGATGTCGAAATAGGCAAAAGCCTTATTTCGACTGCGAATTCGTTGAATTCGCAAACAATTACCAAAGGTAATTGAACATATTCATTGCAAAGATATCAAAGTTGCAAAAAACGTTTTAAGATGTTTT
>JAZNSH010000045.1:0-9406 GCA_045591115.1 Clostridia bacterium
GCTGATTAGTTTTGCTGTGCCTCCTTTTCCCAAAATGCAATATTGCATTTTGGGAGCCCTAATTAACTCCCTTTTTTGCAAAGGGGACCCTAAAAAGCAGAAGTGCTTTTTGGGGATAAGGAGTCGCAGTGGAGCAAAAAAAGCATTCCGTCATTTTTACGGAATGCGTAAAGCGGAACTTGCGATGACGCGGCTTGCAAGGGTTTCTCGAACTCTGACAGTCTGTTGACTTTGTCAGCAGACCGAAGTTGGGTTCAGTAGAACCCAACTTTTTATCTTATTTAATTAAAGTCTATCGCCTGCGGTTACGAATTTTCCGTAACGTGCCCAACGGAAGGTATGAAGTATCCAGGCTTCATTGCCGGGGTTATATGAAAGACGCTCTTCTTCTAATTCCTCGATTCTATCAATTTCACCGTTAAGATATTGTGTGAGCATATGCTTAACCGTATCAAGACGGCTGATGAGTCCGCCGTAACGGTTATCGTGAATCTCCCAACCGAAGGTCTTATTGTATTCAAACCAGGAATCTCTGTGTGCGTTTTTAAGGTCGAGTATTTTTTCAGCGATAATATCACATTCGTCTATTAAATTTTTAAGAGTGTCCTTATCGCCTTTTTTATAAGCCTCAGTTAATCTTAAACCGAAATCTCCTTTATAAATAAGTGCCTCTGAAAGCTTGATCATCATATCTGTTGCAGGCTTGAAAATATCGGAAACTTTTGCGTTTTTAAGAACTTCGGTAACGTTCTCATAATGTTCTCTTGAGGGGGAGAAGTGATAATCGAAGATACCTAAAAGCGGGTCAGAATATAAAAGCGCACGTGAGCAGGTTTCGGAGCCCTTAATTGCCTGTTCAGGCTTTTCAAAGAGCATCATATCGTCATAAGAACCATTGCAGGAAATTCTGAATGTCTCCTTTATATTATCTAAATCGTAACCACCGCAATAATCAAAGGAAGCGTACCAGGCAAGACCTGCAAGTGCCATAATATGACTGCCTTCTGAGCCGTTATGCCATACGGTTGCAATAACCTCCTTTGCGTTGTGCTCTTTCATTGAATTAAGAGCTGCAAAGGTCTTTGTAAAGGATACTGAATATAACGGGCCGAATCCGCTCCAACACCATACACCGCCGGCAAACATAAATTCTTCATCAAATACTGCCTGATGCTTTTCCACGTTTGTATCATACCAAGACTGGTCATCGTTATAATAATCCCAGAAAACGGGCTGAACACCTTTTGGAATTTTTGCAATAACCTCGGGGGTAAACACAACATCGCGGTGATAGTCAAAGTAAGGATTGATATTTTTGCCTGCAAGGCGGAAAATCATATCAGACCACATCATAGGCTTAAGATCATATTTCTTTGCAATTTCTCTTACGATCTCCATCTGCTCGAAGTAAATTTCCTCACGGGGGCGGTAACCCTTTGTTTCAAGGTAAGCACCTAAGCCTAAATCGAAGGTTTCGTCCATACCGATATGAACACGCTTTGAGGAAAAACATTCCTTAATTGTTTTGAACATTGCATCGATCAGCTTGTTCGTTTCCTCATTGCCTACGAAAAGTGTTGATGCGCCGTCCTTATATTTGCTTGCTGCGGGCCAGGTGAGATGCGTTGAAAGATGACCTAAAGTCTGTATACAAGGAATAATCTCGATGCCAAGCTTTAAGGCGTAAGCATCAAGCTCCTTCATTTCGTCTTTAGTGTATCTGCCTCTTAAGTGACCGAAATAGGGATAGCCTTCAATTTCGTAAGTGTCCTCAGTATAAAGCATAAAGGTGTTAAGACCCATTAAAGCCATTTTTCTAAAAAGAAGCTTAACACTTTTAACGTTCATAACTGCGTTTCTTGACATATCGAACATAGCGCCGTTGGTGTTAAAGAGGGGAGTTTCCGAAACCTCTTTATCAATACCCTGCTTGATCCAATCAATAGCATAGGCAAGTCCGCGGAAGAAACGAGCCTTTTCTTTATAGGATATGGTTATATCGTTATCTTTCTTTGAAACGATAAGCTTATCCTCGTCAATTTCCTTTAATGAAATGGTAATTTTGGCATTATCTGAAAGAGTGATGCCTAAATCTTCAGATAAAAGCTCAATACCGTCAATAAGTTTTTCTGCATTTAAAAATTTAATATCCATAAAATCACCTCCACAATATAATATAATAAAATCAAATATTTTTCAATATGCAATGTTGCTATTTTTTATGTAAATATTGCTGGAACAAAAGGTCATAGAAATTCATATGATATAAAAAAGGAGTTTTTTAATATGAATTTTTCAGATTTAAGAAGAAAAGAAGTAATTAATATAACTGATGGTAGACGAATGGGGTGTATTTGTGATATAATAATAGACGTAACCTGCTCACGGCTTGAAGCTATTATTGTGCCCGGATGCTTTACCATTGCACAGATATTTCAAAAACCGAGAAACATCGTTATCCCCTGCAGTAAAATAAGAAAATGGGGCGATGACGTTATTTTAGTTGATGCAGGAGAAATTTGCACGCGATAGGAGAATACAAATGTTTAAAGTTATTGCATCGGATCTTGACGGAACACTGCTTAATTCAGATAAGGATATAAGTGATTATACTCTTAAAACTTTGGAGGAAGCCTATAAAAACGGTATTGATTTTATTGTTTGCACAGGCAGACTCTATAAATCAATGGAATTTTTGCTTCCTAAGCTTACCTTTTGCCGATATTCAATAACTTCGATGGGCGCTGAAATTTACGATAATTTCCAAAAAAAGCTCATTTATGAAAGACCTATGGAAGAAGAACACGTGCTGAAGATAGTTGAGTACGGTCTTAAAAATAACGTACATATGAATATTTATATCAATAACGAGCTTTATACAAACAGTCTTGATAAATATTCGGAAAAATATTTTAAGGATACCACCACTCAGGCATTGCTCATTGAAGGTGACGTCTTGGAGTTTGTAAAGGGTAAAAAGCTTTCTAAGCTGATATTTATCGGTGAGGAAGAGGATATGCCAAGCCATTTCGAAAAAATGCGGGAAACGTTTGGCGGAAGCTTGAACATTTGCGCATCCTTCAGGCATTACGTTGAGTTTTCTCACATTGAGGCGCAAAAGGATATAACCTTAAATAAGTTTATAGAGTCCTTAGGCCATAAAAGAGATGAGCTTATCGTTTTCGGTGATAGCGGAAACGATGTTTCAATGCTTAAAAACACAGGCTTCAGCGTAACGGTAGGCAACGGCTGGGATGAAGCCAAAAGGGTTTCAAATCTTATATGTGAAAGCAATGATAACGATGGCGTTGCAAAAACAGTAAAAAGACTTGTTTTAAGGTAAAAAATATGGAAATTTCAATTTCAAAACTTGCAAAAGATCTAAAATTTGATATAATTTATTCAGGGGATAAAAAGACCGTTGAGGTGCCTTGCGCTGATATTAACCGTCCCGGCTTATTTCTTTCGGGATTCTATGAGTATTTTGATGAATCAAGAATCCAGATAATCGGCACGGCTGAGGAAGCCTACCTTATGAGTATGGAAAAAGCTCAGCGCGTGGAGGCTCTCGATAAGCTTTTTTTAAAAAATTTCCCCTTTATCGTAATAAGCAACAATGCAGGGGATATTCCTGAAATTAAGGAGTGCGCAGAAAAGAGCGGAACAGTGGTTTTTCGTTCCCAAAAATCAACTGCCACAAAGCTTGTTGCCGAGCTTTCGGGATATTTAAACCATAAGCTTGCCCCGATGACAACTGTTCACGCCGTTCTTCTTGATATTTACGGCTTGGGTATTTTGATAACGGGCGATTCAGGTATCGGTAAAAGTGAGGCGGCTCTTGAACTTGTTAAAAGAGGACACCGTCTTGTTGCTGATGATGCGGTAATTATAAAGAAGATCTCCGATAACCGCCTTGTAGGCGAGGCACCTGAAAATATAAGACATATGATGGAAATCCGAGGCGTAGGCATAATCAACGTTGAAAGAATGTATGGCATCAGCGCAGTTATAAATTCAAAGAGCATCGATCTTGTTGTGCATCTTGAATTTCGTGATAAAGATAAGGATTACGATCGTCTTGGTATGGATGAGGACAGGCAGGATATCCTGAGCGTTTCCGTTCCGCTTCTTACCATCCCCGTTCAGCCGGGCAGAAATCTTGCAATAATTATGGAATCTGCCGCAAGAAATACGAGGCTCAAGCAATCAGGGTATGATGCCCTTGAGGAAATAAGACAAAGACAATTAAAAATGATGGAGGACTAAAAATGTACACTATTGGAATTGATTTAGGCGGAACAAACATAGCAGTTGGTCTTGTTGACGAAAAATATAACATCGTAGCACGTGATTCTGTGCCCACGCAAATCGACAGAGATTATGATGAGATCATTAAAGATATGGGTGAAGTTTCAATTAAGCTTTTAAAGGATAATAACGTTTCACTTGATGAGATCAAGTACGTTGGCATAGGCGCACCGGGCGTTCTTGATAATGAAAATGGAATTGCTACCGATAACAGTAACTTCCATTGGGAAAACTATCCCATCCGCCAAAAGCTTCAAAAGTATATTGACAAGCCTATATATTTAGGTAACGATGCAAACGTTGCCGCTTGGGCAGAATATATCAGCGGTTGCGGCAAAGGCACAAAGAACTTTTTGATGCTTACCTTAGGCACAGGTGTAGGCGGCGGAATTATTTTAAACGGCAAGCTTCATTCAGGAAGCCATAATATCGGTGCTGAGATCGGTCACACCACCTTCATTGCAGGCGGAAATCAGTGCGGTTGCGGTAATAAAGGCTGTGTTGAAGCATATTGCTCGGCAACTGCTTTAATCAAAATGGCAAAAAAGGATGTGGACAAGCATCCCGATTCGGTTATTGCAAAGGCAGAAAAGATAAATGCACGGGTTGTTGTTGATGCTGCAAGGGAAAATGATGAGTACGGCGTTAAGCTTTTTGATGAATACGTTTCAAATCTTGCTCAGGTATGTGCAAGCATCATTAACTTCCTCGATCCTGATGTTATCGCTTTAGGCGGAGGTGTTGCTAATGCAGGCGATTTCCTCATTGATAAGGTTTCTGCGGAGGTTCCCAAGTACGTTACCTTCAGCGGTATGATGGGAACAAAGATCTTAAAGGCTGAAATGGGCAATGATGCAGGCATTATCGGTGCCGCACTTTTAGGTGAATAATGATTATTCTTGCATCCGCCTCACCAAGGCGCAAGGAGCTTTGCGAGCTTTTAGAACTTGAGTTTTCGGTTATTCCCGCAAAAAACGAAATAGAAATTGATGAAAAAATCGCTCCCGAAAAGGCGGTTGAGCTTGTTGCGCTTTCAAAGGCGGAGGAGGTATTTTCTCTAAATCCCCAAAGCACCGTTATCGGCTCAGATACGGCAGTTTATTGCGATAACGAATTTTTAGGCAAGCCAAAGGATAAAGAGGATGCCCGAAAAATGCTAAAAATGCTTTCAGGCAAGACTCACTTTGTTTATACGGGTGTTGCGGTAATAAACAAAGATAAGAGAGTTTCTTTCTGCGAAAAAGCGGCGGTTACATTTATGAAGCTGAACGATGAAGAAATTGAATGGTACATTTCCACCTCCGAGCCTTATGATAAGGCAGGGGCATATGGTGTTCAGGGCATTTGTGCAAGGTTCATTGAAAAAATTGAGGGTGATTTCTATTCCATTATGGGATTGCCCGTAAACAGATTATATAAAACCTTAAAGGATTTTTAAAAAATTAGGCGGAGCATATCCGCCTGTTTTAAAATAAGGAGAAATTATGTTAGCGATAATTACAGGTGCAAGCAGTGGTTTAGGCGAGGAATTTGCCTATCAGCTTGATGAAATGGGTTATGATACGGTGCTCGTTGCTCGGAGAGAGGATAAGCTTTTGGCCGTTAAGGCAAAATTAAAGAATAACTGCACCGTTGTGCCAATGGATCTTTCGGCGCGCGAAAACTGCTTTAAGCTTTTTGAAAAATTCCCTGATGCTGACCTTTTAATTAACAATGCAGGCTTCGGAAAATTCGGTGCAATGGTAGATAGTGATATATGTTCAGATATGCAGATGTTAGATATAAACGTTAATTCACAGTATACATTGCAAAAATTATATTTTGCCGAATTTATGAAAAGGGGTGAGGGCAGAATTTTGAACACCGCATCTGCCGCCGCATTTATGGCAGGGCCTTATTTTGCACTTTACTATGCAACCAAGGCATTTGTTCTGAGAATTTCTCAAGGCGCAAACAGAGAAGCCAAGGGAACAAATGTTTCCGTTTCGGCATTTTGCCCCGGCAGCATTGAAACGGAGTTTAATTCAGTTGCAGGCACAAGCTCATCATCAAAGCCCCTTTCAAAGGAAAAGGCAATAAGCTATGCAATAAAGAAAATGCTTAAGGGCAAGGCAATAATAATTCCCTCTTTTAAAATCAGGTGTGCATTTGTAATGTCAAAGCTGATGCCCGAAAATATGCTCACAGAGTTTTCCGCAAAAATTCAACAGAAGCGGATGAGATAAGAAATTTCGATGAAATGTGTAAAAATTGTATTGTAAAAATCTATTTTTTATGATATGATATACAAGATATAATATCTTTAGGAGGAGATTTATGAAAAAGATTCTTTCAATGCTTTTAATCATTGCATTGGTATGCGGCACCTTTACTATGCTTTGCGGTATCACTGCTTCAGCAGAGGTAAACGGTGAAGCAGACTATACAACGGAAGTATGGAAGCCTGCTGAAATTCAGTTAACAAGCTCGGTAGAATATAAGAAGCCTTATATCTCAACTGAGATCGATGCGGTTTTCACCCATACTGACGGCACAACAATAACACTTCCCGGTTTCTGGAAAGAGGGCGAAACCTGGGCAGTAAGATTTTCACCTACCAAGGAAGGTATGTGGACTTATAAGATAACCTGTAAGGATCCTGAAAATAAGGGTCTTACCGGTGAAGGCACAATAAAGGCCGTTGCTTCAACCTCAAAGGAAGATCTTCACAAGCACGGCTTTATAAAGACCGTTGATAATGAACATTACTATATGTACAATGACGGCACACCCTTCTTCTGGCTTGCAGATACCAACTGGCAGGCATTTATGAACGTTTCCACTGAAATTTGTAACTATCCCGGTTGCGATTGCGGTAACCAGTTCAAGCACATTGTTGATAACCGCAAGCAGAAAGGCTTTAACGTTTATCAGACCTATTTCGTTCCCGGCGCAGGTAACGGTGAAAAGTCTGTTTGGAAGGATGAAGGCAAATTTGAAAAACCTGATGAAGAGGTTTTCAACGAAAAGGTTGACGCTATGTTTGAATACCTCAACGAGCAGGGCTTCGTTATTGCACTTGGTCTTGGTTGCCATAACTCAACAATGGGTTCCACAAGCGGTTGGGATGCAGAGGTTTATCTTCGCTTTGCACGTTATATCGTAGCACGTTATGCTTGCTATTCCATCGTTTGGATCTCAGGTCAGGAAATTACCAACACTGAGCCTGCAGTAGAAAAGGGCAAAACGGTTTTTGAAGCTTATATGGAAATGAGTGCAAGAATTGAGGAGCTTGATGGCTATAAGCACCCCAACTCCGCGCATATGTATCCCGCTCAGGCAACTGCACCTTTGCAGGTAACTCTTGATAAGGCACCTTGGCACGATAGCTGGACCATTCAGGGCGGCCACGGCGGTGTTGCCAAATCAAAGGATATGTACATAACCTATTACACTGCTTGCAATAGAGGCATCTTTAAGCCATATATTGAATCCGAAATTAACTATGAGGAAATTAACTGCGGCGGCTTTACCGGCTATAACGCAACACGCTGGAGCTCCTGGAAGGCAGTTCTCTGCGGAAGTGCAGGTATCACTTACGGTGTTACCGGTATCTGGGCAAACTGCTTCTCAACAAGCATCTTTACCGGTTGGTTTGATGGCAAGGGCGGTAGCTATAACTACGAGCCTTGGTATATGGGCCTTGATAAACCCGGTTCGTATGAAATGATGTATATGAAGCAGTTCTTTGAAACTATCCCCGAATGGTGGAAGCTCAACCCTGCATTTAAGAACACCGTCTACGGCGATTTTGTTAAGGCAGAACAGAACGTTCTTGCAACAACCAACGATGCATCAACAATGGTTGCATATTTCTATGATGCAAGAACAACAACAACCGGAACTCTTAAGAACCTTGATAAGACCGCTACTTACACTTCATATTGGTTCAACCCCTTAACAGGTAAGTATATTTTAATTGAAGAGAATATTACTCCTACTGACGGCACTTACGTTATTCCCGAAAGACCCACTATGACTGACTGGGTATTCCTTATCACAACTGCTGAGTTAAAGGATCTTCCTATGGAGGAAACCTTTGTTGACCTTAACCCCAATTATGATCAGGTTGCAGTAAGCGGCACGATCATTGAGCCCGTTGCAGTAACGGCTATTGGCGGTATTTCCTATAAGGGCGGCAAAAAAGCCAGCCAGACTATGACGGATAACACATCATATCTCTATGATAACGATCCCACAACAGTTTGGAAGCCTTTCATCGACCGTCCATCACAGACCTTCCTTTTCGATCTTGGCTCAGTGCAGAACCTTTCAGGTCTTGTTATTAAGCCCGTTGAAGGAACTATCATCCCAAGATTCCGTATTGAAGGCTCAAACGATCTTAAGGATTGGACCATTATCACCAACACCGCAGTTCGTGAAGCTGATAACCCCGGCAAGGCAAGTGAGCCTTTAAAGGGAGCCTACAGATTCGTTAAGGTTCTTCTTCTTAATGCTGACACAGTTCTCATTACAGAAGATATGGTTAAGAGCCAGCCCTATAAGACATATTGGAATGCTTTCACCGAGAATGCTTATTCAATGACTGAGATTGAAGACATTCTCATTTACACCAACGGTGCAGGCACAATTACGGCACCTGATTCTAACGGTGAAGCAAACGGCGATAGTAACATTGTTCCCGGCAGCATTAACACAAAGCTTACAAATACTTATATCGCTGTTATCTTAATTGGAACAGTAACGGCACTTGTTGTTATTATGACGGTTTCATATATCATTATTATGAAAAAGAACAGCAAAAAGGAAAATTAAAAATGTTAAAGCGGAAGACTTTTATCTTCCGCTCAGAGCACTGATAAACCCCTGCAAAATTTTTGCAGGGGTTTGTTTCCTTCGTTGCATTTCACTTGCAAAATGCGGTCATTTACCGCGTCGGCACAAGCTACACCTTACACTTTTCGCAAGTGTGCGAAAAGCTGATTAGTTTTGCTGTGCCTCCTTTTCCCAAAATGCAACATTGCATTTTGGGAGCCCTAATTAACTCCCTTTTTTGCAAAGGGGGACCCTAAAAAGCAGAAGTGCTTTTTGGGGATAA
>JAZNSH010000046.1:0-15380 GCA_045591115.1 Clostridia bacterium
GGCTATGAAGATTTAAACATAAAATCGTCAGCATAGAAAGGATAAATATGAACTTAACTGTAGAACAACAAGCTATTTTAAATGGCGAAAAGGGCGATACTCTCGCCAGAATTATGAAAACTCTCGTCCGTTACGGCGAGCTGTTCGGTGCAGACTCCATGGTGCCGGTAACCAGCAAATATAATCACCTGGTTACTTCCTTCGGTCTGAAAGCTCTGGCACCGGTTTATGAATTGATGGACAAACTGATTGAATCCGGAAATGTTTCTACACAAAAATTTTCGGCAGATCCCCGTCCGCTGGACCCCAATGTACCCAGCAACTTTTTGCAGAACTTTATTTTTAAAAACTTCATGTACTCCAAGCAGAACTCTTATGAAGAACAGCTGAACAAGCTTGGTCTCATGGAAAAAGATGCGTTTACTTGCACCTGTTACATGGATGAAGTAGGTAACACCCCTGCTATGGGCGATATTTTATCCTGGTCTGAATCCTCCGCAGTAGTTTATGCAAACTCTGTTTTAGGCGCAAGATGTAACAGAAACTCAGGCATTATGGATATTATGGGTTCAATTTTAGGCTATGTTCCTTACTTTGGTTTGCTTACCGATGAAGGAAGAAAAGCGAGCTGGATAATTGAAGTTAAAACCACCAAAAAACCTGAGGCTCAGCTTTTAGGTTCAGCAATAGGAATGAAGGTTATGGAGGCAGTTCCATATGTTAAGGGCCTTGATAAATGGCTTGGTACTGAGCTTAATGAAGAAGCAAAAACATATCTTAAGGATTTCGGTGCCGCAACTGCATCAAACGGTGCGGTAGGTCTTTATCATATTGATAATCTTACCACCGAAGCTAAGGAAATGGGCGAAACGCTTATTAAGGAGGATGCTCAGGTTTACGTTATTGATGATGCTGAGCTTCAGCGTGTTTACGATAACTATCCTATTATTTGGAAGAATAAGGATGCAAAACCAAAGCTTTGTTTTATCGGTTGTCCTCATATGAGCCTTGAACAGTTAAAAACCTGGACTGATAACGTTGAAAGATCACTTAAAGAAGCAGGCAATAAAAAGGTGCGTATTCCTACCGTGTTTACCGCATCTCCTGCAGTATTAAAGGAATTCAATAAAACAGAGTATGCTGCGCGCTTAAAGGCAACGGGTGTAATTACTTCATATATCTGTCCTTTGATGTATATGAACAATCCTCTTTCAGGCAAAATGCCCGTAATCACTTCAAGCAACAAATTGCGCACCTATACCACCGCCCGTTATTATACTGACGATGAGATTTTGTTTGAGATTACAAAAGGAGGCAAAAAGTAATGAAACAGTTTAAAGGTAGGGTAGTAACACCCGGTAAATTAACTGCGGAAGCACTTGTTTCTCACGGCGGACTTAACACCCTTGCTTCTTTCCAAAAAGCCTTGCAGTTCGGTGATAAAACGGCCACCTGCGGTGATCAGAACAACCCTGATCTTTACGGTCATCAGATGGCAGGAAAGGCTCTTTGCTTGCCTCAGACTATTGGCTCAACCACAGGCGGACTTGTTCTTTACTGTGCTTGCTCAATGAACCGTCAGCCTGCTTGTATGCTTTTCTCACTTCCTATTGATTCTTTAGCAGGTGCAGGTGCAATTTTAGCCGATGTTTGGCTTGAAGGCGAAGGCGCAAAAATGCCCGTAATCGATTCTTTAGGTGAAGAGTTTTTAGAATATGTTAAGACAGGTATGCAGATTTCAATAGATGAGGATGGCACAGTTACGGTACAATAAATAACAGTACGATAAATCTTCAAAATACTGTGTTGCAGTATTTATAAAAACTCAGTCATTTACGCCTTTGTAAAATCCTTCGTTTTTAAAACACTGCGCCTTGTCTTGTGAATTTTATCGTACTTCCGAATACTATTGAATAGATGAATATTTTTGATAAAAAAGGGTTGACATTTCGTCAACCCTTTAACTTTATTCCTCAAATAAATTATATGCTTCAAGCAGATGCTTTCCGCAAAGATAAAGCATTTCTTCCATTTTGACCTGCAAATCAAGGGGTGGTGAGATAAGTCTGTCATCACCAAAGCTTTTTCTGCAAATTGTAGGTCTAAAGGAAGAATCCGCCTCCATTGTAAAGGCACCTTTAAAGCCGTTATCAATAAGTGCGTTTATAATTTCATCATAGGCGATAGTGCCCAAATATGGAACAGCATGGGTATCGTTATTACCCATATTATCGTGAATATGTATTGCCTTAAGTCTATCCTTCAATTCTGTTATCTGTTCATACTGATTCACATTTTGAATATGCGCATGACCAATATCCCAACAAATGCCGAATAAGGGATGTTTGTTCAATGCTTCATTAAGCAAATAAAAATCATTTGCGGTTAAGATGTAATAAAAAGGATTGTTGATAGCACAGGTGTTTTCCGTTAAAACGTTGACCTCTCTTTTTTCGGCTTCTTTAAGTAATTCAGAATAAAAAAGCTTGTTACGCGCAATAAATTGCTCCTGATTTTCTTTTACTGCAGTCGAAGCGTGAATTACCGTTGAAGGGATACCTAACTTTTTGCAAATATCAAGTTGACGGAAAAAATGTTCCTTTTGTTTATCTTGCACTTCACCGGGATTTTTGTCAATCTCGTGGGAATGTGCCTGCACGAAAGTCATACCTAACTTTTGCGCTTCGTTTGCCAATTCATCAACGTATCTTTCCCAACCATCGCAATAAAAGGGGGAATCGGGCTCAAAGCGGTACATACTTAAATCAATGTATTTAAAGCCGCACTTGTGTAAAAGCTGAATTTTTTTCTTGCTAGCCGAAAGCTCAGGAAAGTATCTGTTAAAATCACCGGTTGTTGTTGCCAAGAACATAGAAAACTCCTTTATTTAACGTCTGCTTTGGGAAAGCAGGTGATTCTTAAATTGGTACATCCAAAGGGTACTAATTTTACTGTTTTTTCAAAGGAAACGGGTGCGGTTTTGCCATAAAAGTCGTTTGTAAGAGGGGTATAATGATTGTATAAATATGGGGCATGCCAACCATCAACCGTAATATTTATTGGGGATTTTTCCCATGGATATCCATTGGGCTCAGTTTCAAAAACGTTAATACTGCTTTCTAATTTTTCCTTTGTAGTAGCAAAATTCCATTCTAAACCGTCAAGACGATTTTTTGATGCTTTAAGGGGGACTTCTTCAGGAACGGCGTTTATGCTGTACCAAGCCCAATCATCAGGTAATTTTGTAAAGGCATATCCGCTGCCTTCATTTATCCATTTTTCTTTTATGGGCAAGCAGAAACAAAGGGGACCGTATTTTACTGAAAGAGGATGCTTGTCAGCACCGTCGGTATCATCCATTTCAACAACCCTTGCGTCCATATTAAGCTTAACGTTTATTTCACAGTCATTTTCTAAAGAATTTTCAATTCTAATAAAATTACCTTCAACCTCAATAGAATCGGCAGAAACCTCCATATCAGCGCACCAATACGGTTTTTTTAGATACAAGGAAAAATCAGCATTTGTACCGTCAACAGTTAATATTTTGATCTTAATATCCCTTCTGAAAGGATATAACGTATCCACCTCTATTATAGCATTTTTATGCCTGATTTTGCAAGGGGCAAATGAAATGATATACAAGTCATCATTTTTGTCTGTCATTGCAAGATTTTTTGTAAATTCAGGCATAATCATAGTTGAATTTACTGCACAACAGGAAGTAATGTGCATAGGCGCATACATTCCGTGGGGGTCATTAACCTTGCTTGAATGGTCTGAAACACAAATTAAATTAGGTGATGTAAAATATGCAATTGCTCTTTCGTCCTTCTTTTTTGCACCTTGCGCAACGTTGAAAACAACATTTTCCATATAATCACCGTAGATAGCATTGCCCGTTGCAGCGGCAAGTAAGGCGTAGGAAGCATTTATAAAGGTTAAAGTGCAATATTCCGTTTCAGCCGTTGCACTTTTGGGACTGAGCCATTCAGCCGTACCTGAAATACCGCCGTTTACCAATAGAGTATGCTTGTGTAGCTTTTCTATTGCGTTAATTGAAGCATTAAGCCGTTTTTTCTGACCGTCAGCAAGATATACTGCGGCAGGTCTTGCAACTGCAACGGCATAACCTGCGGCGTGGTGCTGATTGTAAAAGAATTTATCATCACCCAAAGCTTTTGTGCTTGTGCGGTAGGAATCGTTTTCCTCTATATCTAAAAATTCCTCATAGCGGTGTATGTAATCCAGCAATTTTTTGTCCTTATAGCGCAGATAGTAATAGGACATTAGCCTTAAAATATACCAGCCCGAATATGGCTGAAACTTCCATTTATCAGTATTACAAAACCATAAAAGACCGCGATAAACTGCATCAAACACATCTTGTCGGTTAGTTGCCTCAGCGTAAAGAGTTAAAGCCTTCATACCGCAACTGCAACCCCAAGCGTTATATTCATGCCCTCTGTCATCAGTTTTTTTATAGGTGCCCAGATACCCGTCCTCTTCCTGCTGTAAAAGAACCTTATCAACCCAATTTGCAGCCTTTTCCTGAAGAGCTTTATCGGGTAAGGTGAAGGCAAGAGTAATAAGACCGCACCAGAAATTACCTGAAATTTCAGCACCCCAACCGGGTGCGGCAATTTTTGACCATGCCTTGCAGGCTGATTTTTTTACATAGGGGTCGTACAGCATTTCAGGCTCAAGCTCATCTAAATGTCCTCCCATACCGTCCTTTGAACGTGTGAGCTGCTCCTTAAGCCAGCCGCCGGAAGTAATTTTTCCGCAATCTAAAAATTTTAATTTACCGTAATACAATTAAATCACTCCTTTTTTTTATATGATAGCATATACACAAAAAAATATATATGAATAATTGTAATAATATGGACAATTCTCATAAAATAGTATAAAATATACATAAAGGAGTGGTTCTTGTATGGAGTTTTATGAGATAGAAATCAGCTCGGTACCACAAATAAACTTTGTTTATAACGTGAGCAAGAATAATTATAAAAATACATTTTCGGGCACAACCAATCTTTTGGAAATAACCCTCTGCTTGGAAGGTAATGTTATTGTAAATTACAACGATGGCAAAAAACGAATATTACGTCCTTTTGAAACCTTCGCAATAGTAAAAAATTACCCTTGCAATACCTTTGCCGAAAAAAGCGGAGTGCAAAGGCATATAACCTTTGGCGTAAACGCTTTGCATAACGGAAGATTGTTAGATAGCGAAAAAATCACTCATAATCAAATTCGTCAGCTTGAAAAAAATGTTTTAGAGCAAAAAAGTATTTTAATACCCATTTTCTTTCCTTTGAGAGAAGATGCCCGTACGGTTGAAAGCATCATTTCAAGGGCGCTTAACTATTATATCTCAAAAAAACCTGAGGACATCTTAAGGTGTCAAGGCATCTGGTATGAGCTTTGCGGTTTTCTTGCGTCCTTTGTTTTAAGAGAATTGCGTTCAAAATTTTATGAAATGCTGCCCTCTGATGAGCGCTACGTTGCCGATGCGATTTATTATATAAACGAAAACCTTTCCCAAAACCTTAAATTAAAGGATATTGCTGATGCTTCGGGAATTTCGGTAGGGTATTTACAAAACTTATTCAGCAAGGTAAAGGGGATAACGGTAATTGAATATATAAACCGCCAAAAAATAGAAATTATAAAAAACGTAACGGCAGAGGGAAGAGTGTCCTTAAAAGAGGCGGCAAAGCTTGCAGGCATCAATGACCAAGCATATGCCAGCCGTCTTTTTAAAAAAATTATGGGGATTTCATTTGATAAATATCTCCTTGCTTTACGTAAAAAAGAAGAGAATACTGTTAAATAAAAAATACGCTTTTTGAAGTGCACCCCAAAGTTTAGGCACTTTTGGGGTGCATATCATTTCAGCGTATTTTTTACATTTTAAATTCTTCAATAACTTCTTTGCCGTCAAAATACTCAAGCATATTAAAGGCAAGTAGGTTCCAGCTTGAAAATCCCTTGTTAAAGAGACCTTCGCCCGTTTCAGGATCATAATATTCGTGGAAAGCACCGTTTTTCTCAAGATTCATTGCCAACAGATCAAGAGTTTTCGTTGCAAGCTCCTCGGCCTCCTTTTTATAGCCGTATCTTAAAAGAGCCTTGAAAACAAAGTAGTTTGATAATATCCACACACCGCCTTGCCAGCTTGATGGATTGCCCGTGCCTACAAGACGATACATTTTTTCGTATTTAGAAAGAGATCTTACGCCGTAAGGAGCCCAAAAACCTTTTTCATCCAAAAGATTTTCCTTAACGATGCGCTCTGCCTGCTCCTTGGTGGGGATTCCTGCCCAAAGAGGTAAGAAAGAACTCCAACATCCAAGGCGCTGAATAAGAGTTGAATAATGTCTTGGTGCACCTGAATGAAGCAAAACGTCAGGCTCAATGGGGCGGAGGTTAATATCACAGCTGTAATACATTCCGTCCTTTTCATCGTAGCAATGCTCGTTTATTGCGTTCTTTAATTCAGCTTGTTTTTGCTTGTAATACTCAGCATCCTCAAGTTTTCCGATAAGGGAAGCAATATGACTCATTGAGCCAAGCTCCATATACATTAAGGAATTCAGGAAAATTGATGCTGAACTGTTATCGGGACGGTAGAAGGTTGACGGGTCGTTATCAACACCAATGGCAAAATCATCAAAGAAATAAAAAAGTCCGCTTTCGTGCTTTGCATTTTCCTCATAGAAGGTAACAAACTTCTTTAACTTAGGGAAAATTTCCTTTGCCCAATCAAGTGCATCAACATATTTTAAAATAAATGCGACGTGCTGAGCAAGCACCGGCTTATGAACGTTTCTGTGGGGCATAAGGGAAACAAAATCGTGTTCTTTACCGCTGAAAACGGCAATTTCAATGCTTCCGTCCTCGTGCTGTTCATTTAAAAAGTTGTTAACAGAACCAATCTCGTGCTTAATAAGATCATTTTCCTTGCCTTGATATTTTGCAATCTGTCTTAATGCAATGTTGTTTGCCCAGTTTCCCCAATCCCATAACTGTGATGGATAAGAACTGTTCTTTGTAACTACTATGCAATGATTCTTGAAATCACCGTAAGGCTCTGCCCAAAGTATCTGTGATAACTGAAGCATATATTCTTTTAATTTGTTATATTTCATTTTCTTCGCTCCTTTTTCTTAAGTATATCACATTATATAAGTAAATGCAATGGACAGATATAAACAAAAACAGGACTTTTTCAAACTGAGTTTGACAAAAATAAATGAGTAATATATAATATTCACAATAATTTACTCAGGTGATAAAATGGAAAATCAGGATATTTTGAAACTATTATGTAACCGCAACTGCTATGCTCAGGTAAACGTTTGCGTTTATCAATTATGGAAAGCGTATAATACCTTTTCCTGCATTGGAACTCCGAAGGAAAATGATCTGCTGTTATTTGTGAACCGTTGTAAGCTTACCTACACTATGGCAAACGGCGAAAAGATAATCTTAAAGCACGGTGATATTGCTCATATTCCTTCAGGAAAGGAATACGTGCTTACAGTTGATGAAAGGGATGAGGAGTACGGTTGCACTTACGGTATAAATTTTCTGCTCTTCGATGAAGATCATAATAGGTTGGTTATCAATGATAATAAGGTCTTTCATAGTTCTGAGCTTCGCGATTTTTTTCAGGAAATGAGCCGAATCAGTGAACTTGGATCACCGTCTTATGCACAAATGCAAAGCATCTTTTATCAAATAATTGTCAGCTTAAATGATCGCGAAAGAAAGGGCGATATAAAAGGCTTTTCTGTTATTGAAAAGGGAATAAAATATCTTGAAAATGATCCCTTATTAGCACTTAGCGTGCTTGAAATTGCAAAAATGTGTAATGTAAGTCAGAACTATTTTTGTCGTTTGTTTAAAGAATATTCAGGCGTTACACCTCAGGAATACGTTTTAAGGATAAAGATGGAAAAAGCAAAAATCGCATTAAAAGAAACCTCATTTTCCGTTTCGGAGATTGCAGAGCAATGCGGTTTTCAGGATTCATCTTATTTCTCAAGGATTTTTAAGAAAAAAACAGGATTAACGCCAATGAATTTCAGAAATGCAAGGCACATATTATCAGTTGACAAAATGCGCAATATGAATGTATAATTTATATAGGTATTTTTTTCTCTTAATAGGAGTGGAACTATGGATAAAGTAACTGAAATTTTTGCATCAAACGTTTTTAATGATGAAGTGATGCGCCAAATGCTTTCAAAGGAAGTATATGAAGGATTACAGTGGACGGTGAAACACGGCCATCGCCTTAACATAGCAATCGCCAATGAAATTGCAGCTGCAATGAAGGATTGGGCGATCGAAAAGGGTGCAACCCATTTTACTCATTGGTTCCAGCCTATGACGGGTATCACTGCCGAAAAACACGACAGCTTTATTTCACCGTCAGCTGATGGTAAGGTAATAATGGAGTTTTCGGGAAAAGAGCTTATAAAGGGCGAATCAGATGCTTCAAGCTTTCCTAACGGTGGCTTGCGCGCTACCTTTGAAGCACGAGGCTATACTGCTTGGGATCCTACGAGCTATGCCTTTATTAAGGATGGCGTTCTTTGTATTCCCACGGCTTTCTGCTCTTACGGCGGTCAGGCACTTGATAAAAAGACGCCTTTATTGCGTTCAATGGAAGCCATTAACCGCCAGGCAATGCGTGTGTTAAAGCTTTTCGGATCAGATGCCTCAAGTGTTAAAACAACGGTAGGTCCTGAGCAGGAATATTTCTTGATTCCCAAAGAGCTTTTTGATAAGCGTAAGGATCTTATTTACACCGGCAGAACTCTCTTTGGCGCAATGCCGTCAAAGGGGCAGGAACTTGATGATCATTATTTCGGATCAATTAAGCCCCGCGTTCACGCCTTTATGAAGGATCTTGATAAGGAGTTATGGAAGCTTGGTGTTTTGGCTAAGACCGAGCATAACGAGGCAGCTCCCGCGCAACACGAGCTTGCGCCCATATTCACAACTGTCAATATTGCTGTTGACCATAACCAGCTTACTATGGAAATGATGCAGAAGATCGCCCGCGAGCACGGTCTTGAGTGTCTTTTGCACGAAAAGCCCTTTGACGGCGTAAGCGGAAGCGGAAAGCATAACAACTGGTCAATTTCAACAGATACGGGAATTAACCTTTTAAATCCCGGCGAAACACCTTATGAAAATGCACAGTTCCTTTTATTCCTTTGCGCAGTTATTAAGGCCGTTCACGAGTATCAGGGATTATTGCGCGTTTCCATTGCAAGTGCAGGCAACGACCATCGCTTAGGTGCATCAGAAGCACCTCCTGCAATAGTATCAATGTTTTTAGGTGATGAGCTTTCGGGCATTTTAGATGCTATTGAGCAGGGAACCACCTACGAGGGCAAGGAAAAAGAACAGTTAAAGATCGGTGTTCATATTCTTCCAAGATTCCCCAAAGATACAACTGATCGCAACCGTACAAGTCCATTTGCCTTCACAGGTAATAAGTTTGAGTTTCGTATGCTTGGTGCATCGGCATCGGTATCTGATTCAAATATCGTAATAAATACTGCGGTAGCAGAAAGCTTAAGGCAGTTTGCTGACCGTCTTGAAAATGCCGAAAACTTTGAAAATGAGCTCAACACACTTATCCGTGAAACTATAAGAGATCATAAGAATATTATTTTCAACGGTAACGGCTATGATGATAAATGGGTTAAGGAGGCAGAGGAGAGAGGACTTCTTAATCTTCCCACAACGCCTGATGCCCTTGAAACCTATCTTGATGAAAAGAATGTTACCCTCTTTGAAACTCACAGAGTATTCAGCCGTGTGGAAATGGAATCAAGATATGAAATTATGCTTGATAACTATAATAAGCTTATAAACATTGAAGCGCGTACAATGGTTAATATGGCAAGTAAGGATATTCTTCCTCTTGTAAGCGAATATTCCAAAAAGCTTGCGGATACCGCATTATCCAAAAAAGCTCTTTCTGATGCTATTGACTGCACTTATGAAGAAGAAACCGTAAAAAAGATTTCCGTGCTTTTAAACAGTGCATATAAGATTCTTGAAGAGCTTCGTGCTTCAGTTGAGGATATGAAAGCGTTAAAAGGTAATAAAGAACGTGCTTTCCTTTGCAAGGATACGATAATTCCTTTAATGGATGCGCTTCGTAAAGATGTTGATGAGCTGGAAATGGCGGTTTCTTCCGATTCCTGGCCGTATCCCTCTATCGGTGAACTTTTATTTGGTGTAAGGTAAGGTGAAGTTTTATGGCAAGATATTCTATAGAATTTGAATTTAACGGTTCTCAACAGCAGGTTATGAAGCAGATAAGCGATTATCTGTTTTCTGAAGGCTATGAATTCCGTCCTAACTATGAGGGTGAGGATCTTTTCAAAAAGGGTAAAGGAATTGCAACAGGTCCTACCTTTGTTAAGTTTACCAATCTCAATAATGCTATCCGCATCGAAGCTTGGGTAAAGTATGCCATCGTGCCCGGAGTTTACGTTGGTGAAATGGGAATTGACGGCGTTGCAGGATGCGCAGTTAAAATTCCGTTAAAAAACCGAATAAGATATATTGAAGGCTTAATAATGAACCACGGCGGAAAGCCAAAACAGCCAACGATAGATATGAGGGATAATCAGCAACAGTATCAGCAGCCGATACCGCCTCAGCAACCGCAATATCAGCAACCGATTCAACAACCGATTCAGCAGCCACAGTATCAGCAACCTCAGCAGCCGATTCAGCAACCAAAGCCTCAAGAAAATCAGTCTGCACCGCGCTTGTTCTGTACAAAATGCGGCACAAAGCTTGATTCGGGCGCAATGTTCTGCCACGCTTGCGGAGCACATATTCAAAGATAATTAAAACTAAGGGATGTCTCACAAAAAAATCAATTTTAATGAGATATCCCTTTTTCTCACTTTTAGTTTTTCAAAAATAATAAAAAGATAAAGGGGAAGAAGTTATGTTTAATTTTGCCCAAATAATGATTTTTTGTGCATTGGTACTGCTTGTAGGCGGCATAGTAGGTCTTATAATTGCGGCGGTAGCAGGCTCAAAATCAAAGGTTGATTCAGGAGAAGAATCATATTTTGATGGTGGCACGGTTCAGCTTATTCTTTGGCGTTTGTTGACCTCATTTTTAACAATGATCACATTGGGAATTGCTTATCCTTGGACGGTATGTATGCTTAAACGCTGGGAAGTAAAGCATACGGTTATCAATGGTAAGCGTCTTAAATTTACGGGTAATGGCGCACAGATTTTCGGAAAGTATATTCTGTGGGCAGTTTTATCTGTAATTACTTTTGGCATATATAGTATTTGGCTTGGATTAGGTATGAAAAAGTGGGTAACCAAGCACACTGTATATCAAAATGATAATTCAGGCTTAAAAAGCCATTTCACGGGAGGTGCAGGCGGCTGGTTTGTAAATAACGTGCTTATTGCATTAACCGCTATATTTACATTAGGCATAGCCACACCTTGGGCAACTGTGCATTTTATGAAGTGGGAGGCAGAACACTCTGTTATCAATGGAAGTCCTCTTGTCTTTAAAGGAACGGGAGGTCAGCTTTTTGTAAAAGATCTTCTTTTAGCTGTGTTGACTCCTTTAACTCTTGGCATATATTCTATTTTCTATCCCGTAAGCATCTTAAAATGGCAGTATTCAAATACTGATGCTTTATATAAAACCAATAAAATACAGAAGCTTGCCCGTGCTCACCAGGAAAGCGCAAATGTTGATTTTGCAAAATTTAAGATAGCCGCAAATGATACGGAGCTTAATATTTTAAAGTCAGGTATTAAGGGTACTGAAACAGTTGATGAGCTTAAAGCATTTGCAGATGGCGGAAATCCTTATGCAATGTATATGTATGCAAAGGCAACGGACAACAATATTGAGCTTATAAAAGCCGCCGCAGGATATAATTATCATTTTGCACTTTTTGATTATGCACAAACATTTAAAAATGTTGATGAAGCATCTTACATAAACTATCTTGAATTAAGCGCCCGCAACGGTAATACAGAAGCAGCTTGGGTTTTAAGAAACGTATATTATGAAAAAGCAAGGACAAATAGCATTGCGGTTGCAACTGAATTTTTGCAGAAGTCACTTTATTGGTTTAAGGTTGCGATCAATCAAGAGCATCCTGAAGCTATTTCACAAGCCGTGCAATATGAAAATGACGTTGAGAAGCTTGCCTTATGGATTGCAAGTATGCAAAAGGGCAGAGGAGTAGGCGCAGGTGCAATCATTGGTCTTGCGGTAGGTCTTGGCGCGATTGTTTTAGGTGCGGTGGTAGTGGTTTTATTGTTCTTCCCCAAAGCAGGCATATTTAGAGGCTTTGGAAGTCACGCTGAAAGAACTGATAGCAATGTGTATTATCCGTTAAGCCCTGAAGGCAATACGCAGCGTGGATTTTACGTTGCAAGAACTAATACAGATAATGACGCAATATGGAATTTAGACGAATATAATGGCGGTACAAAGGTAAGGGAATATCTTGATGAAAACTATTCTCAGCAAGAAAATGATATTCGCATCAAACATTTTTCGTTAGTTCCTACAAATGAAACTGATAATTCTGTAAGATATGGAATCAATATGAACGTTACGGGCATAAGTGAAAGCAAAACAGACGTTATCGTATATCATAATAATGAAGTTATTAAGGTAGAAGATTTTTCATACGAGGGAATAATTGAAGGCGGAAAGCTTCAGGAATTATTGGTTATCGTAATAGCAGATGATTCATCTAATAGATATTTTGACGTTAATTTTGAATACAAATATCTTGAAAAAATGAATAAATTACCTGAAGAAAACAATCAACCGAACACACCTGAAGAAGAAAAGCAGCCTGAAAAGATAGAGGAATTAACAACGGCAAAGGCTAAAGAGCTTATCGAAATGCAAAATGATTCCCATTTGCTTTACCATTTTAAAGCTTTAGGAATGCTTGATGAATCAAAAACGTATCAATTAGCCACCTTTGATGGTATGTATGAAACCTGCTATGCAGTTAAAGGAATAAATACAGTTGATGATTTAAAGGAATATTTATGCAAGTATTATACTGAAGCATACGCGCAGTATGAGATCGATAATAAAGCAGGACATTGGCGCATAGAAAATGATGTTATCTATTTTGAGCCTAATTACGGTATGGGTTCAAATATTATGTTTACTGACGGTGCAACCATTGAGAGTCTTGGCAACAACAGTTATACCGTTACTGCAGAAACCGAATGGTCAGGCTTGAGAACTCTTTACGTTACCTATGAAAATGGTGATTATAAAATAGATCTGTTCATTGGTCCCGAATTTACAAAGGCTGATGGCTGGAATCTTGTTTACAATCTGTATGAAATGGAACACAGAACTCTTAATTATTTTGAAAATAAAGAAATGATAAATAAGAGCAAATCCTTTGAACGCACGGTATCTTTCCTTGGTGATGGAAAAATGAAGCTTACCGCTTATGCGCTTAATGAAATTGATAACGCGGAAGAATTAAGAAAGTATATTTATAATTTCTGCACGCCTGATTATCATCTTTCAAAGCACGGAAACCCAAGCATTGATGCACAAACTGCTGAGTCCTTTATGGATATGTGGTTTACCGAAGAGGGCACGTTATATGTTTCAGAGCAGTACGATTATCCCTGGATTATTAAAGAAGAAACCCTTGATTTAAAGAGAACAGATGATGGCTATTTAATTACCGTAAAAGAGTTTGCGGCAGGCGATCCTAACGGCAATCCCGAAAAAGAATTAAAATATTCCGTTGTATATGAAAACGGCAAGTATTTAGTCGATATGTGGGGCTCATCAATATTATAAAAAACATAATCACTCCTTTTTTTACATATATTATGTAACGATAGGAGTGATTTTTTATGTCTAAAAAGCTTTGGGACAGTATTTTGATTTCAGCGCTTGTAACGGTTGTTACGGCAGGTCTTGCACTTCTTTTCACAGATACGGAAAGCGCTTGGTACGTATCACTTGAAAAGCCCATTTTTCAACCGCCCGGTTGGGTGTTTGGTGCAGTGTGGGGAATAGTGTACACCTTATTTGCCGTATCGCTTACTTTTGCTCAACTGAAGAACGTGCCCAATAAGATCTATATTCTTTATGCTCTGCAGGCGGTATTGAATATTTTGTGGTGCTTGTTCTTTTTTACCTTTCATATGCCATATTCAAGCCTAATAATAATCCTTGCATATCTTGTTGTAACGTATCTTACCGTACGTAACGTTTATAGTTACAGTAAAATTGCATCGTTTATCTTGATTCCTCAGGGAATATGGCTGATTGTTGCAACTGCGCTTAATTATTCAATAATATACCTCAATTAAATTTTCTGTTGAAAAATTTTTTCTGCTGTTGTATAATTAAATGCAGAAAGGCAGGGACTTTTAATGGCAAGAAATGAGGATAATACAGTTTCATCAAAAAATCAGGTTTCCGTAAGCCAAAGCATTTATTTTGAGGACCGTGGCGGAAAAAGAATTTTGTTTTTAGGTAACTCAATTACTAAACATGCGCCGGCAGAAAGTATTGGATGGTTTAATGATTGGGGTATGGCTGCATCAAGTGAGGATAAAGATTACGTTCACAGAACGATGGCAAAGGTATGGGAGATATCACCCAATGCATCTTTTATGGTTGCGCAAATCGCCCCATGGGAGCGGGAATATTGGAACGAAAATCTTATGAATGAACAATATCCGGCAGTTATTGATTTTAAAGCCGATATAATTATTATGCGTGCCATTGAAAACGTGCGAGAACTTAATAATAACGGTTACACCTGGGAGCAAGGTTATAAATTCCTTTTGGATAAACTTTCAAAGGAAGATACAAAAATCGTTTTAACAAACTCATTTTGGCAGCATAATGAGAAAAACGGAATAGTAGAAAAGATTGCAAAAGAAAGAAATTATAAACTTGTAGATGTGTGCATTGGTGCAGATGATAGGTATACTGCCAAAGGTCTTTTTGAACATTCGGGAGTTGCCGCTCACCCCGGTGATGAGGGTATGGAAGAAATTGCAACGCGCATTTTTGATGCAATAGAGGAATATTTATAAAGAAAAGGACTGAAAACAGTCCTTTTCAGAGCACTGACAAACCCCTGCAAACATAATGCCCTGCAAAAAATTGCAGGGCATTATTTCCTGTGTTGCGCGAGCTATAGCCGAAGGGAGCCGAACCCACAACGGTTTAAAATGCCATTTTTGCCCATCTCTGCGTTACTTACACAGGGAAATACGTCCTGTATGTCCCTGTGCAAGTGCCTTGATATGAACAAAAATTGCTATTTTAAACTTCT
>JAZNSH010000047.1:0-10621 GCA_045591115.1 Clostridia bacterium
GCTTAGAGGTGGTCCCCGAAAAGCAGAATTGCTTTTTGGGGCAAAGGAAGCACAGCGAAGCCAAACAGGTTTTGCGCACTTGTGCGTAAAACTGCAAAGCGGAGCTTGTGCTGACGTGGTAAGTAACTGAGCAATTATAGCCGAAGGGAATCGAACCCATAACGCCCAATAGGACTGCTTTTGCGCATAAAACGACTCTTGTCGCTTGAAATACGCCCGGTATTCCTTCGCTTCGCGAGCCGTTTTCCATCACAAAATCAGTTCCTTTGGGTTCGCAGAAGTTTAAAATAGCAATTTTTGTTCATATCAAGGCACTTGCACAGGGACATACAGGACGTATTTCCCTGTGTAAGTAACGCAGAGATGGGCAAAAATAGCATTTTAAACCGTTGCGGGTTCGGCTCCCTTCGGCTATAGCTCGCGCAACACAGGAAATAATGCCCTGCAAAAAATTGCAGGGCATTATGTTTGCAGGGGTTTGTCAGTGCTCTGAACACCGCATTTGCGGTGTTTTTTTCATACTATATTTATAACACGCTTGCCAAGCTTTTCTGCCAGTTCCTTAAATTGCGCCGCACCACCCCAAGGGTAGATAACGTGAGTGATAACTATATCGGATTTTTTAACAAGCTCCTTGTTTCGCCTGCTTATTGCATATCGGGGAGGCACGGTTTCAAGTCCCTCAGGATAAATAGTATCGGAAAAATCAAAATCATCATTCTTGGGCAAATAGGCAAGCACAACATAATAGCGAATATGGGAATATTTTTCTTTTAAGGAGATCAGAACGCTTCTAACCATTGCATCAAACTTCCCCTGATTTCCCACATAAAAGAGATCAGCCTGATGATTTTCTATCAGCTCACACAAAACCTCATAAATTTTAGGCTTGATATCCTCTGTTGCATCTCTATGCCCGAAAAAAGTACAAATCATATTCTCACCATACACTCAAATTAGTCATCAACACCATTTTATACAAATTGTTTGTATATGTCAATAGATATAAACAAATAATTTGGATAAGTAGACATCTTGTGTATAGTACAATTAGATGTAAGAGGTGTTGATTTGTATGGAAATGGAAGAATTTAGCTTGCGCCTTTCTCAGTTAAGAATGGCTAAGGGCGTATCTGCTCGTGATATGAGCTTAAGCATTGGTCAAAGTCCAAGCTATATCAATAATATTGAAAACGGATTTAGCTTTCCATCAATGACAGTATTTTTCTATATTTGCGAGTATCTTGGAATCACGCCCAAAGAGTTTTTTGACACGGATTCAAAGGCTCCCTCCAAGGAAAAAGAATTGCTTGATGCCTTTAAAGGCTTAACCGGTGATCAAATAGATAATTTAATAACCTTAGCAAAAGGTCTGAAAAAGTAAAATAATCCCGCAGATGCGGGATTTTTTAATCCAAGCTTTTTTGGAGAAAACTAAAGGGTCGTTTTTCACAACGACCCTTTAAAATTTATTCTTTTTTATCTTTTTTCTTCTTTTTTGCAGGTTCCTCTGCGTAATCACGAAGATCATCACGAACCTTGCGCCTTGTAACGTTACTGCTTGGAGTTATATCCTTGCGTCTTGCAATAAGGTAAATATCAAGGATCAGCAAAATCAAAAGTCCGAGAGCTGCTATCAAGAACCAGTTTATAGGCTTAACCTGCTTGGTTTTTGACATAGGCTCATCGTCAATTACAGGTGAAGGCACAATCTCATTAACGGGAGTGTTTATTGGCTTTGCCGTCATATTTGATGGCATTGTTGGCGGTGCGTGTGTTTCCCATTCCCTATCATAGGGGCTTACAGTAGGCTCTGAAACACTGGGTTTCTTTGTTGTTGTAGGCTTTTTTGTAGGTTTGGCGGTAGGCTTTCTTGTAGGTGTTGGTGATGGTGTTGGATCCTCCTCATCAGGTGTTGGTGATGGTGTTGGCTCATCACCATCAGGTGTAGGTGTAGGCTCATCACCATCAGGTGTAGGTGTTGGTTCGTTTTCATCAGGCGTAGGTGTTGGTTCATCCCCATCAGGTGTAGGCGTAACGCTATCGGGTGTGGGGGTCACGCTATCAGGCGTAGGTGTGGGTGTTATAATCGCTGTAGGCGTTGGCGTGGGTGTAAGCTTCGGAGTGATAACGGGCTTTTCCGTAACAGTAGGTGTTACTTCAGGCGTTACCAATTCAGTTGCGCTTACAGTTAAAAATGATGCCAATGCAAACACTAAAATTACAAATAAAACTTTCAGCTTTTTCATACTAACCTCGAAAAAAAAGATTGCAAATATATTATACACTCTTTTGTGCCTTAATGTCAACTTAGAGAATGTAAAAAATTTATTACTGTTTGTTTTGACAAAAGTGGGGGTAATCTGTTAAAATATATAATGTGAGGAGGTATGTACCTTGATAGAATATATTAAAGAATTTTTAAAATTATATACAAATTGCTCCAACGCCTTTCTGGTTATCGCAGGCTTAATGGCTATAACATTTATAATTTATTTCATTTACTTCTTTTTTGGAGGAAGGTCTTTAAAGAAAATAATAAAAATTATGCGCAAGGAAAATGGTGATGAGATTATTAAAAAGATCGAATCCTTGCGCCTTTCAAAGCGTTTTTCCAGAATGTGGGATGATTACTATCTTGCATACACCAACGAGGATACCGTTTCTTTAAATGAGTATCTCATAAAGAAAGATCTCTATACGGGAAGAAATATTTTCCCCATAATCTCCCGTGCAATAGCAATTATCGGTTTTTCTCTTACCGCAATCGGTATAATAAAGATCCCCGGTCTTCTTGAAGCTGAGGAACATAACCTTTACTGTCTGTTCTTTGCGCTTCTTGCCCTTACGGTATTTTTCGAGGTCTTCTATTTCTTTATGTCAGACTTAAGAAAAAAACGTATGTCAAGGCTTCTTGAGGAATTCAGCGTGCTTTCAATGCGCAAGCTTCCCGGAAAAGCAGTGAGCTTTGAGCAACGCCACGTGATAAATAAATTAGATGCTTTTGATGAGCGCCTCGATAACATCCGCATAGGCGTAAATCAGCTTAATGCCCGAATGGATAGGCAATATAATCTTTTCAATAAAAATGACGGAGACGACCAATGATTCTTTCTGTATCAAACCAAAAAGGCGGAGTTGGCAAAACCACCTCGGCAATAAATATTTCGGCAGGTCTTGCTTTAAAGGATAAAAAGGTTCTGCTTTTAGACCTTGATCCCCAAGGCAATGCTACCAGCGGTTTAAATGTTGAAAAGGACAATATGGGTATTTATGACGTTATGATAAACGGTGAGGATATCGAAAACGTCATTATGAAAACTCAGGTCAAGAATCTTGAGCTTATTCCATCAAACATTGATCTTTCAGGCGCAACCGTTGAAATGGTAGCCTTAAAAAACAGAGAGAGTCTTTTAAAAAATGCCCTTTTGAAGATCAAGGATCGTTATGATTACATTATAATAGATTGTCCTCCATCTTTGGACCTTTTAACGGTAAACGCTTTTACCGCAAGCGATAAGGTTATCGTGCCCATTCAGTGCGAATACTATGCTCTTGAAGGCTTGGGTCAGCTTGTAAACACCATTATGCTTATAAAAAAACGGCTTAACCCCGATCTTGATATTGACGGTGTTGTGTGCACAATGTTTGATTCACGCACCAATCTTTCCCAGCAGGTGGTTGACGAGGTTAAAAAGTATTTTTCCAAAAAGGTTTATAAAACTCATATTCCCCGCAACGTGCGTTTAGCCGAAGCCCCAAGCTTTGGCGAGCCTATTCAGGTTTTTGACGCTTACTGTCCCGGCGCCCTTGCATATAAAGCGTTGTGTGCCGAAATAATCGAAAGGAACGAAAGCAAATGAAGAAAAAAGGTTTAGGCAGAAACGCCGTTTTTGGTGAGGATTTTTCCTTTGAACCAATTTCCGAGATCGATAAGGAATACGTTCATCAGCTTCCGATAAATAAAATTGACGTTAATAAATCTCAGCCACGAAAGACTTTTAATCAGGACACCATAATTGCGCTTGCCGAATCCATAAAAGCTAACGGAATGCTTCAACCTATAACCGTTCAGAAAACCGGCGACAGATATGAGATCATTGCCGGTGAAAGACGTTACCGCGCAGTAAGATACTTAAAGCTTGAAACCATTCCTGCAATTATAAAGGAGCTTTCACCGCGTCAGGTTTGTGAGCTTGCCTTAATTGAAAACCTTCAGCGTGAGGATCTTAACCCCATTGAAACCGCTGCCGCCATTGATTCCTTAATGAAGGACTTCTCTCTTACCCAGCAGGAGGTATCAACACGGATCGGTGCTTCACGTCCCGCTATTGCCAATGCTTTAAGGCTTCTCAAATTGCCTGAAAGCGTTCGTGCCTTAATTATCTCAGGTGAGCTTTCGGCAGGTCACGGCAGAGCCTTTGCAGTGCTTGATGATGAAAAGCTTATATCTCTTTTAGCTGAGGAATGTGTTAAAAACGATTGGTCTGTCCGTCAGGCAGAAAACAAGGTCAAGGAGGTTTTAAACAAAAAGCCTTCTAAAAAAGCACCGCCAAAAAAGCGCATTGCCGAGTTTGACAGAATTGAAGAAAGTATGCGTATGTATATGGGAACAAAGGTAAAAATAAACGGCAACGATAAAAAAGGCAAAATCGAAATCGAGTATTTTAACCGCGATGATCTTGAAAGAATTATATCAATTCTTTCCCCTGACAGTGAATTTTGAAAAATGTATTGCAAAAATACGTTAAAAATGGTAGAATATATATTACACTGATGCAAGGAGGAATCCCGAAGCAGTTTTTCGGGTAATTTGATTTGGATAAGCTTGTTATACACGGCGGAAAACAAATGAAAGGCGAAATATCGGTGAGCGGTGCAAAAAATGCCGCAGTTGCCATTATTCCTGCCGCACTTATTTCCGATGGTGTTTGTGTTATAGATAATATCCCCGATATTGATGATGTTGACGTTTTGGCAGAGCTTCTCACTTCCTTAGGCGCAAAGGTTGATACCTCTGTTCCCGGTCAGATCACAATCGATCCTACGGGCGTAAAATCTGTTTGTCCCAATGAAGCGCTTACAAGAAAAATGCGTGCATCATATTATCTTATGGGTGCATTGCTTGCACGCTTTGGTGAGGCTAAGGTTCCACCTCCGGGCGGTTGTATCATCGGTAAACGCCCCATTGACCAGCATTTAAAGGGCTTTGAAGCCTTAGGTGCTAAGATCAAAACCACCAATGTTGTTGATATTAAGGCCGATCATCTTATAGGTGCTGAAATCTATCTTGACGTTGTAAGTGTTGGTGCAACCATCAATATTATGCTTGCCGCGGTTAAGGCAGAAGGCACAACCACTATTTTTAACTGTGCAAAAGAGCCTCACGTTATTGATGTTGCCAACTTCTTAAACAATATGGGTGCAAAGATCAAGGGTGCAGGTACTGACGTTATAAAAATCAAAGGCGTAAAAAGCCTTCATTCCTGCAACTATACCCTTATCCCCGATCAGATCGAAACGGGCACTTGGATGGTTATTGCCGCTGCAACAAAAAGTGATATCTTAATTAAGAACTGTATTCCCATTCATATGGAATCTCTTTCAGCAAAGCTTTTTGAAGCAGGCTACAAGATTGATGAGGGCGAAGATACCTTGCGTATCGTGCCGATGGATAAGCGGCCTAAGGCAGTTAAGGTTAAAACTATGGTTTATCCCGGCTTCCCCACCGATCTTCAGCAACCTTTCTCAGCGCTTCTGTCCGTTGCTGACGGAACAAGCGTTATAACCGAAACTATTTTTGAATCACGTTACCGCCATCTTGACGAGTTGCGCAAGATGGGTGCGATAAACGATTTTACCGACCGTGTTGCTATGATTGACGGTGTTGAAAAGCTTTACGGAACTGATGTTGTTGCCCAGGATCTTCGCGGCGGTGCGGCACTTGTTGTTGCAGGTCTTATGGCGGAGGGAACCACCACAATAACGGGAGTTCAGTATATTGACAGAGGCTATGAAAAGATCGTTGAAAAGCTTCAAAGTCTTGGTGCTGATATTGAGCGCATAAGTGAATAAAATCAAAAGCGTTTGAAAAATTCAAGCGCTTTAATCTGCTGATAAAATCAGCAGATTGTCAGAATTCGAGAAACCCTTGCAAGCCGCGTCATCGCAAGTTCCGCTTTACGCATTCCGTAAAAATCACGGAATGCTTTTTTGGCTCCACTGCGACTCCTTATCCCCAAAAAGCACTTCTGCTTTTTAGGGTCCCCTTTGCAAAAAAGGGAGTTAATTAGGGCTCCCAAAATGCACTATTGCATTTTGGGAAAAGGAGGCACAGCAAAACTATTCAGCTTTTCGCACACTTGCGAAAAGTGTAAGGTGTAGCTTGTGCCGACGCGGTAAATGACCGCATTTTGCAAGTGAAATGCAACGATGGAAACAAACCCCTGCAAAAATTTTGCAGGGGTTTGTGTTTGCAGGGGTTTGTCAGTGTTCTGAAGCGTTTGGATGAAAATTCAAGCGTTTTTCTATTGCTTTTTAAATAAATATATGATATATTATTAACAATAATATATTTGAGAGGTTTTTATGAAGAAATTTTTATCTTTTTTATTGATGCTCACCCTGATTCTTTCAGTATTTAGCATCAGCTCATATGCTCTTAATGAGGAGCTTATCGTAAACGGTGATTTTGAAAGTGGCGTTATTGATCCTTTCAGAGTAATGGGTTCCGCCTCTTTCAAAGCCGGTACCGCCTATGCTCATGACGGCTCATACGGCTTATTGATCAAAGACCGGCAAAGCCAATATTCAACTTATTATCAGGAAGTTTTGCCCCAGTTACAAGAACAAGGCTCAGGTATTTACACCGCATCCTGCTGGTTAAAGCTTAACAGCGAGCACGCCACAACTACAAAGGGATATCTTGTAATCAGGTTTCTACGCTCCGATAACACTTACGAATATTTTACTTCAAATCAGCTTACCCTTACAACCGATTGGCAGAAATGTACCTTTGAAGGATATATAGAACTCAGCGACGATATCACTTCCGTTATCGTTTATCAACAAAGCTTTGATTCAAACAACGTTGCACCTGACGTGTGTGTTGATTCCATCTCCCTTAAAAAGACTCTTGACGTAGCTTTTGATAATGAAATAATCGATACGGAAAGAAGTGCAACCACAAGTGTTGGTGCTATCCGTTGGGATGCTTGGTATTCTCACGATGGCAAGGAAAACTCCGTTGTTTCTCAGGTCGAACGTTCACTTTCGCCTTCACAATTCCACTTCCGTGCGCCTTTCTTTGCCCAAATTACCGACGAAGGCAATATAGAAATGCCTGAATATACGCAAGATATTTTCGACCGTGAAATGGAATATGCAATGTACGCAGGTATTGATTACTTTGCATACGTTTGGTATAACAGCGATATGAAAATGGCCCGCAAATTTCACGAGCAGAGCCAATATAAAGACGACGTTAAAATGTGTGTTTGCTTTGACGGAAATGCCATAAATCAGACCTATGCCCGCGAAGAAATGCGCACACTTTTAAAAGAAGACTATTATATGACCGTTCTTGACGGCAGACCCCTTATGTACTATTTTGCTACAAGCGGAAACACTGCAAAAATTTTAAATGATATTCTCTATTATGAAGAACTCTGTTCGGAACTTGGAATCAAAAAACCCTTTGCAGTTATTCTTAACGTAAGTTCCTCCGTTGCAAAAGGCACCGGCGGAAATGCAGTTTCAAAATATGCGTTCGGCGGAACAAGCACCTTTGAAGATCTTGCCTCAGCCTGTCAGAACGGTTGGGTTGATTATAACAACAATAATTTTCAATACGTTCCCAACATAACTTGCGGCTGGCAACCTGAACCCCGATATATTAACCCCGTATCCTGGACTACCGTTGCTGACGGAAACTGGGCAGGCTATGCAAGCGATACAGAGATTTTAGATCACTTTGCCTATGCCCTTTCATATATGCAGCACGATTCCGTTAAGGAATATACAATGGCAAACACGGTTCTTGCCTATGCTTGGAACGAGCACGACGAAGGCGGTTGGATCTGTCCCACTCTTGAGGTTGATGAAAACGGCAACCAGCTTTATAATTCTGACGGCACAAAACAGATAAACGAAAACAGAATCAACGCAGTAAAAGAGGCCATTGATTTCTATAAAAGCGGGAAGACCGTTGAGGTTACCGTAAACGGTGTTTCAAACGGTTCAAGTATCGAAAAGGCTTCCGATACTATTTCAAATCTTTCCGACACTTTAAATGCTAACGTCTATGAGGGTATTGATTATTCAGACCGCATAAACAAAATCGCAGGTGCAACCCTTGATATCGGTTCAAGCCTTACACTTAACTATTACGCTTGCGTGCAGTCTGAAGAAAATGCTGAAATGCGGTTCACCTCATCTTCAGGCAGAGTTACTGAAGTTTCAGGTGTTTACGATGCAGAAACCGACTATGTGAAATTTGCTTATGAGGGAATCAATCCTCAATGTATGAGCGATGAAATTAAGGCTGAGCTTATTTATAACGGAGAAATCGTTGATACTGTTGAAAATTACAGTGTAAAAACTTACGCCGATAACCTTATTAAAAACATCAATTCAACAGGTTATAATAAGGAACAGCGCGATGCCTTGAGAACACTTCTTGCAGATATGCTTGCTTACGGCTCCGCTTCTCAAAATTATAAGAATTATAACACTGACGATCTTGCAGGCTCTTTAGCTTGGGTAAACGAATATAAGAGCTCATTCACTTCTCCCGCAGGCGTCAAAAAGGTTTCAGGCAACAAGGACGTTAACAAGGTTAAATCATTAGGTCTTCATATGGCAAACGTAAACAGAATATACTTTAATCTTGAGATTACCGATGATGTTACCATCACTCTTAATGATAAAGAAGTTGATAAAAACGCCCTCGTAAACGGAAAGACTCTTTACACTGATGCTATCTATGCAACGGGCTTTAATGATGTTTATACCTTGAAGCTTATTAAGGATGGCACAACGATCTCAACTGTGCAGTATAACGTATCTGCATACGTCAACGCAAAAAGCAGTGATGCTTCCGTTGGCGATATCGTAAAGGCTCTTTCAAGCTACGGCGCTTCAGCAAATGCCTTTAAAGAAGCTTTAAGACCTGATAACAACTTTGAATTAGAGGACGATATCTTATAAAAATTGAGGCTTAACAACAATTTTGTTAAGCCTTTTCTGACAAATGGAGGATCTCTTTATGAAACCTGTATATTTAATTACTTATTGGGACGGTATTCCCCTTGAATTTTTTTCCGAAGAGCGTATGAAAGAGGCTATTGATTGCGGATTTAATCTTATCCAAGGCGGCAAAGTTGGCGGATATCTGGAAAATGCAAAAAAAGACGAGGCTTATGACGTTAAAACTTCACAAAAGGCGCTGGAAATTTGTGAAAAATACGGTGTTCAATATACCGTATTTGATATTCGCATTGCAAATCTTTTTAAAGAAAATCCCACAGAAGATGAAATTGATGCCACTGTTCGTGCCGTATGCGAAGATTTTCGTTCTTATCCCGCACTTCACTCTTATCTTATTATAGATGAGCCTCACACCTCGCAATTTGAGCAAATAAAAAAGATTACAGATGCTTTTAAGCGCTACGATCCTGAACATCTGCCCTATATTAACCTTTTTCCCAATTATGCATCCGCAAAGCAATTAGGCACGGCTGACTACGAATCCTACGTTGAACAATTTGTGGAAACGGTAAAACCGGAGCTTCTTTGTTATGACCATTATCATTTTTTAAAAATAAACCCCAAAAATATTAAAATAACCGTTCCTCCTGATTCCTTTGAAGCACAGGTATATGCCGCATCGCTTTCCAGAGATGCAAAGAGCGGATTTTATAATAACTTGGAAATCATTCGCAAAAACGGTTTAAAAAATGATATCCCCTATATGGTTATAGTATTATTGGTTGAACACGGTCCTTGCCGCAACGTTACAAGAGCAGAACTATTCTTTGAAGTGTGGCAATCTTTAGCTTACGGTTGTTCCGCCCTTTCCTATTACAGTTATTGGGAATTGCCCCCTCACAACGATTATGACAACGGTATTATTTCCTTTGACGGCAAAAAACGTGATCATTATTATGATGCTCAGGAAATCAACCGCCGTATCTCCCCTGTTGGCGAGCATATTGCCTTAACCAAATCTGAAGCAGTTTTCCATATTGGCAACAGCTTTTTGCACGAGGGTGCAACACCTTTTACGCCTCACCGTGGCATTGAAAGCATTTCAGGCGGCAATTTAACAGTAGGCTTTTTTGAAAATGGCACATTCATTATTGCCAATCAAGATTACGTTTCTTCGGCTACAATTACCATTACAACAGAAAAGGATCTTTCTCTTTTTAACATAGAAACAAACTCATTTGATACAGTAACAGAAAACACTTTCAATATCCCTGCCGGTGAAGGTATTTATTTAAAAATTTCAGATTAAAAAAACTCCTTATAGGGAGTTTTCAGCCTGCTGACTTTGTCAGCAGGCTGCCAGAGTTCGAGAAACCCTTGCAAGCCGCGTCATCGCAAGTTCCGCTTTACGCAT
>JAZNSH010000048.1:0-6345 GCA_045591115.1 Clostridia bacterium
GATTAACGATGGTTTTAACTGTGACTGTCATTGTTGAAGACTCCGTTCCACCCTTGTTGTCAAGCCATTCCTGAATAGAAATCTCGTTGGAAGCAGTTTCACCGAGCCTATTACCACATCCAGCCAGGATGGACAGTGCCAACAGAATAACGAGCAATGCAATAACTTTTTTCATAATCAATTCTCCTTTTCAAACAATCAATAAGTCAACAAAACGAAAATATGCGAAAAAATACCCTCATTATGCAATACGCTGTTCCTGCTTCAATGCAGCGCAGTGTTATAATTTAATTTTAAAGACAACACAAAGTAAGCACAATACACTTTCCGCAAATGTCATTGACAACTTTGGAAAATACTCGATTATTAATTGGACGGTGTGCTATACTTAAAATGGATAATTGTCAAGGAGGGATGAATTATGACTTTTAGCGAACAGTTAAATGAATATATCTCTAAGTTGGGATGCACAGCAAAAGATCTGGCGGGTGCATCCGGATTATCTGCCTCAGTTTTGAGCAGATATCGCGCAGGAAGCCGTATGCCGGAAATTGATTCGGAGCAATTTTTGCAGCTTGTCCAAGGAATTGTGTCTGTTGCAGCTGAAAAAGGCCGCACCGACTGTACAGCAGATGCGGTTTCAGAAACTTTGAGGCTGTGTATTACAGTGCAAACATTTCCCTACGATAAGTTTCAGTCCAATTTCGATGCACTTTTAACAACGCTTTCTGTGAACGTAGCAGATTTGTCTCATTTTTTGAATTTTGACAGCTCCTATATTTCCCGTATTCGCAATGGACAGAGAAAACCTGCCGATCCGCAATCGTTTTCGCTTGGCGTTTCTAAATTTGTTGTCAGTCATTGTTCTGCAGACGACAAAGAACTGATTGCTGAATTGATTGGCTGCGATATAACAGAAATCAGTGATGATTCTGTTTGTATGGATAAAATTGTTTGCTGGCTCGCCAATGGACAGGTGGTCCAAAAAGAAGTAGTTTTACCGTTTTTAACAAAGCTGGATGAATTTGATCTTAACGAATTTATCCGCAGTATCCACTTCGATGAGTTGAAAGTGCCTTCCGTACCGTTTCAATTTCCGACATCCAGAAATTATTATGGAATTGAGGAAATGTGCAAAGGAACATTGGACTTTTTCAAAGCAACGGTTTTATCCAAGTCGAAAGAAGATTTGATCGCCAATGATGATACGCCTATGGCGGACAAGGCGGTCGGTACGGATTTTATGAAAAAATACATTTTCGGCGTAGCTATGACGCTGAAAAAAGGTTTGCATATCCATTTCATCCATAATATCAATCGTCCATTTGAAGAAATGATGATGGGTCTTGAGGGCTGGATCCCTATGTATATGACAGGACAGATCTCTCCATATTATCTCAAAGGTGTTCACAATAAGCTTTTCGGGCATTTCCTTTATTCAAGCGGAGCGGCAGCATTATCCGGTGAATGTATAATTGATTACCACCAAAACGGAAAGATGTATCTCACAAACAACAAGACCGAAGTGTCATATTACAGACAAAGGGCTCTTGATATTTTGTCCAAGGCATCTCCGCTTATGGATATTTACCGCATAGAATCCGAGAATGCTTTCAGCGCATTTGTAAAAAAAGACTTCATAACTTCAGGCAAAAGAAGATCCATTCTTTCCGCATTGCCCATCCACACGCTTTCCGAAGAACTGCTTTTGCAGATTTTGGGACATAATTCTGTTGATGAGGCAGACAAGAATCGTATTCTTGCTTATGCGGCAGAACAACGGCAACTGTATAAAACCGTTTTGGAAGAAGAGAGTATAACCGATGAGATTCCTGTCATCAGCGAATCGGAATTTAAGGAGCATCCTATGTTGTTGCCTCTTTCGGAGATCTTCTACGAAAAGGATATTGCGTATACCTACGAAGAGTATTTGCTGCATATGGATCAAACTCTTCGCTACAGTCAGGAGGAAAAGAACTATATTATCAAGCAAAACAGCAACTATCCGTTTAGAAATATACAAATTCGTATTCTTGAAGGGAAATGGGTGGTCATATCTAAAAACAAAGCACCGGCAATTCACTTTGTCATTCACAATCCTCAGCTTCGGGATGCTTTGGAAAATATGTCCATTCCGATTTCCGAAGAAAACGATGAAGAATAAGAGAATCGCTATAAGTTATCATATGAGATAGGCGGTTTAATAGTCGAATGTACCGCTGTAAACAGAAAAATACCGAGAAAAACCTTTTACAGTTCTTCTCGGTATTCATCTTTTGGTTTTTCCCTTTTGCAACGCCCATAAGTTAGTATTTTGAAATTACTGCCTTATGCGGCGTGTGCATTTTCGCTTCCTATTTTTTTATAATACCAATGACGGTGCGGAGTAGATTCTTCCGGCAAGCTCTTGGTTTAACATATATAAGCTCTTGGGATCTGAGCCGAAAAGTTCCATTTTGGTAATAAGATCGTTGGCGTTTGTTTCTTCTTCACCCTGCTCCTTAACGAACCAATCAAGGAACTGCATTGTGCGGAAATCCTTAACATCATAGGCGGCGCCGTAGATATCGTTAATAAGGCTTGTAACGTATTCTTCGTGCTCAAGGCCTGCCTTCAAAACGTCCATATCGCAAGTGAAAACCTTATCGGGCTTTGCGATCGCATCAAGTGTTACAACCTGATTTTCGTTCTGCAGGTAGGTGTAGAAAAGCATTGCGTGGTCGCGCTCCTCCTGAGCCTGGATCATATACCAGTTTGCAAAGCCGTCAAGACCACGAGCCTTGAAATAGTTTGAAAAATCAAGATAAAGGTAAGCAGAATAAAACTCCTTGTTGATCTGCTGGTTAAGTAATGCGCGTACTTTTTCGTTCATCATAATAAATATCCTCCTAAAAATTTTTAACTTCCTTTGTCTCGCTGTCAAAAACGATAGCGTGATCAAAGTTAGTAATGTTTACTGTGTTTAATTTTTCCATCCATGCTCTTGTTTCAAGAGTTTTAAAGGGGCCCTTGCCGTCCTGATTCGTCCAAAGCCAATCAGGTGTTGACCAAAAACAGTATTTTGGCTGAACTGCCTTATAAAATTCTTCATTTACCCCTTGCTGACCGTGGTGCGCCATCTGAACTGCATCAGCGCGAACGTCTTCACCGCTTTTAAGTAATTTTTCACCTGCTTCAACTCCGAGATCGCCTAAAACAAGGAAAGTAAAATCATCTTCCGTTATGCGAAAAACTGCCGACTGATTGTTTATGGGGTTAGTTAAAATTTCGGGGTTGGCTTCTGCAATGACCTCAATTTTCATAGTGCCAAGCTGAAATACCTGACCTTTTTCTATGTTAAAGTATCTTTCGTCAAGATTCTCTCTTGCAAACTGATTCCAATGTAAAAGCTCTTGCGTGTCTTTTACCTTTGCAAGCTCTGCCCAACTATCGGGAAGCTGTGATGCACCAAGCTTTTCGTAGGTTATACCGTCAGGATCTTTTATAACCTCCATAATGGCGTTGTGGTGATCGTTATGTGGATGAGTTATCAGCCATAAATTAATATGCCCGCCAAGGCTTTTAACTATTCTTTTTAATTCTTCGCCGTTGCCGGAATATCCGCCGTCAATAACAAGAATTTCGCCTGATTTTGCCTGAATGGTGTAGCCCATTGTTTGGGTAGGCGTCATATTAGTCTGCTGAAATATTTTCATAAAATTGCCTCCAAGCCTTAGTATAGAAATTATACACCTTTTTATTTAAAAAATCAATATCAATATTGGTCTAAACTGCAAACTAAGTATACTTTTTATCAAAAAATATATAATAATAAGTTTTTTGAAGAGTGGATTGACGGTTTTTCATTTTTATTATAATATATTTACGGGTGATTTAATGAATTATGTTCTGGAAAAATCTTCTGTGCCCTCTAAGCGCGCAAAAGAAATCGTTTTTGAAAAGCTTAACACTGCCGTACTATATGAGGAAAGCGGAAAGCCTTATACAGATAAAATGAATATCAGCATAAGCCATTCGGGCGAAAACGTGCTTGTAGGCTTTAATGAGTTTGACATAGGCGTTGATATTGAGGTTATAAAAGACTTTGATAAACGGCTTATATCCCGTTATTTTTCCGAAAAGGAACAGAATTTCATTAAATCAGATAACGACTTTTTTCTTATCTGGACAGTTAAAGAAGCCTACCTTAAATTAACGGGCGTCGGCTTAAAGGGTATGAAAAAGCTTAACGTTATAAGGGACAACGAATTATATATAGAAAACTGCAAAATCGAAACTTTTGTTAAAAATAATTGCCGAATTGCGATAGTGTATAAGTAAATGGATAATATATTTTTAAATCACTTAAAGGACCTTTCAAAAAAATCGGAAATGAACTACCGCTATACTTTCACCCATTTCTTGTCCTTGGACGAGCAAAGCACCTTAAAAAGCATTGAGCGCGAGCTTTATTCTTTTACTCTCTTTGGCGGTGCAACAGGCTGTGAGCGCGTGGTTGCACGTTTTGGCTCGCCTGATGATTTTGGCTATGAGGGGGATTTCCCCATTTCGGTAATAAAAATGGAGCCAAAGCTGAAAAAGTTCTCAGATGAATTATCCCACCGTGATTTTTTAGGTGCAATGATGAATCTTGGCATCGAGCGGAAGTTTTTGGGCGATATAATCGTTAATGACAACGTGGCTTACGTTTTCGTGCTTAACAAAATGGCAGAATATATTAAAGAAAATCTCACAAAGGTCAAGCACACCGCCATTTCGTTAAAAATTGTCGAAAAGGTGCCTGAAGATCGGCTTTTTAGAACTGAAAGCACCTCTATTCCCGTATCCTCCCTGCGCCTTGATTGCTTAATTGCAGGCGTCTATAATCTTTCAAGAAGTCAGGTGGTAGAGCTTTTTTCCGCGCAAAAGGTCTTTATTAACGGCAGACTCATTGAAAACATCAGCCATATTCCCAAGGAGGGGGATATTATCTCCGTCCGTGGCTTTGGCAGATTTATCTTTTCCTCCGTTGGCGGTCTTTCAAAAAAAGGCAGAATTTACGTTACTTTGGAGAAGTTCATATAATTAACTGCTACCCGATTTTTTCGGGTAGTTTTTTTCGCAAATTTTTTTCAAATTCCGCAACTTTTAATTGCCAAACATATATTGATTGTGATATAATACGATAAATAAAATGGGATTATGTTTATAATCCCATTCCTCGATGTAATCGAGGTAGCAAAACGCAAGTTTTGCATTTATTGCATTTCAAGACTGCCACTTCGTTGTCGAAGACAACAAAACCTCGCGTTGCAAGGCGCGGAAGGGGCAGGATTATAATACGATAAATAAAATGGGAATTTTTTTATATTCCGCAATTACATTGGGTGAAGATTATGTTTATGCAATGTGATATCCACGATGAAAAATACAATAAGCTGTTGCCCCTCACCTTAGGTCGCCAGCACTGTAGGAGCAATTATTCCTACGGCCCTGCGGTTAGAATGTATTGGCTTTTGCATTTTGTTGTTTCGGGCAAGGGCAAGTATTTTGTGGATGGCAATGAATATGAGGTTTTTGCAGGACAGGCTTTTCTTATTAAGCCCGGTGAAATAACCACATATCAGGCCGATGAAGAGGAGCCTTGGTATTACATTTGGATGGGCTTTGATTCTGAAGATGATAAGCTCAGCAATCTGCCCTACGTTCTTGATATGGCGGAGCTGAGAAAAATTTTCACAAAGATCAGCGCTGAGTTTGATTTTGCCAGCGATGATCAGCCCTATGCCATCGCAAGAACTTGGGAGGTTTTCGGTGTGCTTACAAGCAATTCCTTTGTAGCCTCCGAGGGTTCACACATTTCAAGAGCAATAAATATAATCAAGCGTCAATATATGCTCGATATTTCCGTGCAGACCATCTCCAAGGAGCTGGGGCTTGACAGAAGCTATTTTTCCAATCTTTTTAAAAGATCCGTTGGCATTTCGCCCTCACAGTATCTTATAAATTATCGGATGCAGAAGGCTCTCACATTGTTAAAATGCGAAAAGTATTCCGTTTCCGTTGTGGCAACCTCCGTAGGCTTTAACGATCTGTTCAGCTTTTCAAGAAGCTTTAAAAAGGCCTTCGGTGTTCCGCCGCAAAAATATAAGGAGATAACCTCTCCTAACCCTGCAATATCATTTGAGCTACTTTATAATGATTGTTGAACGTTGAAATAACAATTATTTCAACGAAAAACCGTTCCAACGGTTTTAATCAATCAAATATGATTATATTTGATTGATATTCAACATCATTGCAATGGAGGTTAGCAAATTTTTATTTAAAAATTTGAAACCAAATCGTAAATTTGGCGTGGAAACT
>JAZNSH010000049.1:0-17961 GCA_045591115.1 Clostridia bacterium
TCCGACTTCAAGCCGAATCGTTAAGCTCGTTGCCTATCCAATCGTTAAGACCTATAACGTACGGAACGTCCTCCATAACCTTCATACCGATAGCCGAGCCGAGAAGCTGTGCCTCCGGCTTCTTTGTAGTCTGTACCTTTATAACCCAGGTAGCCTTTCTGCCCTCGTCGGTAAGAAGTCCGAAGTAAGGAACATAGCCCACAATTGAACCCATAATATCAATAATACCTGAGTTACGGTTACATCTAGCACCTAATACAGAGTTTGCATAAACTACTGCTGAAGATTCTGCCCAGGAAAGGACCTCGCCTTTTTGGGGAACGTTGCCCATTTCATCCATATAACAGGTGCAGGAGAATGCATCCTTATCCATAAGACCTAATTTATTAAGCTGTTCCTCATAGAAATCCTGCTTTGAATACATAAACTTATTGAAAATAAAATTTTGCAGGAAATTAGCGGGAACTTTTTTATCTAAAGGTCTTGGATCGCAAGAAAACTTCTGCTTTGAAACTGCGCCTTCTTCAATGAGCTTATCCATAAGATCATAAACGGGACCTAATGCCTTAAGACCAAAGGACGTTACAAGGTGGTTATATTTACTTGTTACGGGAACGAGCTTGGTTGCACCGAAAAGCTCGCCGTAGCGAACAAGAGTTTCCATAACCTTTTTTAAGGTTTCACCCTTTTCACCATTTAATATTTGCTGTTGTTCGTTGGTTAATTCCATATCAAATATCCCTTTCATTAAATCTTCATTGCCACATCCCAGGCCTGCCAGATGACCGTTCTAAGACTGCCGACCTTATCGGCATCACCGATAACGTGAACGTTCTTGCCCTTCTTGCATACCGGTGCAGGCTTATAGCCAACGGAAAGAATAACGCTATCGGCTTCAATATCAACGGTCTTTCCATCCTTATCAACGATAGTTACTCCGTTTTCGCGGATTTCCTGAGTTTTGGCTTCAAGGTGTACTTCAACCTTATTGGCATTAAAGAAATCTCGCAAAAAGCTTGTATTTGCAAGGCAAATCTTATCTGATACGATGAGATCGTTCTTCATTTCAACGATTACGGGAGTTTTTCCTTGGAGATAGAGATCATATGCGATTTCACAGCCGGTAAGACCACCGCCAACAACTACTACCTTCTCCCCTACGCTCTTATTCTGAAGAAGATAATCAATGGCTTCAACTGCAGTTTCAGCACCCTTAACGGGAAGCTTATTGGGCGTTGCGCCCGTTGCGATGATAACTTCATCAGCGCCCAATGCAGAAATATCCTTGACCTCACAGTTAAGATTTATCTCAATGGGATATTTGGAAATTTCGCGTCTGTACCAAGTGATAAGAGCTTTATCCTTTTCTTTAAAGGATGGTGCTGCAGCGGCAATAAATACGCCGCCTAATTTATCTGTTTTCTCATAGAGTGTTACTTTATGTCCGCGTTTTGCGCAAACAATAGCCGCTTCCATACCGCCTATACCGCCGCCGATAACGGCAACGCTTTTTTTCTTTTTGGCGGGAGTAATCTTATATTTATCGGATTGCATTACCTGCGGATCAAGGGCGCAACGTGCAATATGGCTTGCATCGTAAATACTCTGCGCATTGGCAACGCCCTTATAGTGTGCCATATTAAAGCAAGCGTTATGGCAGCATATGCAAGGACGGATATCCTCTAATCTATCCTCAATAAGCTTTGTTACCCACTGAGAATCCGCAAGGAACTGACGGGCAATACCTACGCCGTCAATAAGACCTTCCTTTACTGCCTTTGCGCCTTCATCAAATTCCATTCTACCTGTGCAAACAACGGGAATATCAACAAACTTCTTAATATGTGCAACATCCTTAAGATTGCAGTTTAAGGGCATATACATAGGCGGATGTGCCCAATACCAAGAATCGTAGGTGCCGTTATCACAGTTAAGCATATCGTAGCCTGCATCCTGAAGATATTTTGCCGCCTTTTCGCTTTCCTCCATATCTCTTCCGATTTCAGTAAATTCTTCACCCGGAACTGCACCAACGCAGAAATCCTTAACGTAGGAACGAACTGAATATCTTAATGAAACGGGGAAATCATCACCGCATTCCTTTTTAATCGTCTTTACAATATCAGTTGCAAAGCGATAGCGGTTTTCAAAACTTCCGCCATAGTTATCGGTACGCTTATTGGTATAATTAAGAGTAAACTGATCCAAGAGATAGCCTTCGTGAACGGCGTGAACCTCAACACCATCAACTCCCGCTTCCTTTAAAAGCTTTGCGGTTTTACCGAAAGCATCTACTATTTCTTCAATTTCCTTAACGGTAAGTGCTCTTGTTGTGACCTTGTCTGACCATCTTGAAGGCAACTCGCTGGGACTTGCTGACTGATAAGGAATATTTATAATAGGCTTAATAATATCCCTTACAACGGGCATATTATGAAGCATTACAAGAGGTGTGGGAATTGCCCAGCTTCTTCCCATACCTGCAGTTATCTGCACAAAAAGCTTTGCACCTGTCTTATGAATTTCATCCATAAACTCTTTTAACTCTTTAAACATCTTCTTGTTTTTATAGAGCCATTGATTCATAAAGGTACTTTTAATAGGCGCGATACCGGGAATAATAAGGCCAACATTATTCTTTGCTTTTTCAAGGAAGAATTTTGCCGCTTCCTTATCAAAATGATTCCCCGTATGCTCCATCCAACCGAAGAGGGACGTGCCGCCCATTGGGCAAAGAACTATTCTATTCTTAATTTCCACGTTACCTATTTTCCAAGGGGTAAATAAAGCTTCGTATTTCTCTTGCATAGTTGTTCTCCTTTTTTATAGCATTAAAACTATATAATATTATACCAAAAACAAGGTGCTTGTGTCAAGATTTGAAATAACAAAACCCCACATTTCGTGGGGTTGCTATCTAATTATACTTTTCTCTCCACTCATTTTGAATGACAAGTGATTGGTTGTGATATTCTTTATATGTTATAAGACCAAACTTTTCCTTAATTTCTGTCATAGGTATTTCTTTTGAAGAAATAGTAAAGACGTTTTCTTCCGACAAAGTTTTTATTTCAACCTTATCGCCGTAGAAATTACGGATTTCAGGGATTTTTGTAAACTGATTATCAATATGAAAAATTTCCATATCCAAATCAATATCTGCAATGCAAATATCATCCCAAACAGCCGATGCGGCAACCTCTCTGCCTACGGGGTCAATAACGCGCGCATGGCTTGTGCGCACGCAGGAAATCACCCAATACATATGAATTACGGCGTAAGCATCAAGAAGATTTCCGCCATCGTAGGCGGCAGTCCATATAACTGCTTTTGCGCCTTTTTCTGCTAACTTCTGCCATAATGGACGGAAGCCAATATCAAAACACGTGGCAATGCCTATTTTACCAAACTCAGTATCAAAAACAAAGGCTTCTGAGCCGGGCACAACCTTGCTTTTTAATGATTCATTATCAACGGTGTGCATTTTACGGTATTTACCCAAAACTTCGCCGTTTTTGTTAATAACAACGGTAGTATTATAATAGAATCCCTCAAAGCTTTCATTTGGCTCATAGAGATTAAAAATAATATAACTGTTTATTTCCTTTGCGCATTTTTGCATTGCTTCAACCGCAATAGGATAAAATTCATCACGTGTTAAAGGCTCATTTTTTGCATACATCCTTAAAAGCATTTCGGGGAAAATTACAAAATCAGGTTTTTGACTTTTAAGAGTATTGCATTTTGCCCTGTACCAATCAAGCATTTCGCTCTGCGTTTTGCCGTAAAAACGTGATTCATTTGCGGCTATTGAAATTACTTTCATTTGTTAGCCTCCAAATGCATCAAGAATATCATTATACTTCTTTAAAAGTACGTTAACATCGGGATAAAGCTCTCTGATTTCAGGGCGCCAGGGTGATTCCCACTCTAAGGAAAGATAGCCCTTAAAATTCATTGCTTTAAGCTCGGAAATTACTTCATCAAAAGCCATTATACCTACGCCTAAATCAGTATGCACATATTGGCACATATTCATATCTTCGGGAGGTACTGCATCTTTAAAGTGGATATGCACAATTTTATCGCCTAAATATGCTATTGTATCATAAATATCCTCTTTATACTCAATTGAATGTAAAACGTCCCAAATAATTTTTAAGTTAGGCATATTTACACCGTCAAGCACTTCTTTACAAAGCTTGCCCGTTGAAAGCTCAGAATGTGTTTCAAGCCAGATTTCCACGTTTTTATTTTTTGCATACTCGCAAAGCTTTTTTATGCCTTTAACTATACCGTCAATATCGCTTATAAGCTCATTTTGAAATTCCTGCGGACTCTCCCCTGCAAAAATGCGCACACCTTTTACGTTAAGGTTTTTTGCAAGGTCAATATATTTATACGCATTTTCAGAAATTTCTTCATTTATTACAAAAATGCTTGCGGCAATATCAGTAATTTCTACCTTTGCATTTTCAAACAATTCCTTTTTGCCGAAAAAATTATCAATATTTTTGTCGTCAACACGCAATTCAACAGAAAGATTATTGTTTTTTGCCAATTCAATAATCTCTTGTACGTTATAATTGATGCAACACAAGGTGCTGAAAGCTCTTTTCATTTTAAATTCTCCTAACTGTGCTTCGTCATTCTTTTGGCTTGTTCATAAGGTATTTCATATATAAGGGGTTTATTATTTTTAAAATTGACTACATCCTCTGCTATTTTATAGCCGATAACACTTCTGTAATCGTAAGTAGGGCCTGCTTTGTGAGGAATAAGATATACGTTTTTCAGCTTACGCAAGGGATTATCAGCATTTAACGGCTCCCTTGAATATACGTCAAGCACTGCATTTATTCTATTTCTTTTTAGCTCATTTGTCAATGCTTCTTCATCAATAATTGCGCCACGCGACGTATTTACAAACAACGCGCCGTCCTTCATCAGTTCAAACTGCTCTTTACCAATGAACTTTTTGTTATTTTCATTTAACGCAAGATGCACCGAAACAATATCAGACGTTTTCAAAAGGTCTTCTAAATCCGTTTGCGTACCGTTAACCTCTTTTAAAAATTTTTCATCTACTTTATAGGTATCATAGACTTTAATTTTTACGTTGAAGGGTTTAAGATATTCCATCAGTTTTTTCGCAACCGCGCCAACGCCGATAATGCCTACCGTTTTATATAACAGACCTCGTGTTTTAAAGGGACTTTTCCAGAAATCGCCGTGCATTGAATAAACGTCGTCAGGGATATATCTTAACCCCGTTAAAATGTACGAAAGCGCGCCTTCTGCGGTGGATTCGGCATACATAACGTTGCCGCTTACCACTTTTATGCCCATATCATAAGCGGATTCATCTACGTAATCAGCAACGCTGCCACCCGTATGTGCAAGCAATTTAAGATTATTTTCTTTTGTGTAAAAGCCTGCGCTTTTAAGTGACGGTGTGCCCCACCCCGTAATTAATATATCTTTGTCTTTGCCATTTTCGTATAATTCTTCAGGACTGAAATTTACATTTTTATCATTATAAAAGACTTCAAAATTTTCTTCAAGAAGTTTTATTGTTTCTTTTGATATAAAACTATCAAAAATTTCGCCCTGCGGAATGGTTATTAAAGCCTTCAAAAAAATCACTCCAATATAATCTTTTTAGAAATATCTTTATATTTCACTGTTACAACGTTGTTTTCAAGCTTAATTTCAGGTTGAATTTCTTCCTTTTCGCCCGTTGTAAAATAAAATATCGTTGCAAAATAATAGGTGCCTTTATCTAATACATCGGTAATGTATGCAGGATATGCGCTTTGCGGCGCAAGAAGATGAAGCCCCGGCGCGTGAGTTTTGACTTCGTATTTAAAAGCTGTATCCGATACCGTATAAAGCTTTGAATAACTGTTTTTATAGCTATACGCAACGAAATTTTCTTTTACTTCACAAATACTGCCGTCATCATAGCTGCCTATAGAAAATCCGCCCTCAATTACCTTGTAATTATTATCAAGCACCACTTTGTGCGCGCGAAGATGGAAACCGTCTTTTAAGGGTAACACGTAGGACGTTATTTCAGTATTCTTATCGTTATTAAACGGATTATGTTTTGAAATAAGAACGTCGTCTTTTATGCCCAAAGGTGTAAAACCGTAGCGTTTTGATGCAACGGTGCTATCAGGAAATTCAAGGCTGATAATATTATCCCACGCAGGAGTATCGCTTGAAGAAATTGAAAAACCTGCGCGAGAATTATATACAAACTTATTATAGTAGCCTGCCATATCGTTATATCGCGCGCGCCACCCTTTTTCTGAATAATAGCTACAGGTATTTTTGTATAAGGTTACGCCTGAAAATTTATTGCCTTCAAGTACCATATTAACGTTTTCAACAGGCGAATTTATTAAGAAATCACCCTTCTCTATGGGCATTAAACTTTCTTTGGATTGCCAAAAAGGGTGATTTTCAGGCAATAAAAGTGCTAAAAAGGTTTTTGCGCACCAGTACGCACCGCCCGATGAGGTATAATTCTCAACAACTGCAGGTGAATCATATAAATATCCCGGAGGGAAAGTGTTATCTTCGTTTAAAATGGAATTTTCCATAAAATATGATACGTTTTTAATTAAAATCTTTCTTGCAAGACCGTAATTAACGTTACAATCAACCAAAGCGGCCGCGGCAAAGAATGCGCTTTGCGCAAAACGATATGCTAAAGACCTGCCAAACGGGCACGCCGCACCGTTTATATCAAATATATGGGTAAAATAATCAAAAAACATTTCGGTACGTTTTTTGTATTCTTCTGCCCTGTTTTCATCATAAAATCTTGTATTTTTCGACAAATAAATCCACAAAATCGGGTAAACGTGATGCGCCCACGCTAAATAATAATCAAAATTGCCAAAGGTGCCATCCTGATACCAACCGTCAGAAATATACATTTTATCAAGGACGGAAAAGCCGTCTGCCATAGTTTCATCAACATCACCACAAGGAATTCCTATCTTTTCCAACGCGATAATCGAAAGCATCGGAAACCAGAAATGATTATTTCGCCACGAATTTTTCAGGGCAAGCACCGCCCATTTTTTTATCCACGAGCCTAATTTAATTTTTTCTTCTTCAGTATAAGGCTCCCACAATACTTCGGGGGCGATATTTATTGCAAGGCAGTAGCCTGCAAATTCAGTTATCATTTGATTGGCAAAAGATGTTTCTGATCTGCTTTTTGAAAAGCGTGAAAAGCAAATTGGTGATTCTTCACAGCCGCCTTCATAAATAATATCCCTTAATGCCTTTGCTAAGGATGTTTTTTCACCTTTTACCGTTATGTAATAATCCTTTTCCTTTAAAAGGGGTGCTATACCCCAAAGGGGTCTTAAAAGCTCTTCAAGCTTAGAGCATTCAATGGAAACGTGGTCAATTACCGTATAAGGTTTATTTTCTCTTATATTGTTTATTGCCTTTTCAAACATGGGGATGCACGTTTTTTCAGCAACAGAAATAAGATATTCTCTATCTGTCATAATACCACCTCATAATTATTTTATCATTTTTATTATATCGTTTTTAATTTGTTTTTTCTTATCATTTTCTTTAAAATTAGTTGCAATATCTTATGTATGATGTATAATATTATATATGGGGATGATAAAATGAGCAACTTAACAAAGTTCAGCCGAAATATGCTTGGCGGTAAACTGCTTAATATGAAAAAAAAGAAAAAGGAAACTTCATTTAAGTATCATTGGCACGATTATTATGAAATAATACTGTACCTTAACTGTAACGGTCAATGTATTGTAAACGACCGCCCGTATAAAATTGAGGGTAACTGCCTTTTCCTTGTAACGCCAAAGGATTTTCACGAAATTAAAACGGATATACGCGAGGACGCAATTTCGCTAAACGTTTCATTTTCCGAGCAAATTGTAGACAGCACCTTTCTTCCAACACTTGCGCCCATTTACATAAAAAACGTCAGCCAACAAATTATTGATGACCTTAACAGATTATATAAATATTTTAACACAAAAGAAAAGTTCAAAGATAATTATATAAAAAATTTGTTTAACTGTATACTTATCGATATATTTAACTCAGGTACAATAATAAACGAAAATGTATTTTTTATAAACCCCTTAGTTCAAAAAGCAATAACGCTTATTATAACTTGCCCTGAGAAAAAGCACAACGTTAAAACAATTTCAAAGCATTTAGGTGTAAATGCCGACTATTTCTCACATTTGTTTAAAAAGGAAACCGGAATCACTTTTACAAAATATCTGACAGAAATGCGTATTGAACACGCAAAAAGGCTTTTGGAAAGCACAGATTCCTCCGTACTTGATATTTCCTTTGAAGTAGGTTTTAATACGCCTGCACACTTTCACAAAACTTTTAAAACTGTAACGGGTTACGCACCTAATGAATACCGAAAAAAAAGAAGCGATTAAAAATCGCTTCTTTTAATTTTAGCTTTTAATTAAGCTGCAGGTGCTTCTTCAACAGGAGCAGGTGTTGCCTGCTTTGACTGGAAGGTTGCAAATTCATAGCCTTCTTCGCTATTGATTACACCGAACTTAAGCTCAGTAACTTCGATAACCTGGGGAGCATAGCCAACAGCTTCATACTTTAAGCAGATGCCTGTTGTGCCAAATGTTTCATCAACATACATATGAGCCTCTAAGAGACCGTTCTTGTAGTAATAATGTGTGCATTCCTTGCCTGCAACAGTTTCTGTGCCCTTGTTTTCAAGTTCAGCCTTTTCATAGTTCATATGAACGTTGAAAATTGTCTTGGGGTACTGTGTGATGTCAGCGGTGCTGTTAAAGCACTGTAATCCACCGATTGCAAAGGTTTCGCCGCCATCCTTACTTTCAAGAACAAGGTTTGAGAAACCAACTTCAACATAGTTTGCAGCATCTGTCTTGGGAACATAGTTACCGTTTTCATCCTGAATCATAACAGTTGCATCAGTCTTTGTAACTGAATAAGCAACGTAATAGTTGTTAAGCTGCTCAGCAGTGATATCAACAACCTGAAGCTTGTGAGTAGGTCTGGGAGTGCGCTTAACTTCTGTCTGATTTGCGTCCTGGTTAGCTGGAGTCTCTTCTCCGTCACAAGCAACGAAAGAGAAAACAAGTGCTAATGCAAGAACAAGAACAAGAATCTTCTTTAATGTTTTCATAATAATCCTCCTAATATTTTTTATAAAATATTTACAGTTAAAATTATATAGTGTTTTCCTTTCTTTGTCAACACTTCTTTTTAATGTATATAAAAAATTAAAAGTTTCTTAACTTTTGGACTTAACGCTTACCTCGCCGCACTTAAGTTTTATTTCCCTATTTTCTTCATTGATAATAAGCCCAAAATCATCATCAATGCCTAAAACCGTGCCTGAATGTTCAACACCATTCAAAATATAGAAAACTTCTTTACCCGTAAGATAGCTTTTTTTGCGGTATTCTTCAATATGATCGGCTTTTTTATAAATATCAAAGAAGCTATTTATTATGTATGCGGTAAACTCATTTGCTATGCCCTGATCTTCCTCAAAAAGGTATCCTGCTATATCTTTAATGCTTTCATCCATTCCCTTTTCGGGATTTTGGAGATTTACGCCAATGCCAAGCACAGCCCCCACAAGATTATTGCCTTCAAAGACACCCTCAGTTAAAATGCCTGAAACCTTTTTATCATCAAGATAAATATCATTTACCCACTTTATTTTTGCTTCCCTTTCGGTAAACCTTTCAACGGCTCTTAAAACGGCAACGGCCGCCATAGTGGTTATAAGCGTTATATCCTTAAATTCAGGCTGAAGAAAAATGCTCATATAAAGACCGTTTTTTTCAGAAACAAAGGTTCTGCCCAAGCGTCCGCGACCTGCAGTTTGTTTTTGGGCAATAACTACTGCGCCCTCACTTTTCTCCCCTGACTGCTTTTTCAAAAAAGTGTTGGTGGAATCGGTTTCCGCCAACACTAAAACATCATTTAAGCCGGTAAGCTCTTTTATTCTTTCACTTGAAAACATATTACTGAATTTTATCGGCAATCATCTTAAGTGCCGATGAATCAATTTCTTCAACCTTACCTGAATCTACAAGACGGGCATTTTCAGGCTTGATGGGAAGTTCTGCATATGACGGAATATCAAAGCTCTTTGCAACGTCCTCAGCCTTTGTTTCGCCAAAGACATAATGCTTTTTGTTACATTCATCACAAACAAAATATGCCATATTCTCAACGATGCCGATAACGGGAATATCCATCATCTTTGCCATCTTAACAGCCTTTTCAACGATCATTGAAACAAGATCCTGAGGAGATGTTACGATAACGATACCGTCAACAGGAAGTGATTGGAATACAGTTAAAGGCACATCGCCCGTTCCCGGAGGCATATCAACGAACATATAATCAACGTTATCCCAGATAACATCAGTCCAGAACTGCTTTACTGCACCGGCAATAACGGGACCACGCCAAACAACGGGATCGGTCTCATTTTCAAGCATAAGGTTAATTGACATAATATCAATGCCCGTATCTGTTTTTGCAGGAATAATGCCATCCTCAGTGCCCATAGCCTTTTCGTGAATACCAAATGCCTTGGGAATGGATGGGCCTGTAATATCGGCATCAAGAACTGCGCTGTGGAATCCGCGCTTATTCATTTCGCAGGCTAAAAGGGAGGTAACAAAGGATTTACCTACACCACCCTTACCTGAAACAACACCGATAACCTTTTTAATTTTACTTAATTTGTGTGCTTCTTCAATGAAGCTTTCCTTATTTTTACTTGCGCAATTTGATGAGCAAGTTGAGCAGTTATGTGTGCAACCCAAAATAATCACCTTCTAAAAATTGTTACCAATAGTATAACACCAATTTGAAAGTTTATCAACCGATTTCGCCTTTTAAAATGGAAAAACCTCCAAAGCGGAGGTTTTCAAAGCTCTTTCAATTCGTCAATATACCGCTTTAGTGCATCACGCCAATGAGGCAGACGGTTAAAGCCGTTTTCTTCAAGCTTATCTTTACTCATTCGTGAGTTAAAAGGTCTTTTTGCCTTTGCGGGATACTGGTCGCTGGTAATATAATTGATTTTTGTGTTTCTGTTGCCAAGCTTCATTATTTCCTCAGCAAATTCAGCCCAAGAGCAGATGCCCTCATTGGTGGCGTGATAAATGCCGTATTTCTCGGTTTGAACCATATCGCAAAGCAAAACTGCAAGGTCGCGAGTGTAGGTTGGCGAACCAATCTGATCAGAAACAACGTTAAGCTCTTCACGTTCATTGCCTAAGCGAAGCATCGTTTTAACAAAATTATTGCCGTTAATGCCAAAAACCCAAGAAATGCGCACGATAAAATGCTTTTTCAGGAGATTGAACACTTCATCCTCGCCCAATGACTTAGTTTTGCCGTACACCGACTGAGGTGCTTTTTTATCTTCAGTCTCATAGAAGTTATCGCCTACGCCCTCAAAAACGTAATCAGTGCTGATATAGATCATTTTGGCGTTAAGCTTTTTTGCGGCAAGAGCAACGTTCTTAGTGCCGTTAACGTTAACGTGATAGCAGATATCCTGATCATCCTCTGCCCTGTCTACTGCCGTATATGCGGCGCAATGGATGATGGCGTCGGGATCATATGCTGATATACCCGCCATAACGGCAGATTCATCAGTGAGATCGAAATCATCAATATCTACTCCCTTTGCTTCAATATTAAGTTCATTAAGGCGTTTAACAACGTCATAGCCAAGCTGACCCTTTACGCCCGTTACGAGAACCTTCATTTAATTACCTCTTTGAGTACATTCTTTCATAATAATTCTGATAATCGCCCTTTAAGATATTCTCCCACCAAGCCTTATTATCAAGATACCATTTAACGGTTTTCTTGATACCGTCATCAAACTTTGTTTCGGGAAGCCAGCCAAGCTCACTATGAATCTTTGTGGGATCGATGGCATAGCGCATATCGTGGCCGGGACGGTCAGTAACGTAAGTAATAAGGCTTTCAGGCTTATCAAGCTCCTTAAGAATAGTCTTTACAACCTGAAGATTTGTTCTTTCATTATGTCCGCCGATGTTATAAACCTCACCCTCTCTGCCCTTGCGGATAACAAGATCGATAGCTGAGCAGTGATCCTCAACGTAGAGCCAATCGCGAACGTTTTCACCCTTGCCGTAAACGGGAAGGCTTTCATCGTTCAACGCTCTTGAAATAATCAAGGGAATAAGCTTTTCGGGGAAATGATAGGGACCGTAGTTATTTGAGCAACGCGTAATTGACACGGGAAGCTTAAAGGTGCGGTGATATGCAAGCACCAAAAGGTCGGCTGAAGCCTTACTTGCCGAATAGGGGCTTGATGTGTGGATAGGAGTATCTTCGGTAAAGAATAATTCGGGTCTGTCTAAGGGAAGATCACCGTAAACCTCATCGGTTGAAACCTGATGATAGCGCTTAATGCCGTACTTACGGCAAGCATCCATTAAAACCTGAGTTCCCATAATGTTGGTGCGAAGGAAAACTTCGGGATTTTCGATAGATCTGTCAACGTGGCTTTCTGCGGCAAAGTTGACGATAATATCAGGCTTTTCTTCTTCAAAAAGCTTGTTTACACATTCACGGTCAGCAATATCGCCCTTAACGAAACGGAAATTGGGATTCTTCATTGCCTCATCAAGAGTTGCAAGGTTACCTGCATAGGTAAGAGCATCAAGACAGATTATTCTGTCATCGGGATGATTTTTAAGCTCATAGTAAACAAAGTTGCTGCCGATAAAGCCGGCACCGCCTGTAACGATAATTGTCATTTTATTTTTCTCCTTTATATGTAAAATTGCAGTCACTATCCTTTAACAAAGGCGCATTTGCATCTTTTTCAGAAACGATGGGATCTTCGATGCCCCACTCCACACCGATTGCTGGATCATTAAATTTAATTGAGCGATCACATTCCTTACTGTAGAAGTTATCGCATTTATAAACAAACTGAACGTTATCGGTTAAGGTTACAAAGCCGTGTGCAAAGCCTTTAGGGATAAAGAACTGACGCTTATTTTCCTCAGAAAGCTCAACGCTTACCCATTTAAGATATGTGGGTGAATTTTTTCGGATATCAACTGCAACGTCCATAACCGCGCCTTTAACAACGCGCACAAGCTTTGACTGTGCCATAGGCTCCATCTGGAAATGAAGGCCTCTTAAAGTGCCTTTCTTCGCAGTAAAGCTTTCATTATCCTGAACGAACTCAACATTTATGCCTAAATCTTCATACTTCTTTTTGGACCAGCTTTCCATAAACCAGCCTCTGCGATCACCAAACACATCAGGCTCAATTATGATTACGCCATCAAGCTCAGTTTTAATTGCTTTCATATTTGCCTCCAATATATTACTTCCTGTACCACGTCATTTTACTTTCAGGGTTATCTTTTTTCGTTAAATACATTACCTTGTAATCGCCGTTTAATGAATATTCAGTTTCATTAAAAACAAAGGTAGAGCTTTCGTTTAAAAAATCCCAAGTGAAATTATATTTATTATTTGCAACCCATTTGCCATTTTCATAAACGAGATCGTTGCCAACCTCTTCAAGAATTTCTGCCCACAAAGCACCCATTGCGGCTTGTTCCTCAATAGGTGAATTTTTATATTTTTCAGCTTCTTCACAAGCCATTCTAAAAAATTCCCGATGGCTTAAGGAATCAGCATAACGAGCAGGAACTTCGCCTTTTAAAAAATGCTGATAGCTTTGATATCCGTAATTTTCAGCTATTTTTAAATAAAACTCTTCTTCGGAAAGTTTATTCCTCGCTTCCGTAAAGGCATCATAAAAAACATTATAATAACTATCCTTAAGAGCAGCCTTCAGAAGCTCAATATCCTTTACTATACCTGCGCTGCCGTCAGCTTTAAGTTCAACATAATAAACCAATTGAGCTGTTGTGGAGAAATCAGCAAGCCCTAAATCTTTACCGAATTCTTTAATTTCATTGGCAGAAAAAGGTGTTTTTACACACCAAATACCAATAAAATCTTCCTTATAAACAAGCTCCTCAGGGTGTTCCTCTATTATAGTTTCATCCGGTGTTTTATCCCCGTTTTCGCAAGAAACAAAGGAAAGAAGCATTATAAGCAATATAAAAAACGTTATAATTCTCTTCAAAAAAATCACCCTTATAAACATATATAGTTATTTTACTACATTTAATTACTTTTTGCAAGCGTTAAATAAAATAATAGTTAGTGTCCCACGCAGGGATGTAAGGCAAATGCCTTAAATAGATCTTATATTGAGGGTTGATCTCATTTACTCTTAGAGGAAGAGAAAAAATATCTTCGCTTCTGTGATAGGCAGATATGAGCATCTTCGGGTGCTTTTTTATGGTGTTTACCGCACCCTTTATGGCAGAAAGCTCTTGCCCCTCAACATCCATCTTTATAAAAGTGAAATCAGCTTTAAGATCATCGATACTTATTGAAGGAATCTCAGTTTCACCGCCTATACGGGAATTTCTTCCCCCTGCAGTTGAAAACTTAACCGTTCCGCTTAAATTACTTACCGCTTTATTTATCAAGGTAATATTTTCTAAATGCTCCGTGTTTTTCTGAAGCTTTTTAAAATTCTTTATATCAGGCTCAACGGCAGTAATACCATCATAAGTTTTTACCTTTTCAATAAACTCAAGAACCGTATCCCCATTATATGCTCCTAAATCAAGATAGCTTTCATTTTCGCTAAAAGCAAATAGCTCTAAAGAATCCTCGCTTTGGCAATTTATCAAGTGAGAAATTTTGCCATCAAGCTTATATGCAATTACTTCTTCAAAAACCTTTTTTGACTGTTCATCAGCCAATAAGGAATAAGCTTTTTCTATTTCCGCCCTGTGTTCTTTTGCAAACTCAAGGGTAAAGACTTCATCTCCAACAACGGGAACTTCGGGAGCATAAAGCTCACAATCAAGCGAAAGAATGTTATCGATCACTTCTTTTCTCTGTGTGCCGAAAGAAACAAGAGCGATCATATCGGGGAATTTTTCTTTAATTTCCTTAAAGGTCATTACTCTATATCCCAAAAAGGACTGTCCACGCACAAAATCATCACTTGCGAAGAAGCCTGAAACGGAAATTCCGCACCTTTTAAGCTGTTTCATCATTATTTCGGCACCGTTGCCCATACCGTAAAGCACGATAGGTCTTTCAGTGCTTGCTAATTTATGCCAGATATCTATCATAATATTTCCTTAATAGCCTTTGTAATTACATCAGAATAAGTTTTGTGCGGTACTACGCCCGGATGCATCCTTGAACCGTGAAATTCTTTTGAAAATTTGGGAAGTTCAAGGGTTAAAACTGTTTTTTTAGTATCGCTTTTATATGAATTTACAGCCGAGATTATGGTTTCATTAAGCAAATCAGTTAACATACCATAACACCAAACAATTTTTGTATCAGGGTTATATTGATGAATTTTTGTTAAAAACGCATAAATTTCATCATAAAGCATTTTTATATCATCTTTGTTGGGATTTCCATTTTCGTCAAGGCTAAGCTTATGTGCAATACCGTTTTCATCAATAAAGCTTTGCTTTGCATTAAAAGCAAAACAATCATTCGAGCCTAAATTTACTACCGTAACATCAGCATGATTTTTAAAGCTATAAATATCAGTACCGCCAAGAAATTCAATATCCTTACTTTTATCTGTTGATGCAACAAATTCATAATAAGCAGGTATATTGCAATTTATATTATTGCTCCACCCCTCACAATGGATGCCCCAGCCTGATTTCGCCACAACTGACCAATCCGCATCAAGATTTTTTGCAGTCAAAAGCACGTAATTGCCGCGGTTACTAAATACAGCAGGCGTCCATACGTTCATTTCAGGCGTACAGCACAAGCCTTCTCCTGCAGTAACGCTATCACCAATAAACTCAATTTTAAGTTTATTTTCATTAACAGGCACAAGAGTGCCATCAGTTTCGATTGCAGTTAAAAGCACTTTATTTGGCGAAGCTTGATCCTCCCTGAAAATTCGTACGTTTTTAATAAGATTTTTATTAAAACGCCTTAAAATATGCACCTTATGCTTGCCATCCTCCAGCATAAAACGCATAAAGTCAAAGCCATCAACCTCAATGCGAATGTAGCTTTCAAAATAGCCTGAAGTATGTTCATATTCCAAGTATAATTCAGAACCAGTTACGTTCATTTCAAGGCAAGAGGCTGACCAAAATAACGGTATACCGCCAACTTCTTTATCACTTATTCTGCCATGCACTTTTAAATTTAAGTTTTGATTAAGCTCTATTCTTTCCATATAAAAACCTCACACTATATTTTTTGCCCAAGAGCCATTTTTAACAAAGAAGAAGCCTAAAAGACATTTGAAGATGGGAAGCCCCTGACCTATAAGATATAATGGCACAATGGGAAGTGCGGTAAACTCACTTAAAACGTATACGATGGGCACGATTACCGCCCAGACGAAGCCGCTGTCAAAGAGGAAGGTGATAAACGCTTTTCCGCCTGAACGCAAGGTGAAGTAGGTTGCATTGGCAAAGGCATCGACTGGCATAATCAGCGCACCTATCCACATAAGATCGCGTGCAAGTGTACGCACGCTATCGCTCGCATCATAGATATATGGGATAAATATTGCACAAAGGAAGTATATTGCCGCAAAAAACAAACTTACAATAACGGAGAAAGTGATCAGCTTTGCGCTTGTTTGATAGGCTTTCTTCGTATCCCCCGTGCCAAGGATCTGTCCAAGCATAATTCCGATTGCCGCACCCGTTGCAATAAAGGCAACTGAGAACACATTAAAGAAGGTTGTTGCTATATTATTGGCAGCAACAACATCAAGTCCGCGCGTTGAATAGCGTTGATTGAGCACTGCCATTCCCAGCGCCCACAAGGTTTCGTTCATTAAAAGCGGTATGCCCTTTTTCGCTATCTGCTTTACTAAGGAGAGGGGCACAAAAAAGCTTCTGTAGGCACCGATAATAAAGGGATTATCCGCACTGTGGCTACGGGTCCAGACCGCAACGAAAAGAAGCTCAACAAAGCGTGATATTACCGTTGCTATTGCCGCACCTGCAACGCCTAACTGAGGTGCTCCGAAATTGCCGAAAATAAGAACGTAGTTAAGAAAAAGGTTCACTAAAACCGCCACAACACCTGCATACATAGGCACTTTAGGCTTGCCGATCTCTCTTAAGGTGCTTGCATATGCCTGAACGATAGATGCGGGAATGAGACCAATGAGCATTATGTCAAGATATTCACGTGCAAAGCCTAAGGTTTTAACTGCATCCCCAGGAGCTCCCTCGCCCTTAAGATAGGCATTTATTAACGGATCGCCAAAGAAATGGAAAAAAACAATGCCGATAATTGAAATAACAGTGCAAAAGATCACCTTAAAACGGAAGGTGTGCCTTATGCCCTCATTATCCTTTTTCCCTGCAAACTGAGCGCCGAAAATGCCTGCACCCGACACTGCTCCGAATATACAAAGATTAAACACAAAAATCAGCTGATTTGAAACGGCTACGCCTGACATTTCCGCCGTGCCGAGCCTACCAACCATTATGTTATCAAGCATATTTACAAACTGCATTATGCCGTTCTGAATCATTATCGGAAGCATAAGTGCAATTATACTTTTATAGAACGCTTTTGTGCCAAATAACTTCTTAAACATCAAAATACCCCATTATAATTGTTATATGTGTATTATTACATAGGATAAAAAAAATGTCAATAAAAATACTCCCCTAAAAGGGGAGTCAGTCTGCTGACAAAGTCAGCAGACTGCCAGAGTTCGAGAAACCCTTGCAAGCCGCGTCATCGCAAGTTCCGCTTTACGCATTCCGTAAAAATGACGGAATGCTTTTTTGGCTCCACTGCGACTCCTTATCCCCAAAAAGC